>NZ_AP025508.1:0-644929 GCF_024347615.1 Vibrio splendidus | reverse complement strand
GTGGACTACCAGGGTATCTAATCCTGTTTGCTCCCCACGCTTTCGCATCTGAGTGTCAGTGTCTGTCCAGGGGGCCGCCTTCGCCACTGGTATTCCTTCAGATCTCTACGCATTTCACCGCTACACCTGAAATTCTACCCCCCTCTACAGCACTCTAGTTCACCAGTTTCAAATGCAGTTCCGAGGTTGAGCCCCGGGCTTTCACATCTGACTTAATGAACCACCTGCATGCGCTTTACGCCCAGTAATTCCGATTAACGCTCGCACCCTCCGTATTACCGCGGCTGCTGGCACGGAGTTAGCCGGTGCTTCTTCTGTTGCTAACGTCAAGAGATAACGCTATTAACGTTACCCCCTTCCTCACAACTGAAAGTACTTTACAACCCGAAGGCCTTCTTCATACACGCGGCATGGCTGCATCAGGCTTTCGCCCATTGTGCAATATTCCCCACTGCTGCCTCCCGTAGGAGTCTGGACCGTGTCTCAGTTCCAGTGTGGCTGATCATCCTCTCAGACCAGCTAGGGATCGTCGCCTTGGTGAGCCATTACCTCACCAACTAGCTAATCCCACCTAGGCATATCTTGACGCGAGAGGTCCGAAGATCCCCCTCTTTGGCCCGTAGGCATTATGCGGTATTAGCCATCGTTTCCAATGGTTATCCCCCACATCAAGGCAATTTCCTAGGCATTACTCACCCGTCCGCCGCTCGACGCCCATTAACGCACCCGAAGGATTGTTAGTGTCGTTTCCGCTCGACTTGCATGTGTTAGGCCTGCCGCCAGCGTTCAATCTGAGCCATGATCAAACTCTTCAATTTAAGATTTTGTCGGCTCAATGAATACTGACTTCAAAACTACAAAAAGTAATTCTAAAGCTATTATCTTTCCAACAGAAAGATAATGAATTGACTGTGCCAAATACTTTCTTTCTACAAGAGAAAGTAGTTATTTGTATTGGTCACTCAGTTCATTGAAACCAAAGTTGATTCCGAGGAATCTGTTTTACTTCTCTTAATTAAAAGGGAAGATAAAACGTTTTGATATTCATCAACGAGTGCCCACACAGATTGATAGGTTTAAATTGTTAAAGAACTTTACTTATTGAGCGTTCCTTTTAGTAAGGAGCCTCTCTAAGTGGACGGCCATTCTAGCGAATTGGGTTCCAGTGTCAAACACTTTTTCCAGCTAATTTTTCAAAGCATCTTAAATGCTTAATGTCGTCTCGTTGCTTAGTTCAAACCGCTTAGTTATCCCTGGCAACGGGAGCGCATTATAGAGAGAATCCCCCTTTGCACAAGGCCAAAAACGAAAAAAGACCGCAGCAGGCGATCGTTCGGACACTATTCACACAAAGCGTTCAAAATAGGTACGATTACGTCTTAATTTCGACTAATCGTACCTATCGTTCTTACCTTGATTATTGGTGAGCAATAATTCGGTCGTTATTCACTAATAGCTGCACTTTCTTATCCGGATTGATTTTCCCTGCAAGTATCGCTTTCGCTAATGGGTTCTCAACACTCTGCTGAATTGCTCTTTTAAGAGGCCTCGCACCATAGACAGGATCAAAACCGACTTGAGAGATCAACTTCAGTGCTTTGTCCGAAACTTCAAGCTCATAGCCATTGTCTTCCATTCGTTTCTTCAAATGCTCAAGCTGAATAGCGGCTATTGACTCGATGTGAGCTTGGCCTAATGGATGGAACACGACACTTTCATCAACACGGTTCAAAAACTCAGGGCGGAAATGCTTACCTACCACTTCCATCACCTCATTCTTTATTCCTTGGTAATCGAGCGTATTGAAGTTTTCTTGAATTCTCGAAGAGCCAAGATTAGATGTCATGATCACTACGGTATTTCTGAAATCGACCGTGCGACCTTGTCCGTCAGTTAATCGTCCATCATCTAAAACCTGCAATAGAATATTGAAAACATCAGGGTGCGCTTTCTCTACCTCATCAAGCAGAATCACAGAATAAGGTTTTCGACGAACAGCTTCAGTTAAGTAACCACCTTCTTCATACCCAACGTAACCTGGAGGAGCACCAACCAAACGAGCCACTGAGTGCTTCTCCATAAACTCAGACATATCGATACGAACCATGGCATCGTCACTATCAAACATGAAGTTAGCCAATGTTTTACACAGTTCGGTTTTACCTACGCCCGTTGGACCAAGAAATAAGAAAGAACCAATCGGCTTATTTGGATCTGATAAACCAGCACGACTACGACGAATCGCATTCGATACCACTTCTACCGCTTCGGCTTGCCCAATAACCCGCTTATGCAGAACACCTTCCATTTTCAGAAGCTTCTCTTTTTCTGCCTCTAGCATTTTAGAAACCGGAATGCCGGTTTGCTTTGAAAGAACATCGGCAATTTCAGCGTCAGTTACCTTATTACGTAATAAGGTCATTTCTTGCATTTCAGCTTGAGTCGCGAGGTCTAACTGCTTCTCCAACTCTGGGATTCGACCATATTGCAATTCAGACATTCGGTTAAGATCGCCAGCACGTCGTGCAAAGTCCATATCCATACGAGCTTGTTCTAACTCTGATTTGATATGTTGCGTCCCGGAAAGCGCCGCTTTTTCAGCGTTCCAAACTTCTTCAAGTTCTGCAAAATCCCGCTCCTTCTCAGAAAGTTCACTTTGCAGCGTGCGAAGCCTCTTTTCACTGGCTTCATCATTTTCATTCGTGAGAGCTTGCTGCTCGATCTTCAATTGAATGATTTTGCGCTCGAGCTTATCTAGCGACTCAGGTTTTGAATCGATCTGCATGCGAATGCTCGAAGCCGCTTCATCAATGAGATCAATCGCCTTATCTGGTAACTGACGATCTGAAACGTATCGATGAGATAACGTTGCCGCCGCTACAATCGCTGGGTCAGTAATTTCTACATGATGGTGAAGTTCATAGCGCTCTTTCAAACCACGAAGAATCGCAACTGTGTCTTCAACGGTTGGCTCATCGACTATCACTTTTTGGAATCGACGCTCTAATGCAGGATCTTTCTCTATATATTGACGATGTTCATCGAGTGTCGTTGCGCCTACACAATGCAGCTCACCACGAGCCAATGCTGGTTTCAGCATATTACCGGCGTCCATAGAGCCTTCGCCTTTACCTGCTCCTACCATGGTGTGAATTTCATCGATGAAGAGAATAATGTTGCCCTCTTCTTTCGATAATTCGTTGAGAACTGATTTCAAGCGCTCTTCAAATTCACCACGATATTTAGCACCTGCAATCAAAGAGCCCATGTCTAATGAAAGAACTCGTCGCCCTCTCAAGCCTTCCGGTACTTCATTGTTGATAATGCGCTGCGCTAAACCTTCAACGATTGCCGTTTTTCCGACACCAGGCTCACCAATAATGACAGGGTTATTCTTAGTACGGCGTTGAAGTACTTGGATAGTACGACGGATTTCATCGTCTCGACCAATCACAGGATCTAGCTTGCCTTGCTCTGCTCTTTCGGTCAGATCAATGGTGAACTTCTCTAATGCTTGGCGTCTATCTTCCGCATTCGGGTCATCGACTTTTTGACCACCACGAACTTGCTCGATAGCTTGAGATAGTTTTTGCTCAGTAAGGCCTAACTCTTTAAGTAAGTTCCCTAAAGGACCTTTGTCTTCAATTGCAGCGAGTAGGAATACTTCTGAAGATATGTAACTGTCTTGGCGCTTTTGCGCGACCTTGTCACATAGGTTGAACAACGTTCCCATGGCATTCGAAAGCTGAACATCACCACCGATACCACTTACTTTTGGCACTCGGTCTAATATTTCGCTCAATTTAGAACGCAATTGAACAACATCAATGTTCAGCATAGTAAGCAATGGACGAATCGCACTGCCATCTTGATTAAGCAAAGACACCATTAGGTGCACAGGTTCTATATATTGGTGATCACGACCTAATGCGAGCGACTGAGCATCAGATATCGCAATTTGGAATTTACTAGTGAACCGATCGAGACGCATGCCAACCTTCCTACTCTTAGATATGTTTATCTTATGGTTAGAAGATGGATACGGTAACGCGGATTTTCAAGGGATAAGAGTGAAGAATAGAGCTTATATGAAAATATAAATGAGCTGGATGAGTGGTTGTGCTAGCCAGAGATTACTCTAACCAAATAAATGTAGCCTGACGTCCAGTAATGCCATCACGGCGATAAGAATAGAAAGCATCTGAATCTGCGTATGTACATAGATTCGAGTCTGTCACTGAAGTCACGCCAACTTCCATTAATCGTTGAGTCGCGAGTTGAGACATGTTTGCCAGCCATTTGCCAGGTTCAGCTTTGGCTTGAAATGCTAATTTCGCTTGAGGGTCAAAACGAACAAAAGCTTCCAACACATCGTTGCCAACCTCAAATGCATCTTTGCCAATTGCAGGGCCAAGCCAAGCCATGATCTGATTATCTGAATCTAGATTTGAAAACTTTGCGACGGCATTTTCAAGAATGCCACCAGCAAGACCACGCCAACCCGCATGAACAGCCGCGACTTGAGTGCCTTTGGTATCAGTAAGAATTACTGGCAAGCAATCAGCCGTCATCGCTGAACACACAATACCCTTTGCAGAGGTAAATGCACCATCAGCATCAAGAACATTCGTCACCGGTTCTAAAACCGTAACGACATCCGTTGAGTGAGTTTGATTTAGCCATACTGGAGCTGTGGGCATCTTAGATTGTTGCTTTAGCCATATTCGATTGCTTTCAACAAGCGAAGTATCATCCCCAACGTGCATACCGAGGTTTAACCCTTGATAAGCACCTGTAGAACAACCATCGAAACGAGTCGAAGCAAATGCTTTCACGTTTTGAGGAGCGTTCCAGTCAGGGATGATCATTGACATGATTAAATGTCGTCTTCGTGATTTTCGCGAGCATCAACACGTAACGCTTCTGCCATCACAACCATGTCATTTGGAACAGGTGCGTGGAACTCAACTTCTTCACCAGTAATAGGGTGAACAAATTTAAGCATTACAGCATGCAGCGCTTGGCGATCAAAAGAACGAATCATTGTCGTCAGCTCTTCAGATGCACCTTTTGGAATACGTGCACGACCACCGTATGCAATATCACCTAACAGAGGGTGCTGAAGGTATGACATATGAACACGGATTTGGTGAGTACGACCTGTTTCTAGGCGTAGACGAATACGAGTATGTTCGCGGAAGTGCTCCGCAACACGGTAGTGAGTTACCGCAGGCTTACCTAATTCATTCACGTCCATTAAAGTACGTTTAGTTGCATGACGGCTAATGCCTTTCTCAACCACACCACCCGCGGTCATTTTACCAATAGCAATTGCTTCATATTCACGAGTGATACGACGTTTAGCAAGTGCACGTACAAGGCGAGTTTGAGCTGGAACCGTCTTAGCCACAACCATAAGACCGGTTGTGTCTTTATCAAGACGGTGCACAATACCCGCACGAGGTACTTCTGCAATCTGAGGATAATGGAAAAGCAATGCATTTAGTATGGTTCCATCCGGCGTACCTGCACCTGGGTGTACAACCAGATCGCGAGGCTTATTGATAACCAATAAATCATCATCTTCATAGACAATGTTTAACGGAATATCTTGTGCTTCCCAGCGCTCTTCATCTGCAAGCTCCGCTTGTAGGATGATCGCTTCACCGCCCAAAACTATGGTGCGCGGTTTAGTGATAACTTCGCCATCCACTTGGATTTTGCCGTCAAGAAGCCACTCTTTAATACGAGAGCGAGAAAAATCGGTAAATAGTTCAGCGACAGCTTGGTCTAAACGTTGACCTAACTGGCTGCTTTTTACTGTGTCTGTTAATGTTATCTGCTGAGCCATATCGAACTTTTTTAAAAACCGTGAGACTAATACCCATTAGTATGGATAAAATAGAATAATTGCATCATTGTATCTGTTACTGGTTAGAAAGTAACGGAAGCTTACGAAATATTTAATTCAAGGAATCGACGCCTGACATGAAACACCTTACTTTATCGGGTCTATTAGCCGTATCACTCTTAGTTGGCTGTTCAAGTACTGAAGAAATAGTACCGGATGTACCACCATCGGTTCTTTACTCTGACGCTCAAGAGTCCCTACAGAGCGGTAGCTGGCTTTCTGCAATCGAAAAGCTAGAAGCCTTAGACTCTCGTTACCCATTCGGCGCCTATTCGGAACAAGTACAGCTAGATCTGATTTACGCGTACTACAAAAATGATGACTTGGCGTTAGGCCTTGCCACCATTTCTCGATTCCTACGCTTAAACCCGACTCATGAAAAACAAGACTGGGTGCTTTACATGCGCGGCCTAACGCACATGGCACAAGACCGTAACTTCATGCACGACATTTTTAATATCGACCGTAGTGACCGAGATCCAGAACCAGTGAAACTCGCGTTTGCTGACTTCAAACGACTACTGGAACGCTTCCCTAGCAGCCCTTATGCGGAAGATGCGCAAAAACGCATGTTCGCACTTAAGAACCGCCTCGCAGAGTATGACTTAGCAACCGCTGATTTCTACCTACGCCGTGAAGCTTGGATTGCAGCTGTAAACCGAACACAAGAGCTGCAGAAGACTTACCCAGACACAATTGCTGCACGTAAGTCATTGGATATTCAGTTAGAAGCTTATAAACAACTAGGTTTAGAAGACGCAGCTTCAAGAACAGAAAAATTGATTGAGTTAAACCCACTGCCTTAATCAACGTTGTCATATTTATTCGAATACGCGCTAATTTATTAGCGCGTTTTTTTTGAACTTAATTTCGTAAACTTGATGAATCGCATAATACACGGTATCTTCAAAAGATAACTTTTAACAAAACATCAACATGGAGTGTGGATGTGAGTAGGTTGTTATTATTTATCTGGATATCGCTATTTAGCCAATTATCCTACGCATTAGAACTGTCCCCGTTAAGCAACAAGCCTTACATGGGTGACTTAGACGTGCTCAAAACCAAAGGAACGGTTAGAGTGCTCGTGTCTGCTGATCTTGGTTTTTATTATATCGAGGATGGCAAACCAAAAGGCATCGTAGCTGAAATGCTCTACCACTTTGAGAAGAGCCTTCGTAAGAAACACCCTTACCTCAATGTTCAAATCATCCCAGTGCAGCGAGATGATCTACTTTCCTCATTAGAATCTGGTTATGGCGACGTCGCTGTCGCGAACCTGACGATCACCGACAAGCGATTACGAATCATCGATTTTTCCGATCCAATGATTAAAGATGGAAAAGAACTGATTATCACAGGAAAGAATTCAGCCCCTATCACCGAAATCAAGCAACTGAGCGGTAAAGAGGTTTGGATCCGTGCAAGTTCGAGTTACTTCGAGAGTGTACAAAGAGTCAATAAAGAACTGAATGAATTAGACTTACCACCGCTGCATGTCCACTTTATTGAGGAGTCATTACAAGACTACGAGCTGATAGAGTTGGTCAACCAAGGCTATATACAAGGCACAATCCTAGATAGCCATAAAGCAAAGTTATGGACTGACGTAATGGAAAACATTCAGGTCCATCACGATTTACCCTTACGTGAAAATGGCCAAATAGCGTGGGCATTAAGAAAAAACAGCCCTCAACTAAAAAAAGAGATCAACAAATACGTCCAGACGGCACGAACAGGTACCCTACTTGGAAATGTTATCTATCAGAAATACATCGACAACACTCGCTGGTTAGGTAGAGCGCTCAACCCAAATAAAATAGACCGAGTGGCTAAGCTGTCAGATGTTTTTGAAAAGTATTCGAGTAAATACGAATTCGACCCTTTGATGATGTCTGCACAAGGTTTCCAAGAGTCTGGACTGGATCAAAGCCGGGTTTCCCACCGTGGAGCTATTGGTGTGATGCAGGTGTTGCCAAGTACCGCCAAAGACAAAAACGTCAACATCAAAAACATACATAAAGTGGATAACAACATCCATGCGGGTGTGAAATACATGCGTTTCATTAAGGACAGGTATTTTGACGACCCTGCCATTACGCCAGATAACCAAATCTACTTCACTTTGGCTTCTTACAACGCTGGTCCTGCTAAGATCAGAAAGATGAGGCGCATTGCCAAGCAGAAAGGTTACAACCCAAACATCTGGTTTAAAAACGTAGAAATCATCACTCGTAAATACGTGAGCAAAGAACCGGTGACCTATGTCGCCAACATCAACCGTTACTTTGTAATCTATAAGCAGTTACAAGCTATCAATGCTATCCGAGAGAACGGCACAGCGAGATTACTGAACACTAACGACTAGGATCGCATCAATCCCAGAACTGGAGAGCCAAAGGTATTAGGTAAAGCTAAAAACACAAAAGCCGCATAAGAAAACTTATGCGGCTTTTGTTTATCTAATTCTGAAGAAGCTTACGTAGCGATCTAGAACGCGAGACCTACATCACAAAACACTATTGAGTAAATTTCAATCAAACACTTTCAATAAGCTGTAAGACGCCCCTAAAAACTGGTTTAATTTTTAGCGAAGCCTTGCCTCCAAGTTATCTTTTTTCATAGAGATAACAAGCATTTTTCGCCAAAAAGATACTAAGACTTGCGTGAGATCACATTTGATTTTAATGCTTATCCCACCCAACCAAAACAAGATCTAGATCACATTCTTTATTCCTGAAAGTCGTAATCTGAAGTTAACCCATGAGGGATACAACAGAGGAAAACTTCTATGAAAATGAACATCACTGGTAAAAACATCGACATTACCTCTGCAATCCGTGATCACATAGAAAGCAAATTTAAAAAGCTGGATAAATGGCAAGTAGACATCATTGGCTGCCAAGCGAGCTTTAGCGAAGAACCAAACAAGAAGAAAAAATTTGAAGCGGTTCTAACCGTACCAAAAGGCCAACTTGTTGCTTCATCAATCCATGACGACCTCTACGTAGCTATCAACGAAGTAGAACAAAAACTAGAGCGTCAACTCAACAAGCTACGCCATAAACCTGAAGCGCGCCGCGCTGAAAAGCCTGAAATCGAAGAGCTAGAAGCTGAAGTAGAATAAGGAAAGAGAACAGATTAAAAAATAGCGCCTCAGGGCGCTATTTTTTTGCTTGACGCTCGTAGCTCGCTTGCTTATTGTGTTTAAACATTCATAAAACAATCACTTTTTATGCACACTCAATCTTTGTTTATTTTTGACTTCTTTTTTCTTCCGTAAATCGGAGGCTGAGTCGTTTTAGAAAAACAAGTCAAAAACGAACAAGAAGCCTCCCACACTAGGGAGGCTTTTTTATAAGGACACATTTATGACTGACCGCTCAATTTCACTGGATGATATCCGCCTTCGTCTTAATGATTTAGATGACGAACTGCTGAGTTTACTTTCCGAACGTCGCAAACTCAGTATCGAAGTTGCGAAAAGCAAGGTAGAAACATCAAAGCCTGTACGCGATGCCGTTCGTGAGCAGCAGCTTCTGGTTAAGCTGATCAACAACGGTAAAGATAAATATGAGCTTGATGCGCAGTACATTACTAAACTGTTTCACACCATCATCGAAGATTCCGTTTTACTACAGCAGTCATACTTACAAAACCTAGCGAACCCGCAAAGCCGTAAACCTCTGGCTCGCGTTGCATTCTTAGGTTCTAAGGGATCATATTCTCATCTTGCTAGCCGTGAATATTTCAGCCGTAAGAATATGGAATTGATAGAGCTTAACTGCAATCATTTCAAAGAAGTGGCATCGACGGTGGAATCTGGTCATGCAGATTACGGTGTGTTGCCGATTGAGAACACCAGCTCAGGTTCAATCAACGAGGTCTACGACCTACTGCAACACACAACGCTTTATATCGTAGGTGAACTGTCTCAACCAATCGAACACTGCTTGGTTGCGAAAAATGATATTCGTTTAGAAGACATCAAAACCCTCTATTCACACCCACAACCTCACCAACAGTGCAGTGAGTTTTTGAGTCGCCTTAAAGGTGTCAGCCTTGAGTCTTGCGCAAGTACAGCTGATGCAATGAAGAAGGTTAAAGATCTGGAGGGCGATGATGTGGCAGCAATTGGTAATGCATCGAGCGGCAAGCTTTATGGGCTTCAGCCAATCCAAGGAAATATTGCAAACCAAACTGAGAACCACACTCGCTTCATCGTTGTGGCACGTAAACCGGTAGAAGTATCAACTCAAATCCCAGCTAAAACGACACTGATCATGTCGACTTCTCAAGAGGCGGGTTCTTTGGTAGAAACTCTACTAATCCTACAACGCTTGGGTATCAACATGACTAAGCTGGAATCTCGTCCTATCATGGGCAACCCATGGGAAGAGATGTTCTACGTTGATTTAGAAGCACATTTGGATGCAGATAATATGCAGCAAGCGATAACGGAACTAACTGCCATTACTCGTCACCTTAAAGTGTTGGGTTGTTATCCAAGTGAAAACATCAAAGCCACGCAGGTTAAGTTGTCATAGCTTTTAACGAACATAAACTTTTAGCGAACATAAGCTCTTAACAAACATTAGTTTTCAGCGAATATAAGCTTTTGGTGAACATAAGCTTTTGGCAAACATAAGTTTTTAACGAACAAACGTTTAAAGCTGGCATAAGTTTAAATCTGCTATAAGCATTTGGCCTACAGTAGGCCAAATGCTAAAACCTGCGGCTAATGGAATAACTCGTACTCAGGAATACTCACACTACATATTCCTGAGACATGACTCGATTATTTCACTGGCTGTACATGCCTTCTAACCCACACCATTCAACACCTTCTTAACAAAAAACTCATTAGTGGCTTTTTTATCAATAAAGACAAAACCTTACCCCCTTCACAGGAAATCATCGAACTACGTGTAATTAATAGCGAGTAAGTATTAAGTAACATAAACTTACGCGCTTAAATTATAAATAGTGTTGTCATTAACTATGAAGCTAAGTACTAAAATCTTACTACTGATAACCCCTGTGATACTGATCAGTACCGCAGCTTCTAGCTATATTATTTATTCAACGCAGAAAAGCAGTTTTATCAAACGCGAAGACAACGCACTTCAGCTAAACATGGAAAAGTTGGCAGGATATTTTCGACAGTCTCGCTCGTTCCTAAATAGCTACTCTTACACCTTGACCCAAAGTGACATGGTGAAGCGTTACTTTCTCACTGAACAAAACCTATCTCGCGATCTTGAACTGGTTAGTAACCTTCGAGAAGCCATACACTTCTTGCAAGATGACGATGAAAGCTATACCGGGTTAGCGCTTCTCAATAGTCAGCGAAAATTGAGTTATTACGCTGATAATAACAGCGACTCACGCACTCAGATTGACAGCAAAATATTGGATTTTGTGGATCAGTACTATCAAGACACCTTAGCAGCATCAAGTACCAACTATATTCAAAACTCTCAAGGTGAAGGGATGTTGGTTCACTACGAGAAGGTAGACAAAAAAACGATTTTCCCAACCGCAAACAATCACCCCGACGATGTGTTCTTTGTTGTTGTGTCAGTCTCTCTCGATAAATTTAATGCGCTGAGAAAACAGATAGAGTTCGACTACCAAACCAGCTTATTCTTCACATCTATAGCGGTTTCTCTGGAAAATAATGTCACCCACTCAGTCAAGCTTGCACCAGAACTATACGCCACAGTTGACCCGGCGCCATTCCTATTGGAAAACAAGCTCGAATCAATTTGGAATAAGCTGAGTTTGTCCTTTGCACTATCCGCGTTTGTGACGGTTGCTCTGCTACTCATGCTTTTGTCTCGCAGTGTGATATCCCCGATAACACGACTCGACCGACAACTGCAGCAAGTCGAGAAAAAACAACGTAAGAACATCGAACGTTTAGGCACTCGTGATGAGCTTGGCCGCCTATCACAGCGTTTTTATGACATGTACCAAGAGTTAGATAACACCTACCAACAGACCAAGCTATTGGCCGAGAATGATCAATTAACCCAAATAGCCAATAGGCATCAATTTCAAACCTTCGTTCAGCAATCATTACCCAAGCCTAGCTCGAATACCGAAACCTGGGTTCTCTACTTTGACCTAGATAACTTCAAGTTTGTGAATGACAAATATGGACATCAAATCGGCGACTCCATTCTGGTCAGTTTTGCTCAGCGTATTTCCGATATTTGTAGCCACTATAAAACAGAATTTGACGCTCATTGTATGCCAGCCCGACTTTCTGGAGACGAGTTCGTTGTGTACATTAACGCTCCTACTCGCCAAGGGAATATCGCGCATAGATTCTCTGATAGCTTACTGACGCCACTACAAAAAGGTTTTATCACAGAATCTGGGAGCTTTCCGATCACGGTCAGTATTGGTATTGCGACCTACCCCAATGATGGCCACTCCATCGAAAAGCTACTGTCGAACGCTGATACCGCGATGTACCAAGCCAAACGCGCAGGTAAAAACCAATTTGCTGACTATTCACGAGATTTAGACAAAGCGATTCAACGCCAAGCAAATATTGAGCGCGCACTCAGAGACAAGAACTTTGATGATGAATTTAGGCTCGTTTATATGCCGTACATGGATTCAACAGGAACCCATGTTATTGGTGTTGAGGTGTTATTACGTTGGAATTCGGAGCAACTAGGCTTGGTTCCACCTGATGAATTCATTCCAATTGCCGAGCAAACAGGATTATTCGATCAGGTTGATCAGTGGGTCATTCAGAATGCATTTGCTTCTTTTCATCGACTTCAGGCTCAATTTGATCACTCAATTCAGTTGTCGATTAACTTATCTTCTGCTGGGATTGAAACGACTGATCTTGCTGATTTCATCAAAGAGCACGCCGATTTAAATCGAATTCCGCCAAGTTTGATTGATTTTGAAATTACCGAAACCTTTTACTCAAACTCTGAAGGTTTTCCGCTGCTTAACGAACTGTCTGATATGGGCTATCGATTAGCCATTGATGACTTTGGATCTGGCTACACCTCCATCACTCAACTGGTGCAGTATCCAACTCAAAAAATTAAGCTCGATAAAGCCTTTTTAGACACCTTAATTGAGACCGATAATCAGAACATAGTGAAACCGGTTATCGGGTTATGTCATGCTCAGGGTAAGAAGGTCACAGCCGAGGGCATCGAAACTGAAAGCATGCATCAGTGGTTGCAAGAAGCACAGTGCGATATGCTGCAAGGCTATTACTTCGGTAAACCTATGCCATTAGAAGAACTGAGTGATTGGTACCGACAACATCAACTCAATTTAATCGATAAAAAAAAGAATCCAATACATGAAATCTGTAATCATCGCATCGCTGAACCCAGCTAAAATTAACGCCGTTAAAAGTGCATTCTTATCTGCTTTTCCTGATACTGAATTTGATTTCAAAGGCATCAGCGTCCCTAGCGGTGTCTCTGATCAACCGATGAGCAACGACGAGACCTATCAAGGTGCCGTAAATCGCGTTCACAACGCAACTCAAGCTCAACCTGATGCGGATTTTTATGTTGGATTAGAGTCTGGAATAGAAGGAAAGGTTACCTTTGCTTGGATGGTCGTTGAAGCAAACGGTCAGCGCGGAGAATCTCGCTCAGCAAGCTTGATGCTGCCACCCGTTGTGCTTGATAAACTCCAGCATGCGAATGAGCTAGGTGATGTGATGGATGAAGTATTCGGCACCGACAACATAAAACAAAAAGGCGGTGCGATTGGCTTATTGACACATAACCAACTATCTCGCAGTTCTGTATATAGCCAGGCTTTAATCCTAGCGCTGATCCCATTTGTTAACCCTAAGCACTTCCCTGCTTAGTCTTGTTTAAGAAACACGATATTTCGCCTCTCTAGAGGTAATATCATTGAGCGGGATAAAAACAAAAAACGCTAACCTATGGTTAGCGTTTTTATCAAGCTCTTAGGCTTACTGTTTAAATGCTTACTTAAGTAACAGCTCTGCAATTGCCGCTTTCTCTTGCTCAGATTTAGCCTTTAGCTCATTAGAGCCTCGCGTGATCGTAGCCACACCCACACCTAACATTTGGCTCACCTGTCTTTGTGACATGTCCCCTTTCATGAGTTCACAAAGAATATTCACTCGAGCGACCAAAGCGTCTCGCTCATCAGGTGTCATCATCATGGTCAACAACAGTTCATGCTGATCTTTCTCAGCCGCTGTTTTTACCAAATCCATTAGTTGTTGCCAATTCTCATATTCAGGTTGTGATGCCATATCTCTACACTTACTTTTAAATTTTGGCTTGAAGTAGCCGCTTAATGATTGAAAGCGTTTAACACTTTATACCGAAACACTTGCTTTGATCCAATGTAAAAAGGCAGCAAGTGGAACTGGTTCGCACTCACTGCCTTTAATATTACTCAGTTTCGGAGAAAGTACCGAACCCCTAGTATTTCGTTTCGGCCTCATAGGGTGCTAAAAACATCCCTTTCTCGCCCAAGATATCTCGATAGTAAGTCTCAAACATCAAGATATTCTGAACGTATCCACGAGTCTCTTTGAATGGAATCATTTCGATAAAAGCAAATGCATCGAGCTTTTCATCGCTGCGTGAACGCCATTGTTTCACACGACTCGGGCCTGCATTATAAGCAGCAAATGCAAAAATACGGTTGTTATCATATTGAGCTAATAGGCCATCTAGATAGTGGCTACCAATCTCAATGTTCTTGCCGACATCATAAAGATCATCGCTGCCCTGGTACTTAATCTTATGTTTTTTAGCCGTATATTGCGCCGTCTTTGGCATAATTTGCATGATGCCACGCGCGCCAACTGGAGAGCGAGCTTCTGAATCCATCGCACTCTCTTGTCTCGCTAAAGACATTAAGGTTATTGGGTTAATATCGTGCTTTTCGGCGTAGAAGTTAAACCACCACTTATGAGCAACAGGGAAGCGTAGGTCTATGTTGTCCCACATCTTCGCAGAGATGCTCGCTGTCACTGTAAAGTGGTTCCAACGCTGCGTCGCAGCATGAGCTGCGAGCATTGATTTCTGATCTTTATCAGCATTGGTTAACAACCAACGCCACTCACTCTTCGCTGCCACAATTTTATCTCGATCAATCAGCTCGCCGATTCGAACCAAAGAAGTCTCAAATGGCTTTACTGTTTCAGCGTTGTATTTGAGTGTCGATGTTGGGTACTGAACTGGCTTACCTAACTGCTTAGCCGCAGCCACACTGTAGAAATTACGCTGACCCAAGATATCTGACAATCGTTTGTTACCCTTAGCAGTATCACCGAGTGCTATCTCTGCTCTACCCTGCCAATACTGCCAGCGAAGCGAAGCCTGATGCTTATCATCTAAGCGCGCAATCCACTCTTTCAAGCCAGTCCAATCGGCATGCTGAATAGCTAAGCGAGCACGTCTTTCCAACAAGACTTGCTTTGATGAACTCGCGAGCATTTTGTCTCGCCACGCCATCAACTCTTCAGAGTCGGTATTGATCAAGCGGAACGTTAAGTAATCTGCTAGCTCTTGGGATTTTTCTTTCGAAAACTTTTGAGCTTTCACAACATCATCAAAAACCTCTTGAGCGCTGCTTGCTGATTTCCTTGCGAGCTTCTCGAAACCAAATTCGGTTTGAGCTTGGTAGAATTCATTCGCTGGGTGCTTCTTAGCAAACGCGAGTACATTTTCAGGCTTGTTGTACAACGCCTTCATCTGCTTAGCTTGAGCAATTGACTCATCATGATCCAATTGCTTGATCAGATAGGTCATTAACTTGCCGTTTCGTTTATCAAACGCCAATAGCATTCGCTGTAATATCAGCTCATCCGTTCTTAAACCCGCTTCATCCCAACTTTCGAAGAGCGGATCACAGCTATCATCGACACCACTGCCACTCAACCAAAGCTGCTTCGCACCTTTGAAGGCGAGCTCTTTGTTTCCTTGCTCATAATTCGCACGGTAGTAGATACATTGATATTTTTCACCAACAGGCTCTTTGGTTTGAAACTCAAGGATCGTCTTCCACTGTTTTTGAACCGCCAATAAATCTAAATAAGGCGCACGCATACGATTCGAAAATGGTAGGGCTTTATTCTCTTCAATAAAGGCATCCACTTCAGCAGGTGTGCGATCACCTAAGCCTAATAAGAAGGCGCGATAATCAGTGTAAGGCGTTAACGGATATGTTTGAATTTTGTTACGTAGCGCAGAGTAAGCTTCTAGATCACGGTTGTCTAAAACCTCTTGCGCTCTGTCATAAACATCACGCTGCATTTCAAGCTCGGAGGCATTGCTAGCCATAGCCATCGGAGCCAGTGAAAATGAAGACAAAATTGCCGATGCAGCCACAGCAATTTTCGTATTACCAATGCGGAAAAACATTCGCTCTTTCCTTAGTGCGTGTATGAATACGTGAAGTCTATTTACGCCCGACATCACATCAAATGTAAAGAGATTGAGTGTAAATATTATTAATATTTAACACTTCGCCTCAGAAGCTTATTAAATATAGTTTTAATGACCAATGTGACAATAATAGGTAAGGATTAGTTCAAGAATGGCTTTTCTGTCCTAGGAGTAACATCTTTGGGGATATTGGTATAAAATAGACGACAATTTTGAACAATAAATTAGGATCGATCGGCAATGGCTGAATACGTATATACCATGTCTCGGGTGAGCAAAACTGTTCCACCTAAGCGTCAAATTCTTAAAGACATTTCTCTTAGCTTTTTTCCTGGCGCTAAAATCGGTGTTTTGGGTCTAAATGGTTCAGGTAAATCTACCCTACTACGTATCATGGCTGGTATTGATACTGATATTGATGGTGAAGCTCGTGCACAACAAGGTCTTAAAGTCGGTTACCTACCGCAAGAGCCTGTACTAGACGAATCAAAAACAGTGCGTGAAATCGTAGAAGAAGCGGTTTCTGATGTTGCAGACGCACTTAAGCGTATCGATGCAGTATATGCAGCTTACGCTGAACCAGATGCAGATTTTGACGCTCTTGCTAAAGAACAAGGCGAGCTTGAAGCTCTGATCCAAGCGAAAGACGGCCACAACCTAGAGACAGCTCTAGAGCGCGCAGCTGACGCACTTCGTCTTCCTGAGTGGGATGCGAAAATCGAACTCCTATCCGGTGGTGAACGTCGTCGTGTTGCGATCTGTCGTCTACTTCTAGAGAAGCCAGACATGCTGCTTCTTGATGAACCAACTAACCACTTGGATGCAGAATCAGTCGCTTGGCTTGAGCACTTCCTTGTTGATTACAGCGGTACTGTTGTGGCAATTACCCACGACCGTTACTTCCTAGACAACGCTGCTGGCTGGATTCTAGAACTTGACCGTGGTGAAGGTATTCCATGGGAAGGTAACTACACATCTTGGCTAGAACAGAAAGATGAGCGTCTGAAACAAGAAAAATCAGGCGAAAGCGCACGTCAAAAGACAATCGAGAAAGAACTTGAGTGGGTTCGTCAAAACCCTAAAGGCCGTCAGGCTAAGTCTAAAGCTCGTATGGCTCGTTTTGAAGAACTGACGACTGGCCAATACCAGAAGCGTAACGAAACCAACGAACTGTTCATCCCGCCGGGTGAGCGTTTAGGTGACAAGGTACTTGAAGTTAAGAACCTAACGAAGTCATTTGGTGATCGCGTTCTTATCGACGACCTATCATTCAGCATGCCTAAAGGCGCTATTGTGGGTATCGTAGGTGCCAACGGTGCAGGTAAATCAACACTATTCAAGATGCTAAGCGGCGCAGAACAGCCAGATTCAGGTTCAGTTGAATTAGGCGAAACGGTTAAGCTTGCTTCTGTTGATCAGTTCCGTGACAGCATGAATGACACAAAAACAGTATTCCAAGAGATCTCTGAAGGCGCTGATATCATTAAGATCAACAACTTCGAAATCCCTGCTCGTGCATACTGCTCTCGCTTCAACTTCAAAGGCAACGACCAACAGAAAATCATCGGTCAGCTTTCTGGTGGTGAACGTAACCGTGTTCACCTTGCTAAACTGCTGAAAGCGGGCGGCAACGTACTGCTACTCGATGAGCCAACCAATGACCTTGATGTCGAAACTCTACGAGCACTTGAAGAAGCGCTGCTTGAGTTCCCTGGCTGTGCAATGGTTATCTCGCATGACCGTTGGTTCCTTGACCGTATTGCGACCCATATCTTAGACTACCGTGATGAAGGTCAAGTTAACTTCTACGAAGGTAACTATACTGAATACACAGAGTGGCTGAAAAAGACTCTGGGCGCACAAGCGGCTGAACCGCACCGTATCAAGTACAAGCGTATTGCTAAGTAAATTAGCTTGTATTTTGAACAAAGGCCGCGATAATAGCGGCCTTTGATATATCTGGCTTACTATTTACCTATTGATATAGAGAAATTACCTATGCTTGAAAGACGTCAATTTTCACGAGTTATTTATCAAGTCCCGACTGAGATCTCACAAGGGCAAGTAAATGTATCAGGCTCGGTGCAAGACTTATCTCTTCATGGTTTACTCATTCAGTGTGATAAATGGCAGCAACTCAGCCACGATGCTCCTGTTCAAGTCAGCTTTAAGCTCACCAACAGTGATATCAATATTCAGTTAGAAGCAACGATAGTCTCTACCATCAATACCTCAATGCGTTTACGCATAGAGCATTTAGATATTGATAGTATTAGCCACCTTAAGCGCCTTGTTGAGCTTAATGTCGGCGACGATGAACTGCTTTACAGAGAGATTGAACACCTTACCGATTTGGGTAAGGAATAATATCTCCATTACCTTTTTCTATTAGAAGCATTTAGTTAATACAGAACCATGTCTAAAAAAATTTCCATTACTATTCCCTCTAACCAAGGGGAACAGACGTTTTATTTCGGCCGAAAAGCCGTGCTCATGTGCACCACTGCCATTTTTTCAGTGCCACTGTTAATTGGCGCAGCTGCATACATGCACTTCGAAGGTAAACAAGAGCTCGCGATGCAAGCAGGCGATGCACAACAGTTGATTGAAACGCTGATTGTTGAAAAAGAGCAAACCGAGTTTCTTTACGCTGAGCAGGTAGAAACCAACCATTCGCTATCGCAAACACTGACAGAAAAAGAAGGCACCATTCAACTGCTTGGTAAGCGTGTATTTGATGTGGAATCCGTGCTGGGTCTTGCTGATGAAGAACTGCTTACCGATGATATTTCTTTAGAAGATCGCATTGATGCGGCTGCGGTCGATTCAGCAGTAAGAGCGACAATGTTCCGTTTGATTCCAAACGACAGTCCGATGGCTTATCAACGTATCTCTTCTTCTTATGGTAGCCGCACTAACCCTATTTCAGGTAAACGCCATGTACATACTGGTATCGACCTGACGTGTAAGCGTGGTGAAGATATTGTAGCGCCCGCAGATGGAGTCATTGAAACGGTACGCCCAAGTAAAAAAGGCTTCGGTAACTTTATTACTATGCGTCACTCGTTCGGTTTCATGAGTTCTTACGCGCACCTACAAAAATTCAAAGTTCGCAGCGGTCAGTTTGTGAGTAAAGGTGATGTGATTGCAAGCTGTGGTAACTCAGGTAACTCAACCGGGCCACACTTGCATTATGAAGTACGCTTCCTTGGTCGTTCACTGAACCCTCAATACTTGATGGATTGGACACCGGAAAACTTCAACTACGTGTTCGAGAAAGAGAAAAAGGTTAAGTGGGGGCCACTGGTTCAACTGATTGATAATGTAGTTCGCTTGCAGATCAACCTGACGAATGTGCCTTACATTAGCTCGACTATCGACACCGTATCGAGTGAAGAGAACAAAAAGCCTATCACGACTAACTAGTTATTAGCTGTTGGTTATTAGCTATTGATTATTAGGGCCAGTTGGTTTGGCCTATGATGATCTAACTGCTTTTAGCCTACTGTAAGCCAAATGCTTTCATAGCGTTCAGCACAAACAAAAAGAGCGACCATCAGGTCGCTCTTTTTTATGATTTCAAATCGTAATTAGCCACGATGAATCGAGTCATGCGCTTGCTTTAAAAGATTTTGGCTCTCTTGCAAGAACTGCTGCGAGTAGTCGCCAAACCAATCACTGACTTGATTAAAGCTATCAACGAATTTGGCTTTATCTTTCCCATCCAAAATTTCTAATGCTTCACCGAAACGACTATGGAAACGTCGAATCATCTCAATGTTCTCATCTGAAGAAAGAATGATATCACCGTACAAGTTCGGGTCTTGAGCGAACAGACGACCAACCATCGCAATCTCAAGTCGGTAGATTGGCGAGCTTAGCTTCAGAAGCTGATCAATGTTCGGGTTCTCTTTACTTAGGTGCAAGCCGTAAGCAAAAGAGGTGAAGTGGCGTAGTGCTTGAATCAGAGTCATGCCATGGTCGTGTTCAGCAGCATCCATCTGGCAAAGGCTCGCGCCCCAAATACCAAATTGATTCAGCAACCATTGGTAGCTTTCAGAACCACGTCCATCACTGTAAACAATCACTTGTTTCGCAAGGCTTGGAACATCAGGACCAAACATTGGGTGCAATCCAACCACTGGACCTTGGTGCATGTTCATCATGGCTTGTAGAGGCTTTGATTTAATCGACGTCAAATCACAAAGAATACAATCGCTTGGTAGGTTACCCAGCTTCGCAATCACACCTTCTGTCAGGTGAATTGGAACCGTTACAACTACAAGGCCAGCATTATCTAAAATCTCGTCGGCTCTATCCCAATCTTGGCTGCCAAGGATTTTAACTTCGTAACCAGAAAGCTTGAACATACGTCCAAACAGACCACCAAGCTGGCCATTACCACCAACGATAACCACTGAACGCAACTCTGGGTTAAGGCACTTAAAACCAGAATCTTTCTCACTGGCATAAGACTCACGCATAGTACGACGCAAAATATCTTCGATTAACTGTGGCGGAACCCCTATTTTCTCGGCTTCTTGACGACGAGATGCCAACATCGCGGCTTCACGTTCCGGTACATAAATAGGTAAACCATGCTCACTTTTTACTTCGCCGACTTTCTCTACTAGAGCCAGTCGTTGAGCCAGTAAATCCAACATTTGTTTATCGACAGCATCGATTTGGTCGCGTAATTCGTTCAGTTCAACGGCCATTTTATTCCTTACTAATCTATAAGCCCGTGCTAATCTAAAAGCCCGCACTGATGCAGGTTCGTTAGCAACAGATCTTAAAATGCCCCATTAGATGAGGCACTTAAATTTAAACTCTGACTAACCTTTCAAGCGGTTCTCTAAGAACGGGACTAATTCCGTATGTGCATGTTTCAATAGTGCCTCAGTTGAATCCCAATTGATACACGCGTCGGTAATAGATACACCGTATTTCATCTCATTGAGAGGTATATCTGAAGATTGGTTTCCTTCGTTAATATGGCTCTCAATCATCAGGCCGATAATCGACTTGTTGCCTTCACGAATTTGGTGAATCACATCTTCTGCAACTAAAGGTTGGCGACGGAAATCTTTACGAGAGTTCGCATGGCTACAGTCGACCATTAGTGCCGCCTCTAAGCCAGACTTACCCAGCTCTTGCTCACATTCGTGTACAGATACTGAATCGTAGTTCGTCTGCTTACCGCCACGTAAAATTACGTGACCATTTGGGTTACCTTGCGTCGTTAGTAGTGCGACTTGACCTTCACGGCTGATACCCATGAAACGGTGGCTAGAAGAAGCCGCCTGCATTGCATTGATTGCAGTACCTAGATTGCCATCCGTACCATTCTTAAAGCCGATTGGCATTGAAAGACCACTCGCCATTTCGCGGTGGGTTTGTGATTCAGTCGTACGAGCGCCGATTGCTGCCCAGCTGAATGTATCTGCTAGGTATTGCGGGCTGATTGGATCTAGCGCTTCTGTCGCTAGTGGAATTTCCATCTCAGCGAGTTCAACAAGTAACTCACGACCAACATGCAGACCATGCTCAATATCGAACGTACCATCTAGATGTGGGTCATTGATCAAGCCTTTCCAACCAACAGTGGTACGAGGCTTCTCAAAGTAAACACGCATTACAATATACAGTTGGTCGCTAAGCTGCTCAGATAAAGCTTTTAAGCGTTTCGCGTATTCTTTCGCAGCTTCAATATCATGGATAGAACATGGGCCACATACTACAAGCATGCGATGATCTTTCTTATGAATGATATTTGCTATAGTTTCACGAGACTCTTGAATGAAACGACGAGCATTATCACTCAAAGGCAGTTTTGCTTTTAACTCCTCTGGAGTGATCAGTACCTGTTCGTCGATGATATTGACATTGCTTAATTCACTTTTCTGCATAACTCAACCTGTATATTTATTTTTACACCCAACATTTCCATTTGGGCTAACAATCTTTAAAAACACAATAACAGCTACAAAAACGATTGCAAGTGTAAACAATAAAAAACATTTGCTGTAAATTAAAATTTACACGCCCTCTTTAATTCATTCTGACACACAAACCAGTTTAAACCGCGCCCCACACATACAAAAAAGGCGATATTTCTCATATCGCCTTCTTCAAACTTATAGAGTGTTTATTTATCACCCAGCGTTTAACATTCGCTTAATTTGCTCTGAAGCCTTTTTCCATCGACTATCCGAGTGAAGCGTCGATAAATCAAAGCTGTGCTTTTTAAGCAATGAGTTGGCTAAAGGCACCTCTTGAATCGCTAAGTGATCAAGAGCCTCAATTTGTGCATCTCGCTTATTACACATCAACACCATGTCACACCCCGCATTCAGAGCAGCCTTCGCTCTATCGGCAGGGCCGCCCATAATCGCAGCACCTTCCATAGTTAGGTCATCAGAGAACACCAAGCCTTTAAATCCAAGCTGTTGCTTCAATACTTTCTGCAACCAATACTCAGAGCCACTCGCTGGCTGATCATCATAGTGCGAAAAAACCACGTGCGCAGGCATCATCGCATCTAATATTCCAGCTTCAATTTGAGCCTTGAAGATGGCCATGTCGGTTTCAAAGATGTCGTCTCTAGGATCGTAAGGCGTTTCAAGGTGCGAATCAGCAATCACGCCACCGTGTCCTGGAAAGTGCTTTCCTGTTGTCGCCATGCCAACCGATTTCATGCCTTTAATAAAAGCACTACTGTGGCGAACGATGGTATCAATATCTTCACCAAATGCTCGGCTACCAATCGCTTTACAGTCGTGGCCTTTATCTAATACAGGCGCAAAGCTCAGATCGATATCATGGGCAATCAATTCCGCCGCCATCAACCAACCGGCCTGTTCTGCTAACTGCTCACCATTATTCTTAGTCGCGAATTCTTGAGCGGCAGGGATAATTGAAAATCCATCGCGGAAGCGCTGCACTCGGCCGCCTTCTTGGTCAACACCGATTAAAATAGGACGTTTTGCAACTTTGCGGATCTCTTTATTTAACGCCGATAGCTGTTTGCTATCGTGGTAGTTTCTAGCAAATAAGATAAGACCACCAACGGTTGGATGCTCTAAAATTTCTCTGTCTTCAGCTGTTAGCTCATAGCCCGCAATATCAACCCACAACGGTCCCATACAATATCCTTCTATTGCTTAAATTCTGCTACTGCAGATTTGCTTTGTTCAATTAATTGGTCTGCTTGCTCTTCCTGCTGAGTTAACGCAATGAACAACAAGTCGGTAATAAAAAGTTGGCTATCACGAGCAGTTATAGATGAACTGCGAATATGATTTTCGTCGGCTGCTGATATCAACTTAATATCAGCGTATTTGTCTAAAGCAGAAGGCGATAGCTGACTAATCACAATCACCTTGGCTTTTTTCGATCTGGCTAGCTGAGCAACCTTCACCACTTCTCTGGTGTTTCCAGAATAAGAAATCGCAATCAACACATCATTTTCAGAAAGAGAAGCGGCATTGGCAATTTGAATGTGAGCATCTTGCTCTGCATTGGCGGCATGGCCTATTTTCATCAACTTATAAGCAAGATCTTTCGCCACCAACGATGAGGCGCCTACACCTGAGATCTGCACCTTACGTGCAAGATGCAAAATATCTGCGGCATGGTTTAACTGCTCACCTTCGTTTAATAACACAGTGCGTTCAAGCGATTGTGTTTTGCTTGCAAGAAGTTTGTCCATCACCATGTCGGGCGGATCTTTACGAGTGATCGTGCCATGTATACCACGTTGAGATACGGGCTGATAAGTCATATCGCTTTGGTAGAGTTTGACCTTCATTTCTGAAAACCCTTTATAACCAAGCTTCTGACTAAACTTCACGATCGTTGACTGACTCACCCCGACCGCTTTGGCCAACTCGGGCGAAGATAATTGCTTCACCTGTTGTGGGTGATCAAGAACATATCGCGCCACCAGCGCATCAGATGGAGACAGCTTGGGTAACAGCGCTTTTACTTTCGCAATGCCTTTCACTAAATGCCCTTCCCCTTCCCTCTGCCAATTTTTCGCTATCATAACGAGTTTTGTATTTTCATTGGAATAATTATTCCTTCGGATTCTCCTATATGGAATAGCTAACACAGCCTTCTGGGATCATGGTCAAAGAAAAGCATTGGTCACTATTCCACCAAGGAATAGATTTTGAAACTCATTATTCAAACTGACATTCTGAAAAAATAATTATAAACACCCTCTACCCTATTCATGCTACGGAGCTGCTATGAATTCACTATTTACCTCACTGGACTGGGCCGTATTTGCGATATATTTCGCCATTATTGCTTTTACAGGTTGGCACTTCAGCCGAACAAAAATAACGAGCACTAAGGACTACTTTTTAGGTGGTAATTCGATGCCAATGTGGGTCGTGGCTATCTCGGTGCTCGCAACATCACAATCTGCAGCGACGTTCTTAGGCGGGCCAGAATCTAGCTACCGTGGTGACTTAACCTACTTAGCAACCAACATTGGCGGTATTATTGGCGCCATCTTCGTTGCCTTGGTACTTATCCCTCGCTTCTACCAAAACAAAGTATCAACCGTTTATGAGCTACTGAAAGTGCGCTTTGGCGAGAAAACCAAACAGCGTGCAGGCGTGATGTATTTAGTCGGTCGAGTGTTCGCTTCAGGTGCCCGCCTCTACATGGCAGCGATTGCAGTCTCGATGATTCTGTTTACCAATATTGACCCTAGCAGCGTGGTGACTTCGGTTGTCATTTTAGTAGCCATCGGCCTTGCTTATACTTACATGGGTGGCATTCGTTCGGTTATCTGGAGTGACCTAATTCAACTTGTGGTTTATGTCGGCGCAGCCATTGCTGTAATCATCTATTTACTGGGGCAAATTCCAGCCGACTTCAGCCAAATAGCTCAAGTACTAGCAAACCCTGGCGAAGGCCAATCTTCTAAGCTGACCTTACTCGATTTCACTCTCGACTTTAGCCCTGCTGGCACTTTTAGTTTCTGGGCATGTATCACTGGTTTTGTCCTGTTGAACATTGGTGCATTTGGTCTTGATCAAGACATGACTCAACGTGTGTTGACGTGTAAAGATGCTAAACAAGGTTCAAAGGCGATGATCAACTCAATCATTTTTTCGATTCCAGTTGTACTCGTATTCATGTCTATTGGCCTACTCTTGTATGTCTTCTACCAAAGACCTGAGCTAATGGGTGTGGAAGGCAAAGACGTCGTGCAAAACTTTAATGGCGAAAACGTCACGATCTTCATGTACTACGTGCTAAATGAAATGCCAGCAGGTCTTCGAGGCTTAGTGACTGTTGGGGTCGTTGCAGCAGCGCTTTCAACGTTAAACTCGGGCTTAAACTCTATGTCTTCGGTTGCGGTGCAGGATATTTACAAGCCTTGGTTGGAAGCACGAAAAGGAGAGCAAGATGACTTCCATTACGTGAAAGCTGGACGCATTGGTATGGCTGTAGCAGCAGTCGCTCTGGGTAGTATGGGTATCCTGTGTTACTACTGGCAGCAATACACCGACATGCCATTGTTATCATTTGCACTGAGTGTGATGGTGTTTGCTTACACAGGTTTACTGGGCGTGTACTTCACTGCAATATTTACTGAACGTGGCAACGAAACCTCAGTTGCTCTAGCCCTTATCGCCGGTTTCTTAACGACATTGCTGATGCAAGCTTACGTGTGGGACAGCGTGATGGGCGTGATTAACGCTGACTGGGTTGGTGTTCGATTGGCTTTCCCTTATCAATTATGTATTGGCACCTTGGTCTCGTTGGTTGTCTGTCTAGCAGGTAAAAAGCAGACTCAAGAAGTTAACAAACTACAAACGGTCTAGTGGATGATTACACACACCTTGGCAGTCGATGGCGGCGGAACAAAAACCGCCGTCAGACTTAAGAAAATAGAGCCCACATCAATAGTGATTGAGGAGTTCATTTTACCGGCGACTTCATTGACCCTATACGGTGAAGCCGCTGTGGTTCAACTCACTCATTATATTGATGAAATTCTAGCGACAAACCAGATAATACCGAAACAATGTTATATTGTGTTAGGTGTCGCGGGAGCGGGTAATACGCAGTTAAAGTCCAAGTTAAAATCCGCTTTAGCGCATTGCCCTCACCTGTACATCACAACCGATGCAGAAGCATCAGTATTTGGCGCCAATGCAGGACAAGGCGTAAATTGTATCGCGATTGGGACGGGTTCAGTTGCCATCCAATTAGACTCTCTACATGAGACCCTGCAATTTGGCGGATGGGGATTTCCAATTGGCGACCAAGGCGGTGGCGCTTGGCTTGGCTTTCGAGCGGTTCAACAAACCCTCACCGAGTTCGACAGTCAGGATTCATCTTTGACTCGCGATTTAGTTATGAAGAAAATCGGAAGCAAACGTAGCCAAATATTAGAATGGATTAGCCAAGCGAACGCGACTGACTATGCTCAATTTGCAAGAGCTCTGGTCGACATAGAATCACAATGTTCAACGGCAAAAGCGATTATAGAGCAAGGGACCACTCAAATAGAGCAGCTCACTCAGGCTTGTTCTAATAACAACACGCTACCTATTATGTTCTTGGGTAGCTTAGGGCAGTTCTATCGTGAGCGTCTCTCACTAGCGATCCAAGATCGTAGTTTACATGTTCAAGGCAACGCTCTGGATGGCGCTGAAGTATTGGCTAACCAGAAGATTAATCAGCTCAACTTAGGAGACTCGTAATGAAGTCAGAGTTATACATTGGTGTGATGTCGGGGACGAGTATGGACGGCGTTGATACGGCCTTAGTTTCGATTGAAGATTCGCGCATCACATTGCTCGCTCATGATGAGTTTCCTATGGCTGATGATATCAAAGCGCGTTTGCTTGAAGTTTGTATTGGTCAGAAAACGGATTTGATTGCTATTGGTGAACTAGACCACCAGCTTGGTCATCTATTTGCTGATGCGGTTCTGCAACTTCTCGACAAATCAGGTACACCAGCATCCTCTGTGACTGCGATAGGTAATCATGGCCAAACGGTATTCCACCAGCCAACGGGTGATTCACCATTTACCATGCAGTTGGGTGACGCCAATATCATTGCCGCTAAAACACAGATTCAAACAGTCGCTGATTTTCGACGTAAAGACATGGCGCTTGGCGGGCAAGGGGCACCGTTAGTACCGGCTTTCCACCACACTATTTTTCACCCGCAAGACAGCTCAGTTGTGGTGTTGAATATTGGTGGTATCTCGAATATTTCAGTGCTGCGCCCGAATCAGCCTACGCTTGGCTATGATACTGGCCCGGGCAATATGTTAATGGACGCTTGGGTAGATAAACACACGGGGGAAAAGTTTGACCGTGATGCGCAATTTGCGCTTAAAGGCCAACTTAATCAAGCCTTGCTCGAACAGCTTCTAAGTGAATCTTATCTATCTCAACTGCCACCGAAAAGCACTGGTAGAGAGCTGTTTAATCTACCGTGGCTAGAACAACAACTTACAGAATTTAAAGACCTTGCAGCAGAAGATGTTCAGCGCACACTTTGTGAATACACCGCATTGACGATAGCCAATGAAGTGGGAACTTATCGCTTGGGTAACCAACCTGCACTGTATGTGTGTGGCGGTGGTACACGAAACCCATTGTTGATGAAAAGGTTGGCAGAACTGCTTCCGAGTTGGGAAGTTGATTCAACGACCAGTAAAGGTGTTGATGCCGATTATATGGAAGCCATGGCCTTTGCGTGGCTTGCCCAACGTCATGTTCATCAACTGCCAAGCAATTTACCAGAAGTAACTGGCGCAAGTAGACCTGCCTCTCTAGGCGTTCTATATCGTGCCGATTAACTTGTTAGCCGTGCTAACTTAGTAACAATACTGACTTCGTGGTGCTGTCTAAACAATTTTAGAACCATCATTTTAGAATTATCATTTAAGGATCATTATGAGTAACGACGCTCTCATATCAGCACTCTCGCACCTCGTTTCGGAGGGGAGAAACCCTGACACTATGGATATTGATCTGCTCACCTCTCTCGAAGTGGTTGAAAAGATTAACCAACAAGATAAACAAGTGCCTTTAGCGATCGAAGCGGAACTGCCACAGATCGCGAAAGCGGTTGATAAGATCGCTCATGCCTTTCAAAACGGTGGCAGACTGATTTATATGGGTGCAGGTACCAGTGGTCGATTAGGTGTGTTAGATGCCTCAGAATGCCCACCGACTTTTGGCGTTTCAGACAAGATGGTTATCGGTCTCATTGCTGGCGGGCCCGAAGCGATTTTAAAAGCCAAAGAAGGCGCTGAAGACTCGCTGACTCTCGGTATTGAAGATCTGAATGCAATTCAGTTTTCAGAAAATGATGTCGTGGTAGGCATCGCGGCTAGTGGCCGCACACCTTACGTAATTGGTGCACTCAACTACGCCAATCAGATTGGCGCGGTGACGGTTGCGCTGTCTTGTAACCCTGGCTCTCCGATTGCTGAGATTGCTCAAATCGCGATAAGCCCAGTGGTTGGCCCAGAAGCCTTAACCGGTTCCACACGCCTCAAATCAGGTACCGCGCAAAAATTGGTGCTCAACATGCTGACCACTGCCAGCATGATTCGTATTGGTAAGAGCTACCAGAACTTGATGGTCGACGTAAAAGCGACCAATGAAAAATTGGTTGCCCGCGCAGCTCGTATCGTAATCCAAGCAACGGAGTGTGACAAAGCCCTTGCAGTTTCGACACTTAAAACCACCGATTATGATGTGAAGCTATCTATTTTGATGATTCTAACAGGGCTAGATTTAGAACTGGCCAAGGCTCAACTTGATCAACAAAATGGCTTCTTGAGAAAAGCAGTCGAGAATAATCAGTAATCTCAGTTTGGTTTGTCGCATCTCATTTAGACAGCTACTTTAACGACATACAAAAAGACCAGTACACATGCGGCACTGGTCTTTTTATTTTCTAATCGCTAATTTGAGCTTAGTAGTCGTTAGAAAACTCATCCCAGCCGCGCTGCCATTCCATACGGAAACGTTGAGCGTCTTCCGTACCTGAACAAACGCCTTCATAAACCTGGCCAGATAAGCCAATTTGATAAGCATGGTTTGGGTTGCAGTATTCAGCAACACCTAGATAGTATCCTTTGCTGTAGCTTGATTGATCTACCGTTCCAAGCTTAGTCATCTCTTGGTAAGAACGTTGAGTGTTACCTTTGATACCGTCACGATAGCCAATCTCTTGCCAATTGCCTTCGGCCGCTAAATCTTGAACATTGGCGCTGCATCCTGCAAGGCTAAATGCCACGGCGAATAGTGCTATTATTTTTTTCATTTCAATCCTTTATATTGTTACTTCACCACTTCCTGACGAAGCGCTGCCTTTGTGGCGATTCTCCGCTGAACACGTACTGATGTCCACTCATTGTATGTTGTTGCCCTCTTAAGCAAGAGAACAAACCGCTCAATCAGTTATAACACCACTTAATTAGCTATTCGACCACTCACTCTCATAGCGGAAGTTTCTTCTCATACACTCCTTTAATATACACCCTGACTTAATTAATACATTCAGGGATAACAAATTATGATGTGGTTTCTTACCTGTGTTGCAGCACTCATTGGTGGCTACTTTATTTACGGTGCCTTTATCGAGAAGATTTTCGGTATCAATGAAAAGCGTCAAACACCCGCTCACACCAAGCAAGACGGCGTGGACTTCGTTCCAATGTCGACGCCAAAGGTTTACCTAGTTCAACTGCTTAACATTGCAGGTGTAGGTCCAATCTTCGGCCCTATCATGGGTGCCCTTTACGGCCCAGCAGCAATGCTTTGGATCGTGCTAGGTTGTATCTTCGCAGGTGCCGTACACGACTACTTCTCAGGTATGTTATCTATCCGCAATGGTGGCGCTTCGGTTCCAACCATCACTGGACGTTACCTAGGCAATGGCGCAAAACACTTTATGAACATCTTTGCCATTGTTCTACTGCTTCTTGTTGGTGTGGTATTCGTTTCTGCTCCAGCAGGTATGATCACTAACCTAGTGAACGACCAAACTGATTTCGTAATGTCTACGAGCACCATGGTTGTCATCATCTTTGCTTACTACATCATCGCAACGATTGTCCCTGTCGATAAAATCATTGGTCGCTTCTACCCACTGTTCGGTGCACTGCTTATCTTTATGTCTGTTGGCCTAATCACTGCGATTGGTCTGTCTGACGAGCACCAAATCATGGGTGGCTTCGAGATGAAAGACATGTTCACTAACATGAACCCTAACGATCTACCGCTTTGGCCTGCTCTATTTATCACCATCGCTTGTGGTGCTATCTCTGGCTTCCACGCAACTCAGTCTCCACTAATGGCGCGTTGCATGGAAAACGAGAAAAACGGTCGCTTCGTATTCTACGGTGCAATGATTGGTGAAGGCATCATCGCTCTAATCTGGTGTGCGCTTGCTCTGTCATTCTTCGGTTCAGTTGAATCTTTATCTGACGCGATTGCAAACGGCGGCCCTGGTAACGTGGTATACAGCGCTTCATTTGGCCTACTGGGTGTATTTGGCGGTATCCTTGCTTTCCTTGGCGTGGTTATCCTACCTATCACTTCTGGTGACACAGCGTTCCGTTCAAGCCGTCTTATCCTTGCTGAATACTTCAACATGGAACAGAAAACACTGCGTAACCGACTACTAATGGCTTTACCACTGTTCGTTATCGGTGGCATCCTGACTCAAGTAGACTTCGGCATCATCTGGCGCTACTTCGGTTTTGCTAACCAATCAACAGCAGTCATGATGCTATGGACAGCTTCGGCTTACCTACTTCGTCACAATAAACTGCACTGGGTAACAACGGTTCCAGCTGTGTTCATGACATCTGTGTGTATCACATTCATCCTGAACAACAGCCAACTGGGCTTTGGTCTACCAATGCAGCTTTCAACCATCATCGGCGTGGTGAGTGCATTCGGAATTGCGGCTTACGTTATCAAAATTTCAAAAGGCAAAGGCGATATCGACCTTGCTGATGAAGAAGAAAAAGAAGCAAAAGGCGTCACCAAAACCGCCTAGTTCTTTCAGACTCTTGATAACAAGAGACACGCCTTCATAGAGAGACGAAAGAACAAGCCAAACACACTTCGCGTGCTCCCGTAATCACCCAGTGATTCGTGGAAATTAAGACTAAAGCCCGTCCTCTGTGATGGGCTTTACTGTATCTCAGCATTGGTACATCAACATTGGTACATCAATATTGGTATCTCCGCCTGAAAAGCAATCGCAACTCGATATAACCAATGAAAACACAAGCAAAGCTACCGTTACTACGCAATGAGCTTTACACTTAACCAGCGTCTCAATAGGTGAAAATATGGAACTCATTCTCTCTCTGCTGCAACAAACCTGTGTCTACTTAGTGATTGCTTACATGCTCAGCAAGACTCCACTGATTCTTCCTTTGTTGAGCATCTCTTCACGCTTAAGTCATAAGATAAGCTGCTACGTTCTGTTTTCCCTGTTCTGTATTATGGGCACCTATTTTGGACTGCAGATTAATGACGCGATCGCCAACACTCGTGCGATGGGTGCCGTTATGGGTGGCCTGTTTGGTGGTCCGGTTGTCGGCTTTGCGGTCGGTTTTACTGGCGGAATCCATCGTTACTCTTTGGGTGGATTCACCGATCTAGCTTGCGCGATTTCAACAACAGCAGAAGGCTTGATTGGCGGCCTATTACACGTTTATCTCGTGAGAAAGAACAAAGCCAGCCAGCTGTTTAATCCAATGGTGGTTTTCTCGGTAACCCTGTTTGCAGAGATTATTCAGATGCTAATTCTGTTAGCGGTCGCGAAACCATTCGCGCAGTCCTATGCTCTGGTTTCTGATATTGCCGCGCCAATGATCATTGCTAACTCGGTCGGTGCGGCGCTGTTCATGAGCATCATCCAAGATCGGAAAACCATCTTCGAGAAGTATTCGGCAACTTTCTCACGCCGCGCATTAACCATCGCCGAGCGTTCAGTGGGTATTTTGCATGGAGGATTCAATTCGGATAACGCGCAAAAAATCGTGCGGATCATTTACGAAGAGACCAACGTTGGTGCGGTGGCGATCACCGACCGAGAAAAAATCCTCGCGTTCATCGGCATTGGTGATGAACACCATATTCCGAACACGCCGATTTCATCGCAGAGCACGCTCACTTCGATGAAACAGAATGACATCATCTACCTTGATGGCAAAGAGAATCCGTACCAATGCTCCCTTTCGCAAGATTGTAAGTTAGGCTCCGCGCTAATTATCCCGTTAAGAGCAGGAAACGAAGTCATCGGAACCATCAAACTGTATGAGCCAAAGCTGAAACTATTCTCGACCATCAATATGTCGATGGGTGAAGGTATCGCTCAGCTATTGTCGAGCCAGATCCTGTTTAGTAATTATCAACAACAGCAAACGCTGCTCACCCAAGCGGAAATCAAACTGCTGCATGCACAGGTGAATCCGCACTTCTTGTTTAATGCACTTAACACCATCAGTGCCGTTACACGTCGTGACCCTGATAAAGCACGTGAGCTCATTCAACATCTGTCTCACTTCTTTAGAAGTAACCTGAAGCAGAACATCAACACGGTAAAACTCAAAGACGAACTGGCACACGTTAATGCGTATCTAACCATAGAGAAGGCACGCTTTACCGATCGATTAGAAGTGGAATGGGATATCGACCCACAACTGTATGAGTCGCAACTGCCAAGTTTTACCCTACAACCGCTAGTCGAAAATGCCATCAAACATGGGATTTCTAACATGCTGGAAGGTGGCAAAGTGAAGATCTATAGCGAGGCTTTCAAGGGTGGGGTCAAGTTGACCGTTGAAGACAACGCGGGCAATTATCAAAAGCCATCGAAAGATCATGTTGGACTAGGCATGGAAATTGTTGATAAACAACTCACTAATTTCTTTGGACAAGATTCAGCACTAAAAATAGAATCTCAACCACAGCAATTCACTCGAATGAGTTTTATCATACCTATACTAAAATAAAGGTATTTTCGGAGACGAATCACTCCGAGTTGAAACATTTAGAAGCAGACATTTCAAAGAAAAGCGTGAACCAAGCAGGGATAGAACCAAGATGAAGATTGTAGGATGTTAAAGGCATTAGTTGTCGATGATGAGCTTTTTGCTCGCGAAGAACTGATTGAACTACTGACCGAAACAGGAGAAGTGGAAATCATCGGCCAAGCAAGTAACGCGATCGAAGGACTGAAACAGATCAATCTGCTCAAGCCTGATGTGGTGTATTTGGATATCCAAATGCCGCAGGTTACCGGAATTGAACTGTTAAGCATGCTTGACCCAGACACCATGCCTTACGTGGTATTCGTCACTGCCTACGACCAATATGCGATTCAAGCCTTTGAAGATAACGCCTTTGATTACCTACTCAAGCCGGTTGAACCCTGTCGATTAAACAAGAGTGTTTGTCGTCTGAATAAGGTCATCAAGCAGAACCACAAAGCGCCGGAGCAAGACATCTCTGCCATTGCTCCATGCCGTTTAGAGCAGATCCCGTGTATCGGCCATAACCGCATTGTGATCATGGCAAGCCAAACGGTCGAGTGCGCTTATTCGGATATCAGTGGTGTGCATGTTCGTAGCTCCTCACAAACGGCGACCTCACAGTTAACGCTAAAGATCTTGGAAGAAAAAACCGATTTGATCCGTTGTCATCGACAGTATTTGATCAACATAAAATCGATCCAAGAGATCAAACTGTTGGAAAATGGATTAGCGGAGATCATCACGCTAACTGGCTTTGAAGTACCTGTCAGTCGTCGTTATTTAAAGACTTTAAAAGAGCAACTCGGTCTCCAGTAACCCGTTAGAAATTCGACGCCTTGTTCCAAAGCATGATCAAAAAAGCCAACGCATCAACGTTGGCTTCCTGCTGTTTACAAATCAATAGTGTTTACAAATCGATAGTGTTTACAAATCGATAGTGTTTGCGAATCGATAGTGTTTGCGAATCGATAGAGTTACCAATCGATGGTGTCACCAATCAATAGCGATTAGTCGACTTGCTTAATCTGCAGCTCTTTCGGCACTTCGAAGAACATGTTCTCTTCACGACCTTGAATCTCTTCTACCTCGGTAGCACCCAGCTCACGAATACGATCTAAGATTTGGTTTACCAACTCTTCAGGAGCAGAAGCACCGGCTGTTACACCGATTTTCTTTTTGCCTTCAACCCATTCAGTTTGAATGTCTTCAGGGCAGTCGGTTAGATAACCTGGCGTGCCTAGCTTCTCAGCCAGCTCTTTTAAACGAGTTGAGTTCGATGAGTTCTTAGAACCAACAACTATCACGACATCAACATCACCGGCCATCTCACGAATTGCGTCTTGACGGTTTTGAGTCGCGTAGCAGATGTCGTCTTTACGTGGGCCTTGGATCTCAGGGAACACTCGACGCAGCTCTTCAATCACATCCGCCGTTTCATCAACTGACAAAGTAGTTTGGCTAACATAATGTAGGTTACTTGGATCATTCACCACTAGGTTCTGTACATCCTCTGGTTTCTCAACCAAGTACATACCACCAGTTTGGCTAGCGTACTGACCCATGGTGCCTTCAACCTCAGGGTGACCCGCGTGACCAATCAGAACCACTTCCATATGCTTGCGGCTCGCACGAGCAACTTCCATATGGACTTTGGTTACCAAAGGACACGTTGCATCAAATACGGTGAGTTCGCGCTCTTTCGCTTCTTTACGAACAGCTTGAGAAACACCGTGAGCAGAGAAGATCACGATGTTATCGTCTGGCACTTCACTTAACTCTTCGACAAAAATAGCACCACGTTGCTTTAGCCCTTCAACAACAAAGCGGTTGTGTACCACTTCATGACGAACATAGATTGGTGGCTGGTACATTTCGAGTGCACGTTCAACAATACTGATCGCACGATCGACACCGGCACAAAAGCCACGAGGGTTAGCTAACATTATTTTCATTTCATTGCTCATCATTTACCGCGGTACTAAGGTTGTTTCTATAGAGTTCGCTGTCAGCGAAGATCGCATTCTACAGTGAAGCGCCTAGACAGTGAAGCTCTGGGTTACATCACAGCTGTAAGGCGATGTTATTCTACCGTCAAGATAGCGACTCTAACGTTAAGATAACTATTCTAACGCTAAGATAGTTAGTTCACCGCTAAAATAGTTAGTCCACCGCTAAGATGTTAACGTCAAACGTAACGTCTTGGCCTGCTAATGGATGATTAAAATCAACCGTCACTGAATCACCCGCGATCTCAGTGATAATACCTGGAATTTCCATACCATCAGGACCAGAGAAAGCCATAATAGTGCCAACTTCGACTTCAGAATCGCCAACAAATTTAGCACGATCCATATGATGAATGTGATCTGGATTTGGCATACCAAACGCGTCTTGCGCCTTCAATTCGATAGACTTTTCAGTCCCCGTTTCAAGACCAATCAAGCACTGTTCAAAGTTCTCACTTAGGCTGCCATCACCCATAACGAACTTCGCAGGCTTACCCATATTTTCGGTGCTATCGGCAACTGAACCATCCTTCATTTTAATCGTAAAATGTAGAGTTACTGCTGAATCATTTTTAATTGCTGCCACGTTACTTTCCTTAGATTTCTTTATTATTTGAGGATGCGCTGTGCTTTGCTTCCTTGTTGACTGAAGCATAAAAAAAAGCGCCGCCGGAATCAACCGACAGCGCTTAGGGCTATTCTATTCTGTGAGTCATAGACTGACTTTAGAGCAATCTAATTCAAAGCGATTTAGTTAATACTCATTAATACCTGAGTCGCCTATTTGCTTTCATCTTTCTTACGGAAGCCATCTAGGATGATCATCGCAGCACCGATACAGATCCCCATATCCGCTAAGTTAAACGCAGGCCAATGGTAAGTACCCCAGTAGAAATCTAAGTAATCGACAACAAAGCCGTGTACTACTCGGTCAAATACGTTACCAACAGCGCCACCAATGATGATCGCATAAGCAATGTTATTCCACTTCTCTGCCGCAGGTAGTTTACTCATCCAGTATGTCAGCATGCCCGTTACCGCAAAGGCGATACCAGTAAATAACCAACGCTGCCAGCCACTCTGATCGCTCAAAAAGCTAAATGCTGCACCATAGTTATGGACATACAAAAAGTTAAAGAATGGCAACACCTCAATACGGTTTGCCCAGCCATAACCCATATTGTCCATGACGAACAGTTTGATGCCAATATCTGCAAGGAAGACCAACAGAGCCAGCCATAACCAACGCACACCAGATTGTTTTAACGAAACTTCACTCATTTCTATTCCTAGTATTTACGAAGCCAGTACCCATTTAATCTTCCTGTTTAAGGGATGATGAGCACTCAACTCGGTTAAACACATTTCCTATAATTAAAAATAACCCCAGTTGATACTGGGGCTATGATTTTTACAAAAAGTTCAGTCTTTCTCTGAGTCGTTATGCGTATTTACGCACTTCGCCTTCACCGTCGATGTTCGACACACAACGACCACAAATTTTCTCGTGACCTTCGATTGTGCCTACATCTGGAGTGTGGTGCCAGCAACGGTCACACTTCTCAGCTTCAGTTGCTGCAACTTCAACGTATAAACCTGCAACGTCTGTCGCTTGAGCTGTATCAGACTTGTCGCTAAGCGGCTTAACAACAGCAGCAGAGGTGATAAGTACGAAACGTAGCTCATCTTCTAGCTTGTTGATTTTAGCAGCCAGTGCGTCGTCAGCGTATAGAGTCACTTCAGCCTGCAATGCACCACCGATCGTTTTCTCTTTACGAGCATCTTCAAGAAGCTTGTTCACTGCGCCACGAACTGACTGGATTTCAGTCCAGAATTCGTTGCTTAGCTCTTCGTCGTCAGCAAGACCAAATAGGCCTTCGAACCACTCGCCAGTGAATACAAACGTGTCGCGCTCGCCAGGCATTTCGTTCCAGATTTCATCTGCAGTAAACGACATGATAGGCGCCATCCAACGAACTAGAGCTTCTACGATGTAGTAAAGCGCCGTTTGACAGCTACGTTGAGCATGGCTGCCCTGTTTCGCTGTGTACTGACGGTCTTTAATTACGTCTAGGTAGAAAGAACCCATTTCGATAGAACAGAACTGCATTAGACGTTGAGTCACACCGTGAGTGTTGTACTCACCGTATGCTTTAACAATCTCTTCTTGTGCAGCTTGAGCACGGCCAACAGCCCAGCGATCAAGTGCTACCATTTCTTCAGCAGGCACTAGGTCAGTTTCAGGGTTGAAACCGTTCAAGTTCGCTAGGAAGAAACGAGCCGTGTTACGAATACGACGGTATGCATCAGCAGAACGCTTAAGGATCTCGTCAGAAACCGCAACTTCGTTAGTGTAATCCGTAGAAGCAACCCATAGACGTAGGATATCTGCGCCTAGCTTGTTCGTTACATCTTTAGGAGCAACAACGTTACCGATAGATTTAGACATCTTACGGCCGTTACCATCAACCACGAAACCGTGCGTTAGCACTTGCTTGTATGGTGCTTCGTCTTTCATCGCGATAGATGAAATCAAAGATGACTGGAACCAGCCACGGTGTTGGTCAGAACCTTCAAGGTACAGATCAGCACTGTGCGTTCTTTCTTCATTCGGGAAGTTGTACTCTTCACGAGAATCCACAACAGAGAAGTGCGTTACACCTGAGTCGAACCATACGTCTAAAGTATCAAGTACTTTCTCGTACTTGTCAGCGTCTTCAGCACCCATAAGTTCAGCAGCATCTACATCCCACCAAGCTTGAATACCTTTTTCTTCCACAAGCTTCGCTACTTTTTCAATAAGAGCTGGGCTATCTGGGTGAAGTTCTGATGTTTCTTTATGAACGAACAGAGCAATTGGCACACCCCAAGTACGTTGACGAGAGATACACCACTCAGGGCGACCTTCGATCATACCTTCGATACGGCTTTGACCCCATTCTGGCATCCATTCAACACTCTTCGTTGACTCTAGTGCTTTTGCACGTAGGCCAGCTTGATCCATAGAGATGAACCACTGCGGTGTTGCACGGAAGATGATTGGAGTTTTATGTCTCCAACAGTGTGGGTAGCTGTGCTCGTAAGCGTGGTGATGCAGTAGTGCACCTTTCTCTTTTAGAACTTCTAAAACAGAATCGTTCGCTTTGAATACATGCTGACCAGCAAATAGCTCAGTATCTGGCAGGTAAACGCCGTTTGAGCCTACTGGGTTAGCGATTTCTAGGTCGTACTTCTTACCAACCACGAAATCCTCTTGACCATGACCAGGCGCAGTGTGAACCACACCAGTACCTGAATCCGTTGTAACGTGGTCGCCAAGAACAGCAGGAACAGTAAAATCGTAGAACGGGTGGTTGAACTGAGAAAGCTCAAGATCAGCACCAGTCGCAAAACCAAGGTTATGGAAGTGCTCGATACCTGTACGATCCATTACGTCTTTTGCTAGTTCAGAAGCAACAACGATACGTTGAGCTGGCTGTTCGCCATTCGCTTCAACTTGGATAAGTACGTATTCAAGATCATCACGTAGACATACTGCGCGGTTAGCAGGCAGAGTCCACGGTGTTGTCGTCCAGATAACGATAGAGATTTCGCCCTGACCCGCGTGACCTTCCGCTAGAGTAAATTTCTCTAGAAGCGCCGCTTCGTCAGCTGCTGTAAATTTCACATCGATAGATGGAGAAACTTTATCTTTATATTCAACTTCAGCTTCAGCCAAAGCAGAACCACAGTCAGTACACCAGTGAACGGGTTTGAAACCTTTAAGAAGGTGACCTTTGTCTGCGATTTTGCCTAGAGAACGAATGATGTTCGCTTCAGTGCCGAAATCCATAGTGCGGTAAGGTTTATCCCACTCGCCCATGATACCAAGACGTTTGAAGCTCTCTTTCTGACCTTCAACTTGGCCCGCAGCGTACTTACGACACTCTTCGCGGAATTCAGCAGCCGAAATCTTCTGACCAGGCTTACCTTTCTTCTTCTCAACCATTAACTCGATTGGAAGACCGTGACAGTCCCAACCTGGGATGTACGGTGCATCAAAACCAGAAAGGGTCTTAGATTTGATAATAATGTCTTTAAGAATCTTATTCAGCGCGTGGCCAATGTGAATGTCGCCGTTCGCGTATGGAGGGCCATCATGCAGCACGAAAGATTTTTTACCTTTCTTTGCCTTACGGATTTCGCCGTAAAGATCTTCTTTGTACCAACGCTTCAGCATTTCTGGTTCACGATTTGCCAGATTGCCGCGCATTGGGAACCCTGTTTCTGGTAAGTTCAGGGTATCTTTATAATCACTCATCGATTCTTAATTCCGTTATATTGGGCGAAGTTAGACATTATGTTAATCGGTGGAATCATCCGACTAATTCTTTAGCTGAAGCAGCCACACCCTTGCGGCTTCAGCATCCAATTCTATTTGATTCTTTAGTGCGTCGAACGATTCAAATTTTATCTCGTCGCGCAGTTTGTGCAAAAGTCGTACTTCTAACTGTTTACCATACAAATTGGCTTTAAAGTCAAAAAAATGCACTTCTAATTGCTGCCTTACACCATTAACCGTTGGTCGTTGTCCAATATTAGCAACACCACCGACAGGAACACCGTCGATATCTAATGCTTCAACAACGTACACTCCCGAAACAGGAGAAACACAACGCTTTAATGGAATATTAGCGGTAGGGAAACCGATAGTTCTCCCTAGTTTACGACCATGAGAAACACGACCACTGATACTGTAGTCACGCCCTAGCATGGTAGCACTAGAAACCAAATCATTGGCCGCTAACGCATTTCGTATCTCAGTACTGCTTACTCGTAATTGGTTTAAGCAATAGCTCTGGGTGCTCACCACCTCAAAACCATACTTCTCGCCCGCTCCTTGAAGCATAGCGAAATTACCAGTACGACCCTTACCGAAGCAAAAATCGTCACCGACAACCAAGAATTTCACGCCAAGCTTATCAACCAAAAGGTCTTTAATGAACGCTTCCGCAGACAAGCTTGCAAAATACTGATTAAAATTCACACACAATAAACGACTGATATCTAGCTTACTCAGTTGCACGTATTTATCTCGTAAGCGAGTTAAACGTGCTGGTGCTTTACCTTTGGCAAACAACTCCATAGGTTGCGGCTCAAACGTCATGACAACAGAAGGGAGCCCTAATGCTGCAGCTTGTTTAGAAACCTGAGTCAGAACCTCTTGATGTCCTAAATGAACACCATCGAAGTTACCTATGGTTAATACACAGCCATGATGCTGCGCTTTAATATTGTGTATACCTCGGATCAGTTCCATTATGATCAGCTAAAACCTGTTATTTGCATCATTTATTGTGTGAAACCGACGGATTATATACTAATCAGTATTAATCTGTCGCTGCTTTTAAATGTTTTACTCGGATACCTAAAATCAGTACCGAAACAATATAAACAAAGCCACCAAGTCCAATCAAGCCTGTTAATGTCAGCGCTCTCTGGCTAAAGCTCCATTCAAGCCAATGTTGCATATTATCCAACTGCCATAAAATCGCCGCAACCATCACTACGCCTGAGATAATCAATTTGGCACTGAACAACAAGGTTGTCTTAGATAATTGATACACACCTGCAAGATGCAATCCACGATATAACAAGGCCATATTCACAAAGGCAGACAATGCCGTCGCTATCGCCAAACCAACATAACCATAGAAATACGCAAAAATCGCGTTGAAGACCATGTTGGTGACCATGGCGATAATGCCGTACTTCACAGGAGTTTTAGTATCTTGGCGAGAGTAATAGCCCGGAGCTAACACTTTAATCAGCATGAAGTTAAGCAAACCCGATGCGTAAGCAACCAATGACATTGATGCCTGCTGTACATCATGTGGCGAAAACTCACCACGCATGAAGAGCACCATCAGCATCGGCTTAGCTAAAACTATTAGGCCTAACATCGCAGGAATGCCGAGCAGCAGTACCATGCGCACACCCCAGTCCATGGTATGAGCAAACCCTTCCCCTTCAGCATCAACGTGCTTACGAGATAAAGCCGGAAGAATAACCGTCGCAATGGCAATACCGAATAGACCTAGTGGGAATTCAAGCAGTCGGTCTGAATAATACAACCAACTGATCGAACCGGTCGCTAGGAAGCTAGCAATAAAGGTATCAAACAATAAGTTAATTTGGCTGACAGATACACCGAACAGAGCTGGGATCATTAGCGTACGGATCTTTACAACGCCCGGATCTCTCCAGCCCCACTTCGGCTTAACCAGAACACCCGCTTTTATCAAGAAAGGCATTTGGAAAAGAAACTGGACTAAACCACCAAGAAACACACCGATTGCCAAGCCAATTTCAGGCTGTTCTAAATTAGGAGCAAGAAACCAAGCACAAGCAATGATCATTACGTTCAAGAAAACAGGTGTAAATGACGAAACCGCAAATTTACCCATGGTATTGAGGATTGCACCAGATAAGGCAACAAAGGTAATAAACCATAAATAAGGAAAGGTAATCTTGAGCATAAAGCTCGCCAGCTCAAATTTAGGGGCTGCTGGGCCGTCATTCAACCAGTCGATAAACCAACCTGCGCCAAACATCGCAGTGATCACACCCGAGCCCAAGACTCCGACAACGGTCACTATAGACACTAAAACCCCGAGCGTACCCGACACTTTAGCAATTAAATCTCGTGTCTTATCTTTATCACCTGCGGCGTGATATTCTGTTAATACAGGAACAAACGCTTGAGAAAACGCACCTTCTGCAAAAAGTCGACGTAAGAAATTAGGAATTTTATTAGCGAAGAAAAATACGTCGGCACTCGCTCCTGCTCCCATCAAATTTGCTACTACTACATCACGTACTAGCCCCAACACACGGGAAACAAAAGTCATTGCACTGACAATCAGGCCTGACTTTAATAGTCGTTTACTCACAGAAACCTCTGACACTGGTTGATTACTTTCAAGCAAGGATAAATACTATCCTGTCCTTAGAAGCATAATTATTAGCATTGGTCTAAAAATGCTGTTAGAATCCCCGCCATCTTAACCGCGATGACCTTTCCATACCAAAATTTGTTTTGGCTGAGATTGGTTTTTGCACAAATCATTTGACAATTAAGCGCCTATGAGGGATAGTCCTCGCCCTTAAATTGTCACCGAACTAAGTTTTTGGGAGTTAGACCTTGGCAAACAGTAAATCTGCTAAGAAGCGCGCTATCCAAGCTGAGAAACGTCGCCAGCACAATGCTAGCCGTCGTTCTATGATGCGCACTTACATGAAAAAAACTATTGCAGCTATTGAAGCTGGCAATAAAGAAGCTGCAACTGCTGCTCTTGTAGAAGTTACACCTCTTCTAGACCGCATGGCGACTAAAGGCCTTATTCATAAGAATAAAGCTGCACGTCATAAGTCTCGTTTCGCTGCTGCAATCAAAGCTCTTTAATAGAAATTTGATTACAACGCAAAACGAAAAAAACCGGCCTCGGCCGGTTTTTTTATATCTAAATTTTGAGTAACACAGCGATTTTTCTTGCTGAACATTACTTAGCTCACATAAAAGCACGTGGTTTGCCGGCAGATACCAGCTTACTAAAAGGCATTTGGCTAACTGACACGCATTTTCTTACTAAAAGGCATATCGCTGACCGATAGACAACTAAGCATATAAAAAATAGACAACTAGAAAATAAACAGACAAGAAAATAGATAAATAGATAGGTTGGTAAATAGGTTGGTAAATAGATAGGCACTAACATTCGACATGAAATACTGACACTTCCTTGTGTCATTCTATCACTGATAAGAAATCCCCCTCCCACCAGCAATAAGCTACTTGCAGTAAATACCATGCAGTAGGTTAATCATCGCTTTTACTTCTTCACTGCTCAATGTGTAATACACAGTTTGAGCTTCTTTGCGAGTTTCGACCAAACCATCTCTTCTCAACCAAGCAAGATGTTGAGATAAAGCAGACTGACTCAGTTCCAACTTGCCACACAACTCCCCAACTGACAGCTCAGTACCATGTAATAGGCACAAAATCTGTAAGCGACGCTCGTTGGCCATGGCTTTGAGTAGAATCACAGCTTGCGCTGAGTTCTTCTCCATCTCTTTTAAGTTCATAGTTTGGCTCCCTACAACCTTTACACCAACTACGGCTATTAGTATTTCCGGCATATGGTGGCGTTATGATAATCGATATCAATTCATTAACAAACCGCCTCACTCGAACAATTTGCTAAAATCTGCGTCACATACATTTTTTACTGCTGGATGTTGGATCATCCTCTCAGCAAATATGACGTAGTACTCCTCTTTTAATTCTTCAATACCAACCAATAATTGCAGTGATGAATCCTCTTCAACTTCAGACATATAAAGCGTAGGCGCTAAGAAGATAGCGTCATCGTGATAACGAGCAAAAGCCTTCATCAATGCCGCGTCATCAAACTCACCCAAAATATCAGGTTTAAGTCCTTGTCTATCAAACCATTGCAGCACTTTACGCCCCATCGAGGTTCGACTTCCTGGGATCAAAAGCTTTCTTTGCTCTAATACAGCCGGGAAGCTAACACCTTCAACCTTACCCGAACTGAAAAAACTCATTCCACTCTCACCCAACTTCTTACTAAACAGACCAGGACTTTGACTCGAATCCACCGGACAGTCAGACAAGATCATATCGAGCTTATGTTGAGACAGTTGCTCAAGTAGCATTTCATGGGTCGATTCAAAGCAGCGTAAATGAATACTGTTATCTGGGGGAATAGTCGACATCAGTATCTTGCTGACAAGCCTTTTAGACAGCGCATCTGCAACACCAACATCAAACAGAATATTGGAGTGCTGGCTGTAATTCACGATATCCAGCATCTCGTAGCTCAGGCCAAACATACGGTCGGAATATTTAAAGACTAGCTGTCCAAGCTCTGTAGGCTCAACACTGCGACCATTGCGCTTGGTCAACTTGCCATCCATACGCTCTTCTAACGCTTTTATCTGACCTGTTACCGTTTGTGGTGTTAGGAATAGAGCTTCTGCTGCTTTAGTAACAGAGCCTTGCTTGCAAACCATCCAGAAGTAATAAAGGTGGTTATAGTTGAGGTGCGACATAGATGTGCCGTAATAAAAGAGTAGATACCCTTTTATATCAAATATGACACCTTCGCTCAACAAACTCGGAAAAACCTAACCAAACTAGTTATTACTGCTTATTTTTTCGAAGTGTCTGATTTCATAATGTAATATTTCAGCAATTATTTTTAATTTTTCTCTAACTTTTAAGATCTATATCACCTATCAAAAACACGAATAAAACCCCACAAAAACAACAAGTTAAACCACCGCCATTTCAAGGCCAAATATTTAAAGGGCAAATCATCACAAAAAAGTCTCACCTAAACCAAAATGTAATATTACTGAAATATTTGTTCTCTAACATCACGCTCAGATTAAACAAACAGACCAAACACAGACTTAAACGGTCCAATGGAGAAAACATTATGAACCAAGCTACTACTGCAGCAGCGCCTATCTCGAGCACAACTCGTTGGCTACGCTGGGCTAACTTGGCATTCATGCTTTACCTACTATTACTTTCAGTTTCAATGGTTGGTACAGGCTTCAAATGGGCAACAGGCGAGCAAGCAAAGGTTCTTTTCGAATTTGCTTCACACCCAGTTGCAGGCTTAATGATTGGTTTAGTGGCAACAGCACTTATTCAATCATCAAGTACAGTTACTTCAATTATCGTTGGCCTTGTGGCAGGTGGTTTACCTGTTGAGTTAGCAATCCCTATGATCATGGGTGCGAACATTGGTACGACAGTAACCAATACGCTAGTTAGTCTTGGTCATGTTCGTTGTAAAGATGAGTTCAAACGTGCATTCGCAAGTGCGACGATTCACGACTTCTTTAACCTATTAGCCGTTGCTATCTTCCTACCACTAGAGATGGCGTTTGGTATTCTAGAGAAGATTTCTCACTGGTTAGTATCACCGATGCTAGCAACAGGTGATATGAGCATGGGTGGTCTTAACTTCATCAAGCCAATCACTAAACCAGTAGTCAGTGCGATTAAAGAGCCACTATCGACATTTGGCGACACTGTTGGCGGTATCATGCTTATCGTTCTAGGTATCGCGACTATCTTCGTAGCTATCACGGTAATGGGTAAACTAATGAAGAGCCTGATGGTGGGTCGTGCTCGTGAGATTCTAAAGAATGCAATTGGTCGTGGTCCTATCCACGGTATCGCTTCTGGTTCTATCGTTACTATCCTTGTTCAGTCTTCTTCAACGACAACAAGCTTGATGGTTCCACTAGTAGGTTCAGGTGTTCTTAAAGTACGTGACGTTTACCCATTCACTCTGGGTGCAAACATCGGTACGTGTATTACCGCTCTATTAGCAGCGACAGCAGTATCTGGTGAGTTCGCAGTATTTGCACTGCAGATTGCTCTAGTACACTTGGTGTTCAACATCATGGCAACGGTATTCATCTTTGGTATTCCGTTCCTACGTGAACTACCAGTAAAAGCCGCTGATATTATTTCTGACATGGCTGTGAAGAATAAATCTGTAGTGGCTGGTTACCTTATTGCGGTATTCCTTGTACTGCCTGGTACCGTGTTAGCACTGACGGCTTAATAGCAAAACAAACATCGCTTATAACAAAGCCCGCAACCTCCTAGGTTGCGGGCTTTTTCTTTTCTGAAAGGCAGATGTGGGAAACAAAAAGAAGATTCGAGTAGCGAGTGACAAGTTGAAAGCAGATACGGGATGCGAGTGAACGAGTAACGAAAAGCCCGTTTTACTCGCATCTATATATCCCCGTCATTCCCTACAGCGAGGAACGAGCGTGATAGGGAATCTATCTAACACACAACACTCAGAGATTCCCTACTCCTTCCTTCGTCAGTCTAGGGAATGACAGGGGCTTTTGATCTTCGTATCTCGCATCTCGTTTACTCGTATCTAGCTACCCTTCGTATCCCGCATCCAAAAAACGCTTACTTACCTTGCTCATTACGCAGATACATAATGGCAACCATGCCAAAGCCGATAAATTGCCATAGATACTGCCCGTCGCTTGCGCCAGTGATGGTTTGAGTGAAAGCCATACAAGCAGTCACAAATAAAGAAGCAAAGGCAGCATAGAGTAACCACGGACGCTCCTTGCCAGACATGAACTCACCTGCTAGTACTGAACGAAGAACCAATAAAAATGGCACACATTGCAAAGCAATCAAAATAGGGAACATAAAATCGAATGTTGGACTCAGTAGAGCATGACCGATTTGGCTCTTATCCCAAGTTCCTACAATATAGCCTTTCCAGCCAGCCCAAGTGTCACCTGAATAAGCGGTATCTGGCGTAATAAAGCCAAGTACAACGCCCATCACTTTATCGACAAAGCCATTTTTGAACCAAAAGACGAATAAGAAGATCTGAATTGGAATGATCTGAAAAGCAAACTTCTTCAACATGTGTGTACCCCAAATAATTAATGATTTGGTTACCAGTATGTGGACGTCGATGTTTTTACGCTTGATGCAAGGCAATCGAGCCTAAGTCCAAACAATAATCAAACATGTTGAGAAGCCTGTTGGCACAAGGAAACCTTGCGGAAGAGCCGTTACTATTAGCGGTAACTCAACGTTTTCACTTCAAAGAGAATTTTGTGGTTTAGGAAAGGTTTGTTTTTTATAAAGATTCAATAAGATCAAACAGTTGGCCATTATACTCTTTTTTTACTTCGGTATAGCGCTGATAGTTGTATTGCGAACCTTCGGGGTTATCCGACAGCTTGTCAGCCACACTAAGTAGATAAAAACTGATTGGGCTCGGTGTACTTTCGGCCGCATAAAAAAGGTAAGGGAAAGCTTGATTGGCATGTTGGTTGATTAACAGTGCAAGACCCAAGGTAAGGTTGGCAATATCACAACGTGGGTTCATCTCGAAGGCTTGCTTTGCCAGTTGCAGTGCATGTTCGCGATCTTCTTGCTCATGACTTTGCAAATAAGCCAAAGATTCCGAATACGACAATAAGGCATTGACCAAATAATTGTCTCTTCCTTGCTGTTGAATCGTATCCAACTGAAGTGCGATCTCTGCAAATGGCTGTCCACCTTTACCTTGGTAGAAAAGCGATATTCCCTCTGAAATAACCTTCCAGTCATCGTAGTTATCAATAGAGGTCACTCGATGACTGACAACACCGTATTCTGAACTCATTGGGGCAATAATGGCTTTAATCTCGAGAATCACATCCCCAATGGCATCGAAGAAATTATCTTGGCTAAAGCTCTTTTCCACTTTCTGACTTTGATTGGGCTGGCGATTGTTTTGTATCAGCACGCTCAGTATATAATCACTGCCCTTTTGCTTGAGCCAACCTTTGAGTTCGACACCATTATTGGCAAGTGATTGCTTGCCCTGTTTCGATAGCTGAGAGAAGTGGTAACCCGATAAATTTCTCGCTGAGTTCAGCCCGTAGAATAGGTAGTTGTACACGCTTTCCGACATCTCATAATCGTCCGCAGAATCGAGCGTAATATCATGGATATAAACGGGAATCACATCACTTTGAGGCGCAGAAATAACAGCTGTGTCATTGGTTGAGACATCAATTTGCCACGCCCAAGTTGCTATTAAGCCAACAGAGAATACTGCGGTTGTAATCAGGGCGATGGTTTTCTTTTTCGAATTAGCAACAAAAGGTTTAGGCTCAGATTCAGGTAGAGAGGCGTCATCAACGGAAGTTGGTTCGACACTCGGCTGAGTCACCTCAACATCGAACAGATAACCTTGCTTAGGAATGGTCTGAATGATGCGATACGGACGTGCTTTATCCTGAAGCTGACTGCGCAGTAAACTGATGACCTGTCTGACCAAGTTGTCAGACACTTGAGTTCTTTGCCAGACATCTGTAGCTATCTGCTGCGTACTAACCACTTGCCCGCGCTTGTCGATGAAATAGCTGAGCAGCCTTGCTTGTAGTGGCTCTAAATGAATCTCTTCACTATCAATCACCAACTGGTTTTTATCAGGGTAGAAAGAAATAGGAAAGTCGTGTTGCAATACAAAGCAATGCGAGCGAGTCATAGTAGTTCTGTGGTTAGAAAAGACCACTCAAGATTATTGGTTTTACGAATAGTAAGCAAGCCAAGCATCAGAAATAAAAAAGGCTGCGCAGAGGCCTGTCTCTTATACACAAATCCCTAAGCCACGCTTGGGGGGGGGTTTTGAACTATTTTTAGGTTTCATGATCTGATCATCTAAGCAATGACAAGGATGATTATCATGACCTATATAGAGCCAACCCTTTGGGCACAAAAACAGTTCGGTCAAGCCCACCTTAATGACCCTAGACGCACTCAAAGACTCGTTGCTCTCGCAGCCTCACTGGCCGAGCAACCTGGCGTACCCGTCTCGAAACTCATTATCTCCCCTGCTGAAATGGAAGGGGCTTATCGCTTCATCCGTAATGAGCAAATCAAAGCAGAAGATATCGCAGAAGCGGGTTTTTATGTCACCGCACAAGAAGCATTAGAGCAACAAACACTTCTTGCCTTAGAAGACACCACTTCTCTCAGTTACTCCCATCGCAGCATTCGAGATGAACTCGGGCACTCCAATCAAGGCAATCGACATCGCGCCATGTTCGTACACTCAACCTTACTTTTTGCTCCCGACACTCAATCTGTTATTGGTTTAATTGAACAACAGCGCTGGACTCGTGATATAGAAAAGCGAGGTCAAAGGCACCAGCATGCGACTCGACCATACAAAGAGAAAGAAAGTTATAAGTGGGAACAAGCCTCTCGCCATGTCGCTGAGCGACTTGGCGATAAAATTTCGGATGTCATTTCTGTGTGCGATAGAGAAGCCGACCTATTTGAATACCTCATTTACAAGCGAGAGCAACAACAAAGGTTCCTCGTTCGCTCAATGCAAAGCCGCTGTATTGAAGAGCATGATAATCGTCTTTATAGCTATGCCTCTACCCTGTTATCAGCCGGAGAGAAAGTGCTAGAAATACCGCAAAAAGGCGGTCGTAAAGCTCGCAAGGCTCATTTAGATATCAAATATGCCCCCGTGACACTCAAGTCTCCTGCTAACAAAAAAGAGTTCGATAACATTCCGCTTTACTACGTGGGATGTATAGAACAAGGAGAGAGTGGTAATAAGCTCGCATGGCACTTACTGACTTCAGAGCCGATAACGAGCAAGGAAGAGGCACTCAAAATCGTCAGTTATTATGAGCGGCGCTGGCTAATAGAAGATTTTCATAAAGTCTGGAAAAGTGAAGGGACTGAAGTTGAGCAACTGAGAATGCAAAGTAAGGATAACTTAGAAAGGCTCAGCGTCGTTTTGGCTTTTATCGCGACTCGGTTACTCCAGTTGAGGTTTATGAATGAATCAGACGAGTTATCTAAGAGCAGTTGTGAGCAGGTATTAAAAGGCAAAGCGTGGAAGTTAATGTGGCTCAAGTTGGAGAGCAAAAAACTACCGAAAGAAGCGCCTAATATATCATGGGCTTACAACGGTATTGCTCGGTTAGGTGGTTGGAAGAATACCAAGCGAACAGGTCGCGCTTCTATAAAGACGTTATGGCAAGGATGGTTTAGGTTACAAACCATCCTTGAAGGGTATGAACTCGCTAAGTCTCTTGATTAACCAGACTTGTGATCAAGAGACAGGCGCAGAGGCAGCCTTTCAATCAGTCAAAGCAGATTAGATTAAACCGAGAATGGGTACTTAATCGCTTCATGGCATTCGTAGCCTTCAACCCAGAAGTCATCCATCGTCACCCACGTTTCCAAATCTTCTAGAGACTTAATCTCAGGATTGATATGGAATGTTGGCCCCGCTAAAGGCTCACGCTTCAACTGGATATCACGCATAGGTGCGAGTTGATCTTCGTAGATATGAGCATTAACCAGCTTATGGTAAGCCACACCCGCTTTCTTGCCCGTGATTTGCGCCATGATTGCTAGGAACACATACACTTGAACCATGTTGAAGTTCAGGCCTAGAGGGACATCACAAGAGCGCTGAGTACTGTTTAGGTACAAAGTGTCACCAAGTAGAGAGAAGTGGTGGCTGTACATACACGGACGCAAACAACCCATGTGGAACTCACCTGGGTTATAGAAGTTTAAGATCTCGCCGCGGTCATCAATGCCGTTTGTTAGATCATCAACAATCTTCTTCAGTTGGTCGATATGACCGCCGTCAGGTTTTGCCCATGCACGTCCTTGAACGCCATAAACACGGCCCATGTCGTCTTCACCCTTGCGGTAAGGGTTATTTAGCCATGCTTCATTCAGGTTAGAATTCGCATCCCAAGTTTTAGTCCCTAGCTTACGAAAATCTTCAGCATTGTCGTAACCACGGATATAGCCAAGCAGCTCAGCAACTGCGGCTTTCCAAAAGCTTTTACGTGTTGTTACCAGTGGGAATTGGTTATTACCTACATCATATTCAAGGTCAGCATTGATTACGGTTAGGCAGCGCTTGCCTGTGCGTTCATTTTCAATCCAAGTACCGTCATTAACGATACGCTGACAGAGATCTAAATACTGTTTCACACCAATTCCTTACTTCGTTTGTTGTGGTAATTCATCTTTGTAGTGACCACGCTTGTATGCCCAAACCATCATCAGCACACCGATGATAACCATTGGCAGTGACAAAATTTGTCCCATAGAGATAAATCCACCGAACAAACCTAGCTGAGCATCAGGTTCACGTACGTATTCAACTAGGAAGCGGAATGTACCATATCCTGCTAGGAATAACCCTGATACAGAACCAAGAGGACGAGGCTTTTTGATGAACCAGTTCAAGATGAAGAACAGTACAATACCTTCAAGCGCCATTTCATAAAGCTGAGATGGGTGACGAGGGAGTGGACCACCGTTAGGGAATACAATCGCCCATGGCACATCAGTCACACGACCCCATAGCTCACTGTTCATGAAGTTGCCCATGCGGCCCATACCTAAACCAAATGGAACCAATGGTGCAATCATGTCAGCGACACCAAAAAAGGTTCGACCGTTCTTTTTGGCATACCAAAGCATCGCGGTGATCACACCAAGCAAACCACCGTGGAAAGACATACCGCCAGTCCATACCTTAAATAGGTAGAGTGGATCATCAATGAAAAGGCCAAAGTTGTAGAAAAGTACGTAGCCAATACGACCACCAAGCACCACACCTAGAAAGCCAGCAAACAGTAGGTCTGATACTTGCTCTCGAGTCCAACCACTACCGGGTTGATCAGCTCGGCGATTTGCTAACCAAAGAGCAAACATAAAGCCGACAAGGTACATTAGGCCGTACCAACGAACTGAGATTGGTCCTAGTTCAATAAGAACAGGATCGATATTTGGGAATTCGATAAAACCCTGAGACATACTTGGCTCTCTATCTAAAATTGAATAACGGTTAACTCAACAGCTAACAGAAAAAACACTACAGCAGCATAGTGGCTGCTATAAACATTAAAAATACCGCAAAGAACTTCTTCAGCACGGGGGTTGGCAATTGAGTGGCCAGTTTAGCGCCAACTCGTGTGGTCAGTACTGAGGTACAAGATATCGCTATCAAAGCCGGTAGATAAACATAACCCAAGCTATACGCCGGAAGATCATCGACAGAAGAGCCATGCCAAATAAAGCCGAGCATTCCCGAAATCGCGATAACACAACCACATACAGAGGATGAGCCTACAGCTTTGCGCATTTCCACACCGTGATGGTTAAGGAAAGGCACCGACAAAGAACCACCACCAATACCAGCCAAGCTTGAAACCAAACCAATACCGCCACCACATAACATGGTCTTAGCTGAACCCGGCATCGACTTTTGACTCTTAGAGCGGATCGACAACAACATCTGCAACGCCAATACCAAGACAATCACACCAAAGACTTTTGGCAGATATTGAGCAGGAATAACGTCGGCGACAAAAGAACCTAGGAAACCACCAATCACCACACCAGGCATCAACCACTTAACGACAAAAAGTTCCACATTACCCAATTTTAAATGGTTAATTGCAGACGATCCCGAGGTAACAATAATGGTTGATAACGAGGTAGCCAATGCCATTTGCATTGCAAACTCTTGAGGAATACCCGCTTTAGGAAGCAAAAACAGCAAGGCAGGAACGACCAGCAAACCACCGCCAATGCCTAGCAAACCCGCTAAAACACCAACAATAGCACCAAGGCCTGCTAACAAGCCTATCAGTTCATATGACACGTTAAATCCTATTTTTTACCTGCTCGAATGAAGCCTGTAAATTCACGCTCTTCGAAATAGTTCAGCATCATACTATAGATGTCACTACCATATGGTTTTGAAAGCGCTCTATTTGCCAAATCCTGTAATTCACTCAAGTTAGATTGGCGAATCAAATATTTAGTCCTCGCGACATTCGAGGTATTCATACTTAACGTCTCATACCCCAACCCAATCAGTAACAACGCGCCCATAGGATCACCGGCTAGCTCACCACAAATACACACAGGTAATTGATGTTGCTTACAAGTATCATGAATTTGTTTTAATGCCATGATCACCGCAGGGTGCATTGATTCATAGACATCGGATACTCGTGAATTGTTCCGATCAACCGCTAATAAATATTGAGTTAAGTCGTTGGTACCGACTGAAACGAAGTCGACCTTATCAGCAATCAGCGGCAGTATATAAAGCATTGATGGCACTTCAATCATGATACCAACGCGAGGCATGCGCACTCGGTTATCAAGCTCATACACTTCGTCATACGCTTGTTCAATAAGTTGTAGCGCGTCATCCAGTTCCTGCGCACCAGAGATCATCGGCAGCAAAATACTCAAGTTATGGCTTTCACAGCTCGCACGTAGCATGGCACGTAACTGAATAATAAAGATGTCAGGATGATCGAGCGTAAAACGAATACCACGCCAACCAAGGAATGGGTTGTCCTCTTCGATAGGGAAATAAGGTAAGGCCTTATCGCCACCGATATCGAGTGTACGCATCACCACTTGCTTCTCAGGGTAGCTCGCGAGTACAGAACGGTATTGCTTGAATTGTTCGTCCTCTGACGGAAACCTCTGCTGTAACAAGAAAGAAATTTCGGTTCGATACAGCCCCACCCCATCAACGCCTTGGTTGATAGCGATATTGGTGTCGGCACTCAACCCCGCATTAAGCAGGATCTCGACTTGCTGGTTGTCTTGCGTTTTTGCCGGTAAGTATAATTCTCGATTGACCATCGAAGAGAGCTCACTCTCTTCTAGAATCAGCCCTTGATATTCTTTGAGCAGGTTTTGAGTCGGCTCAATAAAAATCTCGCCACTATACCCGTCAACAATCGCTTGCTTACCATTCGCTTGAGCAAGATTGAGATTTACCCCCATAACCGAGGGAATGCCTAACGCGCGAGATAAAATAGCCGCATGCGAGTTCGCCGCCCCTTCCAAGGAAACGACAGCTAAAAGTTTTTCTTTGGGAATAGAGGCCAATACCGAAGCCGTTAGCTCTCGAACCACCAAAATAATTGGCTTATCTAGCGTGCGAAGTTCATGTTCAGAATTGTGAAGAAAATAGAGCAATCTTTGACCAAGCTCTCGGATGTCTTGTGCCCTCTCACGAAGGTACACGTCTGACATACGAGCAAAGCGATTCGAGTAGCTCTCAACAACCTGCCTTAATGCCCAATCGGCCTTATCGCCTTTCTGGATTTGGCTCTTAAGATCCTTACGTAACATTGGATCGTTCAGTAAGTGAGTAAACAGGTCAAAGATCGCCAACGCGTCTTTATTGATTTCACTGTCTAGGCGCTTTCGCATTCGCTTAAAGTCATTGAGAGCATTTTCGACGGCGACCGCCAGCATTTCATGCTCTCTTTCAACATTAAGCGTCGATGCTGGATAAACATCGGTGAGTTCAGGCTGAGTGTTGTCCCACCATAAATCACCAATCGCAACGCCCGATGAAGCTGCAATACCTTTAATCTTAGGTAGCTTCTGTTGCTCTAAAAGCCAATGGCCTTGAGTTTGAGCGTGCGCCACAATGACCGCAAGTTGTGCTGAGAGTGTGACAAGGAAGGATTCTTCCATCTCACTGAATAAACGAGGAGACTTCTGTTGAATGACCAATACGCCAAGCACTTGCTTGCGATGGATAATCGGAGTGCCGAGAAAAGAGTGATAAACCTTTTCTCCAAGCTCTGGAAAAAACTTATAAGCAGGGTGAGCAGACGCTTGTGCAAGGTTGATAGGTTCAGCACTTCTTTTGACAAGGCCAACCAGACCTTCGTCAAAACCAATGTGAATACTATTGCCTTTGAAGATCAGGCCTTGAGTTGCCATCAACTCAAGACGCTGCATATCATTATTTGCCAAATACACGGTGCAACATTCCGTCTGCATCGCACTGCATGTCTCTTTAACCAAAATATCAAGAGCCGTCGACACATCTTCAACTCTTGATACGTGTTCAACTATTTCCCTTAGTTGACTGAGCATGCTTAACCTCTACGCAATTTGCGTTTTCCTTTTGTTTTTCGCTCTTTAAACGGCATTGCTAAAGATGCGAATTCTTTCATAGCTCGACGGTAAACATCTCGCTTGAAAGAAACAACTTGTCGAACTGGGTACCAGTAACTCACCCAACGCCAACCATCAAACTCAGGTGTACTTCCACGCTGCATATTGATCTGCGATTCATCGCAATCTAAGCGTAAAAGGAACCACTTCTGTTTTTGTCCAATACAGACAGGTTTAGAATCCCACCGAACCAGTCGTTTGGGCAGCTTATAGCGTAACCAATGACGACTTGTCGCGACGATCTTTACATCCTTTTTAGTAAGGCCAACCTCTTCATACAACTCGCGGTACATTGCCTGTTCCGGAGTTTCACCTTCATCTATTCCCCCTTGAGGGAATTGCCATGAATGTTGCCCGTATCGTTTAGCCCAGAAGACCTGACCATGGTTGTTACAGATTACAATACCAACATTTAATCGGTAACCATCGCCATCTATCACTGGCCAACCTCTATCTAAATTTTTAATTACTCTGATTTTTCCACATATCCCCAATCGGAGCAAACTTAGTGACGTGACAAGCGCTATATTTATGAATATTAACTAAGAATATGGATAAGTTTTGCTCAAATTCTAGTTACCCACACAATAATGAGACATAGACCACATTTATTCACCTTTTCTGTGAATAACTATGTGAAGAATTACCCGCAATCGTTTTTTTTAATCCATAGATTCATCAACACCAAAAACACCAAGTCGAACAAATTTAATTTATTCCATTAAAAATCAAGTAATTAAAATTAAATTTTCATTTTTAAAAACATTAGAAAAGTAAAAGATCTTTCAAAAACAGAACGTGGTTAAAGATCAACCACTCCGATGTTTATCCACACTAGTAAGTGAAAGATTCATTTTGAACCCCATTTGGCAAGCATTTAATCCACCATAAACCCCTGTTTATTTATCCACTAAATTAATATTTCAATTAATTACCTTTATGTCCTGTGGATAACCATGAGTTTGATCCCTTTCCTAACAAGGAGATCATTTCTTAACCAGTCGTCATATGGTGATAACTTCTGGTAAAATCATTTTTTTGATCATGCCTTTTATTATGAAACCAGAACCACAAACACAACAAGAGCTGCTAGACAGAGCGTATGCTATCGCCGGAATGACCTTTAAAGAGCTCGCCGATGAAGCCGAGATGGTGATGCCAAACGACCTCAAGCGCGATAAAGGCTGGGTTGGACAGCTATTGGAATGGCACTTGGGTGCGCCCGCTGGCAGTAAACCAGAACAAGATTTTGCCAAACTCGGTATCGAGCTTAAAAGCATCCCGATTGGCTACTCTGGAAAGCCACTCGAAACCACCTTTGTTTGTGTCGCTCCATTGATGGGCGTGCAAGGCATAACTTGGGAAACCAGTCACGTTCGAAACAAGCTGTCTAAAGTGTTGTGGATCCCTGTTGAGGGAGAAAGAGAGATCCCGCTGGCAGAAAGGCATGTTGGCTCCCCATTACTCTGGACACCAAGCCTAGCTGAAAACGAACTCCTGAAAAGAGACTGGGAAGAGCTGATGGAGTTGATCGTGTTAGGTAATGTTGAACAGATAACAGCAAGACACGGCGAAGCACTGCATTTGCGACCAAAAGCGGCCAACAGTCGCGTGTTAACAGAAGCTTACGGTGCAAGTGGAAAACCTATCAAGACTAAACCACGTGGTTTCTATCTACGGACTCAATTCACCCATAAATTGCTGACAACCCATTACGCATAGAGCTTTTATTTAGCATAGATGGACCAAACTATCAGTATGTTACAAACCGCCTGTAACTAGAATCAATCTCTAGCTACGAACGCTCTCTAATGAGGTTTGAGCGCCAGTTCAATATCACAGTAGCTTTGGCTTGGCTCATTGCCAAACTCGTCATAGGCGTTGTGTAAGCGAAGATACGCCTTTTCAAAACCGAGCCGAAGCAACTCTTCTTTCACTTGATCCAAGGATCCAAAGTGAAGCGGCTCACCGTCTTGCTTTACCGGTTCTAGCTTGTGTTTATATTCCACTGCTAAAAGATATTCCGAGATATCGGAACAACCAATAACGTATACTTTCGGTGTTTGATAAGAGTCTTTGTGCTCTCCATGTAACCACATGTCTAATTGATGCTTTTGCATAGCCAGCCTCCCTTGCTCTATAAAGCGTAGTAGAACTCTTTTTCTTTACTAGATAACGACTTAAAAAAGCACACATAACGGCTTAAAAAAGCAAAAAAGAGAAGCAAGTGCTTCTCTTTTTTGGCCAGTTTTAGTTCAAAAGCTTGCACTTCCGACGCCACAACTATCACTGATATTTATCTTAAGGAGTGAAAGGCGCTATCACCCCACAAGATTACGTCGGTATTCGCGCGCTTAAGACTCGACGAAGGTGACGAACTCGACGTTCAATCGTAACGACTTCAGGTTCAGAAAAACCAATTGGTCGACCATCGGCTTCAAGGCCAATATCTCTCAATAAATGAGTATTGTTCCATGGTAGATCGTATGAACTACGACGAACTTTTCGTTGCCATTCACGTTCTTCACGACGAAGATCTGCACGGATAAGGACTGTTGCTAGTTTTAAGTATACTGAGTGACGCATAATAACTCTCCAGTTGTAAAATAAACTGAGGAAAAATAGCGTGTTAGATAGTATGAGGGCTTCTCACTTAGCTGCTATTTTTCCGCAGCCAAATAAGGGTACGGATCTATTAGTTAGGTTTATCTTGGGTGTTTCGATCGGCCATGGCTGATGTTTGTGACATAACAGTCACCATGTCAGTACACGGATCAAACGACGCGCAAATATGCTGTATAAAATCGAAATGTTTCATTTGCGCCTCCAAACTAACTAAAAAATCCAAAAAGAAATGAGATAATAAAAGCAAATAAGTCTTTGTTAAACCATTGCTTTCACGGTTAAAGTCTAACCAAGTGAGTATATTATTCAACCGATAATTGATTAACAATTTCAAAACAAATGATTCACCCAAAATATTAGTTGCATATTACTTTATATATAACATATTCACTATGATTATATAAAATCATAGAACATCTCTCTTAAAGACCGAGCCTCCAATAGCTCAATCTATCAATCTATCAATCTATCAGCAGTCAACGATCAACGATCAATTGTAGCAATGGATATAAAAAAACCACGCATCATGCGTGGCTCTTAGATTTACACTAACTGGATAGAATCAATGAATAGAGAGCTCTAAACAACACCTTCAGAAATCAGGCTATGTTTATTCAGCAATCGGTACATGGTTGCACGCGAAACTCCAAGCTCCTTAGCGGCCAACGATACTTGACCACCATAAGATTCTAGAACAATCAGCAACGCATCTCTCTCTGAACGCTCACGGATACTTTTGAGACTGCGGCGCTCATCATTCTGTTTTGGTAAATCCAGTTGTTGATCGTCAATGATCACCGCATCCGACATCAGCACGACACGCTTAATTTGATTCATCAACTCACGCACATTGCCCGGCCAGTGATAACGATTCATCGAGCGGGTAGCATCGTCTGAAAAGCTCTTAGCTTGAGCATTGAACTCTTTTGAATACTCGCGTAGAAAATGATTAGCCAGTACTGAAATATCACTCACTCGCTCTTTCAAGCTCGGAACGTGAATACGCAGAACATTGATGTAATGATAAAGCTCTTCATTGAAGTCGCCCTCGATCAATGCCTTTTCGATATCAGAAGAGTTCGCGGCCAGAATGCGCACATCGACAGGCTTAGGACCATCCGCAGTTTCAATTTTACCTTCTTGTAAAAAACGCAGCAGGTTCAACTGCTGATTACGTGGCATCGCCAATACATCATTGAGTAAGATGGTTCCGCCGTCGGCTTCTTCCAACAGACAAGGTGCTGCAGCGGGCTGTGCAGAGATACCAAATACCTCGGCCTCTATTCTCATTTCAGACAAGGCACGACAATTGACCGTTAAAAATGGCTTTTGCGCTCGCGAAGAGTTTTGATGAATTGATCGTGCAACCGTCTCTTTTCCTGCTCCACTCTCTCCGTAAATCAGGATACTGACATCTGTCGGCCCAATGCGCTTTACTTGGTCTCTCAAACGCTTCACAGCCACAGAGTCGCCAAGCAAACCCATATTGTTGTTGATGCCGTAGTTTGGCCATACTTTCTGCTCAAGCTTGAGCATACCCAATTGGTGACCAATGGTACTCAATAACTGGGCATCTGGGATTGGCGCCGTGAAAAAGTCGATACAGAAGTTCACGATAAATTGGCAAATGGTATCAGAGCTCAATTGCGATTCACGAATAAAGGCGAGCCATCTTACTTGCTTGTTGTTGCTCACGAGATTAGCGATACCGTTAAGGCTAAACTCATCATGACTAAGATCCACAATGCCAATGCATGGGCCAATGTCAGCAATCAAGGCATCGGCTTTTCGTAAATCTGCACACTGGGTACATTGCCAACCCACTTGCTCTAACACTGATAACCAGGGTTCGTACGCACCACCAACGACGATAAGAGAACCTGGTAAGGAATCCATCTTAAATTGAGTTCCCATCCTTCTTCCTTATTCTATTTTTATTTAAATCAAGCTAATACGAGTCACTGCTTCATCGTTCGACAAAATGCCACGAGATCGTATTCAGCGCAGGACGTATAGTAGTGAGACTATCTTAGATTTTATGTCTCAATAGTAAGACTATGTCAGAAATAATGGTTTTTCGAATCAAGAGTGCGGTACAGGCTAGGTTTTGCAGCCTAAAAACAGAAAAAGCCACCCGAAGGTGGCTTTTTAATCAGATGGGCTGTTACATCCCATAAGCGAGTATTACGCTTGTGGACGCATTGCCGGGAACAAGATCACGTCACGGATTGTGTGCGTATTTGTAAATAGCATCGCTAGACGATCAATACCAATACCTTGACCCGCTGTTGGCGGTAAGCCGTGCTCTAGTGCAGTAATGTAGTCTGCATCGTAGTACATCGCTTCGTCATCACCCGCGTCTTTTGCGTTAACTTGCGCTTTAAAACGCTCATCTTGGTCTTGTGCATCGTTAAGCTCAGAGAAACCATTCGCTACTTCACGGCCACCGATGAAGAACTCAAAGCGATCTGTGAAGAATGGGTTGCTGTCGCTACGACGAGCCAATGGAGAGATGTCCGCTGGGTAACCCGTGATGAATGTTGGTTGAATTAGCTGAGGCTCAGCCGTTTCACCAAAGATCTCTTCAAGAAGCTGACCACAAGTCCAGAATTTCTCAACGTACAGACCCACTTCTTCTGCAATTTTAACCATCAATTCTCTGTTCTGAAGATCATCTTCAGTCAGAGCTTGAATGTTTGCATTTTCAGGCGTGTAGTGTTTGATTGCATCGAACATGCTCATGCGAGCGTAAGTGCCACCGAACTCAACCGTTTCGTCACCGTAAGGCATAGAAGTAGAACCAAGAACGTCCATCGCTGCTGTGCTAAGCATCTCTTCCGTTAGATCCATTAGATCTTTGTAGTCAGAGTACGCTTGGTAGAATTCCATCATTGTGAATTCTGGGTTGTGACGTGGAGAAAGACCTTCGTTACGGAAGTTACGGTTGATCTCGAATACACGGTCAAAACCACCAACCACTAGACGCTTAAGGTAAAGCTCAGGTGCAACACGTAGGTACATGTCGATGTCTAATGCGTTGTGATGAGTGATGAATGGACGTGCTGTAGCACCGCCTGGGATCACGTGCATCATTGGCGTTTCAACTTCTAGGTAGCCTTTTGAGCTCATGAAGTTACGGATTGAAGACACAAGCTTAGAACGCACGATGAATGTGTTACGAGAGTCTTCGTTCACGATTAGGTCAACGTAACGCTGACGGTAACGCATCTCTTGGTCAGTTAGACCGTGGAACTTCTCTGGTAGAGGACGAAGTGCTTTAGTTAGCAGTTCAAACTCTTCCATGTTCACGTAAAGGTCGCCTTTACCAGATTTGTGAAGCGCACCTTTAACACCGATGATGTCACCGATATCTAGGCCTTGGTACTTCTCTTTCAGTACTTTTTGTACGTCTTTCGCTGCGTATGCTTGGATACGACCAGAAGTTTCTTGAATCGCAAGGAATGGACCACGCTTCGCCATAACACGACCAGCGATCGCAACGATGTGGTTAAGCTCTTCTAGCTCTTCCTTAGTCTTCTCACCGAATTCCGCTTGAAGATCGCCAGCTAGGTGCTCGCGACGGAAATCATTTGGGTGACCGTTCGCTTTGCAGTTCAAGCGGATGTGATCCAGCTTGCTACGGCGTTCAGCGATTAGTTTGTTCTCTTCAGGTGAAGAAGCTTCTTGTGCGTTTTCGTTTTGAACAGCATCAGTCATTAGAGATGTACCTTGCTTTTATAATTTGGACAGCTATATTTTTGAAAATATAGGCATTTTTACCAATATTATTGGTAAAGCTTAATAGTTGGTAAAGCTTACAGACCTGATTTCAGGCTAGCTTCAATAAACTTGTCTAAGTCACCGTCAAGAACCGCTTGAGTATTGCGATTTTCGATGCCGGTGCGCAAATCTTTGATACGAGAATCATCCAGTACGTAAGAGCGGATTTGACTGCCCCAACCGATGTCTGATTTCGTTTCTTCGCTCGCTTGTTTTTCAGCATTTTGTTTTTGAATCTCAAGTTCAAAAAGCTTAGCACGTAGCTGCTTCATCGCTTGGTCTTTGTTCTTATGCTGCGAACGGTCATTCTGACATTGAACCACGGTGTTGGTTGGAACGTGAGTAATACGTACCGCCGATTCCGTGGTGTTTACGTGTTGACCACCAGCACCAGAGGCACGGTATACGTCAATACGTAAGTCAGAAGGATTAATATCGATCGTAATGTTGTCATCAATCTCTGGGTAGATAAACGCAGATGCAAATGAAGTATGACGACGGCCACTTGAATCAAATGGTGACTTACGAACTAGACGGTGAACACCTGTCTCTGTACGTAACCAACCATAAGCGTATTCACCAGAAATACGTACCGTTGCGCCTTTAAGGCCAGCAACATCACCATCAGACACTTCGATCACTTCGGTCTTGAAGCCTTTCGAATCTGCCCAACGTAAGTACATACGCAACATCATTGAAGTCCAATCTTGAGCTTCTGTACCGCCCGAGCCTGACTGTAAATCGATGTAGCAATCTGATGCGTCGTGATCGCCAGCAAACATACGACGGAATTCCAGTTTTTCTAGCTTAGCTTCTAGCTCTGCTAATTCAGGTTCGATTTCGTCAAACGTTTCTTGGTCTTCTTCTTCAACCGCAAGCTCTAATAGACCCTCAACATCCTCAACACCTTGGTCAAGTTGGTCGATCGTTTCTACTACTGCTTCCAATGCAGAACGTTCTTTACCTAGCGCTTGAGCACGCTCAGGTTCGTTCCATACATCCGGTTGTTCTAATTCTGCGTTTACTTCTTCTAGACGCTCTTTTCTAGCGTCATAGTCAAAGATACCCCCTCAGGATATTTGTGCGTTCAGACACATCCTGCAGACGGTTTTTAATAGGATTGATTTCAAACATTTTAGCTCATCATTTATGAGTAGAATTTAACCGAAGAATTGTACTCAAAAGTGTGACGGAGATACAGAATTTTTTAGAGCGGAAAGCCAAGATTCAACAACTTAATGGAATATAAAATTGACAGACAGAAAAAACACGTGAAATTTGTAAGGGAAAGAAAGAAAACAAGCCCTGTTTTTGAACAGAGCTTGTTGAATTTGGGGCTAAATGATGAACATCATTCAGTGAACGATAACGCTATTTGGCTTCAACTATTTGGCTTCAATATGGTCAACCATCAACTGCAACGATTGGTTGCCACGAAACTCGTTGATATCCAGCTTAAATGCAAGATGAACCGTTTTCACTGACGCATCAGGCCAACGACGTAAATCAACATTGAAAGCAATACCATCAATCATCACATTGGTTGGGTGGCCTTTGTATAGAGGTTCTAGCATCAATTTAAGGTGTTTTTCACCTACCAGTTTTTGATGCAGCACTTTAAACTCACCATCAAAGATGGGTTCTGGGAAAGCTTGGCCCCACGGACCACCTGAACGCAACGTCTCAGCGGTATGCATTGAGAACTCTTCAGGTAACAGTTCACCATCAGACAAGATAATGCCCTTAAGTGCCGTCTCACCGAGTTCTTTACGCACAACGTCATCAAACATCTTGCTGAATCGCTCGAAGTCTTTTTCCATAATGGTTAAGCCAGCCGCCATTGCGTGACCACCAAACTTCAAGATCAAGCCAGGGTTTTGAGTATCGATTCTGTCTAGCGCATCGCGCATGTGCAAACCTGGAATCGAACGACATGAACCCTTGATGCTGCCTTCACCACCATCAGCAAATGCGATCACTGGGCGGTGATATTTGTCTTTGATACGCGAAGCGAGAATACCGATGACGCCTTGGTGCCAATCACGTTGAAACAGCGCCAAACCAGAAGGCAAATCGTCTTTACCAAATTCAAGGCGCTCACAAAAAGCCATCGCTTCTTGTTTCATGCCCTCTTCGATCTCTTTACGTGTTTGGTTCAAGCCATCTAACTCGCTGGCCATTCGACGCGCGGCATGAATGTTGTTACTCATTAGCAGCTCAACACCAAAAGACATGTCATCCAATCGGCCAGCCGCATTGATACGTGGACCAAGCGCAAAACCAAAATCGGAGGCAACTAATCGCTTAGCATCTCGCTTAGCAATTTCAATCAAGGCTTGAATACCCGGACGAGCTTTGCCCGCACGAATGCGTTGTAGCCCTTGGTGCACCAAGATTCGGTTATTTTCATCAAGTGGAACCACATCCGCAACAGTACCCAGTGCCACTAGGTCAATCAGTTCCATCAACTTGGGCTCTGTCATACCGTGTTGAGCAAACCAGCCCAACTTACGCATGTGAACACACAACGCCATCATCAGATAAAAGGCGACGCCAACACCCGCTAGCGCTTTTGAAGGAAATGCACAGCTTTCTAGGTTCGGATTGACCATCGCATCGGCGATTGGCAGTTCATTGCCCGGTAAGTGATGATCAGTAACCAGAACGTCTAGCCCTTTCTCTTTAGCGAAACGGACACCGTCAATCGAAGAGACACCGTTGTCCACGGTCATGATCACTTCAGCACCAAGTTCGATCGCCTGTTCGACAACCTCAGGGCTCAAGCCATAACCATCTTCAAAACGGTTTGGTACTAGATAATCAACGTTAGAGCTGCCCAACATACGCAGAGCAAGTACAGACAACGCCGAACTGGTTGCGCCATCGGCATCAAAGTCACCAACAATGATGATGCGTTTTTGCTGCTGAATGGCTTTGAACAACAATTCAACCGCAGCATCAATGCCACCCAGTTTTTGATAAGAGTGCAAGCCTTTCGCTGCTGTCTCTAGTTGGTCAGCACTGTCGATTCCGCGACTCACATAAATGCGCTTTAACAAGTCAGGTAAGTGAGCAGGTAAGACTGAAGTGTCGACCTCAGGACGGCGTTGGATCTCTATCATATAAAAATGGGCCTGATATTAATCAGGCCACTCCTTAAATCAAAAACATGGGGGATAAATTGGCAATACAGAAACGATATTATTGCTCTAAACGTTGAAGAAGTTGTGCTGGCGGTAAGTAACCACTCACCAACTCACCGCTTGCTAGTACGATAGCAGGTGTGCCATTGATGCCAAGCTCACGACCCAATTGGTATTGTTTGGCGATGATCTGTTTCTGCTCTGCTAGGTCTTTACCAGACGCTGGCATTTGACGGTTTACTTTAGCATCGTGCATGGCTGTTTTTGGATCATCTGAAGCCCAGATTGCCGCCATTTGATCGGCAACTTGTCCTGTCGCACCTTGGCGTGGGTAAGCCATGTAACGAACGGTAATACCTAGATCGTTATAGCCTTGCATTTGGCTGTGCAGACGAACACAGTAGCCACAGGTAATGTCAGTAAATACCGTCACAACATACTTTTCGTTATCGGCTTTATATTCGATAACCGTATCCGACATCGCCGCGACCTTTTCAGCATTAAGTGGAGCTTGACGCTCAGCCAAAACGTCACTGAATTTGCCGTTATCATCCAGAGAGTAAAGAGTGCCGGCTAGAAAGTGATCGCCCTCTGGAGAAGAAAAGATAATGCCACTGTTAGTTTGAATCTCTAATAGGCCATCAATGTCTGAAGGAACAATCTTCTCTACCTTGATACCGATTTTTTCAAAACGCTTAGTTAACGCTGCTGTATCAATAACTTGAGCTGGAGCAACTTCTACGGCTGTTGATGTTTGTTCTACTTTCGCTTCTGATGCATTACATGCAGTAATCATGAGAGGAAGCACTAATAGAGGAAGACGGCGTAATACGCTCATTAAGTTCACCTTAAAAATAAATGGGTTTAAGCACGTGGGTGATGCTGCGCGTGAATTTGCTTCAGCCTTTCGGTCGCCACGTGAGTATAAATTTGGGTTGTCGATAAGTCACTATGCCCAAGCAACATCTGTACGACCCTGAGATCTGCGCCATAGTTCAGTAAATGAGTCGCAAAAGCGTGTCTTAACACGTGTGGTGACAATAGCTCTGTGTCTATACCAGCAACAACCGAGTAATGCTTAATACGATACCAGAACGTCTGACGGGTCATTTGCTTGGCGCGTTTACTCGGAAAAACCACATCAGAACTGTTTTCGCCGAGCAGTTGTGGCCGACCTTGTTCAATAAAAGTCTCAATCCAGTCCACGGCATTTTCGCCCATTGGCACCAAGCGCTCTTTACCGCCTTTACCAATAACACGCACCACGCCTTGTCTTAGGCTGATATTTTCCATCGTCAAACTGACTAACTCGGTCACACGAAGACCAGTTGCATATAATAACTCAAGCATCGCTTTATCGCGAAGCTCAATAGGGTCATTGGGATCAGGAGCCTCTAGCAGTGCATTAACTTGCTCTTCACTCAAATCTTTTGGCAAGCGCTGTGGCAGCTTAGGGCTGATCAACAATGCACTCGGATCATCGCCTCTCACTTTCTCGCGGTGCAAGTATTGGAACAAGCGACGAATCGCCGACAACATGCGAGCACGGGAAGTCTGCTTAAAATCGGCGTCGGCTAACCAGCCTTGATAATCCTGTAGCCCTGAAAGGCTAATAAAGTCGAGGCGGTAATTGTTCTTTTCCATCCACGTTAGAAGCTTGGACAAGTCGGTACGATATGAGACAAGCGTATTCTCCGATAACCCCCTCTCCATCCACATAGCATCTAAAAACTGCTCAACGAGACCGTGGTCTGCGCTCTGCCCTTGAGGCGACTGCATAGTGTTACTCACAATATTGGAAACTATTTTGAGAGTATGTCAGAGCAAATATGAATGCCATAAAAATTACGACTTGAGCGGATAATCGCTGCAATCGAAGTCGATTTATGGTTAGAATTCGCCATCTGAAATTAAAATCGAACGTTTGCTATGAAAATTGGATTATTTTACGGCTCAACCACCTGCTATACCGAAATGGCAGCAGAGAAAATTCGCGGCATTATTGGTGAAGACCTAGTTGATATCCATAACGTGAAAGAAACCCCTCTTTCTTTTATGGCGGACTACGACCTTTTACTGCTTGGTATCTCAACGTGGGATTTCGGTGAAATTCAAGAAGACTGGAATGAGTTGTGGGAAGACATCGCAACAACGCCAATGAAAGGTAAGGTGGTTGCTCTGTTTGGTCTAGGTGACCAAGAGGGCTACGGTGAATGGTTCCTAGATGCGATGGGTCTATTGCATGATGAATTGAAAACCGCAGGCGCTGAGTTTGTCGGCTTCTGGCCAAACGATGACAGCTACGAATTCGAAGCATCTAAAGCATTAACAGAAGACAAGTCTCAGTTTGTTGGTTTGGCTCTCGATGAAGATTCACAGTACGAACTCAGCGACGAACGTATCGCAACTTGGGTTGAACAAGTCCTCGTCGAGTACAGCGAAAAGCTATAAGTTCTGCTTCCTTAGAGTTCAGAACTAAGAGCTAAGGGCTAAGAACTAAAAGCTTCAGGCAGAAAGAACATCATCGATTAGATACAATAAGGCCTCATTACTGCGAAGTAATGAGGCCTTTTCTATTTCATCTCGAAGGACAATCTAATCTCAACGGAAGATTAAACGGTCTCTTCAGCCATCTCTTGTTCTGTTGCTTTACCAACAAAGAACATGCAGATGATTGCTGCAGCAGTTGGAAGTAACCAACCCATACCGATCTCGAACAATGGCAGCATCTTAAGTGCAGACACATCGACACCCGCTACTTTAGCGCCATCAATAAGAGCAAACAGTAGAGACACTAATACAACCACACGGTAAGCGGCTTTTGGATTAGGGAAACGGCTACGCAAGAACGTCAGAGCAACCAACGCGATAGCGACTGGATACAATGCAAACAGTACTGGAACAGACAGAGAAATCAGTTGAGAAAGGCCAACGTTCGCTACGGTTGCACAAGCTACACCGTTGATGATTACCCAAGTCTTGTAAGACAAAGGCGTTAGCGAGCTGAAGTAATCAGAACATGCTGAAACAAGGCCAATCGCCGTTGTTAGACACGCCAGTAATACGATCACTGAAAGCACTAGCTGACCTGATGGGCCAAACAGTGACTGAACGTAAAGGCTTAAGATAGCACCGCCATTGTCCGCACCCGCTGCGACTGTTGCGCTTGTTGCGCCCAAGAAGAACAAAGAGATGTAAACAAATGCTAGACCAGCCGCGGCAATACAACCTGCGCTGATAAGGTACTTAGTCGTCGCTGCACGATCAGTAATGCCCTTGCTGCGAATCGCATCAACGATCAGCATACCAAACATCAACGAAGCAAACGTATCCATGGTGTTGTAGCCTTCAAGGAAACCTTTGGTCAGTGGCTGAGTAATGTACTCACCATGAGCCGCAAGAATGTCGCCTTGTGGGTTAACGAACACAGCAACTGCCAGTACAACCAAACCAACAAATAGTGCAGGTGTCAGTACCTTGCCGATTACGTCGATAAGCTTACCTTGCGACCATGAGAAGAACATCGCTACCACAAAAAATGCAATCGAAAAAAGAGTGAGGTGAGCTTGAGAGGCATCGATGAAGAACGGTTTCACCGCCATCTCATAAGCAACAAGGCCGGTACGTGGCGCAGCAAATGCAGGACCGATGATGATAAAGATCAGCACAGCCATGATAGTTGCAGCTCGCTTTGGAAGATCTTTCGTTAGATGACCCCAAGAGCCACCAGCCACTGCAACTGCGACGATAGTGATCAACGGCAGACCAACGGCGGTCAGCAGGAAACCAGACATCGCTGGAAGAAAGTGGTCACCAGCTAATTGGCCAGCAAGAGGTGGGAAGATGATGTTACCCGCACCTAAGAAAAACGCAAAAAGCATAAAGCCCAATGCCATTATATCTGTTAGTTTTAGACTCTGTTTCACAGATAATCCTTAATTATATTTATGAATTTATGTTGTGCTTACGTGAATGTTACAGCTAGAAGCTGCCAATCAATCTATAAAATAGTCGCGCATAATGACGAAACACTTGGCTAGCTGCAAGTCACCACAAAAAAACACCATATAAATTTGCATTTGAGAACCAAAAGCAGTGGATTCCACTGGATATGGAAATATTGCCATAATTATAAACTAACCATAATTAACAACAATGAATTCTCAAATAGAACATTGAGCTATACAATTAATTAACATTAGAGCTAACCACTTAAAATATATCGATATCCAGAACATTCATGAAAGACAAAAAAACCGAAACCAAAAGCTTCAATTTCAAAAAATTCTCTATTTACGGAGGACAAAGCGGCATGCCCGTCAGTACCGATGGCGTGTTACTTGGCGCGTGGGTAAGCCTGCCACAAAGATCATGTGTACTCGATATTGGAACAGGAACAGGTCTGTTGGCCTTGATGGCTGCGCAGCGTTTTGAGGATGCTTCAATCTCTGCGATAGATATTGATCAGCACGCCATTGATGCTGCCACAGTCAATATTGAGCAGTCGCCTTGGCAAGATCGCATCTCCCTTCATCATGGCAGCGTGTTAACCACGGATTTCTCGCAACGATTTGATGCAATAATTTGCAATCCTCCCTACTTCAACTCTGGAGAGCAGGCACAGCAAAGCCAAAGAGCCACCGCGAGGCACACCAACAGCTTGGATCACCTTGAGCTTGCTCAGCGTTGTTTCGAGATAACGACGGATGCCGCCACCGCCAGTTTTATACTGCCGACGACCGAGGGAGAAGGCTTCATCAAGCTTGCCCAACAATGTGGTTGGTACCTAGCAAAGCGCCTTGATGTGAAAACAACAGACAGAAAACCGGCAATTCGAGTTCTGTTTGAATTATCTAAAGATCCTGTTTGTGAGCAAGATTTGCAGCGTGAATCGCTTACGATCCATCATGATGGCGGTTATAGCGAGGCATTTATTGCCCTTACTAAAGATTTTTATCTCAAGATGTAGCAAATACCATGTGATCCTAATCACTAATGCTTCTATAATGTCCGACTACTCTTTTTTATCGTCTGCTTTTTGAGGCAGAAACATTTATTGCTTGTGGAGAAACAACAGTGATCAGAACCTTTGCAGAACTCGATCTAAACCAAGAGCTGCTTAAAGCAATTGACGAAATGGGCTACGAACGCCCAACACAGATACAAGCTGAAGCAATCCCGCAAGCGTTAGATGGAAGAGACGTTTTGGCTTCTGCGCCAACAGGTACTGGTAAAACAGCATCATTTGTATTGCCAGCACTGCAATACCTACTGGATTTCCCACGTAAGAAATCTGGCCCTGCACGTATGCTTATCCTAACGCCAACGCGTGAACTAGCAATGCAGATCACCGAACAAGCACGTGAGCTTGCTAAATACACCAGCCTGAACATCTTTACGATCACGGGCGGTGTGATGTACCAAGAGCACGCTGACATCTTAAGTACAACCCAAGATATCGTGGTGGCAACACCCGGTCGTCTGATGGAATACATTGAAGGTGAGCGTTTTGACTGTCGTGCGATTGAATGGTTAGTTCTGGATGAAGCAGACCGTATGCTAGACATGGGCTTTGGCCCTGTTGTTGACCGTCTGTCTGCAGAGTGTCGCTGGCGTAAACAAACTTTACTTTTCTCAGCAACACTAGAAGGTAAAGGCATTGAAGGTTTCACTGAAGATCTACTGAAAAACCCAGCAGAGATCGATGCTAAATCATCACTGCGTGAACGTAAGAAGATCACTCAATGGTATCACCGCGCCGATTCAGCTAAGCACAAGCTTAATATCCTAAAACATATCATCACAGAGCAAGCTGAACGCAGCATCATCTTCTTGAAGACGCGTGATCGCCTAGGTGAGCTACGAGCTCAACTAGAAAGTGCACAGATTCCATGTGTGTGGATTCAAGGTGAAATGCCTCAAGATCGTCGTAACAACGCGATTTCTCGTTTCCGCGATGGTTCTATCAACGTACTGCTGGCAACTGACGTCGCAGCTCGTGGTATCGATCTTCCAGATGTGAGCCACGTTATTAACTACGACATGCCGCGTACAGCAGATGTCTACCTTCACCGTATCGGCCGTACGGCTCGTGCAGGTAAAAAAGGTAACGCGGTTTCTATCATTGAAGCGCACGATCAGCTAATGATTGAACGTGTGGCTCGTTACACTGAAGATGCGATCAAAGAACGCTTCATCGAAGGCATGCGCCCAACGCATAAGAAAGCCGCGGTAACGAAGAAGAAGAAACCGAAGAAAGAAGACAAGAAAGCGGTAGCGAAGCAAAAAATTGCTAAGAAAAAGAAAATCGCTAAGAAAAAGAAAGCCGTTAAGAACAAGTAATCTAACCGCCTTTCAATGATTCAATAAAAAGCCCCATGCAGTTATCTGCATGGGGCTTTTCTTTGTCTAGTTTATTATTGTCTGGCTCGTTATTAGGCTAAATAACTAGGCCTCTAATTTTAATTACCGACTCAAACCGAGAGTAACTAATTAACAAGAGTAACTAATTAACAAGAGTGACAAATTAACCAAGAGCTACTAGTTTTGCTCTTCACGCTTGAAGACGAGCTCTTTCGCGTTCGACTCTTCTTCAACGAAGTAGTAACCCGCGGTATCAAATTTGGTCAGCGCTTCAACGGAATCAATTTTGTTCTCAATGATGTAGCGAGCCATCATCCCACGCGCTTTTTTCGCGTAAAAACTGATCACCTTGTATTGGCCATTCTTACAGTCTTTAAAAACTGGCGTGATGATTTGACCATCAAGGCTCTTCGGCTTCACCGCTTTAAAGTATTCGTTCGATGCAAGGTTGATCAATACATTATCGCCTTGAGCATTCAACGCTTCATTCAGCTTATCAGTGATGATATTGCCCCAGAACTGGTACAAGTTAGTGCCACGCTCATTAGCTAAGCGTGTGCCCATCTCTAGGCGGTAAGGCTGCATCAGATCTAACGGCTTAAGCAAGCCATATAACCCAGAAAGCATACGCAGGTGATTCTGTGCGTAGTCAAAATCATCGTCCGACAGTGTTTCAGCATCTAGGCCAGTGTACACATCGCCCTTAAAGGCTAGGATTGCTTGACGTGCATTGTCTTGGGTAAAGGTCTCGCTCCACTGCTCAAAGCGCGCTACGTTCAGCCCAGCAATCTTATCGCTTACTTTCATCAGAGCTGAAACATCAGCAGGTGTCAGCTTGCGGCACTCTTCAATAAGCTCTGCAGAGTGTTCAACAAACTCTGGCTGGCTGAAGCGCTCAGTCGCTAATGGTGATTCGTAATCTAATGTCTTGGCTGGAGAAACGACAACTAACATAACTTTACCCTAATCGGTTATCTAACTGGATGCAGCTAGAGTATAGAAAAAACATCAACTTGTCTTTATGACTCTTCCTATTACTTTGATAGACAGATCTAGCTATAAGTCGCTTACAAAGAAGAATCGTTAACAAAGAAAAGATCGCTTGCAAAGAAAAGATCGCAGACAAAGCAAAAATCACTCACCAAGAAAAACTGCAGGCAGATAGAAATTGTAAACAGATAGAAATCGCAGGCAAAGAAAAAGGCTAAGGTCGAAACCTTAGCCTTTCTAATGATTTTAGGATGAGTGATGAATCACTCCAACAAGATTACTTCTTCTTGTTGTTAACCCAAATACCATCTTCCAATTGAGCTTTAAGCTCTGGGAAATCATCCGCATCGAACGTTGGTACTTTACCCGCGTCTAATTGACGGTTGTAGTCTTTCGCTAGCTTAATCACGATACCCGATAGCAAGATAATCGCTACCAAGTTCACAATCGCCATTAGGCCCATCGATACGTCAGCCAATGCCCATACCGTTGGCAGTGTCGCGAGAGAACCGAACATAACCATACCCAGTACAACGATACGGAACAGCACTAGGCCCTTCTTGTTGTTGTGCTCTAGGAAGATAAGGTTCGTTTCAGCGTACGAGTAGTTTGCAATGATTGAAGTGAAAGCGAAGAAGAAAATCGCTACCGCTACAAAGATGCCACCCCATTCGCCTACTTGTGCCGTTAGTGCACGTTGCGTTAGTTCGATACCCGTTACTTCACCGTGCGGTACATACTCACCAGACATCAGGATGATTGCTACTGTTGCAGAACAGATAACAATTGTGTCCATGAACACGCCTAGCATTTGCACATAACCTTGTGATGCTGGGTGTGGTGGGTAAGGCGTAGCAGAAGCTGCTGCGTTTGGCGCAGAACCCATACCCGCTTCGTTCGAGAACAAACCACGTTTGATGCCGTTAATCATCGCTTGTGCGATCGCGTAACCTAGGCCACCCGCTGCTGCTTCTTGCAGACCGAATGCACTCTTGAAGATAAGAGCCAGAACTTCAGGCACTTTCTCAATGTTCATTAGCATTACGTAGATAGCGATAGCTAAGTAAGCCAGTGCCATGATTGGAACAATGATTTCTGCAGTGCGGGCAATCTTACGGATACCACCGAAGATAACGAATGCAGAGATAATTACGATACCAACACCAACGTAGCCACGCTCAAAGTCGAATGCCGTGTTCATTGCACTTGCAATCGCGTTCGCTTGAACCGCATTGAATACTAGACCAAATGCGATGATTAGGAAGATAGAGAATAGAACCCCCATCCAACGCATACCTAGGCCTTTCTCCATGTAGTATGCAGGGCCGCCACGGTAGTTACCGTCGTTATCACGCGTTTTGTATAGCTGTGCTAGTGTGCTTTCAGCAAATGATGTTGCCATACCTAGCATGGCGATTAGCCACATCCAGAAGATAGCACCAGGGCCACCGGCGGTTAGTGCCACAGCAACACCTGCCATGTTACCTGTACCTACACGAGCAGCAAGACTAGTACAAAGAGCTTGGAAAGAAGAGATACCAGCACTGTCTGCTTTACGGCTGTTTCTAAGAACAGAGAACATGTGGCCGAAATGGCGGAATTGAATGAAGCCTAGTCGTACAGTGAAGTAGATACCCACACCAACGAGTAAGTAAACTAAGATAGATCCCCAAAGGAGATCGTTCATCAAATTGATTAAGTCTGTCACGTGAACCTCGTAATTGAGTTTAAGCACCGATCTTGCTTCCGAGCCTTCCTCTAGATCACCTATGCCAGTGTCAATAGTTGTGTCGGCATTAGATTTATATTTATTTGTTGCGATCTAGATTGTAAATGTCGCTTCATGCATCCATTTTACGTATCAGTGTATTTTTTGACGGGCGGATAATGCAGCGAGACGGCCTAAAAATCAATATGCAAATACACTTATATTAAAATGACATTTCACTAATAACACACCTTTTGTTAACACAATTTTCAACAATACAGCCCAATAAAAGTCACATTATCGGGACATAATATCAACAACAACCAAGGCACCACCAAAACAAGAACGACATCCTATAAAGATGACGTCAGCCTAGGTTTTACAAGGTATAGTGAAGATCTGTATTTTTTTCTAGGGCAATGAGAACCCGCTACCGCACGGCGCAATACGCACTTAAATGCAGTGTAGTAAAAATACCATTCCATTAGCACAATGAATTAACATTCCCTAACCCCTAATTTAATCGTTTACTTAGGTTTGTTTGCTTGTTTTTTATACATAAAAATCCCCACAATGTGTGAGCACGCATAAGAAAACAGAACAAAACCTTCATAGATTTGAAACAAATGAGAAACAAATCAAGGTTATTGTGAACCTAAATATGATATTTAATGGTTCGTAAGAACGATTCCCACGGAAGGAGATATGGCTTATGGATAGCTTTCAATTCGATGAACTATCAGAACTAGAAATGCCTCGTGCAACTCAAAAAACTCGCTCGAAACCACTCAAGCGTAAATGGCGTGAAATCGAGGCAATCAACGATCGTAGACAGCTTGAGAAAGAGCTCAGAGAGATGAATCTCGGTCTCGATTTTAGCCTTGATGATATAAAGCTTTAATCTGCACGACAAGAAATCAGATAGCAAAAGGCACCTATGTAGGTGCCTTTTTTATTGTATGAAACCACTCTTCGATTTAGAGCACAATTTGAAAGCGAGCGTCTTAATAGAGAGCGCCTAATAATAGCAGCGTTTCAATACGACAACGGGCTAAACGCACTCTTGCTCATTCTGTCGAACACGAGCCGCGAGTTGGCGGTACTGATCGGCAATTGTCTCTCCAAAGACAGGGTCGTCTTCCGGTTGAAGCCATTGAGACTCTACTTCTTGCCAATCTTTGACCGTGAATGCCTTCACAATCATCGGTAACACATGCTTCTCTTCATACTCCATGTGCTTTCGTTGAGCTTTAACAAAGGCTTCAAGTTGCTCAATAAAGACTTGCTGAGGAACAACCGCATCTTGGAGGATCATATCGACCACACCTAAAAAGTCCGCTGTTTTCTCAGAAAGCAATTGATGTTCCAGCTCCAAGTCTTCAATCATTTGATCGCTGCCGTATTGCTTGAGGTAGTAACGATAAATAACGTCTTCTTTCGGGTGATGCACCTTATCTGAATGGTTCATGAGATAATGAACCACCTCTGCGATCAAGCTATAGTTTATTTCTCGCTCTTGTTTTAGATGCTCTAACTTATTGTTGAGTATCGCGAGCAAGCGAGCCATATAGCCATGCTCTCGTCTTATCCTTTCAATCATCATAGTATTGCACTCCATTACACCTACTATTTACAAGTGTATACGAAGATGCTCATTTATGATTTGACCCTGCTCAGAAAACCACCAAGCTACAGCTCTGTTGATAATCGCCAATCTATAGGTTGTTGATCCATAGAAGAAAGCAGCTTATTGGTTGTTGAAAAATGCTGACAACCGAAGAAACCACGGCGTGCTGATAATGGTGATGGATGAGGTGCAACCAACACATGATGTTTGTCTGCATCAATGGCTTGGCCTTTCTTCTGGGCATGCGCGCCCCACAGTAAGAAGATGATCGGCTCAGAACGCTGATTCAGCTCAGCAATGATGGTATCGGTAAAGGTTTCCCAACCACACTTGGCATGTGAGTGTGCTTTTGCCTCTTCTACGGTTAGTACCGTATTCAACATTAACACCCCTTGAGATGCCCAAGTGTCGAGGTAGCCATGGCTAGGGATCTCAAAGCCGTCTATATCTTGTACGAGTTCTTTGTACATATTACGTAGAGACGGTGGAATTTTAACGCCAGGCAGCACAGAGAATGCTAAGCCGTGAGCTTGGTTGGCACCGTGATAAGGGTCTTGCCCAAGGATAACCACGCGTACAGACTCAAAAGGCGTCATATCGAAAGCACTGAACACTTGCTCTTGAGGAGGGTAGATGGTTTTCCCACTATTACGTTGCTGTTCGACAAAAGCGAGAACACTCTGAAAGTACTCTTTGTCACGTTCATCATTAATAATGGATTCCCAACTCTTTGGTGCGCTCATCGTTTTACTTCCCAATCATCAAGGTTTCTAGCGGCTTTCGCCAGACAAAAAAATAGCTGTATCGGCTAACTGTCCTGAATAAGGCTCTAGTTATACCTCATACAGCTATCAATAAACATGATGTGTAGGGTTCACTTGTTGATGAATCATAATAATCAGTTCAAGTTGTGTTTATCTCGATTAACCACTTTTCTGCTGTGTACGATGGTGGCCATGACTATGCACGTGACGGTTTGGTGTTGGTAAACGGCTGGCGACAGCAACAGTTGAAGTTGAAGTTGAAGTTGAAGTTTGGGTGATTGAATACATAAAGGCACCTCCTCTAAGACATCGTGAACTACATATTCACTTTAATACTATGAAAGAAAGGTGCCAATTATTAGAAATAGACAGAAATAAATCTCCCCCTTTATTATTACGCTTCTTCGCTCGCTAGCGTTGCTGAGCGATGAAACATTCTAAGTTGTTGAATTTCCTCTTTCCAGATCGTCGAATCAATGGTTTCCAAGATAAGAGGAATACCATTAAAGCGAGAATCAGAGGCAATATACTCAAAACAATCCCAGCCAATTTCGCCTTTTCCTAAAGAATGATGTCGATCGACTCGGCTCGCAAACTCAGCTTTTGAATCATTGATGTGCATTGCTCTTAGATAGTGCATACCCACAATGCGCTCGAACTCAGCAAAAGTATGCTCACACGCTTCTTTTGTTCGTAAGTCATAACCGGCCGTAAACGTATGGCAAGTATCTAAACACACACCGACACGCGACTTATCTTCTACTTGGTCGATGATCTCTGCTAGGTGCTCAAACCTCCAACCCAGATTAGTCCCCTGCCCTGAGGTATTCTCAATCACTGCAATTACATCAGGCACCGCTTGATGAGCTAGGTTGATCGATTCAGCTATCTTGGCCAAACATTCGCTTTCTGAGATTTTCTTCAAATGACTCCCAGGATGAAAATTCAAAAGCGTGAGTCCAAGTTGATTACAACGCTCCATTTCATCAATAAAAGCCGCGCGTGATTTCTCTAGCTTCTCTTCTTCTGGTGCTCCTAGGTTAATTAGGTAGGAGTCATGAGGAAGAATATTCTCAGCACTAAAGCCCAACATTTTGCAATTGGCTTTAAACGCACTAATGGTTTTAGCTTCCAGCGGCTTTGCTGCCCACTGTCTTTGGTTTTTGGTAAACAGCGCAAAAGCATTGGCACCGATCTCTCTTGCGCGCATTGGCGCCTGATCAACACCACCAGCAGCAGACACATGAGCACCAATAAACTTAATATTGGTTTGAGGTTTTGAGGATGAATTATTGTTTGTCATTAAATCACTTTACACTTTCAGAATGCTTAATAAATAAAGGGTCGTATCGTTTGTAGTTCAATAAAAACACAACAAATGTAGTAAACTTACAACAAATAAGACTGTTAAATATTTTTTATACTTTAAAATATTTTGTAATTACTTTGTTTTCAAAGGTTTTATTGATTTACCTCAATATAATCACCTTTGTAAAAATATGGTTTTTGGTTGTTTTTTGACTTAAATTAATGTTAACCTTACAGATATTAGGTATATATTACCCAGCTCAACAAAAATCGAAAGTTAACACCATAATCAAACCACATTCAGTGGACTAGGAGATAGTTATGATCCAAGGTATTCAAATTACTAAAGCAGCAAACGATGACCTACTAAACTCAATCTGGCTACTAGACAACGAAAAGAATGAAGCTCGTTGTGTTGTTGCTACTGCAGGTTTCGAAGCTGACCAAGTTATCTCAGCTGCAGACCTAGGCGACTACGAAAGCCGTGAAGTTGCAATCGAAGCAGCACCACGCATCGAAGGCGGTCAACATCTAAACGTTAACGTTCTTAAGCGTGAAACGTTAGAAGATGCAGTTGCTAACCCAGAGAACTACCCACAGCTAACTATCCGTGTATCGGGTTACGCTGTACGTTTCAACTCTCTAACGACTGAACAACAACGTGACGTTATCGCACGTACGTTCACCGAGTCTCTATAATTTTTAGAGCTTGAATTAGAATACAAAAACGGCGCTCATTGAGCGCCGTTTTTATTTGTTCAACAATACAGATGTACGTTACGGTTGAACTCGACGAAGCACTACTTTTAGCGCTTCAAAATCATTATCAAGATCTTCAGATAACAACTCCATCGCCGCGTGTTTTGCTAGCGGGCCTGGCAGTTCAATATCCGTACCTAAAATATCATCAACCACTTCTTTGAATTTCGCTGGGTGTGCAGTACACAAGAACAGGCCTGTCTCGTTCTCTTGCAGTTGCTCTTCCAGTAGACGGTAAGCAATCGCACCATGTGGTTCACATAGGTAACCCTGTGCTTTTAGGTCACGTACTGACTCAGCGCTCTGCTCGTCAGATACTTTACCTTTGCCTAGTGTATCTAAGCCCCAACCTTTCAGTTGGCAAAGCTCTTCGATACGTGGCCAGTTGTTTGGTTGGCTTACGTCCATCGCGTTCGATGTTGTTGCTACCGTTGGTTTTGGATCCCATTGTCCTGTTTCTAGGTAACGAGGAACCGTGTCATTTTCGTTGGTTGCAGCAATGAAACGCTTCACAGGTAAGCCTAGTGCTTTAGCAAGTAGACCTGCTGTAAGGTTACCAAAGTTACCACTTGGTACTGAGATAACAAGGTTTTCACGTTGCTCTTTAGTCAGCTGAGAAGCCGCTTCAAAGTAGTAACAGATCTGAGCCATCAAACGGCTGATGTTGATTGAGTTTGCCGAGTTAAGACCGATCTCTTTACGCAGCTCAGCATCGTCAAATGCATCTTTCACTAGCGCCTGACACGCATCAAAGTCGCCATCGATCGCCACAGTATGGATGTTCTTACCTAGCGTACAAAACAGCTTCTCTTGCAGTGGGCTGATCTTGCCTTTCGGGTAAAGGATCACAACATTAATGTCTTCCATACCGTAGAAAGCGTGCGCAACCGCCGCACCAGTATCACCTGATGTTGCCGTTAAAATAGTGATTTGACCACCATCTGAAACAGCCGCTAAAGATTGAGCCATAAAGCGGCCACCAAAATCTTTAAACGCGAGTGTTGGGCCGTGGAAAAGCTCAAGCGCGTAAACACCGTCTTTTACTTGCTTGATAGGTGCAGGGAACTGGAACGCCGCATCCACCAATTGAGCAACCTGTTCTTTTGGTAGCTCATCGCCTATTAAAGCCGAGAGAATCTTTGAACTACGAGGGACAAAGTCCTCTGCTAGCAGCGCATCGATGTCATCAAACTTTGGCAGTTCAGATGGGAAAAATAGACCTTGATTGCGGCCTAGACCTTGACGAACGGCTTGGCCAAAAGAGACTTGCTCGTCATTTTCTTTGATGTTGTACAGCTTCATAACTCACTTCCTGTAACGATCGAACCTTGCTTATCTAAGCGACAAACGTGGACGAATCCTTCTTCGTTTTGTACATAATTTTGTTCTAACCAGCGTGCAACACGCTCGGCGACATCTTGTTCTTTGCAAATGCTAAATAGAGTTGGGCCACTACCGGAGATCCCAGTAGCAAGCGCTCCAGCTGAGGTTGCGTATTTACGCGCATCAGCAAACCCTGGAAGCAGTTTCTCACGATATGGTTCAGCAATCACGTCTTTGATCATCTTAGCGGCTAGCTCTGGCTGACCAGAGTGGCAAGCATGGATGAAACCCGCTAAATGGCGACCATGAGCAATCACATCCTGGCGACGATATTGAGAAGGTAGAATCTCGCGAGCTTCTGCCGTTGAAACCTTAATGCCCGGATACGCCATTACCCAGTACCAGTCATCAAAACATGGTACCTCTTGACTAATGATACCTAGCTCTTCCAGCATTAATTGCACACCACCAAGGTAACAGGGTGCAACGTTATCGTAGTGGATACCGCCTGAAATTTTACCTTCCATTTCGCCCATCAGAGCAAGCAGTTCAGTTTCATTCAGTGGCTGACCATGAAAACGGTTTAAAGCATCCAGTGCCGCGACAATTGAACAAGCACTTGAACCTAAACCAGAACCAATAGGCATGTTCTTTTCTAGTGTCATTTCCAAAGGCTTAACCGCAACGCCTTTTTTATCAAGCTCTCGAGAGAACACAACCCAGCAGTCGTAGACAATGTTTTCTTTGGTTTCAGTTGGCAGCTTAGAAACAAAACTGCCTGCTGTTTTTAGTGAGAATGATTCATCACCTGCTTTAACCATTACTCGGTCACCGAGCAGCGTGCCATCCACTGGAGACACAGCGGCCCCCAGCACATCAAACCCTACACTGACATTGCCGATTGATGCAGGCGCATAAACAACAACATCCATATCACTTGAACTCATTCCTAAACTCCTAATTTCCAACCAAGAGTACGCATCACATCAGAGAATACGCCTGCTGCTGTAACTTCAGTACCCGCACCGTAACCACGCAATACTAGAGGGATCGGTTGGTAGTAACGGCTGTAGAATGCTAATGCGTTCTCACCATCTTTAATCTTGAACATTGGGTCGTCGCCATCAACAGCTGCGATACGAACTTTACACTTACCATCGGCGATTTCACCAACATAACGAAGTACTTTGCCTTCTTCTGCTGCGATCGCTGACTGTTCTTGGAAGTAAGCATCCGCTTCTGGCAAGCGAGCCATAAACTCTTCAACCGTGCCTGAATCATCAAAACCCGGTGGCAATGCTTGGTCAACTTCAACATCTTCAAGCTCAAGTGCCATGCCTGCTTCTCGAGCGAGAATAAGCAGTTTACGCGCCACATCCATACCTGATAAATCATCACGAGGATCCGGTTCAGTAAAGCCGTTATCTTTTGCAATATTGGTTGCTTGGCTCAGTGTCATACCTTCATCAAGCTTACCGAAGATGTAAGACAGTGAACCAGAAAGAATGCCGTTGAATTTCTCAAGTTCATCACCCGCAGAGATAAGGTTCTGTAGGTTTTCGATGACCGGTAGACCTGCGCCTACTGTTGTCTCGTACATCAACTTACGACGTGAATTACGTGCAACTTCACGAAGCTGATGGTAGTAAGCCATACTCGCTGTATTTGCTTTCTTATTTGGTGTTACCACGTGGAAACCAGCCGCTAGGAAATCAGCGTATTGCGCCGCAATGCCTTCGCTAGACGTACAGTCAACCAAGACTGGATTGATAATGTGGTTACGTTGAACAAGTGCATTTAAGCGCGCTAAGCTAAACTCTTCTGTCGCGCTCGACATGCGATCACGCCACTGCTCTAGCGGTAGGCCATCGCTATCTAGCAACAAGCCTTTGCTGTTTGCTAAACCACATACGCGAATCACGATGCCTTTTTCTGCCAGTTTGCCTTGTTGACGTTGGATCTGGTCAACAAGCTCACCACCAACACCACCAACACCAACAACGAATACGTCAAGGAAGTGCTTAGAGTTAAATAGGTTCTCGTGACACGCTTTGATCGCTTCAGAGATTTTGTCTTCAGGGATAACCGCAGAGATCGCACGTTCAGAAGAACCTTGCGCGATAGCAACGATGTTGACGTTCACTTCAGCTAAAGAAGAGAAGAATTGAGACGCCACGCCACGTGAAGTGCGCATACCGTCACCCACTAGCGTAACAATCGCGACATCGTCCATGAACTCAACAGGCTCTAATAGGCCATCTTTCAGCTCAAGTTCAAACGCATCTGATAGCACTTGCTTCGCTTTCACTTTATCAGCAGATTCAATACAGAAGCTGATGCTGTACTCTGAAGAAGATTGAGTAATAAGGACGATAGAAACGCCGGCAGAAGACATCGCGCCGAATACACGACTCGCCATACCAACCATGCCCTTCATACCTGGGCCTGATACGTTAACCATCGTTAGGTCACTTAGCGTAGTGATGCCTTTGATTGCTAGGTTATCTTCGCCAGTGTCTTGGCCGATCAAAGTACCTGCACCCTGTGGGTTGAAGCTGTTTTTGATTAGGCAAGGAATATGGAATTGCGCGATAGGAGCGATAGTCTTCGGATGTAGAACCGAAGCGCCGAAGTAAGAAAGCTCCATCGCTTCTTGATAGCTTAGCGATTTAAGAAGACGAGCATCATCCACTAAACGCGGGTCACAGTTGTAAACACCATCGACATCTGTCCAGATCTCACAACAATCAGCGCGTAGACATGCCGCTAGAACCGCTGCTGAATAATCAGAGCCATTGCGACCAAGCGTTACTAGCTCACCTTTTTCATTACCAGCCGTAAAGCCCGGCATGATGTTCACGTGACCTTGTGGAAGCGGCGATTGACGGAAATTCTGTGTAGAAATATCCACATCAACCATCGCTTCAAGGTGGTCACCTTTAGCATAGAGGTATTGAACTGGGTCAATCAGGCTTGCTGGCTGGCCTTTCGCTTCAAGTACCGCTTTCATCAACTGGATTGAAATTCGCTCACCTTTACTGATGATGCGAGCATTTACGTGATTTGGGCACATACCCAGTAGGTTAATACCATTCACGAACTGCTTAAGTTGAGCAAGAGAGGTATCGACCTGCTCTTGAAATGCAGAGCCATCGACTGACGGCAATACAGCTTGAATCTCTGCAAACAATGCTGCGAATGATGATTCGATCTCGGTGATCTGTACGTCTGCTTCACCATTTTTTAGTGCTGCTTCAATAACAGCAACCAGCTTATTGGTTGTTTTTCCTGGAGCCGATAGTACAACGGCTAGCTCTTCTTGCTGGGCATTATTAGCGATGATATCTGCTGCTCGTAAAAAACGATCTGCATCAGCTAATGATGAACCTCCAAACTTTAAAACGCGCATCCCTTTCTCCATAAGTCATAAAAATGGTACAAAAAAAGGCCTGTATCTTGTTGGATACAGGCCTTTTTTTTAAAATCCGTTACTTAGCAGCCTGCCCCAACAATGTGAATGTCGGTAATAATAATGGTGGTGGTCATTACTAGGTGGCTTACGTGCTGCATATCAAATTCTCTGCTTGTGCTTTACTCTACGTGTATCAATTTTTACTACTACACGTCAATGAAAAGTTGCGTTTTTTTTACATTCACACCATTTTTCAGAGCAAACCGCCATTTCAGGGATAAAACGGCGGCTATAAGCCTACAATTCAAAGGTTGGGTTTGATATCAGAACAACAAAGTTAACCAATTGCATATATAGCCATAACAAAATGCTATATCGATTGTGCAGCGAACGTACAGATCTTGTGCTTTAATTGAACGATAACGTTCGAAGAACAATAATAATGACATCAGGAGTGGGAAGTGAAGAGATTACTTATTCTTTTAGCCTTTGCTATGCCTGTTGTTTGTTCAGCGAACAGCCTACCTCTGTTAAACAACTTGCCTTTGCTACCCAGTCAAATCGATCGTTCTGCCCATAAGTTTTTTATCTCCACACAAAATGCATCAAGTGAAAGCTTTGACACTTGGAAAGTCGATAGTGGCTATTCTTACAGTCTGTTTGCCGATGTAGATCTTTATGTCGGTACACGTATTAATAGTGATTCACTAAAATATGAGAGTGGATTCTTGAGTGGTGTCAGCTATCAATTCTCAGAGAGAGTCTCTTTCAACAGTTCTCTGCACACTTATAAAGATGAAACCGAGGACAGTGAAAAGTCAGTCGCCGCTGAGGTTTCAAGCCGAGTACAACTGACCGACAATCTAGATTTGCATGCCACCCTTGATTATGAAGAGTGGCAGCAAGGTGTTGAAGTGGGATTAGGATTTCGTTTCTAATCTATCTCACTTCTTGATTGATAAGCCCGTTAAGATTCAATCAACAATTCCGTTGAAATTAACACACCATTCCAATCAGCATATATATAGTCACCAGGCTGAATCAGTTGATTGTGTACCGTGAGCGTGACATTAACTTGCCCAACACCGTGCTTCTCAGTTTTGAATGGTGATGCCCCAAGCGCTTGAATACCAAGATCCATCTGCGCCATCATCGCTACATCACGAACCGCACCATTCACAATGACGCCTTCCCAACCGTTTTCTATAGCTAGAATCGCCAATTGATCACCAAGCAATGCTTTCTGACACGAACCATTACCGTCTACGACGAGCACTTTGCCACTTCCGTCAGTCTCTAAAACCTCGCGAACCTTGGAATTATCGTGATAACAACGAACTGTTACAATTTTTCCCCAGAACGCGCCACGTTGACCGAAGTTCTGCAATGGCATGTTCAGTTGGGTGACTTTGCTTTCAAACTCGTCACACAAATCAGGTGTTATATCGTGCATATATCCTCCGTGAGTAAGGCGTTGCCGTCTAATGCGGGTGTGCCTCTATGCTTTTATATGTTGTTAGAATTAATCCTTTGTTTTCATTGTTCTATGCTCAATTTAATATTGAATTAGAGTTGATTGCGCATATTTATCTACTAGACTCTAAGGACAGCTTTCAGCTTCCTTGGTTCAAAATCTGGTCTTTAGCAAGCGAGATGTGAGAACTATCTCGAATAATCATTCTAGTTTTGCTGCTAAATAATCACCATAACATTGGTTAAGTTGTAGCCATACTATTAAAGTTTGTTGCGATACGGCAATTGATGTAAATCAACAAAGTGAATGGAATTAACATTCTCGCGTTGTTAGCATGCTGTTAACATTATAGAATCCACTGCAATCACTAACAGAATGATTGAAAGGCGTACTGGATCTACGTTATTGGGCAATACTTCAAGGAAGGCAGATAGCTGGAAGTAAGTGTTTTTTTGAAAACTTTAAGTTATCATCAAAAATACATTACCTGTATGTTATGTTTTTGCCTAGAATTTATTCTATTAGCACAGTTTCGTCACAAATTTAGGTACCGCCAAATGCAAACCCCGCAGATTCTTATCGTTGAAGATGAGCAAGTAACTCGTAACACTCTAAAGAGTATTTTTGAAGCAGAGGGATATGCTGTTTTTGAGGCTAGCGACGGTGAAGAGATGCACCAAGTGCTATCTGACAACCAAGTTAACCTTGTAATTATGGACATCAACCTTCCTGGTAAGAATGGCCTACTACTTGCGCGTGAACTACGTGAGCAAGCAAATGTAGCGCTTATGTTCTTAACGGGTCGTGATAATGAAGTTGATAAGATCCTTGGCCTAGAGATCGGCGCTGATGACTACATCACTAAGCCTTTCAACCCTCGTGAACTGACTATCCGTGCACGCAACCTTCTGAACCGTTCAATGAGCACAAGCTCTGTTCAAGAAGAAAAGCGTAGCGTTGAGAAGTACGAGTTCAATGGTTGGGTACTAGACATCAACAGTCGTTCTCTGGTTAGCCCAGATGGCGAAGGCTACAAGCTACCTCGTTCAGAGTTCCGCGCTCTACTTCACTTCTGTGAGAACCCAGGTAAGATCCAAACACGTGCAGACCTTCTTAAGAAGATGACTGGCCGTGAGCTTAAGCCACACGATCGTACTGTAGACGTAACAATCCGTCGTATTCGTAAACACTTTGAGTCTGTTTCTGGTACGCCAGAAATCATCGCAACGATTCACGGTGAAGGCTACCGCTTTTGTGGTGACCTAGAAGACTAATTCGATTCGCGCTTCGGGCCGTTTAGTTCTTGTCGTCGGTTAGCTGTTCTAAACCGTTAGTACTTATAAACTGATAGTACTTATAAACCAATAGTACTCCGAACAGTCGAAGCGTAATCAATAGTGATTAAAAAGGGAGAATGCCAACGCATTCTCCCTTTTTTATTGTTCATTGATCGCTAAGGTTTTAGTAAACCGTATCAACCTTAACGTCTTTCTCGACGAGCCACTTCACGGTTTCACCGTCTTTGAGTTCAATCGCAACATCAACAGGCTTGTCACTGTCGATCTCTAGCTGCCATACAAAAGCGACTTCCCACTGAGTTTCACTGTGTGTTCTTAAATCAAGATCGTCAGCTGTTACCAACAAGGTATCCGCCCCCTGTTTAACCGTCACACTCTCAACCGCAAGCGTTGCTGGTAGTTGTGAGTCAGACTCTAGGTAGATAGAACCGTGCAGAGTCTTATCTTGAGCCTCTCCAATCGTAGGCATCTTGTTGTGCCACAGGTTGCTTTTCATTGTGACTGTCGCAGCAGATATTTCTACTTGGTTATCTTGCTGCCATTCTACTTGTGGTGCAGAACAACCCGCTAATGCCACGACACATGCGGCGAATGCTAATTTTTTCATTATTCTTCTACCTTTGATTTAACCAACTCTTTAAGACTTCAATGTCATTCTGGTATTCGTTATTTATTTCATCAACCCAATCTGAAATGTTCTCCCACCACGCAGGCATATCTGGAGATTGAGCTTTCTGAGCAACTTGCTGTATGCGCTTCAGGCCAATTGAACCTGCCGCACCTTTAATCTTATGCGCTTCAGAAACGATGCTGTCTTGATCTTTCGCCACCATGTTGGAATTCAATATTTCCATATATTCCGGCATCATATCTTCAAACATCACGATGCTGTCCAAAACCGGTTTCGACCCGACAATATCAACATAAGACTCTAGCATATCAATATCAAGCAAAGTGGTATCAATCGTTGAAAGAGCAGGCTTACTCGCTGTTACTTTTTCAGCACCTGTTACTTTCTCAATACCGGTTACTTTTTCAACATCCTTTGCAGTATCAATACCCTTGGCTGTATCAATACCCTTAACTTTCTCAATAGCCTCTGGCGCATCCTCGATAAGATCGCTGATGACATCCTGGATTGCACGAACCGACAGCGGTTTACTGATCGCTTCGTCCATGCCTTTCTGGAAGTATTCTTGCTTGTTGTTTAATACGTTTGCGGTTAATGCCACCAAAGGCGGCAGCTTGCTGTATTTCTCGCGGTAGTATTGAGCAATATCGAAGCCCGTCATATCTGGTAACTGGATATCCAGTAAGACCAAGTCATAATCTTTCGGGTTGAAAACGATTTGCGCCTCTTTACCCGTCATTACGACTGTCACTTCATGACCAAGGCTTTCAAGTAGAGAGCGAGCTACTGTGATATTAAGCTCAATATCTTCGACCATGAAGATCTTAAGATTGGACTGCTTTCTTGGCGTTTTGATCAGAGCCTGAGTATCGTGATTAACAGGCACTCGAATAGAAACCGTAAAGGTACTACCAAAGCCCTCTTCACTGGTGACTTCAATGTGACCATCCATCATATGGATCAGCTGTTGAGACACGGCAAGACCAATACCAGTGCCGACAGCGTGTAGATTGTCTGTGCCCGACTTCACCTGGTAGTACATCGCGAAGATCTTCTCGATTTCACTTTCAGGAATACCAATCCCGGTGTCTTCTACTTCCATGGTGATGTTAGCAAAGTCGCCATCAATTTCAGCGCTGACTGTCATCACGACACCACCATCTTTGGTGAACTTCATCGCGTTGCTTACAAGGTTCCACAACACCTGTCTAAGACGAGTACCATCCACTTCGACCGCAGCAGGAAGATCCGATAACCTTTCAAGATCAAACCTTAACCCTTTTTGCTCTGCCATTAACGCAGAAATACTCTCAATCTCAACAACGAAGTCTTCAAAGTTGAGCGGAGTTGGGAATAACTCAAGTTTACGACGATCAAATTTGTCCATATCGATAATATCGTTAAAGATATTACCCAATGTCACCGCGCTCACCTTGATGGTTTGCATCTGCTTGCGCTGCTCGGTCGTCAGTTGGCTATCCAACAACATACGACTCAAGCCGATGATGCCATTGAGCGGCGTTCTTAACTCGTGGCTAATGGTTGAGATAAAGGTGGTCTTATCACGACTGGCTTTCTCCAGTGACTCTTGGTGCTCTTTACGCTCAGTAATATCACGGCCAAAACCGACCAAGCCCAAGTGACGACCTTCTTTACTGTAGAAAGGCACCTTACGCAGTTCGAAGTAGCTCTTACGACCATCAGGGTATTCCAACCATTGGTCATAAGTCAGTGCTTGGTTGTCAGCAAATACCTTCTTATCGGTTTCAACAACTTGTTGAGCGATCTCTTTGCTATAAACATCCCAAGGCGTTAAGCCAACGAGATCTTTTTCTGTCTTGCCAGTAAGCTCTTCAACTGCACGGTTACAACCAGAGAACACACCATCTTCATTGCGATAGTAAATAAGATCAGGAGAGGCATCGATAAACGAGCGTAGCAGTGCTGTACGCTCTGCAAGTTCAAGCTGAGTTCGCTCACGCTGGAACACCTCATTTTCAAGATCGTGCATTGCTTCTGCACGCGCTTCTTCCGCTTTTTCACGCTCTTCAATTTCTTGATTAAGCTTCTCGATATTGAGTTGCAGTTTATTGTTGAGCTCTTGATCTCGCTCTCGCATGTCACCAAGCTTAGAGACCAATTTCGCCAACCTTTGACGAGACTCTTCCAGCTGATCAACGACCACTGATAGGAAATAAACCGCCCAAGGCGTAATCACTAAACCAAAGAAAACCGAACGGACAATGTCGATATCATCAACATTACCTTTGAGTGCGAGGGTTATCCCCACTTGCACAACAACTGCGAGGGCTACAAGCGCTAAGGCGAGTAAGATAGAAAAGCGGACAATCCCCAGTTTTACGAGTAGATCCACGTAATACTGAGCGAGATTTTTCATGGGTTTCATTTAACGCTCCATGCGATAAGACTAGCAATATTCTACCCTGTTTAAAGAGAGGAGGTAAGCTAGCTACATCACACGCAGCAAGAGAGCTACAGTTATATTGTTTAAAACAGATAAGTGGGATAAATAGAGGGGCAGCAAGAGATAAATGCGCTATCGAATTGAGGAAGGATGCACCATCGAACGGTTTCGACCGTCGGATTTAGCTTGATACAACGCACTGTCAGCCAAGGCAACCGCCGAATCCATTTCATCATCAGGTGTCGGAATGTAAGAGATAATACCAATACTCACCGTGATGAATTCAGAGACATTCGATTTCTCATGCGCCAGTTCCAATTTAAGGATCCCATCATGGATACGCTGTGCCACCAGCTGAGCACCCTCAGCCGTGGTATTCGGTAGAATAAAGCCGAACTCTTCACCACCGTAACGAGCCACACAATCCGATGAACGGTTCAGCACCTGCTTAAATGCCTGAGAAACTTGGATCAGAGCATCATCACCTTGTTGATGTCCGTAAAAATCGTTGTAACCTTTAAAGAAATCGATGTCACACAGCATAATCGTCAGTGGTAATTTCTCACGCACATGATAATGCCACAGCGTCGAAAGCTGTTCATCAAAGCGACGGCGGTTGGAAACCTGAGTCAGGCTGTCCATGAAGCTAAGACGCTCAAGCTCAAGGTTGGCTTCTTCAAGTTTCTGCTCCGCAAGGTAACGTTCTGTAATATCACGCGCCATGATCAACACACCATTAGTGCTTGATGCCAGATCCCTAAACGGTGATTTCACCACATCATACCAAGTGTATTCGCCATCACTAGAGACGACCTTATCGATATAGCGTAATGACTTACCTTGATGAAGCACTTGGTGATCGGTGTCTGAAATGCGCATATACATACTATTAGGCACCACATCTTGCAGGCGCTTACCGACCAAATCACTCACTTCAGAGATACCCAGCGCAGCCACAAATGGCTTATTACATGCTTGGTAAACCATATTTTCGTTGAAGATACCAATCGAGTCAGGGCTCGCTTCCAAGATGTTTTGGAGGATGGTGTCACGTTGGGCAAGCGCGACTTCAGTATCTTTTCGCTTTTCCATTTCGCCGCGCAGCTTTTGCTGCATGTCGTGCCAATCGGTCACATCATGGCTAATTGAGAGCGTACCTATGGTTGATCCATCTTGCGAGAGCAAGACACTTTGGTAAGTTTCAAGCAAACAACCCTTACCGTCTTGATCCGTTGTCCACGAACGTTCACTGACTCGACCTTTTAAAGCCCCACCAGAAACACTCAAAGTGCCCTCTTCAGAGCGTCCATGCCAAAACTTTTTAAACGAGCGATTACTCGTCACCAACTCACCCTTTTGATCTTTTACATAGATCAGCTCAGATAAAGAATCCAAAGCGGTGCGCGCGACATTAAGCTCACGAACTTCTTGGGACACCTCTTCATCTGTATTTTTATACGGTGATGCGTGAATCATCCACGCTTTCTTACTTCTAAAACGGATCCTGCGACCAACCAAATTGATCTTAAAGGACTCAAATTCAGACAGCGCCCACAGGGAGACCTGCTCAAATGATCGAGAGTTGATGTGATTGGTTAAGTAATGACGAAAGCTATTCTCGCTTTCAACGGTAGGGAATCGAAAGTTAACGCCAATTTGGCGAATACCAAGCAGCTGCATAGCTTGGCGATTGGCATATAAGATCTCTCCACTTCGAACATCAACAAAGTAGAGTGGCGATGGAGTAGCGAGTAGAAGTTTTTCAAGATGCGACTGATAACGTGAATAAAGATGCCAGCAGATGAGAGCAATCAGCAATACAACAACGATATAAATACCGTAGCCATACGCCCTGTCCCACAACCAAGTCATTACCAGTTCCATTTACTCTCAATCTATACCATAAAATCTGTGAGGGAAATGTTACCACTATTTGTTGGTTTTATCTGCTGTTACCGACAGTCACCATTTTCTATCAATTGACCGCGTTTAAAACAGGCAGTGTGTACTCGAATGCAGAGCCAGTTTTGATGCCTTGTGCGCCAGTTTTATCAAGCGAACGGCCAATCTCAGTCATCGCTAACCAACGGTTCTCACACCACAAAGGTGAGAGTAACGTCGGGCGTCTCGCCGCAGAAGATACTCGGTGATAAACCACGTTTGCTGGAGTCCGTTGAATCACCTCAGTCGCAATATCAATGTACTCCTCAAGGCTTGGTGCTTCTAGCTTTCCGGCCTTCCACGCCTTAGCCATGGTACTGCCCTCTACTATATGGAGCCCGTGCAGCTTAATACCGTCGGTGCCAACGGCTAATACCTTATCTAAAGTTTCAAGGTTATCCGCTTTGGTTTCTTTGGGCAGGCCAACAATAAGGTGAGTACATATCTTGATCCCCAAAGCACGAGCGCGCCGAGTGATCGTTTCATACACCGCGAAATCGTGGCCGCGGTTAATTCGCTTGAGGGTTTTATCATTGGCCGTTTGTAGCCCGAGCTCTAGCCAAATCTCATAGCCTTGTTTCACGTAACCCGACAGCAGTTCCAATACAGAATCAGGCACGCAATCGGGTCTTGTACCAACGCAAAGGCCAACAATATTGGCACCCGGAGCTTTAAGGGCTTCTTCGTACATGTTCTTGAGCACCTGCACTTCAGCATAAGTGCTGGTGTATGCCTGAAAGTAAGCAAGATACTTCTTAGCACGGGCAATCTCACCCGCACGGTCTTTTAATTGATCGGCAATACTTTGAATCTGAGTTTGTTCGTCGGAAAAAGACGCTACATTGCAAAAAGTGCAACCACCGCGACCGATTGTGCCGTCTCGATTTGGGCAGCTAAAACCACCATGAAGTGTCAGCTTGTGAACCTTTTCGCCATAACGACGTTGAAGGTCTTGGCCGATAGTATTAACCAACTCGTGTAATTGCATATTTTCAAAGTGCTCAAGTAAATAAAAATGAATCTCAGTCTTTTTCTGAAAAAAAATTACATCCCTGCAAAATTCGACCAATTAGTTTACGCAAGGCTTTTTGCGAGCAACCTATCAAATATCAATAAACATGCAAAAAATCGGCTCTATTTGCCTAATGTTGCACATTTGTTAGACATTAAATTCAAAATAAAACGAAAAAAATGGTCTACATGGACCAACTTTCATTGCAATTCGCCTAGACAAAATTGTAGGATACTTACACATATTGGCTATTTTTGAGTATTTACTTACACCTAAAACTTGCCAATAAGTCGGTGATACCCATATCCCACCTATATAAACCACTAGTTTGTGGCTAAAAATAAACGGATATCACTAAGGATTGTTTTTCTCGCAATACTTTTCCTGCGAGATACGGAAAGGATTCAAACCGCCAGCATAGGCAGGTTTAGACCCATAAATATAAAAGGACAAGGCTAACTTAATACAAATAAGTTGCGCCTAGATTTAACTGGAAGGATGTATCTATGGTAGATCAAGAGCAGAACTCACAGGGTCTGTATACTCCTGAATTGGAGCATGACGCTTGTGGTATCGGTTTTGTTGCGCATCTAAAGAATCGCAAATCTCATGATGTAGTAACTCAAGCACTCGATATGCTTGCACGTATGGAACACCGTGGCGGCCAAGGCTGCGATCCGTGTTCTGGTGATGGTGCAGGTATCCTGCTACAGAAGCCGCACGAATTCTTACTAGAAGAAGCCGTAAAGCTTGGAATTAAACTGCCATCTTTTGAAAAATATGGTGTTGGTGTTGTACTTTTCCCTAAAGATGAATACAAACGTGCACAGTGTCGTGACATTCTAGAACGCAATGCACAACGCCTTGAGTTAGAAGTTATCGGCTACCGTGAACTTCCAACTGACAATTCAATGATTGGTGCTGACCCATTAAGCACTGAACCTCAATTTGAACACGTATTTATTTCTGGCGGCCCTGGTATCACACCAGAAGAGCTTGAGCGTAAACTGTATGTTCTACGTAACTACACGGTTCGTGTATGCCTAGAAAGCGTTTCAAATATTGGTGATGACTTCTACATCAACTCTATGTCTTACAAGACATTGGTGTACAAAGGTCAGCTAACAACTGAACAAGTTCCTCAGTACTTCCTAGATCTGCAAAACCCAACTATGGTGACAGCTCTAGCACTCGTACACTCTCGCTTCTCTACCAATACATTCCCTCGTTGGCGTCTAGCTCAGCCTTTCCGTTACATCGCGCATAATGGCGAAATCAATACGGTTCGCGGCAACCTGAACTGGATGAAAGCACGTGAAGCAATCCTAGAATCGGATCTGTTTACACAAGCTGAAATCGACATGCTGCTTCCTATCTGTCAAGAAGGTAGCTCAGACTCATCAAACTTCGATATGGCGCTTGAGCTACTTGTTCTTTCAGGTCGTACTCTGCCACATGCGTTGATGATGATGATCCCGGAAGCATGGCAAGAAAACAAAAACATGGATCCAACTCGTCGTGCGTTCTACCAGTACCACGCGAACGTAATGGAACCATGGGATGGCCCAGCGTCAGTATGTTTCACCGATGGTGTTCAAGTTGGTGCAACTCTTGACCGTAACGGTCTGCGTCCTTCTCGCTACACAGTAACTAAAGACGACTTCCTAGTGATGGCGTCTGAGTCTGGCGTAGTTGAAATCGCACCAGAAAACGTTGAATACCGTGGTCGTCTACAGCCTGGTCGTATCTTCGTTGCTGACCTTGAGCAAGGCCGCATCATTTCTGATGAAGAAGTGAAAGACGGTATCGCTAAATCGCAACCCTACGAAAAATGGGTTGAAGAGAATCTTCTGAGCTTGAAAAAGCTACCGGATGCGAGCAACGAATTTAACCAACCTTCTCCAGAAAAACTGCTACACAAACAACAATCGTTTGGTGTGAGCTCTGAAGAAGTAAACGAAATCATTCTCCCTCTTGCAAAAACAGGCTACGAGCCACTTTCTGCAATGGGTGCTGACTGGCCGCTAGCGATTCTTTCTCATCAATCGCAGCACCTTTCAAACTACTTTAAGCAGTTGTTTGCACAAGTAACTAACCCGCCAATCGACCCGATTCGTGAGCGTATGGTTATGTCTCTGAATACTTACCTAGGTAAAGATCAGAACCTACTTGCTGAAACGCCTGAACACTGTCAAAAAGTGGAACTTGAGTCTCCAGTTCTTTCTAACTCAGAGTTAGAGAAACTGCGTGCAATCGATAATGAGCACCTTCAATCGAAGACGCTGGATATCGTATTCCAAGCAAACGGAGACCAAGGTAAGTTAGAGCGCGCACTTAAACGTATCTGCCAATATGCAGAAGATGCGGTTATTGATGGTTACTCTATCATTCTACTGACTGACCGTGCGGTTAACTCAAACCACGCAGCTATCCCAGCAATGCTGGCGGTTGGCGCGGTTCACCACCACCTAATCCGTAAAGGTTTACGTGCTAAGTGTGACATCGTTGTTGAAACGGGCGATGCTCGTGAGACACACCACTTTGCAACCTTAATTGGTTACGGTGCAAACGCAGTTAACCCATACCTAGTTATCGAAACGATTGTTGAACTGCAACGTACTAAGAAGCTAGATCCAAACGTTCATCCACGTGAGTTATTCGATAACTACCGTAAGGGTGTTAACGGCGGTCTACTGAAGATCTTCTCGAAGATGGGTATCTCTACGCTGCAGTCTTACCACGGCGCTCAAATCTTTGAAGCACTTGGTGTTAGCAAATCCGTGGTTGAAAAATACTTCACTGGTACTGTTTCTCGTATCCAAGGTCTAACGATCGACGATATCGCACGAGAAGTATTAGTTCGTCACCGTGTTGGTTACCCTGCTCGTGAAATCCCAGCTCAAGTTCTTGATGTTGGCGGTGTTTACCAGTGGAAACAACGTGGTGAGAAGCACTTATTCAACCCAGAAACCATTTCTCTACTTCAAGAATCGACGCGTAACAAAGATTACGGTCAATTCAAGAAGTACGCGAACGCCGTTGATGCTCAAGGCGACAACGCAGCAACACTACGTAGCCAACTTGATTTCATCAAGAACCCAGCAGGCTCTATTCCTCTAGCGGAAGTAGAACCTATTGAGAAAATCCTTAAGCGTTTCGCAACAGGCGCAATGAGCTTCGGTTCAATCTCGCATGAGGCTCACTCAACACTGGCTGTCGCGATGAACCGCATTGGCGCGAAATCAAACTCAGGCGAAGGTGGTGAAGATCCAGCACGTTTCGAGCGTAAAGAAAATGGCGACTGGGAACGTTCAGCAATCAAACAGGTGGCTTCTGGTCGCTTTGGTGTAACGTCTTACTACCTATCTAACGCTGATGAGCTACAAATCAAGATGGCTCAAGGTGCGAAACCTGGCGAAGGTGGTCAACTACCTGGTGATAAGGTTGATGACTGGATCGGTGCAACGCGTCACTCGACTCCGGGCGTAGGTCTTATCTCTCCACCGCCACACCACGATATCTACTCAATCGAAGATTTGGCTCAGCTGATCTACGATCTGAAAAACGCGAACCGTAACGGCCGTGTCAACGTGAAGCTAGTATCAGAAGCTGGCGTAGGTACGATTGCATCAGGTGTAGCAAAAGCGAAAGCTGACGTGGTACTTATCGCAGGTTTTGATGGTGGTACGGGTGCATCTCCGATGTCTTCCATCCGTCACACAGGCCTGCCTTGGGAACTGGGTCTAGCGGAAACGCACCAAACACTACTGAAAAACGGCCTACGTAACCGTATCGTTGTTCAGTCTGATGGTCAGATGAAAACACCACGTGACCTTGCAGTCGCAACGTTACTTGGCGCTGAAGAATGGGGCGTAGCAACAGCAGCTCTAGTTGTTGAAGGCTGTATCATGATGCGTAAGTGTCACAAGAATACATGTCCTGTTGGTATCGCAACACAGAACAAAACTCTTCGTGAGCGTTTCGACGGCCGCGTAGAAGACGTAGTAACGTTCTTCCAATACATGGCTGAAGGTCTACGTGAAGTAATGGCTGAACTTGGCTTCCGCTCTATCGATGAGATGGTTGGTCAATCGCACAAACTTAAAGTTCGTGATGACATCGGTCACTGGAAGTACAAGAACCTAGATCTAACACCGGTACTGCACATTGAGCAGGCTCGTGCAGAAGATGGTATCTACAACCAGACAACACAGAATCATAATCTTGAAGACGTTCTAGACCGTAAGTTGATTCAGGCTGCAATCCCAGCGCTTGAGAAAGGTGAAGCGGTTACCGCTCAGTTCCCTATCATCAACACGGACCGTTCAGCAGGCACGATGCTGTCGAACGAAATCTCGAAGGTTTACAAAGACCAAGGTTTACCACAGCCAATGAACGTTAAGTTCCACGGTAGTGCTGGTCAATCTTTCGGTGCGTTCCTTGCGAAAGGCGTTAAGTTCGAAGTAGAAGGCGACGCGAACGATTACTGGGGTAAAGGTCTGTCTGGCGGTACGTTGGTACTGTACCCAGATGCAAGATCTACTATCGTTGCTGAAGATAACATCGTGGTGGGTAACGTATGTTTCTACGGTGCAACCTCTGGTGAATCTTTTATTCGCGGTATGGCTGGCGAACGTTTCTGTGTTCGTAACTCTGGTGCGAAGGTTGTTGTTGAGGGTGTTGGTGACCACGGTTGTGAATACATGACTGGCGGTGCGGCAATTATCCTTGGTTCAACGGGTCGTAACTTTGCTGCAGGTATGAGTGGCGGTGTCGCTTATGTTTGGGATAAAGCAGGTGACTTCGAGACTAAGCTCAACGCAGAACTTGTAGACCTAGATCCAATTGAACAAGAAGATAAAGATCTTCTACTAGATATGCTAACTAAGCATGTTGAATTCACAGGAAGTGAAGTTGCTCAGTCTTTCCTAGACAACTTTGAAGCAAGTGTTGCATCGCTAGTTAAAGTAATGCCACGCGACTACAAAGCGGTTCTTCAAAAGCGTAAAGCTGAAGCACAACAGGCACAAACGGAAGAAGTGGAGGCAGTATAATGGGTAAGCCTACTGGATTTTTAGAACACGGTCGTGAGCTTCCAAAGAAGCTCGACCCGTCAGTTCGAATTGAAGACAACAAAGAGTTCGTACTTAACGAAGAGTTTGGTGAAAAGATCAATACTCAAGCATCTCGTTGTATGGACTGTGGCGTACCTTTCTGTCACAACGGCTGTCCGATTGGTAACATCATCCCAGAATTCAATGACGCTGTTTATCGCGACAGCTGGGAAGAGGCTTGGAACATTCTTAGCTCTACCAATAACTTCCCTGAGTTTACAGGTCGTGTTTGTCCTGCTCCTTGTGAAAGTGCCTGTGTTCTTGGCATCAACCAAGACCCAATCACTATCTGTAATATCGAGAAAACGATTGTAGAAACTGCGTACCGTGAAGGGTACGCAAAGCCTAAAACACCACGCTCTCGCACAGGGAAAACTGTCGCAGTTATCGGTTCAGGCCCTGCAGGTCTAGCCGCTGCTGAGCAACTAAACAGTGCAGGTCACTCTGTGACGGTATTTGAACGTGATGAGAAAGTCGGTGGCCTACTGCGTTTCGGTATCCCAGATTTCAAACTGGGTATGGACGTGATTGATCGTAAGATCAACCTAATGGCTGAAGCTGGCGTTGAATTTAAAGTTAACCAACACATCGGTGTTGATGTTAATGCTCAACAGTTACGCCAAGAGTTTGATGTGGTATTGCTAACGGGTGGTTCTACGGTTCCACGCGACTTACCAATCCCAGGTCGTGAGCTTAAAGGCGTTCATTTTGCCATGGAATTCCTTGGTCAAAATAATCGCCGTGCCAACGACTTAGATCTTAAGACAGAAGAGCTTCACGCTAAAGATAAGCACATTGTGGTTATCGGTGGTGGTGATACGGGTTCTGACTGTGTGGGCACATCAAACCGTCATAAAGCAGCAAGCATTACTCAAGTTGAGATCATGCCGATCCCACCAGAGAAACGCCCTGCAAATATGCCTTGGCCTCAATACCCAATGATCATGAAAACCACCACTTCTCACGAAGAAGGTTGTGAACGTCATTGGAACATCTTAACCAAAGAGTTCATTAGCGACGACCAAGGTCAAGTAACGGGTCTACGTATCGCTGACATCGTTTGGCAAGACGCAAAACCAGGCGAACGTCCAGGTTTTGATGAAGTAGCGAACTCTGAACGTGTTATTCCATGTGACATGGCATTCCTTGCAATGGGCTTCTTACACCCAGAGCCTACAGGCGTGCTTGCTCAACTAGACATTAAACTGGACGAGCGCGGTAACGTCGCTTCTGAAGGTTTTGCGACGAACCAGAAAGGCGTTTTCGCTGCTGGTGATATGCGTACTGGTCAGTCTCTGGTTGTACGTTGTATTAATGAAGGTCGTGAATGTGCAATTGCCATTGATGACTTCTTAATGGGTAACTCAAACTTAGAAGCGAAAGCTGATTCACTCATGCTTTCCGCATAATATTTCTCGGGCTAACGTCGATGACGTTAGCCTAGAGGAAAAGCAACACCCTTCCTAACTTTTATGTTTGGCTAGCACTCGATGCTAGCCTTTTTTCTATCTGCCTTACGGCTCCTAGGACATTCCCTTCGTTACACATGTTAAATTCCATTAACATCTACCTTTTATATCCCTTTGATATCATTCTACTATTTTAGATTATTACGTGGTTAATCGCGTTTACGCATGATAATTAACCATGAACTTGACCTTAAACACAATTAGCTATACGTTGTAAAGCTGGTGAAAATAAAACCAATCGGTTTTGTTAACACAACCAATAACGTTTTAACTAGCTAAAGACAAACTATAAGCTTATAAAAAATAACAAGTATATGAATAGTTAGTCATTTACTGTCTGGATGACAGAGAAGCAAAAGGGAGAATTGCAATGGCTCTATATGATCCTAGTCTTGAAAAAGACAACTGTGGATTTGGTTTAATAGCGCAAATGGAAGGCCAACCGAGTCATAAGTTGGTACGAACTGCTATTTCAGCCCTCGATCGCATGACACACCGTGGTGGTATTGCTGCGGATGGTAAAACAGGAGATGGCTGTGGCTTATTGCTACAGAAGCCAGACTCTTATCTCAGAATTATTGCAGAAGAGAATAACTTCAAGCTCGGCAAGCAATACGCTGTCGGCATGATTTTCTTCAGCCAAGACCCAATCAAAGCGCAATCCGCGCAAGACATCGTCAATAAAGAGCTAGCTCAAGAAACTTTAACCGTTGCAGGTTGGCGTGTCGTGCCGACCAACACCGACGTATTAGGTCCAATCGCCAAAGATTCTGTTCCCAATATTCAGCAAGTGTTTATCTCGGCACCCGCGGGGTGGCGTGAACGCGATATTGAACGACGCCTTTATATCGCTCGTCGTCGAATTGAAAAACAGATCACCGAAGACAAAGATTTCTATATTTGTAGCCTTTCGACACAAGTCATGGTTTACAAAGGCCTGTGTATGCCGGCCGATCTTCCGCGATTTTACCTCGATCTTGCTGACTTACGTATGGAATCGGCGATATGCCTGTTCCACCAGCGCTTCTCAACCAATACTCAGCCGCGTTGGCCACTGGCTCAGCCATTCCGCTATTTGGCGCACAATGGTGAGATCAATACCATCGAAGGTAACCGTCAGTGGGCTAAAGCTCGTGCCTATAAATTCTCTTCACCACTGCTGCCCGATTTACAAACGGCCGCACCCTTTGTGAATGAGACAGGCTCAGATTCATCAAGCCTAGATAACATGCTCGACCTGTTCCTTGCCGGTGGTATGGATGTATTCCGAGCGATGCGTATGCTCGTGCCGCCCGCTTGGCAAAACCACCCAGACATGGATCCCGATCTGCGTGCATTCTACGACTTCAACTCCAAGCACATGGAACCGTGGGATGGCCCTGCAGGTATCGTCCTTTCTGACGGTCGTTACGCTGCGTGTAACCTAGATAGAAACGGCTTACGCCCTGCGCGTTATGTGATTACCAAAGACAACCTGATCACGCTGGCATCTGAAGTGGGCATCTGGAATTACGCGCCAGACGAGGTGGCAGAGAAAGGGCGTGTCGGCCCGGGTGAACTACTCGTCATAGATACGCGCCGCGGTAAACTGTGGCAATCTAACGAGATCGATAATGACCTTAAAGGTCGCCATCCCTATAAAGAGTGGATGGAAAAGAACGTTCACAAACTCACACCGTTTTCCGATCTGCCCGATGAGCAAGTCGGTAAGCGCAGCTTTGACGATGACACGCTCAAGACCTACCAAAAACAGTTTGCGATGAGCAACGAAGAGTCGGACCAAGTACTGCGTGTGCTTGGTGATATGGGACAAGAGGCCGTAGGCTCGATGGGCGATGATACGCCGATGGCTGTGCTCTCTTCGAAAGAACGTCTCGTCACTGACTATTTCCGTCAAATGTTTGCACAGGTCACCAACCCACCGATTGATCCACTGCGTGAAAAGCATGTTATGTCTTTAGCCACCAGTATCGGCCAAGAGATGAACGTGTTCTGCGAAACAGACGGTCACGCCTACCGTGTGACATTTAATTCGCCAGTTCTGGTCTACTCTGACATGCAGCAACTTCTGCAGTTAAATCAAAAACACTATGGCCACGCGATTCTTAGCATGCACTATGATCCTGCTGATAAAGATCTCGAACAAGCCATTAATGACTTGTGTGATCGTGCGGTGCAAGAGGTCCGTGATGGTGCTGTTTTGATTGTACTTTCAGACAAGCACTTAGAGAAAGGCAAGCTCCCGGTTCCAGCAGCGATGGCTGTAGGTGCGGTGCAAACCAGACTTGCTGACAACAACCTACGTTGTGATGCCAACATCGTGGTTGAGACAGCAACCGCACGTGACCCGCATCAATTTGCAGTTCTGCTTGGCTTCGGTGCAACCGCAGTTTATCCCTATCTCGCTTATGAAGCATTGGGCAAAATGTTGGACGATGGTTCTTTAAATAAAGACTATCGCACTGCATTGCAAAATTACCAAAACGGCATCAACAAAGGTCTGTATAAGATCATGTCGAAGATGGGTATCTCGACGATTGCTTCTTATCGCTGCTCGCAGTTATTTGAGGCTGTCGGTTTACATACCGATGTTGTTGATCTGTGTTTCCGTGGCGTAACGACTCGTATCCAAGGCGCTAGCTTTAGCGACTTCCAACAAGATATCTATAACCTATCTCGTAAAGCATGGACTAAACGTAAACCACTGGAACATGGTGGCTTACTCAAATACGTACATGGCGGCGAATACCACGCCTATAACCCAGACGTAGTCAGTACCTTGCAAACCGCCGTAAAGACAGGTGAAACATCCGACTACCAATCTTTTGCGAAGCAAGTTAATGCTCGTCCTGCTGCTATGCTGCGCGACTTAATGAGCCTCAAAAAAGCCGATCAACCTCTGCCTCTAGAGCAAGTCGAGCCGAGTAGCGATCTCTTTAAGCGCTTTGACTCTGCGGCTATGTCGATTGGTGCCTTGAGCCCCGAAGCTCATGAAGCGCTGGCCATGGCGATGAACCGCTTAGGAGGCTACTCCAACTCTGGTGAAGGCGGTGAAGATCCACGACGCTTTGGGACTGATCGCAACTCACGAATCAAACAGATAGCTTCTGGTCGTTTTGGTGTGACGCCACATTACTTAACCAATGCGGATGTTCTACAAATCAAAGTTGCACAAGGTGCGAAGCCAGGAGAAGGCGGTCAACTGCCAGGTCATAAGGTCACAGCAGAAATCGCCAAGCTGAGATACTCAGTTCAAGGCGTAACATTGATCTCCCCTCCTCCACATCACGATATTTATTCTATCGAAGATCTGGCGCAGCTGATTTTCGACCTTAAGCAAGTTAACCCTAAAGCCTTGGTTTCAGTGAAGTTAGTATCTGAACCGGGTGTAGGCACCATTGCCACAGGTGTGGCGAAAGCTTATGCCGACTTGATTACGATCTCCGGTTACGACGGTGGTACCGCGGCAAGCCCACTGACTTCAGTGAAATACGCGGGTTGTCCTTGGGAGCTTGGCTTAGCCGAAACTCAACAAGCACTCGTCGCCAACGGACTTCGTCATAAGATCCGCCTGCAAGTCGATGGTGGTTTAAAAACCGGCCTCGATGTTATCAAGGGCGCGATTTTAGGTGCTGAAAGCTTTGGTTTCGGTACTGCGCCAATGGTCGCGATGGGTTGTAAGTTCTTACGAATTTGTCACCTAAACAACTGTGCAACGGGTGTTGCGACTCAAGATGAAACCCTACGCCGTGAATACTTTAAAGGCCTGCCAGACATGGTGGTGAACTACTTTACAGGCCTAGCCGATGAAGTTCGCCAGTACCTTGCTGAACTTGGCGTAGAAAAACTCACTGACCTGATTGGTCGTACTGATTTGCTTGAAGCCGTTCAAGGCCTCACGGCGAAACAGAGCAAGCTCGATCTCTCTTCGATATTGGAAGCTCCGGTATCTCCAGAAGGTCACCCACTATTTTGGACAGAGCCAAACGCACCCTTTGATAAAGCTCAGCTCAACCAACAGATCCTTGATGACGCAATCGATGCGATTGAGAAACGTCAATCCACCAGCCTTTACTACAACGTGATCAACACCGATCGCTCGATTGGTGCTCGTATCTCTGGTGAAATTGCCAAACGTTACGGTAACCAAGGCATGGCCGGTTCACCAATTAAGTTGTATCTCGATGGCACGGCAGGCCAATCCTTTGCGGTTTGGAACGCTGGCGGCGTAGAGCTGTATCTGACGGGTGATGCCAATGACTACGTCGGCAAAGGCATGGCTGGCGGCAAAGTAGTGATCAAACCTCACCAAGGCACAGCCTTTACTTGTAACGAAGCGACCATCATAGGCAACACTTGTCTGTATGGCGCAACCGGAGGCAAGCTATTTGCCGCAGGTACTGCGGGCGAGCGATTTGGCGTGCGTAACTCAGGTACCGTTGCTGTGATTGAAGGTGCGGGTGACAACGCCTGTGAATACATGACTGGCGGTATTGTGGCCATTCTTGGCGCAACTGGCGTCAACTTCGGCGCGGGTATGACGGGTGGTTTTGCTTATGTCATGGATAAGAATGAAGACTTCCAAGGCCGTGTGAACAACGAATCGGTCGAAGCGCTTTCTCTGTCTGATCTATTTATCCACCAAGAACATCTGCGCGGCCTGATTGCAGAGCACTTAGAAGAGACTGGCTCAGTACACGCTGAAGCTATTCTGGCGAACTTTGATGAATGGATTCCGAAGTTCTACCTAGTGAAGCCAAAGACGGCGGATCTTAACACCTTGCTCGGTCACCAAAGCCGTAGCTCTGCTGAACTTCGTGTTCAAGCGCAATAATTGGAAGGAGCCAATAATGAGCCAGAATGTATACCAATTTATTGATGTGAATCGCGTAGACCCAGCGAAGAAGCCAATCAAAATACGTAAAATTGAGTTTGTAGAGATCTACGAACCTTTCACTAAGCAACAAGCCAAAGCGCAAGCAGACCGTTGTTTAGACTGTGGTAACCCTTACTGTGAATGGAAATGTCCTGTTCATAACTACATCCCTCAGTGGCTCAAGCTTGCCAATGAAGGACGCATTATCGAAGCGGCTGAACTGTCTCACCAAACCAACAGCTTGCCTGAGGTGTGTGGGCGAGTTTGCCCTCAGGATCGACTGTGCGAAGGATCTTGTACCCTCAATGATGATTTCGGCGCAGTAACCATCGGCAACATTGAAAAATACATCAATGACAAAGCGTTTGAGATGGGCTGGAAACCAGACATGTCTCACGTTGAATGGACCGACAAAAAAGTCGCTATCATCGGCGCAGGCCCAGCAGGTCTTGCTGCTGCTGATATCTTAGTTCGAAACGGTGTGAAGGCCGTGGTATTTGACCGCTACCCTGAGATAGGTGGCCTGCTGACGTTTGGTATCCCATCGTTCAAACTTGAGAAAGGCATCATGGAAAACCGTCGCCGTATCTTTAGTGGAATGGGTGTCGAATTTAAAATGAATACCGAAGTCGGTAAAGACGTTCAGCTGCAACAATTAGTCGATGACTATGATGCTGTCTTCTTAGGTGTCGGCACCTATAAAAACATGCGTGCTGGGTTAGACAACGAAGAAGCACCGGGCGTTTATGATGCCCTGCCATTCCTTGTTTCCAATACCTACAAGGTCATGGAACTGGATAACCCAACGCCGTTTATCGACATGAAGGGTAAAAAAGTGGTCGTGCTTGGTGGTGGTGATACCGCGATGGACTGTGTAAGAACCTCGATTCGCCAACATGCAGCTAATGTTGTTTGTGCTTATCGCCGAGATGAAGCAAACATGCCGGGCTCTCGCCGTGAGGTGAAAAATGCAAAAGAGGAAGGCGTAAAGTTCATGTTCAACCTTCAACCATTAGCACTGGAAACCGATTCATCCGGTCATGTGACTGGCGTAAAAGTGGTGAAAACAGCCTTGGGTGAACCTGATGAGGCAGGCCGCCGTCGTCCTGAACCCGTTGAAGGCAGTGAGCATGTTCTTGAAGCAGATGCTGTGATCATGGCGTTTGGTTTCCAACCTCATGCAATGGAATGGCTAGAACCATTTGGTGTAGAGCTCGACCAATGGGGGCGCATCAAAGCTCCCGGCAAACAAGAGTTTCAATACCAAACCACCAACAGCAAGATATTTGCCGGTGGCGATGCCGTTCGAGGTTCTGATTTAGTGGTGACCGCTATCGATGAAGGCCGTAAAGCCGCAGAAGGGATCTTGGACTACCTAGAAGTGTGATTGGTTTTCCTTTATTACTCAGTTCGTTACTATAAAAAAGGATCCAATTATGGATCCTTTTTTGAATTAGATTCGTTTATCACAAGCATCACGAAAATACGTAAAACAATTACAAATAAGCCAATACCGATAACTACAATTAGAATTAAAAACAAGCCATAGGAAACACTATGAAAAAAGCCGATCTCCTTTCTCTATCTCTTTTAACTCTAACCGCTTGCAGCCAAGGAATCACGGACATGAAAGACAGAACTTCATCACCTTGTGGAGACAAACCAAACTGCGTTTCAACTCAAGATGACCGTGAACAACATGCTCTAGCAGAGTTTGACCTCTCAGAGTCTGTAACTCTAGATCAGATTGAACAAGTTGCCCTAACCTTACCAGGCGCAAAAACAGCCAGTAAAACCGAAGATTACCTGCGTGTTGAATGTACTTCTCGCATCATGCGCTTTGTCGATGACTTAGAGCTTAAGATCACTGATGGTAAACTGATCGTGCGTTCAGAGTCTCGCACTGGCCATTCTGACTTTGGCGTCAACCGAAAACGAGCGGATCAACTTCGTGCTAGCTTGAAAAGCGAAGGCTTAATCAAATAGATAAAAGAATACACAGATAAATCGTCTGTATTCGGATGAGAAGTGCTTCTGGGCAGTCGCTCGACACTTCTCTTCCATGCTACAATTTCGCTCTACTGTTTAAATAATTTTTATTAAGAGACTACACATGAAAATCGGCATCATTGGCGCAATGGAGCAAGAAGTTGCGATCCTAAAAGCAGCAATTTCAGACATTACTGAAGTTAATAAAGGCGGTTGTACCTTTTTCTCTGGTCAGCTAAATGGTGTTGACGTTGTTTTGCTTCAATCAGGCATTGGTAAAGTAGCAGCGGCTGTTGGTACTTCAATCCTGCTAAGCGAATACCAGCCAGATGTCGTTCTAAACACTGGCTCTGCTGGCGGTTTTGATTCAACACTGAACCTTGGCGATGTGGTTATCTCTACTGAAGTTCGTCACCACGATGCAGATGTTACAGCTTTCGGTTACGAAATTGGTCAAATGGCAGGTCAACCAGCAGCGTTCAAAGCTGACGACAAACTGATGGCTGTTGCTGAACAAACTCTAGCACAAATGGAAGATAAGCACGCCGTTCGCGGTCTTATCTGTACTGGCGACGCATTTGTTTGCACAGCAGAACGCCAAGAGTTCATCCGCAAGCACTTCCCGTCTGTCGTTGCTGTAGAGATGGAAGCATCGGCTATCGCTCAAGCTTGTCACCAATTCCAAGTACCATTCGTGGTTGTTCGTGCAATCTCTGACGTTGCAGACAAAGAATCACCAATGAGCTTCGAAGAGTTCCTGCCACTAGCAGCTCAAAGCTCTTCAGAAATGGTTATCAAGATGGTTGCCCTACTAAAGTAAGCGACTAGACATGCAAACACTGTTTGATCAGGTATTTGCAAATGGCGTGCTCCTTGTAATGTGGGGAGCACTGCTTTTTCATTTGATTTTACCTATCCCCCATGCCGCACACCCTACGACCTTATGGCATAAGTTTGCTGAGCTTTTAGCAAGCAAGGTTAATAACAACCAAAACTATTCCCAAAGCTTAATCTCGGGCACATTAGCCTGGGGCGTAATGGTACTGCCGACTCTGATAATTCTATTGGCACTGCAACCATTGGTTTGGCAATCTCAACTGTTTGAATTAGCGCTGTTATTGCTGGCGATTGATTGGCGCAATAATGAAAAGCTAGCAAATCAGCTGATCAAAGCGCTTGGTCGAGAAGATAAAGCCACGGCTCGTCAGTTACTGGCTCCGGTTGTAAATCGTCAAACCGAATCACTGTCATCACTTGGGCTGGGCAAAGCAGCTGCTGAAACCATCATCATGGGTTACGCACGCAATGTGGTATGTGTTTTATTCTGGTACGCCATTGGTGGTGGAATTGCGGCTTTAATGTATCGCCTTGTTGTTGAGTTAGCTCGAGCTTGGTCGCCGAGTCGTAAGCAATTTTCTCCGTTCGGCTCAACGGCTATCAAGATAGTCGCTATCCTCGAATTCATACCGATGCGTCTGTTTGCTTTGATGATCGTATGTGGTGATAAAGCAACGCACACATTTAAAATGATGCTTACCCAGAGCCGTTCTTGGCCATTGCCCGGGCCTGCATGGTTGATCACGGCCGTTGGCAACAAGCTGGAATTATCATTGGGTGGCCCTGCTATTTACAACAACACCAAAGCCATTCGCGCAAAATTGGGGGGCAGAATCGCCCCATCAGCTCTGCATCTATCTCAGGTTCAGAAGCTGCTGTTTGGTCGTATTGCTATCTGGATATTTTTACAAAGCCTAATCTTACTATTTGTTCACCAAGGGATTTAGAGTGAAACCTTCAGCACTTGTTACAAGCCTTACTCTTTTGTCTTCCAGCTTATGGCTGCCTTTATCATTTGCGGAAGAAACATCGCAGACTCCAGAAAAAGTACAGCCAGCTCAACGCGTAGTAAGCCTTGCTCCTCACGCCACTGAACTCGCGTACAGTGCTGGCTTAGGTGATAACCTTGTTGCGGTCAGTGAGCGGAGTGATTACCCACCACAAGCAGACCAGCTTGAAAAAGTGGCAAACTATCAAGGTATCAAGGTTGAGAAAATCATCGCACTGCAACCTGATTTGATTCTTGCGTGGCCAGCGGGAAACCCGCCCAGAGAGCTCGCGAAACTAGAGCAATTTGGGTTTAATATTTACTACTCGAAAACCAAAAGCCTAGACAGCATTGCGACCAATATTGAACAACTCAGCCAATACTCCAGTGATCCGAGTATTGGGGAAAACAATGCCAAGCAATACAAAGAAAAACTCAACGCATTGAGACTAAAATATAAAGATGCCGAACCCGTAAACTACTTTTATCAGCTAAGTGAAAAGCCGATCATCACCGTCGCTCAAGGGCACTGGCCAAGTGAGGTGTTTGAATTTTGTGGCGGCCAGAATATTTTCGAAGACAGTGCTTCCCCTTATCCTCAAGTTGGTATTGAACAAGTTGTATTAAGGAAACCGCAAGTGATCTTCACTTCTCAGCACGCAATTGAGAATGGAACCATGTGGCAAACTTGGGAGGACGAGATCCCAGCAGTCGCTCAAAATCAGATTTGGTCACTCAATTCTGACTGGATTAATCGCCCGACAACGAGAACTTTGAAAGCGATCCAACAAGTATGCGATTTCTTCGATAGAGCTAGGCAAAATCACTAACTATTTGCTGCGTTTTTTCGTACAATTCGCCACCGACCTGTCCCTACAATTTTAACTATAAGAGCACCAGTATCATGGACTCCATGCTGCTTTATATTATCGATTTATTTGGCACTGCCATTTTTGCTGTCTCAGGCGTATTTGTCGCTGGCCGTCTTAAGATGGACCCCTTTGGCGTAGCCGTTCTAGGCAGTGTGACCGCGATTGGCGGCGGCACTATCCGTGACATGGCATTGGGTGCGACTCCCGTGTTTTGGATCACCGATACCACCTACCTTTGGGTCATTATCACTACCTGTTTGCTGACCATGATTATTGTAAGACGCCCTAAACGTCTGGCTTGGTGGATATTGCCGGTATGTGATGCGATAGGCTTAGCCGTATTTGTTGGCATTGGTGTTGAGAAAGCGCTGAATTATCAAGACTCGGCATTAGTGGCTATTATCATGGGGGTTATCACAGGCTGTGGTGGCGGTATTATCCGTGACGTGCTTGCCCGTGAAGTGCCGATGATCTTAAGAAGTGAAGTCTACGCCACGGCTTGTATCATTGGTGGTGCTTTTCATACCATGGCGATTCTCATGGGGCACGATTCAGAAACCGCATTTTTAGCCGGTGTGTTCACAACACTATTGATTAGGCTTGGCGCAATTCGCTGGCACTTGTCATTGCCTACCTTTGCTATCAAATAGATAGAACGATGACTAAGAGGCTCCGCAAAGGAGCCTTTTTTAATTCGCTTTCAAAGTACTTATACCCTCTATTTCTTCCTTCAAAGATCCCCTTCTTTCATGACACTCAATTTAGTTAGCTTGTTAGTTAGTAATGTTTTTTGTTTACTTACATAGTTCACAGGCTATATTAATAAACAAATAGCTTTATAAATAATTTTATTTACTAACACTTGAAAAGGGAGTTCAAGATGAGTATCAATAAAGTGGGCATTGTTTTCTTCTCTAAGAATGGAGCGACTAAGCAAGTCGCAGAGACAATCGCTGAAGGCATTAACACTCAACAATCTAACTCAGCACAGCTCATCGAGGTGCTCTCTTCTGAAATAATCGAAGGAAGATATGACAATGACGATAAGCTCAGCGCATTAGACAGCTGTGACGCCATTATCTTTGGCTCCCCGACTTATATGGGTTCACCAGCGGCTCAGTTTAAGAGCTTTATGGATGCGAGCAGTGGTAGCTACTGTAAGAAAGCATGGCGAAATAAGCTCGCTGCAGGTTTCACCACTGGTGGTAGCCTTAACGGTGAACAACAGCAAACCCTACTGAGCTTTTTCACTCTGGCTTGTCAGCATGGCATGATTTGGGCAGGGCTTGATATCTCAAAGCATATTGATGATTTAGGTTTGAATCGCACAGGTTCAAGTATTGGTTTGGTCGCCAGTGATGATCAGACGGCTGAGAGCAACGATAATCACATCAATAGTAATGATCTTAAAACCGCTTTCTATTTTGGCCAACGCATCGCGAGTCTAGTTAAGAAAACCTAACGAGCTAATTTCCTAATTAACGAGCTAACGTCAAAACCCCTAGCTTGTCTGATATCTATGTACTCAGACTAGAGAATGAATGGCGTTTGAGGTAACTTGGTTTAATCATTCCCAACTTTCATGAATATAACCCAATGCTACTCGAAGGAATCGAAACTCTATTGGTTTTAAGTAAAGCAAAAACCATGAGCCGCACCGGCAGTTTGCTTTATATCAGCCAATCAGCGGTCAGCAAACGGATTGCTAATTTAGAGAAGAAGTTAGGCAAAAAACTCATAGAACCGAGTGGTCGACAGATCAAACTGACGCCAGATGCGATTGCATTAATCGAGAGTATCGGCCCTGCATTCAATGAGCTTCGCGGTCTTATTTATGAGCAGCAAGAGTTGGAAGATACCACTCTCATCACCTTAGATAGCTCTAAGTCGCTGATCGCGGGTTATCTAGGTGAGATGATGGGCCAATTTATCCAGCAAGATAAATACATCACCATTACCACCAACCATACCCCAAGAATCATAGAGCGAGTGCAATCTGGCAAGGCGACCTTAGGGTTGTGTGCTGGTTTACTGCCACCGCATCATGGGTTAATGACATTCCACCTGTTTGATGAGCCGTTTTACATAGTGAGTAAGTCACCATTAACGGAGCTTCCTCCAATGGTTATCACTAACGACATGACCAATCCGGCAAACTCGTATCAGTTATCTGTGCTTGAAAAGTTCGGCATCAAACCCTTGATGGAGATGGATGCCTACACCGCAGCAGCCCAGTTAGCGTTGGGTGGGACAGGGCCAGCGTTGATCCCGCTATCTATCGTAAAAACACTCAATATTGAACCTCAATACCTGTTTAGTTTTGCCGAATTGAAGGGATTGATTCGACCGATTCATATCTGTGTAAGGCCGAACAGCTATCAATCTCCACGAGTTAAAATACTGATAGAATCCATTGTTGATGCTGTTCCCAAAGCAGTTTAGACGCCATTAACATCGACATCACGATCACAAGGGGGCGAATCCATTTCTGCCCTTTTGTCACCAGGACCTTAGCGCCAAGCTGTGCGCCCATAAAGCCACCAACAGCCATCACTAACCCTAATTCCCAAATTGGCAAACCAGCCAAAATAAAGAAGATTAAAGCTGCGATATTCGAAGTGAAATTAAGAACCTTAGTACGTGCCGTTGCATCCACTAAAGAGAAATGGCCGATAGCGACAAAACAGACGGTGAAAATAGAACCCGTTCCTGGGCCAAAGAAGCCATCGTAAAAACCAACACCGCCACCAATGCACAAAGCAAACACGGCTTCAGACATCTTTTGCTTACCTTCAGACGCTCTAGTTTGGGGTGCTAATAGGAAATAGAGAGAGATGGCGATAAGCAGTAAGGGGATCATGCTCGTCAATAAGCTCGCATCAATATGCTGCACTAACTCAGCACCAATCGCAGAACCGATAAAGGTACAGAGAATGGCAAGACGCATTTCTTTTATGTTCACGATACCATTGCGTACGAAATACCAACTAGCGGAGAAGCTGCCAAAAGAACTTTGAAGTTTGTTGGTTGCCAGTGCCTGCGTTGGTGGTACTCCAGCCGCTAGCAATGCTGGTAGAGTCAATAATCCACCGCCGCCAGCCATTGCATCAATAAAGCCTGCCGCCGTTGCAACTACAAACAAGATAGCCAATATTTCTAGAGTGATTTCCATATACCCAACGCCTTAAATTCTCGTGTAGCGACAACTTACCACCGTGAGCAAACAATCAACAACGAAACACAAGATTGTAACCTATTCCAAATTTTCATCATTTAACCGACACCAGATAACAGACATAAAAAAGCCCACTCCGAAGAGTGGGCTTTGAGCATTTATATCCGCTTAGCAGCGATACACGTTAGTCAATTAAGCTAGAGAAGCTTTAACCTGTGCGTGCAGTTCTTGAACTGAAGTTACTGACGTTTTCGCGTCTGCAGTGTGCGCCATACAAGTCGCAAATGCAGCATTTAGCGTAGTCGTGTAGTTCACTTTCTCAGCCAATGCGCCACGACGAAGAACTTTCGAATCTTCAATCGCTTGACGGCCAGCAGCAGTGTTCACGATGTACGTGTACTCGTTGTTCTTGATACGGTCAAGAATGTGAGGACGACCTTCGTGTACCTTGTTTACTAGACGTGGGTTGATACCCGCTTCACCAAGGATAACCGCAGTACCGTGTGTTGCGTCTAGTTGGTAGCCAAGCTTAGATAGCTTAGATGCTAGGTCAACAACGCGCTCTTTGTCGCCTTCGCGAACAGAAAGAAGTGCACGGCCGCCTTCTGGGTAGATGTTGCCACAACCCAATTCAGCTTTAGAGTATGCTTCAGCAAACGTTGCACCAACACCCATAACCTCACCAGTAGAGCGCATTTCTGGGCCTAATAGTGGGTCAACACCAGGGAATTTGTTGAACGGAAGAACAACTTCTTTCACTGAGTAGTATGGTGGAATGATTTCTTTCGTAAAGCCTTGAGACTCTAGCGATTGACCCGCCATAACACGAGCTGCAATCTTAGCGACTGCTGCGCCTGTTGCTTTCGATACGAACGGTACTGTACGTGCTGCACGAGGGTTAACTTCGATTAGGTACACTTCGTTGTTCTTAACAGCAAACTGCGTATTCATTAGACCACGAACACCCAACTCGAACGCTAGCTTTTCAACTTGCTCACGCATTACGTCTTGGATTTCTTGGCTTAGCGTGTAAGCAGGAAGAGAACATGCTGAGTCACCTGAGTGAACACCTGCTTGCTCGATGTGCTCCATGATACCCGCAATAACAACGCGCTCACCGTCACAAATCGCATCAACGTCTACTTCAATTGCATCATCTAGGAAGCTATCAAGTAGTACTGGAGATTCGTTTGAAACACTGACTGCTTCGTTGAAGTAGCGACGTAAGTCTTGCTCGTCGTATACGATTTCCATCGCACGACCACCAAGAACATAAGAAGGACGAACAACCAATGGGAAGCCGATTTCGCGAGATTTCTCTACCGCTTGCTCCATTGTTGTAACTGTCGCGTTTTCTGGTTGTAGAAGACCAAGACGGTCAACAGCAACTTGGAAACGCTCACGGTCTTCTGCACGGTCGATTGCGTCTGGGCTAGTACCAATGATTGGTACGCCAGCAGCCTCAAGCTCACGAGCCAGTTTCAGTGGTGTTTGACCACCGTACTGAACGATAACGCCTTTTGGCTTCTCAACACGAACGATTGCGAGTACGTCTTCCAGAGTTACTGGTTCAAAGTACAGACGGTCAGACGTATCGTAGTCTGTCGAAACTGTCTCAGGGTTACAGTTAACCATGATTGTTTCGTAGCCATCTTCACGTAGTGCTAAAGATGCGTGTACACAACAGTAATCGAATTCAATACCTTGGCCGATACGGTTTGGACCGCCGCCTAAGATCATGATTTTCTCTTTGTCTGTTGGGTTCGATTCACATTCGTCATCGTAAGATGAGTACATGTAAGCCGTATCAGAAGAGAACTCAGCCGCACACGTATCTACGCGCTTGTAGACTGGGTGAATATCATATTGGTCACGTAGACGACGAATTTCACTTTCAGCCACACCTAGAATCTTAGACAGGCGAGCATCAGCAAAACCTTTACGCTTAAGCTTCATTAGCTCGTCTTTATTCAGACCAGCAAAGCCTTTCGCTTTAAGTTCTTGCTCTAGTTTTACGATGTCTTCGATTTGAACTAGGAACCAGCGGTCAATTTGCGTTAGGTTGAATACACCATCAACTGACATACCAGCACGGAAAGCGTCTGCGATGTACCAAATACGGTCAGAACCAGCTTCTTTAAGCTCATGGCGAATCGTCGTTAGAGCGTCAGGTGCATCTAGGTCAACCATTTCGTCAAAACCAGTTGCGCCTACTTCTAGACCGCGAAGTGCTTTCTGTAGAGATTCTTGTTGGTTACGGCCGATAGCCATAACTTCACCAACCGACTTCATTTGCGTCGTTAGACGGTCGTTAGCACCTGCAAACTTCTCGAAGTTAAAACGAGGAATCTTAGTTACTACGTAATCGATTGTTGGTTCGAATGATGCTGGCGTTGCGCCGCCAGTGATGTCATTCATTAGCTCGTCTAGCGTAAAGCCAACAGCCAGTTTCGCTGCAATCTTAGCGATTGGGAAACCTGTTGCTTTAGATGCTAGTGCCGAAGAGCGAGATACACGTGGGTTCATCTCGATGATAACCATACGGCCATCTTTCGGGTTGATACCAAACTGTACGTTTGAACCACCTGTTTCAACACCAATCTCACGCAGTACTGCTAGAGATGCATTACGCATTAGTTGGTATTCTTTGTCTGTCAGCGTTTGTGCAGGAGCCACTGTGATCGAGTCACCAGTGTGAATACCCATTGGGTCAAAGTTTTCAATCGCACATACGATGATGCAGTTGTCGTTCTTGTCGCGAACCACTTCCATCTCGTACTCTTTCCAACCGATAAGTGATTCATCGATAAGAAGTTCGTTGGTTGGAGATAGGTCCAAACCACGACGACAGATTTCTTCAAATTCTTCTTTGTTATAAGCGATACCACCGCCTGTACCACCCATCGTAAACGATGGACGAATGATACAAGGGAAACCAACCATTTCTTGAACTTTGTAAGCTTCTTCCATCGTTTTCGCTGTATCAGCCGTTGGACACTCAAGACCAATCGATTTCATTGCTTTATCAAAACGAGAGCGGTCTTCAGCTTTATCGATAGCGTCAGCCGTTGCGCCAATCATCTCTACGCCGAACTCTTCAAGTACGCCGTATTTTTCTAAATCTAACGCACAGTTAAGTGCAGTTTGGCCGCCCATTGTCGGTAGAACTGCATCTGGCTTCTCTTTAGCGATGATGTTACGAACCACTTCCCATTGGATAGGTTCGATGTAAGTCGCATCAGCCATGTCTGGGTCAGTCATGATTGTCGCTGGGTTCGAGTTTACAAGAATAACTCGGTAACCTTCTTCGCGAAGTGCTTTACAAGCTTGAGCACCAGAGTAATCAAACTCACATGCTTGACCGATAACAATCGGACCAGCACCTAGAATTAGAACACTTTTAATGTCAGTACGTTTTGGCATTATCTACTACTCCGGATTACGCTTTGTCTTGTTTGTTTGCAACAGACTGGTTAATTAATTCAATGAAGTGGTCGAATAGCGGTGCCGCATCTTCTGGACCTGGGCTTGCTTCTGGGTGACCTTGGAAGCTAAATGCTGGCTTATCTGTACGATGGATACCTTGTAGAGAACCATCAAATAGAGACTTATGAGTCGCTCGTAATGTCTCTGGAAGCGTATCTTCGTCAGCAGCAAAGCCGTGGTTTTGTGAAGTAATCATCACAACATCACGATCTAAATCTTTAACCGGGTGGTTTGCACCGTGGTGACCAAACTTCATCTTCACTGTCTTAGCGCCTGACGCAAGAGCAAGAATCTGGTGACCTAGACAGATACCAAAGATTGGTAAACCTTTTTCTAGGAACACTTTTGTTGCTTCAATTGCGTAAGTACATGGTTCTGGGTCACCAGGGCCATTTGAAAGGAAAACACCATCAGGGTTCAGAGCGAGTACTTCTTCTGCTGAAGTTTCAGCAGGAACAACCGTTAGGCGGCAGCCGCGGTCAACAAGCATTCGTAAGATGTTTCGTTTTGCGCCGAAGTCATAAGCAACAACGTGGTATGGCAATTCAGAGTCTGCTTTCGCTTCAGGAAGTCCACCCGTAAGCGTCCACGAACCTTGTTTCCATTGATACGCTTCTTTTGTTGTAACTTCTTTCGCAAGGTCCATACCTTTCAGGCCAGGGAATTCTTTTGCTTTAGCTAGAGCCAAAGCTTCGTCTAAATTGTTACCCGCTACGATACAACCGTTTTGAGCACCTTTTTCACGAAGAATACGCGTCAGCTTACGAGTATCGATATCAGCGATACCAACAACGTTTTGCGACTTAAGGTAATCAGAAAGGGATTGTTCATTACGGAAATTAGAAGCGATTAGAGGGAGATCGCGAATCACAAGGCCTTGAGCATGGATTGAAGAAGATTCTTCATCTTCGGAATTGGTTCCGGTATTGCCAATGTGAGGGTAAGTAAGGGTAACGATTTGCTGAGAATAGGAAGGATCAGTGAGGATTTCTTGGTACCCCGTCATCGAGGTATTAAAAACGACTTCACCAACTGCAGAACCTACAGCGCCAATGGCTTCACCGTGAAATACTGTCCCATCTTCTAGGACGAGTAGTGCTGACTTCTTCAAGACAACCTCCAGAAATAAAAATGCATTAAAATTGATTTAATTTGCAAATCTACCTTCCTGCAACACCAAAAACTGCGTGTTTATGGAAATTAGACAAATTGGCGGTATTTTAGTGATCTGCGTGATACGTGTCAACATTTAACGCAAAAGAAATTAAACATTTGTAAGAACTAATTCAATTTCCTTTACCAAAGCTTCAAAAGTTCAACTTTCATACTCAATTAATAGGAATATTACGATTTTCTAATTTTCACCCGTCGTTTTAGCTAACCATAGAGTGCCAAAAATATCAGCGACAAAACGCAATCGATAAATACCAAGAGAAAACATGATTATTTAAAGATCTAAAACAAAAAACACACTAGAGCCTGCATAAATAGCATAAAAACAGAGGGAAAATGGCGATAAGAAGAAAGTAGAAGGAAGCTCGTAGAAGAGAGATTATTAAGGAAAAGCCACCAAATAAAGAAAGCGCCGGCAATTGCCAGCGCATAAATATCTATTTACAGGTCATTCAAACCAAGGACATCCGTCATGGTATAAAAGCCTGCTGGCTTGTCATTTAGCCAAACAGCTGCCTTTATCGCACCATTAGCAAAGGTCATTCTATCCGTTGCTTTATGGGTAATTTCAACGCGCTCACCAATATCAGCAAACATTGCGGTATGCTCGCCAATGATGTCACCGGCACGAATCGTCGCAAAGCCGATCTCATCTTTGGTACGCTCGCCAGTAATACCTTCACGTGACCATACAGCGACATCGTTTAGATCATTGCCCATCGCACCAGCAATCGCTTCGCCCATACCAATCGCAGTGCCTGACGGCGCATCGACTTTATGGCGATGGTGAGCCTCAACGATCTCAACATCACAATAATCGCCCATCACTTTAGCGGCCTTTTCTAGCAGCTTAAATACTAGGTTTACACCAACACTGTAGTTAGGAGCCATTACGATAGGCATCTCTTTTGACGCCTCATCAATCACCTGTTTCTCTTCTTCAGAGAAACCTGTCGTACCGATAATTAGCTTCTTTCCGTGACGTTTACAAAGTTCAATATTCGCTAATGTGCTCACAGGCGCGGTAAAGTCGACGATCACGTCAAACTCTTCAATCGCTTTCGAAAGGTCATCGACTAGAGCTACATCAAAACGGCCTTCACCGCATAACTCGCCAACATCAACACCGACCAAAGATGACTCTGGGCGCTCTGAACCAGCGCCAACGCTTGCTTCTGAATTTTGGTGAGCGGCTTTCACCAAGTTACGACCCATACGGCCAGCTGCTCCTGCAATTGCAATTCTTACCACTGCGAATATCTCCATTGTTTTGGTTACCGTCACTGCTCATCTGTCGCAGCAACGTTCATTCGATTAATCTCTTTAAACTAACAACAATCTCAAACTCAGGCTAGCAATTACGAAAACTCTTTTATTACTCGCTCTAAAATGGGCAAATTCGCTTCAGGGAATGCGTATTGGCTCAATGATTCAAGATCGACCCATTCACCTTGTTGCCCTTCTTTACCATAAGGCTGTTGCTCGAAATCAGTCACAAGAATGAAATCAAACTTAAGCGACTTGTCACTGTAATCAAATTCAAGGTGCTCAAACAGAGACTGCTCTGTCACCTTGATGCCAATCTCTTCATCAAGTTCACGAGCCATCGCCTGCTCAATGGTTTCGCCCGCTTCTACTTTACCACCTGGGAATTCCCAGAAACCGCCTTTGTGCTTGTCGTCTGGGCGTTTAGTGATAAAGACCTGTGATTTATCTTGGTTGAAGATAATACCCGCGACAATATGGATTCTTTTCATATGATGATGTTCCTTAATAAAACGCTTCGCTCAAGCAGCCCCTGAATACGTCATCCTCAAGAAGGAGCAACGACTGAGTTGGGGAGAAAATACAACAACCTTAAGCCAAACTATCAAACAAGATTCCCTACTGCGCTCGTTCCTCGCTATAGGGAATGACGACTTTCCTTTCGACAAAAAGATAAGTCATGAAATTTACATACAAAAAGAGCCGCCTAAGCGACTCTTTTTAATAGCAGTAAGTTTTTATGAAGCTAAGTTGTAACGCGTTAAGTGCAAGGAGGAGGCACGGAGCTTACGTTAGTAAGTGAGTACCTCCGACACTGCAATTATCCGTTACAGCGAAGATTCACCAGACTTAGTCAATTTTACCGTGACACTGTTTGTACTTCTTACCACTTCCACATGGGCATGGTTCGTTACGACCCACTTTACGCTCATCACGTACTACCGTTTGTGGAGATGCCGCATCCGCTTCATCGTCAGCTAGCTGGTTTTCAGCCGTTGCGTGTTGTGCTTGTGCACGACGCGCCGCTTGTTCAGCTTGAGCTTGACGTTGAGCTTCCATCTTTTCAACTTCTTCTTGTTGCTGAACGCGAACTTTAGAAAGGATGGTAACAACATCTGTTTTCAGCACATCGAGTAGGCCTTCAAACAGTTCAAACGACTCACGCTTGTACTCTTGTTTCGGGTTCTTCTGAGCATAACCACGTAAGTGGATACCTTGACGAAGGTGATCCATCGCAGCCAAGTGCTCTTTCCAAAGACCGTCTAGCGTTTGTAGCATCACAGACTTCTCGAAGTTACGCAGTACTTGAGCACCAACCACTTCTTCTTTCTGTTTGTACGAATCTACCGCCATACCAAGAATACGCTCACGCAATGCTTCTTCATAAAGCTTGTCGTCTTCGTCTAACCAACCTTGAATATCAAAGTCTAGGTCGAAGTCATTCTTCAGACGATCTTGCAGACCCGCGATATCCCACATGTCTTCAAGAGATTGAGGAGCGATGTATTCATCAATGACTGACGCCAGTACATCTTCACGGTTGTGTTCGATCATCTCGCTGATGTCATCAGAACTCATCAGTTCATCACGTAGCTCATAAACAACCTTACGTTGGTCATTGGCTACATCATCGTACTCAAGAAGCTGCTTACGGATGTCGAAGTTACGACCTTCCACTTTACGTTGAGCTTTTTCAATTGAGCGAGACAGCATCTTAGATTCAATCGCTTCGCCTTCGTCCATACCACTTTGGATAAGACCAGCCATACGATCAGACGTAAAGATACGTAGCAGAGAATCTTCCATTGATAGGTAGAAACGAGAAGAACCTGCATCACCTTGACGACCAGAACGACCACGTAGCTGGTTATCGATACGGCGAGATTCATGACGCTCAGTACCAATGATGTGCAGACCACCTGACTCAAGAACTGTATCGTGGACAACTCTCCAGTCAGCTTTGATCTTGTCGATCTGCTCTTTCGTTGGATTATCTAGCTTCTCAATTTGTGCCTGCCAGCTACCACCTAACACGATATCGGTACCACGACCTGCCATGTTAGTTGCGATAGTTACCGCACTCGGCATACCGGCTTGCGCAACGATCTCAGCTTCCATCTCGTGGAACTTAGCATTTAGTACGTTGTGCTTAATTTTTGCTTTTTTCAGTGCGTTAGACAGCAGTTCAGATTTCTCGATAGAAACCGTACCAACCAGTGATGGCTGACCAGCCGCAACACGGTCTTTGATGTCTTCAATGATCGCATTGAACTTGTCTTCTTCAGTACGATAAACCACATCTGGCATATCGTTACGAACCATAGGCTTGTTGGTTGGGATAACCACCGTTTCTAGGCCGTAGATAGACTGGAACTCGAAAGCTTCAGTATCAGCAGTACCTGTCATGCCTGACAGTTTTTCGTACAGTCGGAAGAAGTTCTGGAATGTAATCGATGCTAGAGTTTGGTTTTCATTCTGAATCTTCACACCTTCTTTAGCTTCAACAGCTTGGTGTAAACCTTCAGACCAACGACGACCTGGCATAGTACGACCAGTATGTTCATCAACGATAACCACTTCGCCTTCTTCAGTAACGATGTAGTCGACGTTTTTCTCAAACAATACGTGTGCACGAAGCGCAGCATTCACATGGTGCAATAGGCTGATATTGGTTGGAGAGTAAAGTGTGTCACCCTCTTCCATCAAGCCGTTTTTGACCATTAGTTCTTCTACAAATTCTTGACCGTTTTCAGTCAGGTGAACCTGTTTTGATTTTTCGTCCATGGTGTAGTGACCTTCACCACGGTACTCTTCTGAATCTTCTTTATCTTGACGCTCTAGAGAAGGAATTAGAGTGTTAATGCGCGTATAAAGGTCAGAACTATCTTCAGCTGGGCCAGAGATAATTAACGGAGTACGAGCTTCATCAATTAAGATGGAGTCAACCTCATCGACTACAGCGAAGAAGCGCTCACGTTGAACTCGGTCTTCAGCACGGAAAGCCATGTTGTCACGAAGGTAATCAAAACCAAACTCGTTGTTTGTTCCGTATAGGATGTCAGCTTGGTACGCTTCTTTTTTCTCTGGCGGAGCCATGTTTGCCACATTCACGCCAACAGTCATGCCAAGGAATTCAAATAATGGACGGTTTGTTTCCGCATCACGCTTCGCTAGGTAATCGTTCACCGTTATTACGTGAACACCTTTGCTTGGTAGCGCGTTTAGATAAGCTGGTAGGGTTGCGGTAAGTGTCTTACCTTCACCAGTACGCATCTCTGCAATTTGGCCAGCATTTAGAACCATGCCACCAATCATTTGCACGTCAAAGTGACGCATGCCGTAAACACGCTTAGACGCTTCACGTACCGTAGCGAAAGCTTCAGGTAGAAGTTGATCTAACGATTCACCTTTATCTAAGCGCTCACGAAACTCAACCGTTTTTGCTTTTAGCTCTTCATCAGAAAGTGCTTCAAACGTTGGTTCGTAGTTATTAATTTCTTTTACAATTTTTCTAAGGCGGCGCAGTGTTCTGTCATTGCGACTGCCAATTACCTTTGTCAGCAGCTTAGTAATCATGTGCTTGGAATCTCTTCGTTCTCAGATCGTCCGCGATCTATTTTAAATGCCGTCAGTCTCTACTAGCTATGAACTAGTCTTCAGTTACTAACCAAGGATACTGAGATAAATCTAGTATCTTTGATATTGTACTTGAGAGTAGAGTTTTCAAGGCTTGAGTTAAAATTAATGCCCTTTAGTGTAAGTAATTTTCACACTAACGACCATTTAGAACACCATTTGTTTGATGTGCTTGGAACTTTTCTTTCTAATTGCTGATGGATTAAGCAGACAGCAGCCCATTGGCCAGCAATTTCCGGAGGTTAACGACACTGTATCTGGAAAATAGATACAAAAAAACCAGGCCGATGGCCTGGTTTTTGAAATCTTATATTGTTGTAAACAACAATTACGCTAGAACCATACCCGGTTCTGCGAAAGCAACTGGAGAGCCAGCTTCTTCTTCGAATGTTGCCCATTCCCAAGCTTCGGCGTCAGCAAGAACTGCGCGTAAAAGTTGGTTATTTAGGCCGTGACCTGATTTGTATGCACGGAACTCACCAATAATAGCGTGTCCACACATGTAAAGGTCACCAATCGCATCCAATACTTTATGAGTTACAAACTCATTGTCAAAACGAAGGCCTTCTTCATTAAGAATTCGGTATTCGTCCAGTACGATAGCATTATCAAAGCTACCGCCAAGTACTAGGTTTTGAGACTGAAGGTACTCAATATCGCGCATGAAACCGAAAGTACGAGCGCGAGAAATCTGCTTCACAAAACCTTGTGATGAGAAATCAAACAACAAACGTTGCTCATCGGATTCAATTGCAGGGTGGTTAAAGTCGATCTCAAAGTCCATACGGAAGCCGTTAAATGGAACAAACTCTGCCCACTTATCGCCATCTTCAAAACGGATAGGCTTTTTGATTCGAATAAAACGTTTCGCTGCATTCAGTGTTTCTACACCCGCTTGCTGTAGCAAGTATACGAATGGGCTTGCGCTACCATCCATAATTGGAATTTCTGGAGCATCGACTTCAACAATAATGTTGTCGATACCCATTCCAGCTAGAGCTGCGTTAAGGTGTTCCACTGTAGAGATACGTATGCCTTCGTCATTAACAAGAGCAGTACATAACATAGTGTCACGAACTGATGCTGGATCAGCTGGGAAATCTACAGGTGGATTGACATCTGTACGACGATAAACAATACCTGTATTTGCAGCTGCCGGGCGAAGAGTAAGTGTGACTTTACGACCAGAGTGGAGACCCACACCAGTTGTTTTCACAATTTCTTTCAGAGTACGTTGTCTGATCATCTGCTTGCCTCGTTATCAGTGCTACAAATCACGGTCAGTATTTACCAACCGCGAATTTTACCATTAATTCGACGATAGTCAAATTTTGGGTATTTGTTAATCAGCCTGACGTCGTAAAAATGCTGGAATATCTAAATATCCGCTCTCTTTCTCAGCTTTAGGTGCTGCACTCTGGCTAGCGCCTGTACCCGAAGAAACAGGTGACGTTGTTGGCTGTGGTTTAACTTGAGGTTTTACCTCAGTTTTTTCCTGCAATGGTTGTGCCACTTTCTCTTCCACTTTTGCTGCTGTTTGAACAGCAACTTGAGGTTGAGGCGTTGACGCTACTTTTGCTTTACCACCAGCAACTAGAGTAATGTCTGGTTTTTTCTCTGTGCCGATACCTGTTGCAACAACAGTTACACGGATTTCATCCGTCATATCAGGGTCTAGAGAGGTACCAATAACAACCGTTGCGTTATCAGAAGCGAATGCCTTAACTGTATTACCCACAGTTTCGAATTCATCTAAACGCATATCTAGGCCTGCAGTGATGTTCACAAGAACGCCACGCGCGCCAGCTAGGTCGATGTCTTCTAGTAATGGGCTAGAAATTGCCGTTTCAGCAGCTTCTTCAGCACGGTCTTCACCTTTTGCGATACCGCTACCCATCATTGCATGACCCATTTCCGACATCACAGTGCGAACATCCGCGAAATCGACGTTAATCATACCAGGGCGAGTAATTAGCTCAGCGATACCTTGTACAGCGTTTTTAAGTACATCATTTGCACTTGCGAAAGCTTCTAGCAGTGTTACGCCACGGCCAAGTACTTTAAGTAGCTTTTCATTTGGAATCGTAATTAAAGAATCCACATGTTTAGAAAGCTCTTCGATACCTTGCTCAGCAAACGCTAAACGCTTTTTGCCTTCAAAGCTAAATGGCTTAGTTACAACAGCAACCGTTAGCACACCCAGCTCTTTCGCAACTTCAGCAATAACTGGAGCAGCACCTGTACCTGTACCACCGCCCATACCAGCTGCGATAAATACCATATCGGCGCCAGTTAGAACTTCTTTAATTCTTTCTCGATCTTCGAGAGCTGCATCACGGCCTACTTGTGGATTTGCACCAGCGCCCAAACCTTTAGTGATATCACCACCAATTTGGATCACGCTGCTCACGCTCGTTTTACGAAGGGCTTGTGCATCAGTATTAACACTGATGAACTCTACGCCTTCGATCGATTCACGTACCATGTGCTCAACAGCATTACCGCCACCGCCACCAACTCCAACGACTTTAATTACTGCATCGTCAGACATTTCCATCATCGGTTCAAACATGTGTTATCTCCGTTTTTTCCTGCAACTCAGGTTAAAACTCTTTTTGTATCCAATTACGCAATTTACCAAACAAGCCTGACATAGAAGGTGCTGAACGCTTAGGTTCGCTGTAATCACCCTCATCACTTATCTGACAATCTCTTGCGTAATGAAGTAAACCAACCGCCGTAGAATGATACGGCTCTTTAACATAGTCAGTTAAGCCACTAACTTCTAACGGCTTACCAACTCGAACTTGATTGCGGAAAACACGTTCCGCACACTCTACCAATCCGTCAATTTGTGCCGCTCCACCAGTGAGAACGACGCCAGCTGCAAGGTGGTGTTTAATACCTTCATCTCGTAGCTGTAATTGAACCGTATCAATAGTTTGGTTAACGAGACCCATAAGTTCAGTGTAACGTGGTTCAATCACTTCCGACAAAGTTTGTCTTTGCAAACTTCTCGATGGACGGCCACCTACACTAGGGACGTTAACAGAATCATCCTTGCTTACGAGTTCACTCAGAGCGCAACCGTGGTTTACTTTTATCTCTTCAGCATCGCTCACTGGCGTGCCGAAAGCGAAGGCAATATCACTGGTTACTGCATTTCCTGCGTAGGAAAAGACTTCTGTGTGTCGCAATGCGCCGCCAGTCCAAATGGAAATATCCATCGTACCAGCACCAATATCAACAACACATACTCCAAGCTCTCTCTCGTCGTCAGTAATTACCGCATTGCTTGAGGCAAGTCCTGAAAACACGATTTGTTCTACAGTGAGACCACATCGTTCAACAGCTTTAATAATGTTTCTCGCCATGTCGCTGTGGCAAGAAATTAGATGAACACTGACTTCCATTCGAACACCAGATAAACCAAGTGGATTCTTGATCCCCTCTTGATAATCGATGGTAAATTCTTGTGGAATCACGTGCAGAATTCTCTGCTCATCACCTATTTTAATTGATTTCGCGGTATGGATCGCTCGATCCATATCGTCTTGAGACACCTCTTCATCAGAAATAGTGCCCATGCCTTTTTCAATTCGGCTTGCGATATGTTTGCCCGATAGCGAGATAAACACATTGCTGATTTGGCATTCCGCCATCAACTCTGCTTGATCAATGGCTCGCTGAACTGACTTCACTACCGACTCTAGGTCGTTTACACCACCTTTATCCATACCTCTGGATGGGCTTTGCCCTGAACCAATGATATTGATTTGACCATCAGGCAATATTTCACCAACTAGAGCTGATATGGTCGCAGTGCCTATATCAAGACCAACGATTATGTTGTCATCTGCGGTCTTAGTCATCTGTGCTCTCTTCTAACTCTTGCTCTGGAAACCAGCCTACAGCGGCTCCCGTATCATACCTGAGGTCGATGTAGCTCACTTGATTCGCTTTACTACCAAGTTCGTTGTAAAGCGAAATGAAGCGTTCAACACGCTCATCTAAAGAATCTTTACCTAGTTCTAAACGGATACCGTTATCTAGGATTATTTGCCAAGCGCGACGCTCATTGAGAACGAGCGAGGTAACGGTTAACCCTAGATTGTTAATCAAAGGAGTTATTTGTCGCCACTTTTCTATCACTTTTTGGCTGGTGCCGTCTGGGCCGTAAAGCTTGACTCTATCGCCCTTCAAAAGACCGATATCACCATTAAACACCTGACCATTATCATTCAACAGCATGTTACCGTTCCAGATTGCTGCTGCATGATACTCAGTCAAAAATACTTTTATTGTGTCTGGCCACTGCTTACGAATGGACACCACTGAAACCCAAGGTAACGCTTCTAAACTGTCTTGCAACACACCGATGTCTTGCGACATGAACGTTCCAATATGCTCTAGCTCGCCAAAGGCATGTTGAACATCACCAGCAGTTACGTAAGTTAAGTCGCCTTGAAGTACTATTTTGGAGAGAGGCAATCGCTGATCGTCCCACATCCAAGTCAGTGTGGTATAGAAAAGAAATCCAATGAATAGCAGTACCATGACAAAAAAAGACCCGCCTACAGCGTGTTTCTTTAGCGATGGTAAACTGAATAGGTGGCGGTTTTCGCTAAAAGTACCTTCTACCAAAGCCCGCATTCCCTGTCGTTGGTTCGCAATTCTATTCCCTATCTTCGTAATAGAGGTAAAAGCACTTACTTTAACCTATGAATTATACTGAGCAAAATCAAACTATCAAACGTTGATAATAAGATTTTTGGTCAATTTTAGGTCAATCGCAAGAAGTGAGCGATCAACCACAGTCTGTATACAGTATTCTGTTACGCGTTTTGCATCTTATTAATGTCTAATTGTAGCGATTCAAGTTGCTTCGCTACACGACCAACATCACCAGCACCCTGTGTTAAAACAAGGTCTCCGCCTTGAATAACGTTGGCTAAAACCGACGGCAGCGTGTTGATATCAGCAACAAAGATGGGATCAATCTTACCACGCCCACGAATAGTTCGACTTAACGAGCGTCCGTCAGCCCCTGCAATAGGTTTCTCACCTGCAGAATAAACATCTAACAGAATAAGCACATCAACCTGCTCAAGAACGTTCGCGAAGTCATCATACAGATCGCGAGTGCGGCTATAACGGTGCGGTTGGAAGATCATCACAAGACGTTTATCAGTCCAACCACTTCGCGCAGCTTGAATGGTGACATCAACTTCGGTTGGGTGATGGCCGTAATCATCGACCAGCATTGCAACACCCTTACCCGTTTCATATTCACCAAGGTGATCGAAACGACGACCAGTGCCTTCCGTTCCAGCCATCGCTTTTAGAATCGCTTCATCGCTGATGTCATCTTCCGTCGCAACCGCAATCGCCGCTGATGCGTTCAGTGCGTTATGGCGACCGGGAATGTTCAACGTAATATCGAGATTGGCTTTACCTTTGCGAACAACCGTAAACTTGCCTTGCTGACCTTGTTGTACATAGTTTTCAATGCGGATATCAGCGTCTTCTGAGAAGCCGTAGGTAATCACTTGGCGGCTCACCTGAGGAATAAGCTCACGTACTACCGGATCATCCACACACATCACAGCCTGACCGTAGAATGGCAGATTGTGTAAGAAATCAATAAACGTCTGCTTTAGCGTTTCAAAATCGCCGCCGTAGGTATCCATATGATCCGCTTCAATGTTAGTCACAATACTAACCATTGGTTGCAGGTGTAAGAATGACGCGTCACTTTCATCGGCTTCAGCGATAAGAATACGACTCGAACCTAAGCGAGCATTGGTACCAACACTTTTTACCAAACCACCGTTTACGAAAGTTGGATCTAAACCCGCTTCCGAATATATTTGTGTCACTAGCGCGGTCGTCGTGGTTTTACCGTGCGTACCTGCCACAGCAATGCCATGACGAAAACGCATCAGTTCAGCCAGCATTTCTGCACGACGAACGATAGGTGTACGCGCTTCACGAGCAGCAATAATCTCTGGGTTTTCTTCGTTGATAGCGGTTGAAACCACCACCACACTTGCATCAGCAACGTTACTTGCTTGGTGGCCGATGTAAACGGTAGCACCCTTGCTAACTAAACGATCGGTCACTGGGTTTTGAGCAATATCAGAACCCGTGATCTGGTAGCCTTCATTAAGCAAGACTTCAGCAATCCCGCTCATTCCTGCGCCACCAATACCGATGAAGTGGATAGATTTAACACGGCGCATCTCTGGCACCATTGCACGGATTTGCGCTAAGTCTTGGGTATGTTCAATCGTCATCAATTCAATCTCATTATTTTGCTAAAGCTTTAATCGCTTCAGCGACGGTCACATCAGCATCAAGCTTGGCTGCTTGACGAGCTTTTGTTGCCATCATTTTTAATTCATTTCTATCAAGCTGAGCAATCGTGTTCGCTAGCTTATCAGCCGTCAATTGAGGCTGTTCAATCATTAACGCTGCGCCACATTCAACTAGGTGATCGGCATTCAACGCTTGCTGTCTGTCTTTATGCATAAACGGAACGAAGATAGAACCCACACCGGCTGCAGACACTTCTGATACGGTTAATGCACCTGAGCGACACACTAATAGATCTGCCCACTCATAAGCTTGCGCCACATCATCAATAAATTCAGTCACTTGAACATTATCTACAGAATGTGATTTGTATTGTTCAATCACTTGCTGTTGATTGTTTTTACCAGCTTGGTGCATCACAGTAAAACCAGCGCCTAGCTGAGCCAATGTTACAGGCAGAGTATCGTTAAGAATTTTAGCACCTTGGCTGCCACCCATAACTAGGATACGAATATCGCCGTCACGCTCTGCCATGCGTTGCTCGGGTTCAGCTAAGCCAACAACATCTTCACGCACAGGGTTACCAACAACGTCAGCCGTTGGAAAAGCACCAGGGAAAGCTTGGAATACTTTTTTAGCAATTTTAGATAGCCATTGGTTGGTTAAACCTGCCACTGCATTTTGTTCATGCAAAACTACAGGAATACCGGATAACCATGCCGCGATGCCACCGGGACCACTCACGTAACCACCCATTCCAAGCACCACATCTGGTTGCCATGCTTTGATGTGCTGTCTTGCTTGAAGTATGGCATTAATAATCTGGAATGGCGCTTTAATTAGCTTGCTAATGCCTTGACCACGCAGGCCTTTCACCTTAATGAAGTCGATCTCAATACCATGCTTTGGTACCAGATCCGCCTCCATTCTGTCCGCAGTTCCTAACCAGCGAATTTCCCAACCTTGTTGCTGAAGCTTTTTCGCCACCGCTAACCCTGGGAAAACATGACCGCCAGTTCCACCAGCCATCACTAAAAGTTTTTTGTTTTGTTTCATCACGTTAGATTCTTATTCTACTAATTCGTTTTGATTGTCGGCTTGTTCTTTTTGTTGCATTCGGCATTCGTGATCGATACGCAGCAGCATAGAAACCGCGACTGACATGACGATAAGGCTTGAACCACCGTAACTGATAAGCGGCAGGGTTAGACCTTTGGTCGGAACAATACCCGATGCAGCACCTACGTTAACAAGCGTCTGAAAAGCAAACCAAATACCAATACCAAAGGCAAGATAACCACTGAATAACTGGTCGTTCTCGAAGGCTTTTTTGCCAATTAAAATGGCTTTAAGCACCAAACTAAAAATAAGGATCAGCACTAAGGTCACGCCAACAAAACCCAACTCTTCAGCCAATACCGCAAAAACAAAATCGGTATGTGCTTCTGGTAAATATTCTAACTTCTGAACCGAGTTTCCAAGGCCTTGCCCCATCCAATCACCACGACCAAATGCCATTAGCGATTGAGTTAACTGGTAGCCACTGCCAAACGGGTCATTCCACGGTTCCCAAAATGAGGTAACACGTCGAACACGATAAGGTTCTATAACAATCAAGCCAACGACCGCAGCAATACCCGCCACCATCAAGGCAATAAACTGTGAAAGCTTGGCTCCTGCGATAAATAGCATTCCGAACAAGGTCACCAGCATTACAACTACTGTACCTAAATCGGGCTGGCCAAGTAGTAACACAGCAAAAGCACCGAATACCATGATCGGTTTACCAAAGCCACCGAAGAAGGTTTTTCTCACTTCGTCTTGTTTACGAACTAAATAACCCGCCATAAAGATAAACAGCGACAACTTAGCGACTTCAGCGGGTTGTAAGTTAAATAATCCAAGAGGGATCCAGCGCGATGCACCGTTAACCGACTTACCGACAGCCAATACCACGACCAGCAAAAAGAAGGATAAACCCAATAAATACATACTGTATTGAAACCAACGTTTCATTGGAATTTGCAATATGACGCTGGATACGATTAACGCCAACACAAGGAAAATGGCGTGACGGAACATAAAGTGAAACGGCTGATCGGTTAAACGAGCACTGATTGGGAACGAAGCCGACGTTACCATTACCAAGCCCGTCAGCATCAGTCCAAGAGCAATCCATACCAACTGACGATCGTAGAGCGCCTCTGGTGTGGCACGGTTTAGCCATTGCCAAATGGATTGATTAATCTCTTTCACTCTTTGCACTGAATGTTAGTCCTTCTACACGTTAGGCATACTCATGGGCAAGATCAGTGAACGCATCACCTCTCGCCATGAAGTTATTAAATTGATCGAAGCTCGCACACGCTGGAGACAACATCACCATATCACCGGCAACTAACTGCTTCGAGACACTCTCGATAATGTCACGCATGGTATCAAACGTCTTAGCCGATGGATGCAATGGCATAAATTGCGCGGCATCTTCACCGAAGCAACACAGTTGAACACGCTCTAGCTGTGACAACACAGGTTCAAGCTCACTAAAATCAGCGCCCTTACCTACACCACCAACCAGAAGATACAAGGTGCCTTGATATTCTAAGCCCGACAGAGCCGCTAATGTACTGGCTACGTTGGTTGCTTTCGAGTCGTTAACCCACTTAATAGAACGCTTATCAGCCACCACTTGGCAACGATGTGTTAAACCGTTGTAGGCCTTCAGAGCTTCAAGGCTTTTGCTGTAATCAATACCGACTTGTTTAAGCAGTGCTAGCGAGACTAGCGCATTTGCCACATTGTGACGTCCAACCAATGTTAAATCTTGAGTAGGAAATACTGGCTTGCTGTTATCCACCAGCCATTCAGTACCATCAATCGTCGCCACACCAAACTCTTGGTCGTCGAGTCCGAATGTCACTAATGGCATACTGTGGTCAGGATAAGTCTCTTTGTCTTCGCGGTTTACAATCGCGTACTGAGCATTGTTAAAAATTCTTAATTTAGCGTCACGGTAATCGGCCATGCCTTGATAGCGATCCATATGATCTTCTGACAAGTTCAAAAAGGCCGCTGCTGCAAGATTTAGACTGGATGTTGTCTCTAGCTGAAAGCTTGAAAGCTCAAGCACATACAAGTCGGCATCAAGCTCAAGCAGGTCTAAGGCAGGAATACCGATGTTGCCACCAACGCCAACGTTAAGACCGGCAGCTTTAGCAAGCACACCCGTTAGATCTGTCACTGTGCTCTTGCCATTGGAACCCGTGATAGCCACAACAGGTTTCTCTACCGCCCAGCCAAACAGTTCAATATCGCCAACAACCGGAGTTCCCGCTTGAATAACATCTTGTATTTCAGGCGTCGCTAAGGCGATACCTGGGTTAGCAATCACCAAATCAGCTTCCGCTAACCATTGGCTATTCCAACTTCCAGAATGCAGTTCTACCGATTCAGGTAAAGATTCCTTTCCTGGTGGTAGCTCTCGAGTATCAATCACCTTCACATGAGTATGAGGCTGATATTTTACGAGATGTTTAACGACAGAGAGCCCGGTAATACCGAGCCCCACAACCACTACATTTTGAATATTTTGCCAACGTTCCATTTAAACAAGATGCTCTTAATAGTTTTAAAGAGCCTCTAATCAGAGGCTCACATAAGATTAACGAACTTTCAGTGTCGCTAGGCCAACCAGTACTAATACCATTGAGATGATCCAAAAGCGCACGATTACGCGCGGCTCTGGCCAACCTTTCAGTTCATAGTGGTGGTGAATCGGAGCCATGCGGAAAATACGCTGACCACGCAATTTGTAAGAGCCCACCTGCAGAATAACTGACAAGGTCTCCATTACAAACACACCGCCCATGATAACCAGTACCAACTCTTGGCGAACTAACACCGCGATCACACCCAGTGCACCACCAAGCGCTAGTGAGCCAACATCGCCCATGAATACTTGCGCTGGGTAAGTGTTGAACCATAGGAAGCCAAGTCCGGCACCGACGATAGCAGTACATACCACAACCAGTTCAGAGGTGTATGGAATGTATGGAATGTGTAGATATGCTGCAAAGTTAACGTTACCTGTTGCCCAAGCAATCACAGCAAAACCAGCAGCAACCATAACCGTTGGCATAATGGCCAAGCCATCTAGGCCGTCTGTTAGGTTCACCGCGTTACTGGTACCCACAATAACAAAATAAGTCAGTACGATGTACAATAAACCCAATTGTGGCATCACATCTTTAAAGAAAGGAACCACCAATTGAGTTGCTGCAGTATCGTGCCCGTGAGCATACAGAGCAAATGCCACAACCAATGCAATAGCCGATTGCCAGAAGTACTTCCAGCGAGCAATCAAGCCATCGGTGTTCTTACGAACCACTTTACGGTAGTCATCAACAAAACCGACCGCGCCATAACCAGCAAGTACAACTAATACAGCCCAAACATAAGGATTGGAAAGATCAGCCCACATCAATACCGTAATAATGATCGCAGCTAGGATCATCACGCCACCCATGGTTGGTGTACCACGTTTGCTAAAGTGAGATTCAGGGCCGTCATTACGAACAACTTGGCCAATTTGTAGCATTTGCAGACGCTCAATTAAACGAGGTCCCATCCACAGCGACAGACATAAAGCCGTCAAAATACTCGCGATTGCACGAAACGATAGGTATTCGAACAAACGGAAAAAAGAAAGGTGTGGCTGTAGTAGCTCTGCAAGCCAAATTATCATGAAAAGTTCTCCTTTAAAGCAGCGGCTATTTTACTCATTCCAGCACTATTCGCGCCTTTTACCAACAAGGTATGTGACGCGTTTTCTGGCAAGCGTAAGTGCTGCTCTATGTGCGCGATCATCGCTTGATGCGTTGCAAAGTGGGTACCGTTACAGACCTCACTAATCACTTTGGTATCATCACCGTAAGTGAGTACATGCTCAAAAGCGAATGGGGCAGCATATTCACCGACTTGACGGTGAAGTGCAAGACTTTCGTCGCCTAATTCAGCCATATTGCCTAAAATCAACCAACGTTGACCTTTGAAGCTCGACAGCAGTTTGGCTGCCGCCTTCATCGCGGGTACGCTGGCGTTATAACTGTCATCTATCAGCTTGATATTCTGACTTAATTGTTGAACCTCAACTCGTCCTTTAACCGAGATAAGATTCGCTAAACCACTTTTTGTTTCCTCAAGCGTTGCGCCAAATTGAATGCTCAACGCTGCAGCCGCCAACGCGTTCGCCACGTTATGCTGACCAATAATACCAAGTTCAACAGCCGTAGCACCTTGTGGTGTTTGCATATCAAAGCAAGCTTCGCCTTGGTCGTTGATTTCGATATTTTCAGCAAAATAATCGGCTTCACGACTACCTTCAGAAAATGTCAGAACCGTTTTATCCGCAAGTACTTCATTCCAAAAGTCACCACCGTTGCTCTCTAAATTAACAATAGCAGTATCACCAGCAGCAAGCCCCTGAAAAATTTCACCTTTCGCTTGTTTCACACCATCAATCGAACCAAAGCCTTCTAAATGAGCCGCGGCTACATTATTAACTAAGGCAACTTGTGGCTTCACTAGCTGAGTGGTGTAGGCAATTTCACCAATATGGTTAGCGCCTAATTCGATCACAGCATAGTCATCACTTGATTCACTGCGTAACAAGGTCAAAGGCACACCAATATCATTATTGAAGTTACCCGCCGTAAACAGCACCTTGCCACGCTGCTGTAAAATGCTCGCCACCATCTCTTTAACGGTCGTTTTGCCACAGCTGCCTGTAATCGCCATCGTTGGCACGTCACATTGTTTGTGAATCCAAGCACTTAGTTCACCTAAAGCAAGTTTAGTGTCTTCGACAACAACTTGAGTAATATTTAAGTCAAGTTTTCGTTCGACTAACAACGCGCTCGCGTTTGCTTCAACGGCTTGATGGCAAAAGTCATGCGCGTCGAAACGATCTCCAACGATAGCGACAAACAAGGCGCCTTCTTCAACGGTACGAGTATCCGTTGAAACTGCATTGATTACGTTATTATTCGAGTTGCCCGCTTCAATCAACTCACCACTGACCACGGAGCAGATTTGCTCAAGTGATACATCAATCATTATGAAATACCTAAAAGTTGAAGCGCAGACTCTCGGTCTGAGTAATGTACCGTTTTATCTTTCAATACTTGGTAATCCTCATGGCCTTTACCAGCCAGAAGAATAATGTCATCGCTGCCTGCCTGCTCAAGCGCAAACTTAACGGCTTGATAGCGATCGTGTTCGACAAACGCAGCTTCAGGTTTACTTAAGCCAGCCAGCATGTCTTTGACTATCAGTGCTGGTTCTTCGCTACGAGGGTTATCATCTGAAATAATGATTTTATCGGCGAACTGCTCTGCGGTCGCAGACATCATTGGGCGCTTACCAGTGTCGCGATCTCCACCACAACCAAAGATTGCCCACAGTTTACCGGAGCAATGCACGCGCAGTGCTGCCAATGCTTTCTCTAGCGCATCGGGCGTATGAGCATAATCGACAACTACTTTTGCTTTGTTGGGAACTTGGAAAAGCTCCATTCGGCCAATCACAGGTTGAAGCTGAGGCGCAGTGTCGACCAAGATTTGCTTTTCGATACCCAAAGAAAGCAAAGTAGCAAAAGCAACCAGTACGTTTGATGCGTTGAACTGACCAATCAATGGAACAGAAAGCTTCCCTTGTCCCCAACTACCATCGAAAGAGAGCTTGATACCAGTTTCTGCATAAGCGACATCAGACGCCCACACCGACTGTTGATAGCCCGTTAGCGGTAACAGTGAGACTGCAATGGCATTGGATAAGTCCGGCATCCAAGCTTTACCCACTTCGTCATCCACATTGATCACTGCGTGCTTGCATTTGTGTTGAGTAAACAGGCTCTTCTTAGCCAATGCGTACTCTTCCATCGTGCCGTGGTAATCAAGATGATCACGACTCAAGTTAGTAAATACACCTACCTCAAAGTCCAAAGCCTTTACTCGACCTTGCACCAAACCATGAGAAGATATTTCCATTGCGGTATAAACCGCTTTTTCTGCAGCTAACTCACTCAGCGTGCGCTGTATTTCGATGGCACTGCCTGTGGTGTTCGCTGCGGTTTTTAGATTGTCTAGGAAACCATTACCTGTCGTGCCCATAACCGCTGAGCGTTGGCCGACGAGATCAAGCCATTGAGCAATCAGCTGGGTGATGGTGGTTTTGCCATTGGTGCCGGTAACACCAATCAACTTAGTCGCTTGAGACAAGTAAACACGACCAGCTAACTCAGATAGCACCAAGTTAAGGTTGTTAATGTAAATAACAGGGACAGTATCCAACCATTCAATCAGACCATGAGGCTTTTCAGCATCGGCCTGTGCAATAACAGCATGAGTTCCCAGTGCGACCGCTTTGTCGATAAAACGACGGCCATCAACAGCATGTCCGACTACGGCAACAAAAATATCACCGTCCTTGATGGCTCGGCTATCTAGCTCCAATTGCTCAACAGCAATCGACTCCAGTTCAGGTGAACTAAAGTCTCCCCAGGGAGAAAGTAAAGATGACAGCGTAAGGCGATTGCTCATATTGAATCCTGATTAACTCTATTCTTGAAACTTATTTTCATCAGCAGGGACGTTCATTATTTGCAGTGCGCCCTTCATGATTTCAGAAAAGACGGGGGCTGCGACTGAACCACCATAGTAAAGGTCGCCTTGAGGCTCATTGACCACAACAACCAATGCCACTCTTGGATCACTAACTGGAGCAAAGCCTGCGGTAACCGCGATGTATTCATCACTGTAGCCGCCAGCTTCAGCCTTACGAGAGGTACCCGTTTTGGCTGCAACGCGGTAACCCGGAACGGCCGCTCTTGTCGCCGTACCGCCTTTTTGAGTCACCCCTTCTAGCATATTCAAAACCAGTTCAGCGTTCTCGCGCTTGATGATTTGCTTAGAAAAATCTTGGTCGTTACTCTTAATAATATGAATCGGCTCATACAAACCTTTATTAGCTAACGTCGCATAGGCATGTGCCAACTGCATCGGCGTAACAGACAAGCCATAACCGAACGCTAAGGTGGCAATTTCAAACTTTGACCAACGACGGCGATTCGGGAAAATACCGCTCGTTTCACCAACCAAATTCAGCCCAGACATCTCGCCTAGACCAACTGAACTGTACATCCCAAGCAAGGCTTCAAGTGGCATGTTAAGCGCCAATTTAGCAACACCGATGTTACTCGACTTCTTGAGGATCAGCGCTAAGTCAGCCTTACCGACTTTAGAAGAATCTCGTACGCGGCTGCCACCGATCTGCATAATGCCATTGCCAGTATCAATCACGATATCTGGGTCTGCAGTGCCGTTCTCTAGCGCCGCCAAAACCACAAAAGGTTTCACGGTCGAGCCAGGTTCCATTGCATCGGTGAGCACGCGGTTACGCATTTTGAAGCTTTGTAAGTCAGCGCGGTTATTCGGATTATAAGAAGGGGCATTAACCATGGCTAACACGGCACCCGTTTTCACATCGAGTAGTACAGCAGAGCCTGAAGTCGCCTTGTGATCGGCCACGGCCTGCTTAATCGCTCGATAAGCAATGGCTTGTAATCGTTGATCGATCGTTAATTCGAGTGGTTTGCCTTCTTCACGCTCTTCTAAAGCAATGTTTTCAACAACGCGTCCATAGCGATCTTTACGAATCGTCCGCTTACCTGCTTCACCCGTGAGCCATTTGTCATAGCTGCGTTCAACGCCTTCTAAACCGTGCCCGTCAATTCCGGTAACACCGATAAGGTGTGCACTGACTTCGCCTGCGGGGTAGTAACGTCGAGATTCCGCTTTCAGGCCAACACCCACCAGCTTTAGTTCACGAATATACTTAGCCATCGCTGGGCTAACTTGTCTTTGTAGGTAAACAAATCGGCGGGATTTGTTGCTAGAGATCTTGTCGATCATCGATTGTCGTTCTAAGCCAAGTACATCAGCTAACGCATACCAACGATCAATCTGGGCCATGCCATTTTTATCGAAAATCGTTTTCGGGTCGGCCCATACCGCCTCAACTGGAACACTCACAGCAAGTGGTTCGCCATTACGGTCTGAGATAATGCCGCGGGCGGAAGGAATAGCCTTAACACGTACCGAGCGAAGATCGCCCTGACGGATTAAGTTATCTGGTTCAATAATTTGGATGTAAGCCACACGACCAACGAGTGCAGCAAAGGCAAGAAATACGAAAGCAATAACGACGTTGAAACGCCATTTAATAAGAATTGGACCCGAATCCTTTTCGCTCTTCACTCGCTCTTTCGTTGATTTATTAACGGGTTTGGCGGGTGCTTTTTCCTTTTTACCGGTCATTTCAGTGTGATCACAACTTCTTTGTCAGAGTCTGGACGTTTCATGTCTAGCTCTCGTTTTGCCGATGCTTGAACGCGGCTATGTTCAGCCAAAGCCGTCTCTTCAAGCATTAAATTTCGCCACTCATCATCAAGCTGTTCTCGTTCCACTAATGCCATGTCTTTTTTCGTGATCGCCTGACGTGAATTATGTGTCGTAAGAACGACCCCCATCGCACTCGCAAAGATACAGATAAGAAGTACCAATGGAACCTTGCCCACGGAGATCAAATCAAAAAATATTATCTTGGCTAAGTTAGGCTTGGAGGTCTTCATTGACTATAGCTTTTCTGCGATTCGTAGTACTGAGCTACGCGAACGAGTATTCTCATCCACTTCATCTTTAGAAGGCTTGATCGCTTTACCAATTGGTTTTAGATCGGCACTGCCTAAAGCTTTAATTTGATCTTCTGTTAGCGGTAAACCGTGAGGAACTTGTGGCCCTTGGCTCTCTTTACGGATAAAGCGCTTCACCATACGGTCTTCAAGCGAGTGGAAACTGATAACAGAGATACGACCTTGAGGAGCAAGAATGCTTGCTGCGCCTTTCAGTGCGGTATCAATCTCTTCAAGTTCGCTGTTGATGTAGATACGGAATGCTTGGAAAGCACGTGTCGCTGGGTGCTTTTTCTCTTTGAAGCTTTTTGGAGCGACGTCAGAGATAAGCTTAGCCAGTTGACCAGTACGCGTTAGCGGTTCGTTCTCTTCATTCTCTTGATAAGCGATGATGCCTTTCGCGATACGACGAGCGTGTTTGTCTTCACCGAACTCACGAATAACCCATGTAATGTCATCAAGATCCGCTTCAACTAACCACTGAGAGACAGGAACACCTGTTGTTGGGTCCATGCGCATATCCAGCGGACCATCTTTCATAAAGCTAAAGCCACGTTCAGCATCATCCAACTGTGGTGAAGAAACACCTAAATCCAGCAATACGCCATCCACTTGACCGACTAAGTCATAACGCTCTGCATATTCAGCCATACCCGAAAATGGACCATGGATAATCGTAAAACGAGGATCATCAATCTTCTGAGCTTCAGCAATCGCTTGTGGATCGCGGTCGATACTAAAGAGTCGTCCATTCTCGCCCAGTTTAGACAGGATTGTACGGCTGTGACCACCACGGCCAAAAGTACCATCAATGTAGGTACCGTCAGGTTTGATCGCAAGTCCGTCAATAGATTCGTTAAGCAATACTGAAATATGTTTGAATGCTTCTGTCATAGTCTTCTCAGTGAGTGGATTGAGCCATTAGTTCGGCAATAATTTGTTCTATTAACGTTTTAGTGTACTGATTTCACGCCGTATCTCCACCATATTGTGTATAGGCTTTGGGAATTTTTGACCCAAGCTCATATCAGGGTGAAGGATTCTAAGGAAATCTAAATCATTTACGTCAATATAAAGCAAAAAACCCATCACTACCGTTAAGTAATGATGGGTTCTTTATATAGGTGGAGTTGACACATACGCCGGGTTCTGTTCCGCTTGCGCGGCGGTAACCATTCGTCTAGGCCTGCAATCGCTCACAGGCTCAAGCAATCTACCCGCCCCCATACGCGAGCAGCGCAATGCGAGGGCCTATTTGATCTTGCTCCGGGTGGAGTTTACCTTGCTACGAACTGTTGCCAGTCGCACGGTGCGCTCTTACCGCACCCTTTCAGCCTTACCTGTGCCTCTTCCGAAGAAATGAGGCCATCGGCGGTCTTCTCTCTGCTGCACTTGTCGTGGGCTCGCGCCCCCCAGACGTTATCTGGCACCCTGCTCTATGGAGCCCGGACGTTCCTCCCCTCTACCAGTCTCCCGAAGGACTTCAACGTCAGTTTCCCGAAGGACCTCAACGTCAGTCTCCCGAAGGACATCAGCAAAGCAGCGATTACCCGTTCAACTCCGAGGGCGGATTGTATAGAGATTAGTGAGCAGTGTCTAGCGAGATCACAAATATGCTGCAAACCTCTAATCGAATGCATGATTTTTACACAATCTAGACAAAAAAAGAGGAATAACGGTAATACCATCATTCCTCAGAAGCTTTTTCAATAAAGGTTATCTACTCTATAAATAGGTATCTAGCCTATAAAGAGTTCTCTAGTTGTCTAGATGCTCTAAGCCCCATTTGTATAAAGCGTTCTTTTTCAGATTGTAAATTTCTGCTGTCATCGCCGCCGCTTTTTTAAGGGGTAGCTCTTTGGTTAGAATGCTTAGTGTGCGAGTTGCTTCGTCTGGCAGATCGGTGCTCGCTTCTTCACGGTGACCATGGATCAGCAACACCATCTCACCACGTTTGCGGTTCGAGTCTTCTTCTATCCATTCAATCAACTCACCTAATGGTAATCCTTGAATGGTTTCGAATGTCTTGGTTAGCTCACGAGCCAACACGACCTCACGGTCGGGTCCTAAGATCTCTAACATGTCCTGCAGAGAATCCGTAATACGGTGCGGTGATTCGTAGAAAATACATGTGCGCTCTGCTTTTGCAATCTCTAAGAACTTGTCTTTGCGACCCTTGCTCTTTGGCGGTAAGAAGCCTTCAAAGCTGAAACGATCAGACGGCAAACCAGACGCACTAAGTGCGGTAATCACTGCACAAGCACCAGGAAGTGGCACAACTCTCACACCCGCTTGACGACATTGTGATACAAGATGGTAACCTGGGTCACTGATTAAAGGAGTACCCGCATCAGAGACTAATGCGATAGACTGACCTTCTAATAACCTTTCGACTAGAACTTGCGCTTTAGTTTGTTCATTATGATCATGTAAAGCGAACGTTCTGGTGGATATATTGAAGTGAGCAAGCAGCTTACCCGTGTGGCGTGTGTCTTCGGCTGCAATAACATCGACACTTGATAAAATTTCAATTGCTCTTTGAGTGATATCTCCCAAATTTCCGATTGGGGTTGGCACAATATAGAGAGTTGGGCTCTCTGTGAGCAAGGTTTTGTTATCTGTCATTTGTTTACCATCACTTCAACGATTAATATAGATACAAATTGATACGGAATTTAAAGAACTCATGGCAACGATGAACCATAAGAGACTCAGTGTACCACGCTTACTCACTCCAATTGCATTAGCAATTACGTTGGCGGCTTGTTCTTCAGGCCCTCAAGCACCAACGCGTGTTGATATTACACTAGATCCAGCGCAATCAACTGAAAGTTACATGATGCAAGCGGATAGCAGCAAAGGAAGCCTGCAAAACGATTGGCTAATCATGGCACTGAAAGCCTCTGTGCAAGCTGGAAAAACCGATCAAGCGACTTTGCTGATCAAACGTTTAGCAAAGCAAGAGCTTAGCGAAGTACAACAAGCAGAATGGCAACTGGCTCGTGCTCAGTTATTAGTGAATAACTCGCAACCAGATCAAGCCTATAGCCAACTGAATTTCCAACCGTGGTGGAAACTGCCTAACGAGCAATGGAAAGATTATCACGAGCTACGCGCTAACATTTCTGAGATGCAAAGCGAGTATTTCGAAGCAAGCCGTGAGTTAGTCCTTTATTCAGAATACGTAGACGCTGATGACGAAAGCCAACAGATAACTGCCGACCGTATTTGGCAGAACCTGAATAGCTACTCTCAATATGAGATTCTAGAACTTAAGACTTCTCCGACAGAAGACGTTCTAGCAGGTTGGTTACAGCTGGCTATTTATATGAAGACGCTGAACTCTAACCTTCCAGACCTACAGAAAACTCTGTCTGATTGGCTGGCTGAGAACCCTCGTCACCCTGCAGCAACATACACACCTCAGGCGATCACTGACATATTGGCGCTAGAGATCAGCAAACCAACCAGCACTGCGCTATTACTGCCGCTCACGGGTAAGTACGGCAAGCAAGCACAGCTTGTGCGTGATGGTTTCATCTTTGCGATGATGAATGACAAAGAGCGCGAAGAAAACGCAACGCTAACGGTTATGGACACCAACGTACAAAGTGCCGCTGAAATTAAAGCGACACTGGAAGAGAACAAGGTAGATTTCATCGTTGGCCCGCTGATTAAGAGCAATATTACCAAGCTTCAGCAAGCGCAGAAAAACCACGAAAATTCGATTCCAGCTTTAGCTCTAAATATTCCGACGCAGCTAGAACCTGATACCAATATTTGCTATCTCGCTCTATCGCCAGAGCAAGAAGTCGCTCAGGCAGCGAAACACCTTTTTGCTCAAGGCTACAAGTACCCGCTTATTCTGGCGCCAAAAGGGCGTTTAGGTGACCGCGTTAAGCAAGCGTTTGAGAAAGAGTGGAAAAAATACAGCAACAACGAAGTCGCGATTACCTTATTCTCTGACAAGCGCCAACTTCAGCGCAATGTGAATCAGGTATTCGGCTTACAAGAGAGCCAACAACGTATCGCTCAAATGGATGGGCTACTTAACCTAGACCTAGAAACTGAACCGCGCAGCCGTCGTGATATCGACTCTGTTTACATTGTGGCGAAGAACTCAGAGCTTACGTTGATTAAGCCTTTCATTGAAGTCGCGATTAACCCAGACGCTGACCAACCAGCCTTGTTCTCAAACTCACGCAGCAACAGCGGTGACAAGCAGTACGAAGATCTAACGGGTGTGTTCTACAGTGACATCCCACTATTGGTTGAGAGCAAAAACGAGCTTAACAAAGAGCTAAACGACCTATGGCCTGCACATTCAAACGGCCAAAAACGTCTGCAAGCACTGGGGATGGATGCCTACTACCTAATGGATGCATTGCCACAGATGAAAGCCGTACAGGGTTACAGCATTCCAGGTGAAACCGGCGTGTTAACCATCGACAACAACTGTGTTGTTCAACGTGAAATCAGCTGGGCAGAGCATGGGGCTTTTTAGCCGAAAGTTCCTGTCCAAACCAACAATCACCCACAAACAAGTGGGTGATAAATACGAGACCGTGGCTAAAAATTATTTAGTTGGCCACGGATTATCGTTAATTCAAGAAAACTTCATAGCTAAATGTGGCGAGATTGATCTTATAATGCGCCATAACAATACGGTTGTGTTTGCTGAGGTAAAATACCGCAAGCAAACCCGCTACGGACATGCCGCCGAAATGGTGACAGCAAAGAAGTCACAGAAGCTGCTCAAAACAGCCAATGTTTGGCTTATGCAGCAAGGCTTGTCGGTGCACTCTACAGATTTCAGGTTTGATATCGTTGCCATAGAAGGGCCGAATGACAATATCGACTGGATTCAAAACGCGATTACCCAAGGATAAACATGCTAGACAGCATTAAAGAAAGTTTTACAGAAAGTATTCAGATCCAAATTGCGGCTGCAGAAGCACTGCCAGACGCAATCACGCATGCCGCTCAAGCAATGGTTGCGACCTTGCTTAACGGAAACAAAATTCTTTGTTGTGGTAATGGTGGTTCGGCGTCGAATGCTCAGCAATTTGTATCGTGCCTACTTAATCGCTTTGAAACCGAGCGCCCTAGCCTGCCAGCAATGGCTCTCACAGCAGACAACACCACGCTAACGGCAGTAGCCAACGACTATCACTACGAAGAGATCTTCTCTAAGCAGGTACGTGCGTTTGGTCAAACTGGCGATATTTTACTGGCTATCTCTACTAGCGGTAACAGCAAAAACATCATCAAAGCGATGGAAGCAGCGGTAACACGTGACATGACGATCATCGCCTTTACGGGTAAAGATGGTGGTGAAATGGCAGGCTTACTGGGCGAACACGATGTAGAAATTCGTATCCCTTCACACCGTACAGCACGCATTCATGAAGTACACATGGTGACACTGCATTGCTTATGTGACCTAATCGATCAAGTACTCTTCCCTGCTCACGAAGAGTGATATACGGAGCATCACAATGAAATCATTAACCTCTACGAGGCTGTTTAAGCTGATTAGTGTTTCGCTACTTACACTGTCCCTGTCTGGTTGTGCTGGCATTTTCATTGCTGGTGCTGCAACCACAGCGAACTTAGTCACTGACACACGAACCACCAAACAAATCTGGAACGATAACAATATCGAATTTGAAGTCGCGGCCATCACCAACAAGCAGCCATATCGTGGCAACGTTCGTATCACAGCGAGCTCTTACCGAGGTTCAGTTGTATTGATGGGGCAAGCGACCACTGACTCAGAGCGCCGCGCGTTTGAAAACCAAGCCAAAGAAGTGGCAGGCGTAGAAAGCATCCACAATCAGGTGCGAGTAAAAGAGCCATTGACCATCAGTGCTATTAGTAACGATAGCTGGATTACTACCAAGGTGAAATCAGCTCTTCTAGCAAACGCTGATCTCAACGGCATCAAGGTTAAAGTCATCACTGAAGATTCAGAGGTGTTTTTACTTGGGTTAGTATCTCGAGAGCATGCTGATATCGCGACAGAAGTTGCGCGTAATGTTTCAGGCGTAAAGCAGGTGATTCGAGCGTTTGAATATGGCGAAGAAGAGACGGCCGTTAACTAGCCTTAAGCCAGCCAATTAAATGCTATTTAGCAGAAAAGAAAAAGCAGCGACGAGTCGCTGCTTTTTTATTTGAGTCGTTATTTAGCTAACGTTATTTGATAACACGAAGGCTTGGGCGACCTTTTGCTGGACGAGGAGGCTCAGGATCTGAGTCAGGCTCTTCAGCATCTACGTCTGCCGTTGCTACGCTCAAAGATGGGCCTTTCTCTTGTTCTTCAAAAGGACTTTCTTCAATCCCTTCTTCAAAAGATTCCATGTAAGCCTCTTCAGGTTCAAACATGGTACCAGCACCATTCTCACGAGCATAAATCGCTTGTACTGCGTAAAGCGGCACGATCACAGAGTGTGGGCGACCACTAAAGCGAGCACTAAACGTCACAGCTTCGTTACCCAGTTCAAGTTGTCCAACCGCACGAGGCGCGATGTTCAGAATGATCTGACCATCTTGAACAAACTCTTCTGGAACTCTTACACCCGGTAATGTTGCTTCAACAACAAGGTGTGGAGTTAATTCGTTATCAACCAGCCATTCATAAAATGCACGAAGCATATATGGTCGGCGTGGAGTCATATTTGAAATATCCATAAACGCTTAGCGAACGAGTCGCATCTCACGCTCAGCTTCAGTTAGAGAAGCTAGGAATGAATCACGTTCGAATACGCGGTTCATGTAAATCTTAAGCTCTTTAGAACCAGGGCCAATTAATTCGATACCAAGCTCAGGTAAACGCCATAGTAGCGGAGCTAGGTAACAATCAATTAGGCTAAACTCTTCGCTCATGAAGTATTCATACTCAGCGAAGATAGGAGCAAGAGTTAGTAGGTCGTTGCGCAGTTTAACGCGAGCTGCTTCAGATTCTTCAGCGTTGCCTTTAACGATCTTCTCTGCAACTGAATACCAGTTACGCTCAATGCGGTACATCATTAGACGACTATTACCACGAGCAACCGGGTATACAGGCATCAACGGTGGATGAGGGAAACGCTCATCTAAGTACTCCATAATGATCTTTGAGTCATACAAAGCAAGCTCACGATCAATAAGAGTAGGTACTGATTTGTACGGGTTCAGTTCAACAAGCTCTGCTGGTAGATTTTTTTCATCAACCAACTCAACTTCAACACTTACGCCTTTTTCAGCAAGAACAATGCGCACCTGATGGCTATACATATCAGAAGCACTTGAGAAAAGAGTCATTACAGAACGTTTATTGGCAGCTACAGCCATGGAGCCCTCCAGTACACTTTAAATAAAAACAATGGAGGCCTAAAGCCTCCATTGAACATTAACATAATTTGGGAATTAGCACGGTATTATAGCACAATTAGTGCACATCACGCCAATACTCTTTCTTCAGCAAAATCACGATGATAGTGAAGATTACTAAGAAGGCCATTACCCACCAACCCATTGCATGACGCTCAAGTTGAACTGGGTCGCCCGAGTAAACCAAAAAGTTAACAAGGTCACGAACTGCTTCATCGTATTCACCAGCACTTAATTCGCCAGAACCGTCAGTTTCAGTACCAACAACAGTTGTCACTTCCTCGCCATCTACCATATGAGTATCGTAGATTGGTGTTGGAATACCTTGCAGCTCTTCAAGAACGTGCGGCATACCAACACTTGGGAAAACAATGTTGTTCACGCCAAACGGACGAGATGGGTCTTCATAGAAGGTACGAAGGTACGTGTATAGCCAATCTGCGCCACGAACACGAGCAACCAAAGTTAGATCTGGTGGTGGAGCACCAAACCAACTTGCCGCTTGATCAGAGGGCATAGCATTAACCATCAAGCTACCGATTTTCGCTTCAGGGTCGAAAATCAGGTTTTCCTTCATTAGATCTACAGGGATCTCTAAATCATTCGCAACACGTTCATAACGCTGGTACTGCGTTGAGTGACAAGCAAAACAGTAGTTCATGAACATCTTAGCGCCATTTTGCAATGAGGCTTTATCTGTTAAATCATTGTTTGCTTTATCTAATGGTACGCCTGCACCCGCTGCCATCGCCAGTGACGGCAACATAGCAAATAAAATTACAATCCACTTTTTCATTTGAATGTCACCCTTTCTGGTAATGGTTTCGTCGCTTCATTTTTACTGTAGAACCACAGTAGAACGAAGAACATGAAATAACCTAAGCTAAAGATCTGAGCCAGTAGCGTATACGTTGGCGTTGCTGGAAGCGCACCAAGTACACCAAGCGCAATAAAGCTTATTGTGAATTGGATGATGTTAATCAAATGCAGTTTGCTACGGTAACGGTAAGAACGCACTTTACAACGGTCGAACCATGGCAGTAGGAATAGCACAACAATAGATGCACCCATTGCAACTACACCTATCAGCTTATCAGGAACAGCACGAAGTACAGCGTAGAACGGCGTGAAGTACCAAACTGGAGCAATATGCTCAGGTGTTTTCAGTGGGTTAGCAGCTTCGAAGTTAGGCGGCTCAAGGAAGTATCCACCCATCTCTGGGTTAAAGAACAGCACGTAACAGAACAAGAATAGGAAACCAGCAACACCGACCATATCTTTCACCGTCCCGTATGGGTGGAAAGGAACAGAGTCAATGATGTCGTATTTCTTAGTGTAATCCTTATGGAATGGGAACTGAGTTTTGTAGTCGTCGCCCATTGTGCCTTTAGGAAGCTTAGTCTCGATACCGTCTGGGTTGTTCGAACCCACTTCGTGCAGTGCTAGTACGTGAAGTACGATAAGCAGCAGAAGTACGATTGGTAGAGCGATAACGTGCAGAGCGAAGAAACGGTTCAGCGTTGCACCAGAGATGATGTAATCACCACGGATCCAAAGCGTTAGGTCATCACCAATAACAGGAATCGCACCAAACAGAGAAATGATTACCTGAGCACCCCAGTAAGACATTTGCCCCCATGGTAGTAAGTAACCCATGAAAGCCTCAGCCATAAGCACTAAGAAGATCAGCATACCGAAGAGCCAAAGTAGCTCACGAGGCTTTTGGTAAGAACCGTAGATTAGACCACGGAACATATGCAGGTAGATAACCACGAAGAATGCCGAAGCACCTGTCGAGTGCATGTAACGCAGTAACCAGCCGTATTCCACATCACGCATGATGTATTCAACAGATGCAAACGCGCCATCACCAGACGGAACGTAGTTCATTGTTAGCCAAATACCTGTAAGGATTTGGTTAACCAGTACCAACATTGCCAAAGAACCGAAAAGGTACCAAAAGTTAAAGTTCTTAGGCATTGGGTATTCAGATAAATGCTTTTTATAAGCATTCATTGCGGGTAGACGTTTTTCTACCCAATCAAGCAATCCTTGCATTATGCGTCTCCCTCGTCCACACCGATCATGATCTTAGTGTCACTCAAATACATATGCTTTGGCACTACAAGGTTCAATGGGGCTGGTACGCCTTGGAATACTCGACCTGCCATATCAAACTTTGAACCATGACAAGGACAGAAGAAACCAGACTTAACGCCCTGAACTTGTTCTGCAAAAGAATCTGGCAGGTAAGTTGGAGAACAACCTAAGTGCGTACAGAAACCAACAGCAATGAAGAACTCCGGCTTAATAGAACGAAACTCGTTCTGTGCGTAGTCTGGTTGTTGTTCAGTTTCAGATTGAGGGTCACGAAGTTGACCACCGATCGCTTTTAGGTTCTCTAGTACCGACTCAGCACGGCGTACAACCCATACAGGTTTACCTTGCCACTCGACACGAACCATTTGTCCCGGTTCTAACTTACTGACTTCCACTTCCACCGGCGCGCCCGCAGCTTTCGCTTTGGCACTCGGGTTCCATGATTTAATAAAAGGCACGGCTACAGCAGCTGCTCCCAAACCACCAACAACGGCTGTTGTTGCGGTTAAGAAACGCCTGCGACCGTTATTTAAAGGCGCGTTGCTCATCCAAACATTCTCCCATTTGCTCCTTATGGATTGAAATAATTCCGATTAAAGAGCATGGCTAACAAAATATGTATTTAGTTCTATTTATTGACGGCAAATGATAAATAAAACCCTACTTTTTGACAAGATAAAGCTACCTTTTTGTAACAATCATGAGGCAAAGCGCACATTGGGTTACAAAAGCTTTCAAAATATAAGAATTTAGGAATAAAACGAGGAGGGGGAAGCGTTTAGCGGGGGCCAGAAAGACAAAAAGCCCGGCATATAGCCGAGCTTTGAACCACAATTCCAGTAATAAAACTGGTCGCGTGTATTTTTCGGTAAGGAAAAATTAACGCTTAGAGAATTGAGGTTTACGACGTGCTTTACGTAGACCAACTTTCTTACGTTCAACGCAACGAGCGTCACGCGTAACATAGCCAGCTGCACGTAGAGCAGGACGTAGAGTTTCATCGTATTCCATAAGAGCACGAGTGATACCGTGGCGGATTGCGCCAGCTTGACCTGAAATACCACCACCAGAAACAGTGATGTAAAGGTCAAGTTTCTCAGTTAGTTCAACTAGCTCAAGAGGTTGTTTAACAACCATACGAGAAGTTGGACGACCGAAGTAAACATCAAGGCTACGCTTGTTGATTACGATCTCACCAGAGCCTGGTTTGATGAAAACACGAGCTGCTGAGCTTTTGCGACGACCAGTGCCGTAGTATTGATTCTCTGCCATTGTCTTAATCCCCAATTAGATGTCTAGTACTTGTGGTTGTTGAGCAACATGGTTGTGCTCAGTACCAGCGTATACTTTAAGCTTACGGTACATCGCGCGGCCTAGAGGACCACGTGGAAGCATACCTTTAACTGCTAGTTCAAGAACCATTTCTGGTTTCTTAGCAATTAGCTTTTCAAAAGTGATAGTCTTAAGACCACCTGGGAACTCAGAGTGACGGTAGTAAACCTTACCCTTAGCTTTGTTACCAGTCACAGCTACTTTCTCAGCGTTAACAACGATGATGTAATCACCAGTGTCTACGTGAGGAGTGTATTCTGCTTTGTGCTTGCCGCGTAGGCGAGAAGCGATTTCACTTGCTAGACGGCCAAGAGTTTTGCCTTCAGCGTCTACAACATACCAGTCGCGTTTTACAGTTTCTGGTTTAGCAACGAAAGTTTTCATGCTAATAATTACCTATTTAAAAAATTTACACTTAAGGAATACTCGCGTATTCCCACTGTCTAAGAGTTACCATCATCACCCCTTCGAGTGTTGGAAAACTCTTGGCATAACGTGATTTTACTCATCGCTAGAGGCCCGCAGTAACGGTAGGTCGCAGGATTATAGAGAAGAGCGAAGAAAAAATCACCTCTTTTTGAACAAAATCACGATTTTTTTAATTCTCTTTCTTATTCGAGATAATCAAAGCTAACTTAAGTGTTCTTTTGCCAAATATTCATGGCTCTGCATTTCGATTAAACGCGACTGACAACGTTTAAACTCAAATTCTAACTGACCATGGGTATATAGCTTTTCTAGCTCCACTTCCGCTGAAATAATCAATTTCACGTTACGCTCATAGAACTCATCAACTAACGCAATGAAGCGTCTTGCTGCGTCATCTGAAGTCGCACCCATTTGCAACACATCAGCCAGCAGAACCGTGTGATAAACCCTAGACAGCTCAATATAGTCATTCTGGCTGCGAGCCGACTGACAAAGCTGAGCAAACGTACCATGTAGCACACCATCGCTTGCTTCGACTACATCCAGTTGACGGTGATTGACCTCAATCTGTTTGAGTTTCTCTTTATCTTCACCAACGAGCTGCGCGTAATATGTTTCGAGGTTAATGTTCGCTTGGCTATCCAGCGGGTGATGATAGATCTCAGCCTGCTCTAAAGTACGAAGACGATAATCGATTCCACTATCGACATTAAGAATATGGCAATTGCCTTGAATAAGCTTAATAGCGGGTAAGAAGCGAGCTCGCTGCAACCCGTTACGATACAAATCCGCAGGTGGAATATTAGAGGTTGCAACTAAGATAACGTTTCGAGCGAATAACTCTTGGAACAAAGTTCCTAAGATCATGGCATCCGTGATGTCTGAAACAAAGAATTCATCAAAACAGATAATATCCGCTTCTTCTTTCAACTTATCTGCGACTAAAGGCAACGGGTCGCTAACATTACCTAGCACCCTTAGCTCATCATGGACTCGATACATAAAGCGGTGAAAGTGAACACGCATTTTTTTTGTGGTCGGTAAGGCATCGTAGAACGTATCCATTAAGTACGTTTTACCGCGCCCGACGCCACCCCAAAAATAGAGGCCTTTTGGTGGCTCTGGCAGTTCTGGCTTTTTGCCCATTAATTTCTGGAATCGAGTCAGTTGAGGAATAGGCGTATTCATGTAATCTTGGAATTGATGAAAGAGTTCATCTAAAGATTTAACGGCTTGCTCTTGTGCTGGATCTCTTTGAAATCCATGTTCTTTTATATCTTGTTCGTATTTTTTAATGGGATTCATGACGACATTTCCACAATGAAAGCAATATCAGACAGCAAATAAAAATGAGCCCAAACAGTACGAGACATGTCGCTATGCGGTGAATAATGCAGCATCAAACTGCTAACTAGCGCACACGCATTTCTCTTTATACTGCGGCTTTCTCATAGTACCATGGAGCCGTATCACGTGTAACTAAGCAGTAACAAACATGTTAAAAAACAATAATAAGGAGCTGTTATGCCTTGGATGTATGCCGTTGCCGGTTTACTAGTCGGAGTTATTTTAGGGGTCGCTATTTCTCGTCTCATGACGCCTGAATACAAAAAACAAAAGAACGTACAGAAAGAATTAGATAGCGCAAAGTTTGCCCTTGAACAGCAGCGACAAGAGCTAGCTGACCACTTTGCGAAATCAGCAGAAATGTTGGACACCTTAGGTAAGGACTACACAAAACTGTACCAACACATGGAAAAAACAAGCTCAGAGCTGATCCCTAATCTGCCAGAGCAAGATAATCCATTTGTGAAAACAGCCGCAGCCCATTCGGACAAATCACAAGACAAGCCTTCAGTTAAAGAGGCGACACTTGAAGAACAACCGAAAGATTACGCTAATGGCGCAACGGGTTTATTTACAGAGCAGAAGAAAGAAATCATGGATGCTCCCGATGTTGTAACAGCAAAAGCATCGTAAACATTTAACACTTCTGTGAACTTTACAAAGGTTTTTGAGTCATAACTTTCACTCAGGTCATTTGAAACTTCTCATACTTATTAAACGTATAAGAGGGTTAAGACCTAAACTAGAGAGGAGTTTATGATGAAAAAACCTTTGCTTGCTTTATCAGTACTGACTTTAAGCTTAAGTTCAATCATCACCCCCATTCAAGCAACGGCCGCACTGCCATTAAGTGTGGGTAATGAACAATTACCAAGCCTTGCACCTATGCTTGAACAAGTGACCCCCGCTGTGGTTAGTATTGCCGTAGAAGGCAAACAGGTACAACGTCAGCAAATCCCTGAACAATTTCAATTCTTTTTTGGTCCAGAACAAACACGAGAACGCCCATTCCGCGGGCTAGGTTCTGGTGTGATCATTGATGCCAAGAAAGGCCATATTGTTACCAATTACCATGTCATCAATGGTGCCGACGATATCAAAGTAAAACTTCATGATGGTCGAGAGTACGATGCCGAGCTCATCGGCGGCGACCAGATGTCGGATATCGCGCTATTAAAACTTGAAACAGCCAAGAACCTTACCCAGATAAAAGTTGCAGACTCTGACAAGTTAAGAGTCGGTGATTTCAGTGTCGCTATCGGCAACCCATTTGGACTCGGTCAAACCGTGACATCCGGCATCGTGTCTGCACTCGGTCGTAGCGGCCTAAATCTAGAGAACTTTGAAAACTTCATTCAAACCGATGCCGCTATCAACAGTGGTAACTCTGGTGGTGCGTTAGTGAATCTCAACGGTGAGCTGATTGGTATCAACACGGCTATCCTTGGCCCTAACGGAGGCAATGTCGGTATCGGCTTTGCAATCCCATCCAATATGATGAAAAACCTGACAGAACAAATTCTCGATTTCGGTGAAGTAAAACGCGGTATGCTGGGTGTTCAAGGCGGAGAGGTCACCTCTGAATTAGCGGAAGCGCTTGGTTATGAATCCAGCAAAGGTGCCTTTGTCAGCCAAATTGTACCCGACAGCGCTGCGGACAAAGCCGGACTGAAAGCGGGCGATGTCATTGTCTCTATTAATGGTAAGCGTATTGATACTTTTAGCGAGTTAAGAGCCAAAGTCGCAACCCTCGGCGCAGGTAAACAGATCGAACTTGGTGTCGTTCGTGACGGAAAGAATATGACCTTTGATGTGACTCTGGGTGAATCCACCAATAATAAGACACAAGCTGAAAAGCTCCATGAAGGACTTGCCGGTGCAGAGCTCACCAACACAACAGACAGCGACTCAACGACAGGCGTCAAGGTATCAAGTGTCGCTCAAGGTTCGCCAGCAGAAGCCTATCAACTTCTTAAAGGTGACATCATCATCGGGGTAAACCGCCAACCCGTTAAGAACCTTGCTGAATTTAGAAAGATTCTTGAAAAACAACCTGGCGTGTTGGCGCTTAATATCCAAAGAGGCGACAGGACTATCTATCTAGTTATTCGATAGTCATACGTCAGCGCAATTACAGGGAGGCTAAGTAAGTTTGCTTTAAACTTACTCAGTCTCCCTTTTCTTTAGATCAATCAAAATGCTATGCTTCACTCGTAATCAAGTCAGTCATCCATTGACGGATGCTCCATACCTTACTTGTTGAAGAGGGAAACATGCTGTCCTTTCTATTTCGTTCTATTTCCCTTGGACTCGTTTCAGCGGCACTTATTCTTCTCGCCTTTCCGAGCTTAAGGCCAGCTATAGTTTCAGATGTCACTAGTCCTCAAGTCGATAATATTGGCTCTCTTCAGATCTCATTTAACCAAGCGGTGCGACGTGCTGCACCCGCTGTGGTCAATATTTATAGTCGTAAATACGCAGAAAGCGATCGCAATAAGCTACTGACTCAAGGTTTGGGTTCAGGGGTCATTGTTAGCGAAAAAGGCTACATCATTACCAACTTTCACGTTGTTGCTCAAGCCGACCAAATAGTTGTGGCACTTCAAGACGGACGAGTAGCCGCCGCACAGCTTGTCGGTTCAGACAAGCGCACCGATATCGCGATACTCAGAGTTAGCGGTGACAACTTACCAGTGATTCCACTGAACCAAGATTACACTGCAAATGTCGGAGATGTGGTTCTCGCTATCGGTAACCCGTATAACCTAGGTCAAACCACAACCTTTGGTATTATCTCGGCAACCGGTCGCTCTTCAATCAGTGCAGATGGTCATCAAGCCTTTATCCAGACCGATGCGGCAATCAATGAAGGTAACTCCGGTGGTGCACTTGTCAATTCACAAGGTGAGTTAGTAGGTATCAATACCGCGTCTTTCCAACAAGCTACCGACATGGAAACCTACGGGATTTCATTTGCTATCCCCTACCCACTAGCGAATAAAATCATGCAAAAAATCATCGCTGATGGTCGTGTGATTCGTGGTTATATTGGCATAGACGGACAAGACATCAACTCGGTGACGTCACGCCTACTCGGCAATAAGAATATCGGCGGTATTGTGGTACTAGGGATAGACCCGAACGGTCCTGCGGCTGATGCAGGCTTTGAAGCACAAGATATTATTGTCAGTATCAATAATACCCAGATTAGCGGACGACAGAGCGTAATGGACATTGTTACTGACCTGCGCCCAGGTACTGTCATTGATGTTGGTGTATTACGCAAAGGTGAAAACAAGACCCTCAAGGTGACTATCGCTGAAGATACACGCCTGTAGCCTATATACGTATGTTGATTGCTAACATGAAGTTAGCGACCCCACACGGTTAAACTTCCAGACACAAAAAACCCAGCTCTTAAGCTGGGTTTTCTTTTATCAATCAAAGCGAATTATAAACTCAATTAAAACTGACTATATAACTAAGCGTCATAGCTAAGTGTCATAGCTAAGAGTGTCATAGCTAAGCGTCGCTAGGTTCATCGATATCAATGCGCGTCACTCGTTGTAGTCCTCTAGGTAGTAAACCACCACGACGACCACGTTCACCACGGAAATTTTCAAGATCCGCAGGTTTCAAGCCAAGTTTGCGTTTACCCGCATAGATGGTCAGCGTCGCATTCTCTGGGATAGCCATTAGATGCGAGACAAACTCTTCACGCTCTTTTGCTTTCGCAGAAGGAATGTTGATGATCTTGTTACCCTTACCTTTGCTCAACTGAGGTAGGTCTTTAATCGGGAACAACAACATACGACCTTGGTTAGTAATCGCCAGAATCTGGTTAGAGTCCAAGTCAGCAATCGGGCTTGGCAACATCACTTCAGAAGCTTGTGGCAAGTTAACCAACGCTTTACCGCTCTTGTTCTTAGACAGCAGATCGCTACCTTTACAAACAAAACCATAACCCGCATCAGAACCGACTAACCATAGCTGTTCATTCTCTCCCATCACCACTTGGCGAATAGAAGTACCAGGGCTGACGTTCAAGCGGCCTGTAATTGGCTCACCTTGGCTTCGTGCCGATGGCAGTGAGTGAGATTCAAGGGAGTAGCTTCGGCCATCACTACCGAGGAACACCGCTTGTTGGTTACTCTTACCCTTAGTGCTTGCTAAGAATTTATCACCTGATTTGTAGTTCAAGCCTTCAGCGTCAACTTCATGCCCTTTAGCATGACGAATCCAACCTTTTTCAGAAAGCACGACGGTAATTGGCTCACTTGGAACTAAATCACGCTCAGTCAACGCTTTTGCTTCAGCACGTTCAATCAACGGTGAGCGACGATCATCGCCGTATTTATCTGCATCTGCTTGGATTTCTTTTTTGATCAGCGTATTCAAGCGACGCTCTGAACCGAGTAGCTTTTCAAGCTTTTCACGTTCAGCTTCAAGCTCTTCTTGCTCAGCTCGAATTTTAAATTCTTCTAACTTAGCTAAGTTACGAAGTTTAATATCGAGAATCGCATTGGCTTGAATTTCAGAAATGTTGAAACGGTTCATCAAAACAGGACACGGCTCGTCTTCTGTTCGAATGATCTCAATCACTTCATCGATGTTGAGGTAAGCAGCAAGTAAGCCTTCTAAGATGTGCAAACGAGCCAGTACTTTATCTAAACGGTACTGCAAACGACGACGAACGGTCGTACGACGGAACTCAATCCACTCTTTCAGGATTTGAACTAAGCCTTTAACTTGAGGACGGTTATCTAAACCAATCATGTTCAAGTTAACGCGGAAGTTTTTCTCTAAATCCGTCGACGCGAATAAGTGACTCATCAGTTGGTCACAGTCGATACGGTTTGAACGAGGAACCACGACGATACGCGTTGGATTCTCGTGATCTGATTCATCACGCAGATCGTCAACCATAGGCAGCTTCTTAGCTCGCATCTGGTTAGCGATTTGCTCAAGTAACTTCGCACCTGACACTTGATGAGGTAAAGACGTGATAACGATATCAGAGCCTTCCTTGTGCCATACCGCGCGCATCTTGATGCTGCCACGGCCTGTACGGTAGATCTTTTCGATGTCCGACTTCGGCGAAATAATTTCAGCTTCTGTCGGGTAATCTGGGCCTTGAATGAAACCCATCACATCTGGAAGTTCAGCTTTAGGCGTATCAATCAAATGAATCGCCGCGTTCGCCACTTCACGTACATTGTGAGGCGGGATGTCGGTCGCCATACCAACCGCAATACCTGTGATGCCGTTAAGCAAGATATGAGGAAGGCGTGCAGGCAACATCTGAGGCTCTTTCATCGTGCCATCAAAGTTGGGTTGCCAATCAACGGTTCCCTGACCTAATTCACCAAGTAGGACTTCCGCAAACTTCGACAGTTTTGCTTCGGTATAACGCATCGCAGCGAACGATTTCGGGTCATCCGGTGCACCCCAGTTACCTTGACCATCCACCAATGGGTAGCGGTAAGAGAAGGGTTGCGCCATCAGTACCATCGCTTCGTAACAAGCAGAATCACCGTGTGGGTGATATTTACCTAACACGTCACCAACGGTACGAGCTGATTTTTTATATTTCGATGCAGCGGATAGGCCTAGCTCAGACATCGCATAGATAATACGACGCTGTACTGGCTTCAAGCCATCACCGATATACGGCAATGCACGATCCATGATCACGTACATTGAGTAATTTAAGTAGGCATCTTCGGTGAACTTGCGCATTGGCAACTGTTCAACGCCATCATATGTAATTTCGTTAGACATCCATTATACCTCGGCCATATCACCGTTAGTCTGTAGCCATGTACGGCGATCATCTGCACGTTTCTTACCAAGCAGCATGTCCATCATCTCGTTGGTCGCGTCGTTGTCATCAATCGTTAATTGGACAAGACGACGAGTATTTGGATCCATAGTGGTTTCACGTAATTGAAGTGGGTTCATTTCACCCAGACCTTTAAATCGTTGCACGTTGATTTTGGCTTTCTTCTGCGACAGTCGCTCAAGCACACCATCTTTCTCTGAGTCATCGAGTGCGTAGAACACTTCTTTACCGCAATCGATACGATACAGAGGAGGCATTGCCACATAGATATGACCCGCTTCAACCAAAGCATGGAAATGACGAGTAAATAGTGCACATAGCAGTGTCGCGATATGAAGACCATCCGAGTCCGCATCGGCAAGGATACAGATCTTACCGTAACGCAGGCCTGACAAATCATCGTTATCTGGGTCGATACCCAGAGCAACTGAAATATCATGTACTTCTTGTGAAGCCAATACTTGGTCTGCTGACACTTCCCACGTATTTAGGATCTTACCGCGAAGTGGCATAACCGCTTGGAACTCACGATCACGTGCTTGTTTAGCAGAACCACCCGCCGAGTCCCCTTCCACGAAGAAGATTTCGGTACGGCTTAAATCTTGAACCGAACAGTCGGTTAGCTTACCCGGCAGTGCTGGACCAGAAGCAATCTTTTTACGTACTACCTTTTTGCTTGCGCGCATACGACGATGCGCGTTAGCAATACAAGCTTCTGCAAGTAATTCTGCTAGTTGAGGCTTTTCATTCAGCCACAAGCTGAAAGCATCCTTCACTACACCAGAAACAAACGCAGCAGTTTGACGAGAAGATAAGCGCTCTTTTGTTTGACCTGCAAATTGTGGATCTTGCATCTTCACCGATAGAACGTAAGAACAACGGTCAAAGATGTCATCACCCGTCAACTTAACGCCACGAGGGAGAAGATTACGGAATTCACAGAACTCACGCATTGCATCAAGCAGACCTTGTCGAAGACCGTTTACGTGTGTACCACCTTGCTTAGTTGGTACTAAGTTCACGTAACTTTCGGTGATCATATCACCGCCTTCTGGCTGCCAAATGATCGCCCAGTTCGCCATTTCCGTTTCAGCAACGAATTCGCCAACATAAGGTTCTTCAGGCAATAAGGTATAACCTTTCACACCTTCAGCAAGGTAGTCTTTTAGACCGTCTTCATAGAACCATTTATGTTCTTCACCGCCAACCTTGTCAATAAAGGTAATTTCTAAACCAGGGCAAAGTACGGCTTTAGCTCGCAGGTTATTAATAAGGCGTAAAACAGAGAACTTAGAGCTATCGAAGTATTTTGGATCTGGCCAGAAATGCACGGTAGTACCGGTATTGCGATGACCACAAGTCCCCGTAACCGTAAGGTCGGTTACGGCATGACCACCCTCAAGGGCGATTTCATGTACCTGACCGTCACGACGAACCGTTACTTCAACGCGTTTTGACAGCGCGTTTACCACCGAGATACCTACCCCGTGCAAACCACCTGAAAACTTATAGTTGTTGTTTGAAAATTTACCGCCTGAGTGGAGCTTAGTTAAAATCAGCTCAACACCCGAGATGCCTTTTTCAGGGTGGATATCAACCGGCATACCACGGCCATCATCGGTAACTTCTAACGATTGGTCAGCATGAAGCACAACTTTTATTTTTTTAGCGTGTCCCGCTAGTGCTTCATCGACCGAGTTATCAATGACTTCTTGGGCAAGGTGGTTTGGTCTTTCTGTCTCTGTATACATTCCCGGGCGGTGTCGCACGGGATCGAGACCTTCAAGTACCTCGAGGTCTTTTGCATTATATTGTTCAGTCATAATACGGAGTTTACTCAAAAAGTTTGCGTCTGTTCACTGGCTCTAGTTTCACTAAAGCAGAATCATTACTATGAACCTTCATAGTAGAGCGAACGAGCGAAGTATTGGGGAATATAGTCTGGAAGCTGAGTAATGATGTCAAGCTAGTTCAAAAACTAAGACATCAAACTATGATATTTCACCATTGATAGATGAAATAACAGGCAAACAAGAGAAAATCACTCTGTTGATGAAACAGATTAGAGGTTTAGAAAAGTGACGATTTGTTGTGGGTAACGTTCAAAATCAACAAAGCTATGATCCCCGCCCTCTTCTACTGTCTGTCTCGCACCTTGGTACTTCTCTACCGCTTGTCGGTAATCCAGAACTTCGTCTTCCGTTTGCTGAAGTAACCAGAAGTCACTCGGCTTAGCGATAGCCGAAACCTCTAACGCCTTCAGTTCATCGATATGCTTTGTTTCCAGCACATATCGTTCATCTGTGTATGGGTTTACTTGCTCACCTAAATAATCAGCAAGAAGCTCATACGGCTTCACGGCTGGATTTACAACCACCGCCTTGAAACCATAATGACTATTTAGCCATGTTGAAAGATAGCCACCCAACGAGCTACCGACTAACGCGATTTGATATTGATCTTTATATTGCTCCACCAGCTGCTGTAAATGCAGAGCTGCTTGCTGAGGGAAGCTCGGTAGTTGAGGCGTCACGACTTTAATATCAGCGCGATGCTCCGCACAGTAATCTGCCATCACATTCGCTTTGTGAGAACGTGATGAACTGTTAAAACCGTGAATATAGAGAAGCAGCGATGGCTTAGCGGTTTGCTGATTAAAATCCGGCATATTAGTAACCACCTGCATCAAAGTCTGGCGAGAACTGCCCATTAGGCAAGCGGCGAACCTGCGTAGTTACCGTACCATCTTGGTGCAATCCAATCTCTCGCCAGCCAGGAGATAAAGTATCAACCGCAAAATCGTTCGAGTTTGGTTTGAATTGAACACAAGTCGATGGGGTTGCCATGACTTGTACACCATGATGATTGCGATTCATATCTTGATGAACATGACCACAAAGTACCGCTTTCACATTAGTGTGCTGTTGAACCACATCCCAAAACTGCTCAGCATCTTTCAGGTTATGTTGATCAAGCCACGCACTACCGACCAGTAAAGGGTGGTGGTGCAGCAAAACCAAGGTGTTACGCTCAGGGAATTCAGTCAGCTTTTGTTCTAGTAGATCAAGTTGTTGATCACTAAGGCGCCCGTGAGGTACACCCACCACTTGCGAGTCCAGCATAACCATCTGCCAGTTATCGCCTAGCAAGACATGTTCAACACACTGTATTTGTGGTGATGGTAAAACACTGCCCATATTAGGCTTGAAGTCATGGTTCCCGGGTAGCCAGTAACATGGCTTTTCCAAAGGCTTTATACCTGACTCAAATTTCTGGTACGACTCAGCACTGTGATCTTGAGAGATATCACCAGTTGCTAGAATCGCTTGATAGTCAAAGTCCTGACTAACAATGCCATCGACTACAGCACGAAAGCTATCTTGAGTGTTGATGCTTAATAAGCTGCCATTGCTCGGCGCAAATAAATGCGTGTCCGTTAGCTGCACAAGCTTAATAGTGCTCTCATCAAATTTTGAAGTGTGTGATAATTCCAAAATAACAAATCCAGATACGTTACTGTTTAGACTTTAAAAGTGTTGTTAAATAGGTTCAATTAAAAGGCAATTGGGGTTCGGCTGATACCCGTTTTTAAACAAAACGTTAACCATTCCCCAAGAAATTTATTCAATTGAAATTTCTCGTCCTTTTGCAAAAGCTTAGTATTGGGGTAGTCATATTTCGCTTTAACTCGCGAAAAATCCCCGCTAGCGCACACTTCTGCAACTCGAGCGTCGTGATATAGCCTGACAGACATTTTTGGCAAAGGAAACACTGGCATCGCGTCACTCTGACATATATCTATTAAAGTGGTGTATTTTGTGACCTCATTCACTGTCAATTGATACACCATATTAACGGCTTGGTAACAGCGAACGTCACCAACCTCATGCCCAACCGGTAACAGAGCGTTAAGTTTGGCATAGTTAGTCTCGTAAACTCGCATCAATTCAGCAAGATCAACATGATACGGTTTTTTGACTGCTATATTTGGCATGACGTTAATCTATCCACTCTGACTGTAATTCTTGGTAGTTCAATTGTAGCCACTGTAGCGCAATGATCGTGGCACCATTTTCAAACACACCGTCTTTTACCAACTGATAAGCCGCTTCACGACTCATCACTTGCACACGAATGTCTTCACCTTCGTAGTCCAATCCGTGTACCCCTTTGGCTGTCGTTGCATCAACACAGCCAACAAAGACATCGAGCTTTTCTGAGCAACCGCCAGATGAAGGGTAATACGAAGTAATCGGCAATACAGATCCGACTTCGACTCCAGCTTCTTCCATTGCTTCACGACGAGCGACATCTTGCGGTGATTCATCGGTATCAATGATCCCAGCAACAATTTCGTATTGCCATGGGTTCTCATGCTCTAGGGCACCGACACGGATCTGCTCGACGATCACTACTTCGTCACGCACAGGATCGTAAGGTAGCAAAGCGGCAGCATGTCCACGCTCAAACATCTCTCGTTCTATTGATTGGCTCCAGCCGCCCTCAAACAGTCTATGTTTAAATGTGTACTTAACCATTTTGAAAAAACCACGAAACAGCGTCTCTTTTGAGACTATTTCCACATCTTGCGGAGTAAACTCATGTCGTTGATTGTCATACTGTTGCATTTGGTACCTCACTAAGTGATCTTTATAGTTTACTCATTGTCCGAGTTAACTACCAAGGATAAGGTTCAACTTTTTATATAAAGTTTATAATTAAAGTTAAGTTTTAAAAAATAAATATTGCACAAGCGGACAGTTAACTGTAAAAAAGTGCAAAGTTTCGAGTAAATTACCACCAAACTGGGTTAAACTCTTTTAAAGAAAATTCCATAAAAGGCAGGAATAGGAAAATGAAAAAACTGCTTCCACTATTTATCAGTGCAGCAATTGGCAGCCTGAGTTCGTCAGCTTTTGCTGATACGCTAGCTGAAGTTTACGACCAAGCAAAACAGAACGATCCACAACTTCTTCGTTCAGCAGCGCAGCGCGATGCCGCTTTTGAAGCAGTAACGTCAAGCCGTAGCTCTTTATTACCGCAAATCAATTTGACTGCGGGATACAACCTTACTCGTGGTGAGACAGATTTAGATTCATCACCAACGCGAGATAATGATCAAAATGCTCTGACAGCCGGCATTAGCTTTTCTCAAGAACTGTACCAACGCTCTTCTTGGATCACGCTAGATACTGCTGAGAAAACTGCTCGTCAATCTGATTCATCGTACGCAGCAGAGCAACAAGCTTTGATCCTTCGTGTTGCAACGGCATACTTCGAAGTACTTCGAGCTCAGGATAACCTAGAGTTTGTTCGTGCAGAAAAAGCCGCGGTTGCTCGTCAACTAGAGCAAACTAAGCAACGTTTTGAAGTAGGTCTTTCAGCAATCACCGATGTACATGATGCGCAAGCTCAGTACGATGGCGTATTGGCTGACGAAGTGTTAGCAGAGAACACTCTGATTAATAACTACGAAGGTCTACGTGAGATTACAGGTCAGGAACACTCTAACCTAAGCATCCTAGATACTGATCGTTTCTCAGCAAGCAAATCTTCTGAATCTGCAGCAGCACTTGTTGAACAAGCAGAACAAAAGAACCTGAGCCTTCTAGCTTCACGTATCTCGCAAGATATAGCTAAAGACAATATTTCCCTACAGAGTTCAGGTCACCTACCATCGCTAACTCTTGATGGTGGATATGACTACACTGATATTGGTTCAAGTGATACTTCTGACGGTACAACAAACAACTTCAATGTTGGCGTTAACTTAAATGTACCTCTATACACCGGTGGTAGCACAACTTCTTTGACTAAACAGGCTGAATACAACTACGTTGCAGCAAGTGAAGATCTAGAAGCAACTTACCGCAGCGTTGTAAAAGACGTTCGTGCATTCAACAACAACATCACAGCTTCGATTGGTGCTCTACGCGCTTACGAACAGTCTGTTGTTTCTGCTCAGTCAGCTCTAGAAGCAACAGAAGCCGGTTTTGATGTAGGTACTCGTACTATCGTTGACGTACTAGACTCAACTCGTCGTCTATACGATGCGAACAAAAACCTTTCAGATGCTCGTTACAACTACATCCTAAGTGTTCTTCAGCTTCGTCAAGCGGTTGGTACACTAAGCGAACAGGACATTGTTGATGTAAACGCAGGTCTAAAAGTAGCAAGTAAGTAATTCTTAATTACTCAGTTACCGTTACAAAAATGCCGCTCATTGAGCTAATGCCGTTCGGATAAGCATTATTGCTTGAACCTGAACGGATATTTGGCTGGGACAAAGAGGACTGAACGTGGAAACGTTCGGTCCTTTCTTTTATCTGGAAGAATGAAGTGACTCAAACTGTCTCTCATCCTTTTCAGTTTTACAGGTAGAGTTCCGTCTGGGCTTAAAGCTAACCAACGTAATTGCGCATCAATAAGGTTAATTGCGGCGGTAAAACTGACCCTAGTCGCTCGAACCCCGGCTTCTGAAGCTATCTTAACCATCTCTAATCGCACTAAGTTATAGGCAAGTAATACGCCCCAAAGCTCTTGCTTCACACCGGCAGAAAAACGACTTCGTAAAGTGACGTGACTTTGCAGTTGAGTCTGTTTAATTTCACCATAACCTTCTTCTATCTCCCAGCGTTGCCAATAAATACGCAGCAGGCTTTCTAGCGAGTATCTACTAGGGTCTGTAAGTGAAGTAATAAAACCTTTTATCTCACCTTTTGGCTCTTGATATAGGACTAATCTAGCTTCCCAACGTGCGGGTAAATTCGGATTCTGCCGTTGAGCTTGAGGAGATATGGGCATTGAGATGAGCATGTCGTTCTCCGCATATTTCTCCAACACTTCATAGCGTAGCTTACGTTTTGCCGGCATTAACCAGTGAGCATTTTCCGCACTCTCTTGCCACGACAACAAGAGGTCTGCCGAGAAATAACAACGATCAAATAAGGTCAATGAATGTGCGGGGATATCATTGAATAGACGCTTAGCTAAGGTCGTTTCACCGACATGACAGCCATCAAAAGCCGCCCCCATAATCATTCGAGTTTCTGTTGACATCAAAGCGACTAAACGAAGTTGAGGGTAAGGTTTCAATTTTTTAGAGATGAACCCAAATTCTTCAGCGTTCTCTGGGGAATCTTGGCACCTAAATGTTGTTCCATCCACAGCAAGAACATTAAGCTCCAAGTCTTTATCTTGTTGAAGGATATCTCCGTTCCAAGCCTTTACCGTTGTGTGAAACAGAGCCGCTAATGGACTCTCATCTAGACGTCGGCGTGAATCAGTTAGGACACTAGGTGCAACACGAGACCAGCTATCTTCAGGTTTAGGCTGAAGCGCAATGTCTAATGAACTGCATACCTCTTTGATAGACATGTTGCGTTGCAGCCCCATCCAAATAACTAACCAGACAGCTTGCTGAGCGGGAAGCCGACGTCGTCTTATGCTCGCTTTATTGGTTTCAAGAAGAGCTTGTTCTATCCACTCAATCTGAATGGCGTCGACGACAGATTCATAATTGTCGGCATCTTCAATGGTCTCGTGTGCCATTGCTAATTCTTGTTCAAGCATAAAAAAATCCCCATCAACGTTGTTGATGGGGATTATCTGCTAACTGCAAGATCGTTCAAGTCTTCTTAAACGATCGGCATTAGCTCATTGAGCGGCATTTTTATTATCTATGGAAAGCTAATTCTAAACCTAACTCAAAGGTTAAGCCTTGAGGCTAGAAAACGAGAAGGCTAAGAGTTAGCCTCGACCACCTTTAATCGCTTTAATGATTTCAGTCGTAGAGCAACCATCTTCAAAGTTAAGTACTTTCACTTCACCACCAGCCGCAATCACTTCTTCACCACCAGCAATCTCTTCAGGTTTGTAATCACCACCTTTCACAAGAATGCTTGGCAATACCTCAGAGATTAAACGTTGCGGTGTATCTTCAGAGAATGGAACCACCCAATCGACTGCGCCTAAGCCAGCCAATACCGCCATACGACGATCGGTTGGATTGACAGGGCGACCAGGACCTTTCAAACGTTTGACTGATTCATCCGTATTAACGGCAACGATCAAACGATCACCCAGTTCAGCCGCGTGGTTCATGTAAGAAACATGGCCGGCATGCAGAATATCAAAGCAGCCATTGGTCATAACCACTTTCTCGCCTTTCGCACGAGCACGCTTCACCGCTTCAACCAGTGCGGCTTCAGAGATCACGCCGTAGTCAGTGTCTTGGCTACCATGAATCGCTTCCGCTAATTCAATCGTAGACAAGGTCGATGTACCAAGTTTGCCAACTACCACACCTGCAGCAGCGTTTGCTAATGCACACGCTTCATCCAGTGGCTTACCAGCAGAAACAGAAGCCGCGAGTACCGAGATAACCGTATCACCCGCACCTGTCACGTCATACACTTCTTTCGCTTGAGTCGGTAAGTGGAATGGTGCCTGATCTTTACGAAGTAGCGTCATACCATGCTCGCTGCGAGTCACTAACAAAGCTTCAAAGTCGTATTTTTCGATCAAGGCGATGCCTTTCTCGATAAGATCTTCTTCTGATTTGACCTTACCTGCAACCAGCTCGAACTCAGCCATATTTGGCGTAAGCAAAGTTGCACCACGGTATCGCTCTAAATCAGCACCTTTCGGATCGATAAATACCGGAACCTTTGCTGCGCGTGCTTTTTGAATAAAACTTTGCACATGCTCCAAGGCACCTTTTGCGTAATCAGATAGAATCACCGAACGTACATTAGGAAGCGCTTGTTCCATGCGAGACAGAACTAACTCAGGATCCGTGTTCTCGAATTTGTCTTCAAAATCAAGACGGATCAGCTGTTGACCTCGGCTCATTACTCGCAGTTTAGTGATAGTTGGGTAATCGTCCAACTCAACAAAGTCGCACTTAACATTGAGCGCTCCTAAGGTGTTTTTTAACACCTCAGCGGGTTCATCTTTACCAGTTAAACCAACGACATGAGCATGACCACCAAGAGAAGCAATATTCATTGCTACGTTGGCAGCACCACCAGGGCGCTCCTCGTTATTTTCTACTTTCACAACGGGTACAGGTGCTTCTGGTGAAATACGGCCAGTTGGACCATACCAGTAACGATCAAGCATTACATCACCGACAATAAGAACACCTGATTGGCTGTAGTCAGGTAGAATTGGTTTCATTATTGATCTCCAAAAATCAAATCTGGCTAGAGTCTAGCACACTGATTACAGAGGCTAAACCATAGAAAAATTAGCAAACGCTTACCGAAATAAGGGCTGTGTCATACAAGCCATAACTAGGGTTAAGCTTCCATCCACTGCTTCCATGCTTGAACAACATGTTCTCTTTCCATCTCAAACTTCTCAATCGCCACATCCGCATCAAGGTTGAGTAGATTACGGTGATGGATTTCATCTCTTAACGTCGTATAGACGTTGGTTAATGCCATGCCTTGCTGCTCGTCCATAATCCCCTGTGACAACAGGCTTTCAAAGATTCGTACATTGTCACACCAACGGGTGAGCTTAGGTTTTTCGCTGCTGTATCTCAGCACTAAGTATTGCGCCAAGAACTCAATATCAGTAATACCGCCCGCATCTTGTTTCAACATGAATCGATCGGCTTTCTTACCGCCTAAATGACCGCGCATTTTTTCACGCATATCCACAACGGACTTTTTGAGTGTTGCCTCATCACGAGCCAAGCACAGGACCTCATGACGAGTTTTGTTGAATGCCGAAGCCAATAAGTCATCGCCGTAAATCATGCGAGCGCGAGTTAGAGCTTGGTGCTCCCAAGTCCACGCATCATTGTGCTGATACTCGTCAAAGGCATCCGTTGGACTAACCAACAGACCAGAGGCACCTGAAGGGCGCAGACGAGTATCGACCTCATACAAAATACCAGAAGCGGTTCTTGTCGAGAAAATATGGATGATGCGCTGTGCCAATCTTAGATAAAACTGGCGTCCATCAATCTCTTTCTTACCGTCAGTATAGATGTGTACCGGGCAGTCGTGCATGAACACAATATCAAGGTCTGAGTTATAGCCCAGCTCCCAACCGCCGACCTTGCCATAGCCGACAACCGCAAAACCACGGCCTTCTCGGTCTTTCACATGAGTGGGCTCACCGAACTTAGCTGACACTTGCAGCCACGCTTGGTTAATACCCGCCTCAACAATCGCTTCTGCTAAATAGGTAAGGTGATCACTGACCTTCATGACTGGCAGAGCACCTGCAATATCCGCGGCTGCAATCCTCAAGATACAAGTCTGCTTAAACTGACGCAGGCCTTCCATCTGTTGCTCCATATCATCTTCAGGAATACGAGCTAGGTAATCTCTCAGCTCAGTCTTGTAAGACTCTAAAGGTACTGGATTATAGAGTTGCTGAGGGTCAATAAGTTCATCTAATAGAATAGGATAACGGCCAAGCTGCTCCGAAATCATCGGGCTCGCAGTACATAAACGAACTAACTGAGTTAACGCGGCAGGGTGTTCATCCAATAGCTCAAGGTAAGTGGTACGCGTGACTATTTTATGGAGAAGGTGCAACACTCGAGATAAACCAAACTCTGCATCCTTGGCGGTGTACAACGCTTGGAACACTTTAGGCATCAAGCGATTTAAAACCTCCCGTCCACGTGGGCCAAGGGTTTTCTTCGCTAAATCCGCTTTAAATTGGATAATGGTTTTCGCCGCTTCCAGCGGGTTAGCAATCGCGATGTCATGCTCAAGAACCTGCTCAATCACGTCTTGTTTATGGGCCATATCCCACAGTTCACTAAAGTGACTCGCGATTGGATTGGCGTCGTCTTCATCGACACCAATCAGATCTTCGAACACAGTATGTACATTCGCCATATGAACACGAGTTGCCGTAATCAAACTATCCCAATCAGCAAATTGCATTGCGACAGCGAGCTGCAGTTGCTCGAACTCACCATCTGGTAAGGTTTGAGTTTGCTTGTCAGACATCGCTTGCAATAGGTTTTCAAGGCGACGTAAAAACAGGTAGGCCTCACGCAAATGACCGACTTCTTTGGTCTCTAATAAATTGAGAGACTCAATAGCACTTAACGTTTCTAGTAACCCTCGACCACGCAGGCTAGGCTCGCGCCCGCCACGAATCAATTGGAAAACTTGCGCAATAAATTCAACTTCACGAATACCACCAGAACCAAGCTTGATGTTATTGGAGAGGCCACGACGGCGAACTTCACTGCTGATCATCGACTTCATTCGACGCAGAGATTGAATGGCACTGAAATCGATATAACGACGAAAAACAAACGGGCGCAACATCTGGCGAAGCTCTTGATATTCAGGGTACATTTCACTACCCATCACTCGCGCCTTAACCATCGCGTAGCGTTCCCAATCTCGGCCTTGTTCTTGATAATAATCTTCTAGCGCAGCGTAACTCATGACCAGTGGACCACTCTCACCGAATGGACGCAGACGCATGTCTACTCGATAACAGAATCCATCAAAGGTTTGCTGATCAAGCGCTTTGATAATCCGTTGCCCTAAACGCGTGAAAAATTGGGCGTTGGCGATACTTCGTCGCGCACCTTGTGTTTCACCATTCTCAGGGTAGGTAAAAATCAGATCGATATCAGACGAGAAATTAAGCTCACCGCCACCAAGCTTGCCCATACCGATGATCAACATCGGCTGCGCTTCACCCTGATCATTACAAGGTGTGCCCCACTCTTTACAGCAAATATCGTACTGCCACTGATAGGTCTCGAAGATCATCGCCTCTGCCAACATCGATAGATGGCTTAAGCTCTTCTCTAGCTCCCACTCGCCCAAAAAATCACGCCAAGCAATGTAGGTCATTTCTCGATTACGGAATTGACGCAGCACACGCTGGCCACTCATTTCATCGGCACAACTTGAAAGTAACTCGGCTAATCGCTGACGATACCCTTCAGCACGCTCTTCACATGCCAGCATATCAGGTAGGGAGTTGGATAAAACCGTATCACGCTGTAAGCAATCAGCAACAAAACAACTTAAACCGAGTACACGTTTAAGATCTTCAATCATTGGCTCTGGCCAAGCATTGATAGCTTCACTTTGATGCTCTAATAATTGCTCAAAAGCAGACTGGGAATGCGTGGTGAGTTGAGAAGGCAATGGCATGTTTCTTCCTTGTGTAAGCTGCGCGCCGAACAATTGGTTCTGTTCTTTAGTAAATAGTTTTAACAGGCAAGTTTAACAACGAGCTTTGAGAACCCGTTTTAATACCTAAGGATAAGTTATACCAAAGTTACGCCAATAAAAAACGCCCACATTAGCAATGTGGGCGTTTTATCGGTTAACTTATCGAATCGGGCCTTTCCTAGCTATCGAATACTAGAAGTACTTCTGAGGAGTAAAGACCAAGACCCCATGATTAAACCTTAAATTGTTTAATCTTACCGTCCAGTTCTTGCGCGTTGGTTTCCATGAGCTGAGAAGTCTCTAACAGTTCACCAACCACCACTACAGAAGCTTCGACAAGCTCACGAACATTCGTTAGGTTAACACTCATCTCTTCAGCAACACTGCTCTGTTGGCCTGCAGCGGTCGCGATCTGGAAGTTCATATCATTGATTTGGTTGACTTGACTTACGATGCCATCCAGCTCAGAACCAGCATTGGTTACCAGATCAACGCCTTCAGCCGCTTCTACAACACTCTTCTCCATCAGCTCTACGGCAGAATTAGCGCTGCTTTGTAGGTGACTGATCATGTCTTGAATCTCGACTGTCGCTTGTTGAGTACGCTGCGCAAGGTTACGAACCTCATCGGCAACAACCGCAAAACCACGTCCCGCTTCACCTGCACGCGCGGCTTCAATCGCTGCGTTCAGTGCCAGTAGGTTAGTTTGCTCTGAAATGCCTTGGATAGTGCCCACAACGCTGCCAATCGAATCAACGCGTTCTTCTACTTGGTTTACCGCTGCTGCAGATGCTGCGATATCTGAAGATAGCTCACTCATCTTAGAAACTGAGCCTTGAACGAACTTCTGACCGGTCAATGCTTGGCCTGATGCCTGTTCAGTCAATGAAGACGCACTTTGCGCATGCTCAGCGACAGTTTGCACGGTAGACGTCATCTCACTCATTGCTGTCGCTAGCTGATCGATCTCGTTGAACTCTTCTTGAGCCGAATCTTTGGTCTCTGACATGCTAATGGTCATCACTTCTGTCAGAGCAAATAACTCGTCTGAAGAGGCCACTTGAGTTTTGATCATGTCGTTCAGTTGGACGCGAGTTTTTTCAAGTTCGCGTGCCACATCGCCGTATTCATCTTTACAGTCCATTTCAATCGGCACTGATAGATTCTTATCGGCCATGGTTTTAATGGCGTCATTAAGGTACTGAGTTTGGCGAAGCATAACTCGCGCCGCCGCTAATAGAAGAACCACAAACACAATGATCATCAAGGCTGTTTGCCAAGCCACTTGAACTAGGTAAGTCTCATAATGCTGCTGTGCAACTTGCGCATTATTGGTTACAGCAAGCAATGAATCGTAAAACGTACTTGCGTCCCATAACTGCTTCGAAATGATCAAGATAGTGCTGAATATCATCAGCATGACCATTTTTGGAACGAGACGAACGTCAGAGATTATCCTTTCCCACGGCTTGAATGACAGTTTAGTCATTGTCAGTTCTCCATTAATTCTTATATATTGATGGCTTCTATATCCGCGAGGTGGCTATGTCAGTCAAAGTTCGCGATTTATTTTGAGCCTCGTATGAATGTTGAATAATACCAAAGACGCCACCAAGCCGATGAGCTTATTGTCACTGATTCTCTCTTTCTTAGCGTTATTTGTGATCTCAGGCTTATTGTTCGTTCCGATTGATAAAGAATCAAAACAAGTTCTTATCGGCCTCGATTTTATAATCTGTAGTGTTTTTCTTTTTCAGCTCACGATTGATCTATTGAGATCACAAAATAAGAAAGAATATCTAAAAGTACACTGGATCGATTTCTTAGCAAGCATCCCAATGATCGAACCACTTCGTTTCGCTCGCATTTTTCAGATCCTGCGTGTCATTCTTGTGCTCCGCTCGGGTAAACGTGTTTTCAGAGAGCTGTTTCGCAATCGCAAAGAAACCACGCTCGCCTCGATTATATTGCTGCTGGTCATTCTCCTGACCATAGGAGCTGGAACAATACTTCTGTTAGAACACAAAGATCCCAATGCCAATATTACCACTGGCCAAGATGCTTTGTGGTGGGCTTTCGTTACCATCAGTACCGTAGGGTACGGCGATCATTACCCCGTGACGAACTCAGGGAAATTAGTCGCCTCTCTGGTGATCATTTGTGGTGTGGGTGTTTTCGGTATGATTTCAGGCTTGATTACTTCTCTGATCACCTCCCCAACTCACCATGAGAATCAACGAGCAGAAAACAAAGAGAAGCATCTTGAAAAGATCATAGAGCAACAACAGAAAATACTAGAGCGACTAGAAAAGCTAGAGCAACAAACAAAAAAATAGGGCCGAAGCCCTATTTTCAAATTCATACTTATACTGATGCCGGTATTGAGTTTAGTCTTGCCAGTATGGCTCAACCTCAACACTGATTTGGCGTGTCTGTTCCATCGCATGCAGAATAGACACTTCTTGGCGAGCCAACCAACGCTCTAGCTGAACCTTCTCATCGCCTTCCAATTTCTCAGTCAAAGGCTCTAACGTTTTAAGTGCCAGCAAGTCATCAATGCCTTGCACCATATCGGCCCATGGCAAGCGGAAGCTATTTCGTTCATCGTCATCATACAAACTCGCGAAACCAACGCCAGAATACAGATTACGCATCAAACGGTATTGCTGATCAATATACGCTTGGCTAGTCATCACTCGCTCTGGCGGGAAAGCTTCCATCAAATCGGCCCATGTGCGATCGAGTTGCTGCACGGAAAACCATTCGATACCACGAGCCATTTGCTCACGTGCCTTTTCATCTAAGAAAGGTTGCCAGCCACGAGACAAGATCCAACGGCTCAGATCTAATAATAACCCAGTGTATCGAGCAGAACTCAATAAGGTCAGCAAGTCTTCACGATCTGGCAGTTGCTCTTGCATTTCTTTAAGCTCAGCGACCAAGAACTTACGTGCATCTAGCTTACGCAGCACGTGGCCTTTATCTTCGAGCAAATCTTCGAAGTGGTCATAACTTTTTAGCCAATCAAGTTCTTGCTCAAGCCACTTAAGTTCTTGGCGTAAAATAGCACTCGCGCGTCTTGGAACAATGTCACCATAGATAGTGAAGGTTTGACGAATAAAACTTAGCGAATGGCTTATCTCATGTAACGCTTCAATCGATTGACGCTCAGTAAAAATCTGCTCGTGAGAGTGCCAATGAGCGAGAGCATGCTCTAAAGATTGAATGAAACACGATTCAACAGTATCACTTTTGTCAGTATCAACTAAGGTCAAAGGAGTGACTTCATCTCCTTGATAACCTTGAGCAAGGCGGTAACCCTTAGCAGCTTTGCTGAGATTCCCCAAGCGCATGCCACCTTGTTCGCAGAATTGACGAGACAATGTAAATAGAGCATCCGTTTGACCCGATTTAAGTTCCAGTTCGACTTCGCAAATCGGTTCTTGCAGATCGCCTGACTCAACAAAGCCTTGGTCGAACGCAACCTCAACCTGGCTGCCATCTGGCATACCAATCAACCACTGCTCACGCGTGAAGTTGGTAGAGAACAGAGGAGTCAGCTCAGCTTGCAACGTTTCGATGTCTTTACCCGCTGGCCAGATATCCTCTGGATGTAGGGCTAGCTTAGGTTCATTGCTATCGTGTTCTGCATTGTATTCAGGCCTTTGATGCAGACCAGCAACCACACGACCAGCGGTCTTTACGGTTTGTACAAATACGTCATCAAAACGTCGAATACGCAAGCCAATATCGTGCTTACGTAGCCAGTTGTCAGGGGTGTCAAAGTAGATGTTACCTAGCTCGCGACAACTGTGCTGAAGTACTTTAGTTTCAGCAATTTTATTGCGTAAAGTCTCTGAAAAATCAGGAGAAACAAAAAACTTCAGTTCTATCTCGGTTTCCATAGTTATACCTTTCTGTGAAGATAGGGACAGGATATTGCCAATTTGAAAACTCAGCAAGTCAGAAATATCGCCCTTATGATGATCTAAAACAGTTTTAATGAGACATTGATTAGGTTAACATGCGCGACTTTGTAGCCATCGCTTAACATTTCACCATGAATATGGTGTATGTTGTTTTAAGGTTATTATTTATTAGGTTGGATGACCATGCCAGTAAATACAATTATGGGGTTATTTGCAAAGTCCCCAATTAAACCTTTGCAGCGTCACGTAGTATGCGTGAACGAATGTTGTTCTCACCTAGTTAATTTCTTTGAAGTTTCTTCAAAAGGTGACTGGGAGAAAGCATCAGAAATTCGAGCTCAGATTTCTCACCTTGAGAAAGAAGCTGACGTACTAAAACGTGAAATTCGCCTTAAACTTCCTCGTGGTTTGTTTATGCCAGTTGATCGCACCGATATGTTGGAGCTATTAACTCAACAAGACAAACTCGCAAACCTAGCGAAAGACATTGCTGGCCGTGTATATGGTCGTCAACTTGTCATTCCTGCTCCAATGCAAGAAAACTTCATCGCTTACGTTAAACGTTGTCTAGATGCAGCGAACCAAGCACAAAACGTAATCAATGAATTAGACGAATTACTTGAGACTGGCTTTAAGGGCCGTGAAGTAACACTCGTTGCTGAAATGATTCATCAGTTAGATGTAATTGAAGATGACACGGACGCGATGCAGATCGAATTACGCCAACAATTAATGGCGATTGAAGACGATATGAATCCAGTTGACATCATGTTCTTATACAAAATTCTTGAATGGGTTGGTGGTATTGCAGATCAAGCACAGCGTGTAGGCGCTCGTCTTGAAGTAATGCTTTCTCGATCTTAAATCATACGCTAACTATATAACGAAGAGCATTTTTTAACCAAACCACTTATGCGCTGAGTATTCCTCTCGCTGAGCGGTTTTTTGCGTCTAAATTTGTTCCGCTTGTTATCAAACAACTAGGTATTACGATGGATATCCTTGCTAACTACGGCACTGTCCTGATTATTGTTGCAGCAGCTTTCGGTTTCTTGATGGCTATTGGTATTGGTGCAAATGACGTTGCGAATGCAATGGGCACTTCAGTAGGCTCTAAAGCTCTAACCGTTAAACAAGCGATCATTATCGCAATGATCTTTGAATTCGCAGGTGCTTATCTTGCGGGCGGCGAAGTAACAGACACGATCCGTAAAGGTGTTATCGAAACGTCTCTATTCGCTCATCAACCTGACGTACTTGTGTACGGCATGATGTCGGCGCTACTAGCTGCTGGTACATGGTTGCTTCTAGCATCATACATGGGCTGGCCAGTATCAACGACTCACTCAATCATCGGTGCAATCATCGGTTTCGCTTGTGTGTCTGTAGGTACAGAAGCTGTAGACTGGAACAGCGTTCAAGGTATTGTGGGTAGTTGGATTGTCACACCGTTGATTTCCGGCATCTTCGCCTATCTCATTTTTGTCAGTGCCCAACGACTGATATTCGATACAGAAAATCCGTTGTTTAACGCTAAGCGTTTTGTGCCTGTGTACATGTTCATTACTACCATGGTCATTGCACTTGTAACAATCAAGAAAGGTCTTAAGCACGTTGGCCTTCACTAACCGGTACTGAAGCCTGGTTATGGGCAGCTGGTGTTTCTGCTCTAGTCATGATTGGCGGTTACTTATACATTCAAAAGAAATTTGCTAACCGTGAAGAAGACCATGGCTTTGCTGGCGTTGAAGGTATCTTCAGCGTACTTATGGTTATCACAGCTTGTGCAATGGCATTCGCACACGGTTCAAACGACGTAGCTAACGCGATTGGTCCACTGTCTGCTGTTGTATCAACGGTTGAGCACATGGGTGAAATCTCAGGTAAGAGCACTATCGCATGGTGGATTCTTCCACTAGGTGGTATTGGTATCGTTGTTGGTCTTGCTACCATGGGTCATAAAGTAATGGCGACTGTGGGTACTGGTATTACAGAATTAACACCTAGCCGTGGCTTTGCCGCTCAACTAGCGACAGCATGTACAGTTGTACTTGCTTCTGGTACTGGCCTTCCGATTTCAACCACGCAAACATTGGTTGGTGCGGTTTTAGGTGTAGGTTTTGCTCGTGGTATCGCAGCACTCAACCTAGGCGTTGTGCGTAACATCGTTGCTTCGTGGATTGTAACGCTACCTGCAGGTGCTCTACTTGCTGTTGTGTTCTTCTACGCAATTCAGGCTATGTTTACTATGTAATAGCCTTGGCGTTAGTAAATATTAGCGTCAGAAAACGGTGAGCTTCGGTAATGATATGTAAATACCATGTCATTATTGACTCAAACGCACAGAAAGGGAGGCTTTGCCTCCCTTCTTTGTTGCACCGCATAAAGAAACTAAATATTATTTGCTCATTGAGGCTGACTCATACGCCTACCCAATTTGAATCGTTAAGGGATTTACTGTGAAAAAACTGATTAGCTTAGTTTTGCTCGCAATGCTTGCGGCTCCAGCTGCCTTTGCACAAGACCGTTATATTGCTGACAAACTATTTACTTATATGCATTCTGGCCCAAACAACACATTCCGTATCATCGGTAGTGTTGATGCTGGTGAAAAGATTACTTACCTGCAAACTAACAAGAGCACGGGTTACACCCAGGTTCAAGATAACCGTGGCCGTAAAGGCTGGGTTGAAAGCAAGTTTGTAAGCACACAAGAAAGCATGGCTCTGCGTATGCCCAAGCTAGAGAAAGAGCTAACTGAAGTTAAAGGCAAGCTAGCAAATGCACGCCAAAGCGCAGACAGCGAGAAAGCAGGCCTAGCGAGCTCTCTAGACTCTCGTAACAAGCAAATTGCTGAACTTGAGCAAAACTACAGCGAGATTAGCCAGCAGCTAACGAGCTCTCAAACAGAGAACCGTGAGCTACGCGCTAAGCTAGACACACAAAAAGATGATCTATTGCTGAAGTACTTCATGTACGGTGGTGGTGTTGCTGGTATTGGTCTACTTCTTGGCCTTATCCTGCCGCACATCATGCCTCGTCGCAGAAAGTCACCAAACGGCTGGTCGTAAGCTGACCGCTTTTCCTGTTTGGCTTATCTTGCGCTATACAGAGTAAATTCAGTATCGAATATCAAAAAGGAGCACCTCGGTGCTCCTTTTTATTTGTCTGTTCTCTAAGTCTTTTGGACTTCTAGCTTTTAGCCTTTCCACTCGTACAGAGCGGGGATTTCTATTTTCTGTTGATTGAACTCGATAATCACTGATTGCGGCTTAATTTCGAGTAACTGAATGTCTCTTCCAATCCAATCCCCTTGCGCCACTTCTTGACCATTCACTTTGACCCAGCGCTTGGTTTCGCTACTCGAGTACATGTGAGTTTGTAGATCTAACTTAGGTAATACCCCTGATAAGCTATTGGTGTGCGTTTCCAACTCAATGACCTGAGACCCTACCTGTCCTGCTGGACGCGAGTCCATTGGCTCAGGTGCGCTTTGTTGCTCACCCATCATTGATTCAAGCTTTAAGGCCAAATCGGGGGGTAACTCACTGAGGTCTAGCCCTTGCAGTAAATCACTGTCCGATTGCAGAGCCGTATTCTCATTGCTTACACCTGGCTGAACCTCTTGCTGAGCTAGTGATAACTCTGACTCTTCTGATGTTCGCGCACTACTCTCTGAACTAGCCACAGGCACAATAGATCCACCAGCGACATTCGTACTTTCAGAGCTAATCTGCGCATACACCTCTTGGCGTGGCAGTGCTTTCAAAGGTTGACTTGCCGGCGCTGGGCGAACGGCGAATAATACTTCATCTTCTGCATCCACTGACACAGCATCCACATTGGCTATATCAGCACCAGCGATTTGAGACTCAAGGCCTGATTGAGGTTTTGATTCAGGCAGAATCACCAACGCAGCTTGGCTAGCCGAGTTTTGTTGTTGGTTATACGATTGATAAGCTAGAACACCACCCACCAACAAAGAAGGCACCAAGATAAGCAGTAGCCCCATGGCTAACGATGAGCCTCGTTTATTGCTAATCCCTTTAACAGAACTTGGCACATGATGGTTTTGGTAGCCTTTGAAGCTGGGGCTATTAAAAGATGATTGTTTAAGAGACGCTTGGTTAAGAGGCGGCTGCTTAGCAGACGACTGATTAAGCTCATGCATAATGCGTGACATTAACTTGCGCCTCCATCGAGTGACATCAACTTAGGCGAATCGAGTTGAGCCAATCTTTGTAATCTTGCCAGCGTGCGTTTTCCTGCAATGCCATCGACTGACATCCCTTGCCACATTTGAAACGCTTCAATTTTCATTTTTAACTCATAATCAAATACATCACTGCCCGATACGTCTTCACCCAAAACTTCAGACAATAGCAGATCAAGTAGTGCAATCGCCTCACCTTGATAACCCTCTTTGAGCGTATCTCTGAGTGGCTGTTTCCAAATCGCGACATAATCACCTTGCCAGATTTTCTTTAAGGTACGCTTAGGCATCACCAAGAGCTTTTCGTTAACGAGGAGCTCGACAGACTCCTCAGACGCACCATAAAGCACAGCAAACACTGGCTCTTGATCGATATCCAGATTAAGAACCACGGGTACGCCAAGCTCTAACAATGTATCCAAATTTGACTGTTGTTGCTCACACACAAAGACACTTTGCGGCTCACTTAAGCACAAGCCATCACGCAGTGAAGACTGATACCCCCAGAGCGTATACAAGTCCTTGATAGCGAGAGAACGATTGGTTCCCTGCATCAAGTGCTGTTGAATATCTTGTGGCAAAGCAAACTTGGAAGGTTTTGGCTCAGCAACCAACTGAGGTTCATTCGCCACCAAAGAGCGCTGAGCCTGTGCAGACACTTCTGTTTTCATTTCACTTAAAGTCTCAGCCGACTGCCATGAATTGATATAGCTTGGAGCAAAATTAAAGGTCGCCATTGCGAGGCCGACACTTAATGTAGCAATCCCAGCATATTGGAATAACTTGGGTACTACGTGAAAAGATCGAGGCTTTTCGACATGATACACATCGGCCTGAAACGACATAACTTGCTGACACGCTCGGTTAACCGTTTCATTGTTCGGTAATGGCTCACCATCATGAAAAGCCAATTGCAGGGCTTTATCACACACCAAGTTAATGAGCCTTGGAATACCATGAGTATATTGGGCGATTAGCTTGATTGAACGATTCGAAAACAGCATCTGCTCGCCACCCGCCGTTTCCAAACGAAACGCGATGTACTTGCCAGTTTCTTCAGTATTAAGAGGCAGTAGGTGATAGCGACCTGTAATGCGCTGAGCTAGCTGACGTAATTGAGTGGTTTGTAAGTGCTGTTGTAATTCCGGTTGGCCGACCAACAGTACTTTTAACAGCTTGCGACTGTCAGTTTCTAAGTTGGTCAGAAGGCGCAACTGCTCCAGCACATCAGCTGCGAGATGTTGGGCTTCATCAATCACCAATAAGGTTTGAATGCCTTCAGCATGACTATCGAGCAGGAAGTGATGAATGGCCTGACTCAGCTGTTTCAACGATGCTTGTTCAGGGTACTCGACCTCAAACTCATCACAGATAGCTTCCAGTAAATCCGTATTCGAAAACGTAGGGTTAAGTATAAGGCCAGCTTGAGTCTGATTATCGAGTGATGACAACATCGCTTTGGCGACCGTTGTTTTTCCTGTACCGACTTCACCAGTAAGCATCGCAAAGCCCCCACCCTCGCCTAAACCGGCTTGTAGGTTCTGCATCGCTTCTTGATGGCGCTGACTTAAAAACAAGTAGCGAGAATTTGGTACAATCGAAAATGGCATCTCAACGAAGCCAAAATATTCCTTATACATGTGCTGCCCTATAATTACGATTAATGGAAAGTACCATTGCTTGCAGTAAAGTCCAGCAGTGATAAAACATTTCGAGGTGATAAGTTGCAAATATACGATAGCCTACCAAAAGACAATGGGCTACAACGCTACCTAGTCGGTGGAGCGGTGCGCGATAAGCTGCTCAACATTGATAGCTATGATAGAGATTGGGTCGTGGTAGGGAGTACCCCTCAAGAGATGGAAAACCTTGGCTTTACTGCAGTGGGCAAAGACTTCCCCGTATTCTTACACCCAAAGACGAAAGAAGAGCACGCACTGGCTCGCACCGAAAGAAAGTCAGGTTCGGGTTACACAGGTTTCGAATGTTACTTTGCACCAGATGTGAGTTTGGAAAAAGATCTCATGCGTCGAGATTTGACCATCAACGCCATTGCTCAAGACGATAAGGGCCAACTTTACGATCCTTACCATGGCCAGAAAGATCTCTCTGATCGTGTTCTAAGACACGTCTCGGATTCTTTTGTTGAAGATCCTCTGCGTGTGCTACGTGTGGCTCGCTTCGCCGCCAAACTCCATCATCTCAACTTTACGGTTGCACCAGAAACCATGGTGATGATGAGTGAGATAGTTCAATCCGGTGAACTGGCATACCTCACTGCCGAACGAGTTTGGCAAGAGTGGCATAAATCCCTTAGCACTCCGCATCCTGAAGTATTCCTTTCGATACTGAAAGAGTGTGGTGCATTGGCTGTTGTGCTGCCTGAAATTGACGCGCTGTTTGGTGTACCTCAACCTGAAAAGTGGCACCCTGAGATCGACACGGGCATTCACACTCTGATGGTTGCTCAGCAAGCTGCGCGATTAAGCTCATCGTTACCCGTGCGTTTTGCCGCTCAAGTACATGATTTAGGTAAAGGCGTCACGCCAGAAAGCGAGTGGCCAAGCCACAAAATGCATTGCCATACAGGCTTAAAAATCATTAAGAAGCTGTGTGAAAGAGTCAGAGTGCCCAATGAATTCAGAGATCTCGCACTGTTAGTTTGCGAGCAACATTCTAATATACACCGCGCAGGCGAGCTCAAGCCAACCACCTTTCTCAAGGTTCTCAATAAGTTTGATGTTTGGCGTAAACCAGACAGGCTCAACGATATACTGCTTTGCTGCCACGCTGATCACGCTGGCCGTAAAGGATTAGAAGATCAGCCTTACCCTCAGAAAGCGCGTTTTGAAGTGGCTTACCAAGCAGCGCTTCAAGTCGAAGTTAAAGCGATTATTGCCGATGGTTTTCAAGGCAAAGATATTCGAGAAGAACAAGAGAAACGCAGAGCTATCGCGATTGAGAGCGCCCTATTAGAGCTCGCTGATAGTTAATCGCCATAGCGCTGATTACCATGCATTAAAAAACCCGCGACTAGGCGGGTTTTTCCGTTTCAATCTGTAGGACGAAACATTTGTCTACGTAAGTCGAGTGCTACTGCATCATCAAGAAAGCAAATAGACCAAAACCTAGAATCAGGCGGTAGATAACAAACGGTGTCATACCCATACGTGAGATCAGCTTCAAGAAGAAGTGAATACAGATATAAGCACTGATGAAAGAAACCACGATACCCGTTAGTAAGGTGCCAACATGAATAGGGTCACCACTGGTCACTAACTTAAGGCCCAAATAACCACCAGCCAGAGTGATGATTGGGATAGACATCAAGAAAGAGAATCGAGCCGCCGCTTCACGTGTGAAACCAAGGTAAAGTGCTGCGGTAATCGTTGCGCCAGAGCGAGACGTGCCAGGGATGATCGCCATTGCTTGAGCAAGGCCAATAAACAGCGCCTTTTTCCAACCCGCTTGGTATTCGTCATCACGCAGGCTTGAGTTCTTATCCACCCACCATAGCAACAGACCAAAGATAATCGTGGTCGTCGCGATCACCCATGCACTGCGCAAGTAAAGCTCAACAATATCTTTCATCAACAAACCAAAGATACACGCAGGAATCGTCGCGAGAATGATCATCCACGCGAGCTTCGCTTCTTTACTACGATCACCTTTAAACACGGAACCAAAGAATGCGCTCAACAGAGAGACCACTTCTTTGCGGAAATAGATAACGACGGCAGCCAGAGTACCAACGTGGACAGCCACATCAAAAGCCAAGCCTTGATCTTCCCAACCTAATACAGCAGAAGGAAGGATTAAGTGTGCAGAACTGGAAATAGGTAAAAACTCAGTAAAGCCTTGCACCAACGCCAACATAAACGCTTCAAAATAACTCATTACTTACCTTAAAAATTATAGTGTTATATCTACGACAGAGAGCGAATCTAATTGCTGCATCTTCTGCCATATGTCACTGACGGTTCTTCCATCTTGCGGGATCACTCTCGCAGGACACAGATCATAAAGTGGTTGTGTTACAAAAGGATATTTATAGATATCACTGCGTGGTAATTCTGGATCGCTTTCAGAAACCACGTCTCCAAACAGCACAATATCAAGATCGAGCTTTCGATCTTGAAGTTTATGAGCATCTTGAGAGCGACCCCATTTAAACTCAATTTTACGAAGTTGCTGTGAAAATTCAGTCAATGAGAGTGATGTGTCGAGCTCTATCACAAAGTTATAAAACGAATGGCTTTCAAACCCTACAGGCTCACAATGATAGATCTTAGAGCATTTAAGGTTAGTCCCTAACGATTGAAGCTCTGTCCATGCCACCCTTGCATGCTTGTCGCGGTCTATGTTCGTGCCAACACCAACATAGGCTATTGTCATGCTTGACCTCGTTCGATGATCACACCGACGGCTTTTGCTTGTGGCACTGCGCCAGGCTTAGCTAAACGGATTTTAATCCAAGGCACTGAGAACTGAGTCATGATTAATTCAGCGACTTCTTCTGCCACACGCTCAACCAAAAGGAATCGGCCATTCGCAATGTGGTCAAGTACGGCTGTGCTGACTGTCGAGTAATCCAAAGCATCGACAACATCATCACTCTTACCTGCAGGGCGGTTGTCATGAGCCATTTCAATATCAAGCACAAGTTTTTGTTTGATCTCTTGTTCCCAATCGTAAACACCGATCGTTGTAATTACTTCTAGCTGTTCAATGAAAACTTTATCCAGTGCCATGACTTGTCCTTTTAGAGGTCGGATACCCATATGGGGGAAAAAAACGTATTATTCGTGTAATTCCAGATATGATATCAATTACTCTTGGATTGAGCATTATTTTCCCATCGTTAGACTTATAACCGTTTAAGGAAAAACATGACCCCTTTGGCACTTATCATGATCATTGCAGCCTATTTGCTAGGTTCAATTTCGAGTGCGGTCTTGATATGCCGAGTCTTAAGACTTCCTGATCCAAGAACGGTAGGCTCCAACAATCCAGGGGCCACCAATGTACTGCGTGTGGGCGGCAAAGGCGCCGCTGCAGCCGTGCTACTTTGTGACATGCTTAAAGGCACCATTCCAGTCTGGCTTGGCTACTACCTCAACATCGACTCGATCATTTTAGGCGTCGTGGCGATTGCTGCATGCCTTGGTCATATGTACCCAATATTCTTCCACTTTAAAGGCGGTAAAGGCGTCGCAACGGCACTCGGAGCCATCGCCCCAATTGGGTTCGATCTAACGGGCATGATCATGGCGACTTGGTTGGTTGTGGCATTTTTGTTTCGTTATTCTTCTCTAGCGGCACTGGTTACTGTGTTGCTCGCACCTTTCTACGCTTGGTTAGTCAAACCTCAATACACACTGCCTGTGGCCATGTTGTGTTGTTTGATCGTCCTACGTCACCATCAGAATATTCGTCGCCTACTCGATGGCAGTGAACCAAAACTCGGGCAAAAAAAATCGGCTTAAACTGTCATGTCTAAGCCGAACCATTTTTAAACCGAGATAAATTTAAACGACACAAGTCTCAGTCGATCAATACTATTCAGTATTTAAGAGCTCTTACTGTAGATGTTTATCTAAAAACGTCTTCAGCATTGTGTTCACAAACTCTGGTTGCTCAAGCGAGCTAATATGACCAGCACCAGGAATCACCACTAACTCACTGCCCGTAATGCAATCATGCATTAGGTATGACTCAAGTGCCGGACGCGGCTTATCTTCTTGTCCAACGGCAATCAAAACTGGCAGTGCAAAGTTCTCTACCGCTTCTATCATATCGCGACGCCCAAACACCATTCGACCGATTCGTGCGACTTCTTCTGCTTTCTCACCCTCAAGTGATGATAACTGCTGAGTAAAACCTTCCACTAAAGCTGGTGAGTTAGTTTGAGCATCATTAGCAAAGAACAGTGGAACAACCGCTTCTACAATCGGCTGAGGAACCATTTTGGTTTGAGTAATGGTGTCTAACATGCTGAAGTATTTAGCATGAGCAACTTCTGGCTCTAAACCGACAAAGGTATCCATTAGAACCAAAGATTTAATACGAGCAGGTGCAAGTTCCGCTAACTCTGTTCCCCACATACCGCCAACCGATAAACCTACTACGGAGAATTCTTCGATATCTAAATGATCAAGCAAAGCCAAAACGTGCTGAGCGTAATCTTTTAAGTTACGCATCGAGCTCGGCGCGGCTTGTGATTCACCATGAGACCAAAGCTCTGGAACAATACAGCGATACTGAGTTTTTAATGCATCGATCTGCGGCTTCCACATTGCACTATCCCAAAGGTAGCTGTGGCCTAACACAACAACAGGGCCTTGACCTTCATCTAGGTACGCCATCGACTGGTTGTCTACTGTAAACTTGTTCATTTTCTTCCCTAATCTCTATTAGCAATTATTTATCGACACATAGTCGGTAAGCTAGGATATAAAAACGGCCGCACAAGGCGACCGTTTATCGAAACACTACAGTCAATTACACAATGGGCTCTAGCTGGTCAATAGGCCAACGCGGTGTGGCATGAACAGACAAATCAGCCGTTTCGCCATTCTTCAGGCGCTGCATGCCCGCATAAGCGATCATCGCACCGTTATCTGTACAGAACTCAGTTCGTGGGTAGTAAACCTCACCACCGATTTTCTTCGCCAGCGCTTCAAGCTCAATACGTAGCTGTTTGTTGGCACTTACGCCACCAGCAATCACGATACGTTTCATGCCCGTTTCCGCCAAGGCACGCTTACACTTGATTACCAAAGTCGCACAAACAGCTTCTTGGAACGCGTAAGCAATATCAGCACGAGTTTGGTCATCATTGTCATTAGCGCGAATGGTATTTGCCGCAAATGTTTTTAAACCAGAAAAGCTCATATCTAACCCTGGGCGATCGGTCATTGGACGTGGGAACTTAAAGCGCCCCGGAGTCCCTTTTTCTGCAAGTCGAGATAACAGCGGGCCACCCGGGTAATCTAAGCCCATCAGCTTCGCGGTTTTATCAAACGCTTCACCCGCCGCATCATCAATCGATTCACCAAGGATTCGGTATTCACCAATGCCTTTTACTTCGACCATCATGGTATGACCGCCAGAAACCAGCAGAGCAACAAATGGGAATGGTGGAGGATTGTCTTCTAGCATTGGCGCAAGAAGGTGACCTTCCATATGGTGTACTGGCACAGCAGGCACGCCCCACGCATAAGCAATACTGCGACCAATTGTTGCACCCACAAGCAATGCACCAACCAAACCGGGACCAGCTGTGTAAGCCACGCCATCAATGTCTTTCGACGTTAGGTTCGCTTCTGCCAATGCCGCTTTAATCAGTGGAATGGTTTTTTTTACGTGGTCACGCGACGCTAGCTCAGGTACCACACCACCGTAATCGGCGTGCAGTTTTACTTGGCTGTATAACTGATGAGAAAGCAGCCCTTGCTCATCATCATAAATTGCGATTCCTGTTTCATCACAAGAGGTTTCAATACCAATAATGCGCATAATTTTCTCGGCACGCTTTCGTCTAAAATGGGAAATTAGCGCAATATTACCCTGCCTAAGCTCTTCAAACAAATATTGTACAGACTATAATCGACAAAGTGCTTTACAAAGCCACTGTGATCGGATTAAAATTCCGCACCATTTTTGATCAAGCTGGTTAATGGCCAAACGCGAATAGAGAGTTAGCTCGATGGGTAACTTCTCTGATTTGGTACTGAGTAACCAGCGATAATGAATAACCCCTGAGGTGAAAGGCATATGCCAATAGTTAAAGTACGTGAAAACGAACCGTTCGACGTTGCACTACGTCGTTTCAAGCGCTCTTGTGAAAAAGCAGGTATCCTTTCTGAAGTGCGTCGTCGTGAGCATTACGAAAAGCCAACTACAGTTCGCAAACGCGCTAAAGCAGCAGCTCAAAAGCGTCACGCTAAAAAGCTAGCTCGCGAAAACGCACGTCGCGTTCGTCTGTACTAATAACTTAATCCATAAGGACTGAGTTATGGCTCTTATTGAACAACTCAAAGAAGAGCAAAAATTAGCGATGAAAGCCAAGGACAAACCGCGCCTTGGCACTATCCGCTTAGCTCTTTCAGCAATTAAGCAACGTGAAGTTGACGAACGGATCACTCTGAACGACGACGACATTATTGCTATATTAGTTAAAATGGTTAAGCAACGTCGCGATTCTGTTGCTCAATATGAATCGGCAAATCGTCAAGATCTTGCTGACGTGGAAAAAGCAGAAATTACGGTACTTGAAGGCTTTATGCCTCAACCGCTAACTGAAGAAGAAGTTATTGCACTACTTGATAGCGCAATTGCAGAAGCTCAACCTGCGGGCATGCAAGACATGGGTAAAGTAATGGCTATCTTGAAACCACAAATTCAAGGGCGTGCAGATATGGGTAAAGTTAGTGGTTTAGTTCGTTCTAAACTCGCTTAATCCCAAATCAAATTGCAACAAGCCGTGCAATCCTTCGGAACGCACGGCTTGTTTGTATCTGTAACCTATTCAAACTATTATTATCCACACTCTCAGTTAGTGCATTTTTCTAAGGTTTTATGGCAGGACACATCCCGCGTAGTTTCATCGATGATCTCCTAGCGCGTCTCGACATTGTCGATATTGTGGACGCACGCGTGAAACTTAAGAAAAAAGGCAAAAACTATGGTGCTTGTTGCCCATTTCACAACGAAAAGACCCCTTCTTTCAGCGTAAGCCAAGAAAAACAGTTTTATCACTGCTTTGGTTGTGGCGTACACGGCAATGCTATCGACTTCATTATGGAGTTCGAACGTCTCGATTTTGTTGAAGCGATTGAAGAGCTGGCCTCATTTTTAGGACTTGATGTTCCTAGAGAACAGCGCAGCGGTGAAATATCCACGGCGCCAAGAGCCAACAGCGAACAAAAACGTAACCTCTACGATTTGATGGGCGGCATCAGTAATTTTTACCGCTCTCAGCTGAAAATCTCAGCGAACAAACCTGCGATTGATTACCTAAAAAATCGCGGCCTTTCTGGTGAAATCGTACAGAAGTTTGGCATTGGCTACGTCGCTGATGAATGGGACTTGGTTCGTAAGAACTTTGGCCAACAAAAAGAAGCCCAAGACATGCTCGTTACTGGCGGCATGTTGATAGAAAACGATAAAGGCAACCGATACGATCGATTCCGTGGACGCGTGATGTTCCCAATTCGTGACCGTCGAGGCCGAGTGATCGGGTTTGGTGGTCGTGTTTTAGAAGACGGCACGCCAAAGTATCTAAACTCGCCAGAAACGCCGATCTTCCATAAAGGTAAAGAACTTTACGGCCTTTATGAAGTGTTACAAGCATACCGTGAACCACCTCAAGTACTTGTGGTTGAAGGTTATATGGATGTTGTCGCACTAGCGCAGTACGGTGTCGATTACTCAGTGGCATCACTGGGCACCTCAACAACCGGTGATCACGTTCAGATGTTGTTCCGCCAGACCAATACTGTGGTTTGTTGTTACGATGGTGATAGAGCAGGTAAAGAGGCCGCGTGGCGCGCACTAGAAAATGCGCTTGAATACCTAAAAACAGGTAACACACTCAAGTTTCTGTTCTTGCCAGACGGTGAAGACCCAGACAGCTATATTAGAGAACACGGTCAGGCTGCTTTCGAACAGCTCGTCCACAATGCGACGCCGCTTTCGACCTATTTGTTCGATAACCTGATAGAAATACACAAGCTGAATTTAGGAACAACAGAAGGAAAATCGGCACTGCGTGCACACGCGAGCGCCTTGATTAGTAAAATTCCTGACAGTTACTTCCAAGAACTGCTCGAAAAATTGCTCGATGAGCGAACTGGATTTGATAACCAATTGAGGCGTGCTCGCGTTCACACAAAGAACCCGACACCTCAACCGCATAAAGAGCTCAAGCGCACTCCAATGCGTGAAGTTATCGCTTTGCTTATCCAAAATCCGAGCTATGCTGATATGGTACCGGATTTATCAAGTGTCAAAGGCTTACAGCTGCCTGGACTAAGTTTATTCGTCGAAGTACTTGATATCTGCCGAGTGAACCCCCATATCAGCACAGGCCAATTATTAGAACATTGGCGAGAGAACAAACATGAGGCACTTCTGTCTCGTCTCGCGAGCTGGGAAATCCCCCTCGACGAAGACAATCAAGAAGATATATTTTTAGACTCATTGGACAACATCCTTGCCCAGTGCGTTGAAAAACAAATTGAAAACCTGCAGGCCAAAGCAAGAAGTGTCGGTTTATCAGCCGAAGAAAAAAGGGAGCTACTAGCTTTAATGCTAGATCTAAAAGCGTAACCCTGTTTGATTAGTCAGCATTTAATAAATTTGTTAACATAATTGGTTTGCATTTGAGAATGCAACGTCCTTCACCAGACCTGAAGTTGGATATCATCTATGGATCAAAATCCGCAGTCACAGCTAAAATTACTTGTTATTAAAGGCAAGGAACAAGGCTATCTGACCTACGCCGAAGTAAACGACCACCTACCTGCAGAAATCGTGGATTCTGAACAGGTAGAAGACATCATTCAAATGATCAATGACATGGGTATCAAGGTAGTAGAAACTGCACCTGACGCTGATGATCTAGCTCTTAATGATGACGATGCCAATATAGATGAAGATGCAGCTGAAGCTGCTGCTGCTGCGCTTTCAAGCGTAGAAAGCGAGATTGGCCGTACAACTGACCCAGTTCGTATGTACATGCGTGAAATGGGTACAGTTGAACTACTGACTCGTGAAGGCGAAATCGACATTGCGAAGCGTATTGAAGATGGTATCAATACCGTTCAATTATCTGTTGCTGAGTACCCAGGCACGATTCCATACATCTTGGAACAGTTTGACCGCGTACTCGCTGAAGAGATTCGCTTAACAGATCTAATCAATGGCTTTGTTGACCCAGACGACGATGGCACAGCTGCGCCAACGGCGACTCACATCGGTTCAGAGCTCGCTAAAACTGATCTAGAAGACGAAGACAAAGAAGAAGCAGAAGACGACGAGGAAGAAGAAGAGGAAGATACAGGTATTGATCCTGAGCTTGCTCTTGAGAAGTTCACAGCACTTCGTACTAGCTACCAAAACCGTCAACTAGCAATCAATGAATACGGCCACGAAAGCCCGAAAGCAACGCTTGCAACAACAATGATGCAAGACGTATTCAAAGAATTCCGTCTGACGCCAAAACAGTTTGATTACCTAGTAAACGAACTGCGTACTTCAATGGATCGCGTACGTACTCAAGAACGCCTAATCATGCGTCAAACGGTTGAGTACGGCAAAATGCCGAAGAAATCTTTCATTGCTCTATTTACTGGCAATGAATCTAGCGAAGCATGGTTGGACGAAGTTCTTGCTTCAGACAAGCCATACGCAGAAAAGATCAAACGTAACGAACACGACATCCGTCGCTCTATCCAAAAGCTGGATATCATCGAACGTGAAACGTCTCTTACTGTTCAAAGCATCAAAGATATCAGCCGTCGTATGTCTATCGGTGAAGCGAAAGCTCGTCGTGCGAAGAAAGAGATGGTTGAAGCGAACTTACGTCTAGTAATCTCGATTGCTAAGAAGTACACAAACCGTGGTCTACAATTCCTGGATCTAATCCAAGAAGGTAACATCGGTCTGATGAAAGCGGTAGATAAGTTTGAATACCGTCGTGGTTACAAGTTCTCTACTTACGCTACGTGGTGGATCCGTCAAGCAATCACTCGTTCGATTGCCGACCAAGCTCGTACTATCCGTATTCCGGTTCACATGATCGAAACGATCAACAAACTAAACCGTATCTCTCGTCAAATGCTACAAGAGATGGGTCGTGAACCGCTTCCGGAAGAGTTGGCTGAGCGCATGCAAATGCCTGAAGACAAGATCCGTAAAGTACTGAAAATCGCTAAAGAGCCTATCTCAATGGAGACACCAATCGGTGACGACGAAGATTCGCATCTGGGTGATTTCATCGAGGATACAACGCTAGAACTGCCTTTAGACTCTGCAACGGCAACAAGCCTACGCGGCGCAACTAAAGACGTTCTTGCAGGCCTAACGCCTCGTGAAGCGAAAGTACTGCGTATGCGTTTCGGTATCGACATGAACACTGACCACACTCTTGAAGAGGTTGGTAAGCAGTTCGACGTAACTCGTGAACGTATCCGTCAGATCGAAGCAAAAGCACTGCGTAAACTTCGTCACCCAAGCCGCTCAGAAACTCTGCGTAGCTTCCTAGACGAGTAATTACACGCTTTAGTGTGGTTAGCTTTTAAGCATAAAATAAAAAAGGTGAGCGTTGGCTCACCTTTTTTGTGCCTACGTGATTTAAGTGGCTAAGATGTAAGCGGAATTGCCCCTCATAGTGTCTAGACACCATTGATTGGTTCCCCTATAATCTATGCCCTACGGCCCCTTAGCTCAGTGGTTAGAGCGCACGACTCATAATCGTTCGGTCCCCAGTTCTTATTGGGGGGTAGTTTCAAGGTTATCTTTGGAACCCGTATAATAGAGAATATCTTTCTTAACAGAAGAGTCTGTAGGGATGATAAAAAAGTCTGGTATACTCCGCGTATATTAGCAACACAATTTGGCCCCTTAGCTCAGTGGTTAGAGCAGTCGACTCATATTAAGTTGTGACCTATGTTAGTAATGACATATGGAAAAATCGGATGAATTGCTGGAAAGCTACCGGATAAATAAGTATCCCAAGCCAATCAGCAGCCAAGCCTTTCAAGCGTGAAAGGAAGGTTCAGAGACTAGTTGGTTCAGCACGATCTTGCTGTGTAATACAACACTAGCGTCCGACATCCCACCGCAATGCGAGGATGATGATATAGTCCAGCCCTTTACGAAAGTATTGGATAAACTGAATCGATTGGTCCGCAGTTCAAGTCTGCGAGGGGCCACCACACATATCCTTACTCAAGTCATTTGATTGAGGTAAAAGAAGAAGCCTTTGAGCTTCTTTTTTTTTACCCAATTATTATCACAACCTCTTATTTTAAAAAATGCTTCTGATAGAAATACTTGATTAAATACGTATATAATTTTAAGTATTGCCCTCCCCCTATCTGTAACGGATGAAGTTGTATTTGGAATAGATTGAAAAGATTCAATTGCTCTTTAATGAATCTTTTTAATAAATGCTACTTTTTATCTCCTAAACACCTCCTCAGCTAATCGCTCTATCGTGGCTGTATTCTTTCTTAGTTGTAGACAACACATGACGATCTACTATCGTATTAGCTATATAGCTAACACCCCCTAAATAACCTATAGTGTTAGCTATATGGCTAATACTAAGTTGAATGAACTATGGCTTGCAGGTACGAAATAGGGCTAAAAGTTAAGCACGCACGTAACAATATGGGGCTGACACAATTACAGGTATCGAAGTTGACTAGAATTAATAAAACTACCATTTCAGAAATCGAGAATGGCCGTTTTACAGGTTCATTCGATATATTTGAAAGGTTATTGAATGCTGTTAATTTGCAGTTTGAGATCGTAGAAAAAACACATCAACTGCCTGATTGGGATGAGATCGAAGAACTCTTTGCAGAAGATGATGATTAGCTATCAATACAACCTTTCTTGAGAGATCTTTACTGAAAATTCATCATCTATTTGTTGAGGGGGTAAGTTAAAACATCGATGTATTCTTCATAACTGATTTTAATTCTGTTCCCCAAAAAACAGCTCATCTTTTAGCAAGCTACAAACTAACGGGGCTCTCCTCTTAATACGTTGTCTAACGGTGCACAACGATGGACAACGATGGACAACGATGGACAACGATGGACAACGATGGACAACTAACCAAACGCTCATTTTTATGATCACCTACGTTTGAGGTAACCGCTATTCATAGAATTGAGAAAAGTCGTTTTTATGATCACCTACGTTTGAAGTAACCGCTATTCATAGATTTGAGAAAAGTCGTTTTTATGATCACCTACGTTTGAAGTAACCGCTATTCATAGATTTGATAAAAGTCGTTTTTGTGATCACCTGAAATTTGCTTCGAAATTTAGGTTGAACAGGATTAGCATTAAATCAGATTCTAGACTACCTTAGCTATGCTGCATACTCTTGCTATCTCTGGCACTTCCCCTGCAATAGTAATTAAGCGAACGACAGAATCGCTTGGTGATCACATGCCTGAGCAAACAAACGTAACCCATTTTTGCCTCTACTCGTAACATTTCAACAAGCTACTCTTTGACTAAATTACTCTAAAACCATTAATATACAACAAAGTGTGTATCGCCGTTGTGGTGATTAATTAGAGCGATTTGAAGCCATTTAAAATTACACATATTAGAACTAACCGTTTGCTTCACTTCAAAACAAACTACCTTATGTCGATAGAGCCTCTTAAGTGAGTTTAAGTACTGCAATAAGGAGATAAAATGAAAGAGCAAAATAGACAAGTCCAGATGATATGCGAAACTTGTGGTAACTCTGATTTTGCGACCGAAGGTGAAGAGCATACTTGTACTGATTGCGGTCGAACCTTCTCAACAGATGAGTTAACTGAGGCTAACCAAGAGTTGATTAGTAATACAGTAGAAGACATGAAGAAAGATGTTAGCAAGCAGTTGGAAAAGGAGTTCAAACAACACTTAAGAAAAGCACTTAAGGGCTCCAAAAACATTAAAATCAGGTAGGTTATATGAGTGATTGGATCGCTTTTGGCGCTTTAGTTATTTCTGCTGCAACATGGTTCATGACTTGGCGTTTTTACAAGAAGCAAGCAGATATACTAGATAGAACTGACAGGCTTACTAAATTACATTTGAGACAAGCAGAGCAAAAGATACTGAGTACTTACAAGGCTGATTTGAGTGCTCGTTTCATAAGTCTAGGGCAAACAAAATATCGACTGCGTGTTTTTAATAAAGGTGATGCTGATGCGCGTAATGTGCGCTTATCGTTCCCAAATGGTAATGATAGGGTCATTATCGAAGAAGGCCACCTGATCCCTTGCATTGAGTCAGGGGCTAATAAGGACTTCTTGTCATCCGGCGCGCTGAGTGGCCAGAAATATATAGATATAACCATTGTGTGGGATGATGATTCTGGTGCAGGTAGACAAAAAGAACTAAAGCAATTAGATATTTTTGGCTAAATCAAGATAGAAATATAACTTGAGTTGCAACACGGCAACAGGGAGAGAGAATGACTCATTTTCCAAAGGTTGGACATGAAGTTAGCTTTGATGATTTTTACAAATTGATACCAGAAGAACTTAGTAACTTCCCAGAAAGTGTCTTAAGACAATGGGTTTATGAACATGGAAAAGGAGATGGCGATGTCGTTGACGCACTTAATCTCATTCCAAACTTGTCACAGTGGGACTTTCAGTTGGTAGAGTTGTCTAACGCTGAAATTGAAAGCATCAAGCATTATCCTTACGATGAAAAGCGGCTACTAGAAAAAGGAGAATGGTGGGTAAGATCAGGCCGCCATAGTGCGCCAGCATTTTGTAATTTCATGCTTGAACAGGGTACAACCCCTGCTCCTCTAATTGTTGCTCGAAATGCCTCTAACCATAGCCACCCAATTTTAGAGTTTCGATATCCGGGACATGAAGGTCCCATGCTTAAACCCTTACACTTACTAGAAGGTAATCGTCGCTTTGCCCTACTTAGAGCAATGATTAACAAGGGTACAGCGTCGTTGAAGGATAAACATTCAGTATGGGTAGTCACCTTTCCGGAACAAGAAAATACTTAATGCAGTTCTTAGATAAACTTGGCCACAGAGATAGAGGTCAGTCATACCTGACTTAAATTGCTATTTAATCGATTAGCAAAACCTCCAAATGATTTTTGTCTAGAGCTGTAACAGTATCGATCACATAACAGTATCGAACACAAACAGTATCGAACACGGCAAACATACCTTTGTCGGGTGGACGACACTTGTTACCAAGTGCCGTCTCCCTAAGAACCCAGCGTGCAACTTTCACTGCACTAGGCTCAAGCCTCCACGAAGGCATCGTTTGATACCCAGCAACTTATAAAGCAGTCGAAGCAGGTTCGTTCCAAGAGTTACGAGCTAGCCTTTTAGATTTTCTCTTTACCAAGTATTCTTGGTAAAGAGGGTCAAAGGGTGTCGCTGCACTTCGGATTTTCACATGCCTTTCTATTGGCACTTTGGCTATTTGGAAGAGATTGAACTGGCAATCCATATCCATGATCTTCTGCCAACCGTGAAACTGCCATTGGCCTTTTCGGTTGATGAAGTATTTTAGGGCAATCCAAGTTTTAGACTTTGTTGGATGACGCCTTTTAGCCCAGTGCCATAACGTATGGAATAGTTTGTGACCGACATATCCGAATACCTGTTTAGCTACGCAGTGCCGATAATAGTTCGACCATCCCCTGAGTTTAGGATTTATCAGTTTGATAAGATCATTCACTGGAAGGGTTACGTGCTTTTTGATGAGTTCACGCAGATTGCTTAAGAACATCAACGTATTGGATTTACTCGGCTTGATGAGCAGTTTCCCTTTGTACTTCCTATGGTTGAACCCAAGAAAGTCAAAGCCATCGTTGATATGAGTAATGTGCGTTTTCTCTTCGGATAATGTTAAGCCTCTTTCCGCTAAGAAATCAGCAATCAACGGTTTGATATCGTTCTCGAGTACTTCCTTTGAAGCGCAAGTGACGACGAAATCGTCGGCATATCCAATAAAGTTAGCTCTTGCTCCTTTCTTAAGCGCGGTAGACTTAATGCGCTGTTCGAGACCCGATAACGTCATCAACATCAAGGTGGGGGATATAATTCCGCCTTGAGGAGTGCCTTCGTCGGTGTCGTAAAACAGCCCTTTGTCTACAAAGCCTGACTTTAGCCATTGCTCCAACATCCGTTTATCGATGGCGATGTTATCCATAAGCCATTGATGCCCTATTTTGTCGAAGCAAGCTTTAATATCTCCTTCAAGAACCCATTTAGCCGATTTCTTTAAAGCCAAACACTTGAAGCACTGGTCGACAGCGTCAGCCGTGCTACGATTTGTTCTAAAGCCATAACTATTCGGGTCGGCAGTTGTTTCTGATATAGGCTCTAGCGATAATAGGTGTAGCGCTTGTTGTGCTCTGTCTATCATGCATGGTATGCCCAGAGGTCGAAGCTTGCCATTCTTTTTGGGGATATAGATACGCCTGAGTGGTTTCGCTTGGTAAGCTTTCCGACTCAGTTGATTTACTGCTTTCATACGACGCGTGTCTGTATTCCAGACAACGCCGTCTATTCCAGGCGTTTTACTGCCTTTATTTTGAGAAACTCGCTTAACAGCAAGAAGTTTTGCTGAGCGAGAGTGAGTCAGTATCCACTGCAATGCTTTTGCTTTGCCGTGTTTACCGTCTCTAGTTGCCTTTGCGATACGCATTTGAAGCTTTAAGACGTTCGCCTCTGCGGCCTTCCAGTTAATGGATTGCCACAGTGCACTGTCAGAAGATGCACTAATCTCATTCGAAATCGTCATTTGCTTTTCTTCCTTAATAAAGTTCTTCAAACTCTCTCGCAACGAGAGACCAGTTGGAAGTGGGCTCACTTTCGTGATCAGGCACAAACCTGTATCTGCGTCATTACAATGCAGCCTTTGCTTTTTCCAACCTCCTCTACCCGCATCACTATCGGCCACAGGGGCTTTCCCGTAGGGAGAGATACAGGCTTACCGTGTTCCGTATGTCACGCAATGTCAGTTTAGATGCCCGCTATGGTGCGGAGAGTTCAATGATCACGAAAGAGCATGGGGCAATCTCTTTCCGACTCTCGTGCCTTTTGGCTACAGCGTATTAACCACTTCCGCTGTTTCACAACATAACGCACCTTACGCGGATTCACTTCTGTTCATCATGCTGACTACCTAGCACTCACCCGATGTTGTGGTTATCAGGAGGATCGTTCTCTCACGATTTCAATCCCGATTGGAAAATACCAACCTTCGTTACATTGTCAAAGCCGCTACTTTATTCAGGCTCCTAGGTTCATCTGGTGATACAGATGGTTCACTCGTTTAGCGGTGAACAGCGCTTCATACGACTTCACGTCGCACGCCCCAAAGTTGCTTAGAACTTTTACTCATTCGCATCCTGTTCATGAGCTTTTGCCCTACTAAAAGTTATCCATTTTTCTAATGCTGTTCGTTGTGAATCCCCGTGTTGTATCACGGGGGTAAATTCGACAGTACTACAACGCTCTAAGAACTGTCTCTTCAAATGTTATCTACTGACAGACTAACAACCAATTGATTCTATAGATCATTTAGCTTGTGATAACATGCTTGCATATGAGTGTTATCTGATTAACATCAAGAGCTTGATTACGTGAATTTGTAAGACTAGATGCCGCGCTTCAACTCCAAAGCACATGGCATTAAACCGAAGGAAATATTATGTCGCACTATGATTTTTCTACAATCAATGATAAAGAATTTGAAGAGTTAGTTAATGATCTTATAGAAAAAAGAGACGGGCAATTTGTTGAGTCATATAAGCAAGGTCGTGATCAAGGTATTGACGGAAGAAGTGTCGATAACAATGGAGACGTTACGATTATCCAAAGTAAGCATTGGATAAAATCAGGGATCACAGCATTAATCAAAGAACTAAAAAAAAATGAAGTTGATAAAGTAAACAAACTTAACCCTGCTAGGTATATTTTAGCTACGTCTATCGAACTTTCTCACAAAAACAAATTAGATATCAAGTTAGCGTTTGCACCATACATCAAAGATATTAAGGATATAATCGGAAACGAGGATATTAACAGCCTACTTAGCCAACACGAAGGTATAGAATTAAAATATTATAACCTTTGGATAAACAGTACAAATGTTATAAATCGAATGCTTAACAATGCAACACATGTGAGAAGTAAGTTCAAATTAGAAGAGATCATTTCTAAAAGTAGCTTTTATGTGAAAACATTGGTTCACGAGAAATCTGAAAGCACACTCGACACCAATAACATAATATTAATAACAGGTAATGCTGGAATAGGAAAAACAACTCTTGCTGAGCAAATGTGCAAAATATACACAACCAGAGGATATGCATTTTTCTATATATTAAATAGTATTGATGAGATTGATGAGATATATAATGAAAATCAAAAACAAGTATATTTATATGACGATTTTCTTGGAAGCAACTATTTAAAAAGAATTGAAAACAAAGAAGATGTTACGCTTAGTCACCTCATAACTAGAATTAGGCAAGATCCCTCTAAAAAACTTATACTTACAACTAGAACAAACATTTTCGAACAAAGTAAACTTTTAACAGAGTTGTTTGATAGAGTTAAAATATCAACTCATGAAATTCAAATAAACGCTGGAAATTTAACTAGGTTTGAAAAAGCGAAAATTTTATACAACCATATTTGGTTCAGTGATTTAACCCATGAATACCGAGAAGAATTAACAAAAGATTTAAGATACTTTCAAGTTATTGACCATGCAAACTTTAACCCGCGGCTTATCGAGTTCGTAACTGACGCTTGCAGGTTAGATGAGGTTAGCCCAAATGATTACTGGGATTATGTAATAGACACCCTCAGGAACCCAAAGGATATCTGGCGGCATGTTTTCACAAATCAGACAAACAAGTTATGTAACCATTTAGTCGTTGGTATAGTCTTAAACGGTGGGAGAATGACATCAGCGCAATGCACAGATTATTTTTATCGCTTGTTGGGTTCAAACGTTCATCCAAACATAGATGAGTCATACGAAACTACAATTAAACTTGTAATTGGTTCACTTATAAATAGACATATTGGTTATGACAATCAAGTTCATTATGATTTGTTTAACCCTTCTATTTCTGATTTTGTATTAGGCGAGTATTCAAAAAACATTGAATATCTATCTTCAATTTTTAACATACTAAAAACTGATCGCTCACTGGTTACTCTTCAAGAGTATAAAATTCATAAGATAATAGATCATGATGCATATATTACTTGCCTTGCTTCTTTAGCTAAACCAGAAAGTGTATATTCTAAGTATCATAGAACTCTTGCTAACCTAATAATAAAGACACCAAACTTTCATACCAAAACTATATTCTCTAAATATTTAGAAGATTTAGCTTCAACTATATTTAATTATGAATTAGTTAATGATGAACAGTTGAGAGTGATATTTCACCTAATAAACTGTAAAATAATTGATAGTAATGATGAGAACTTACATGATTTTGTTTTATCTGTGCTAGCAGAACAATACGATGACATTTATTTCATCGAGCTATCTCAAATTATGGATAAGATGAATATTTTAAACGATGAGAATTTTGACACTTTGTATAAAAATATCTATGAATATTATAAAGATGAGCTAACCAACTTGATAATCGATTCTGATATTTTCTCAAACTACTATAGCTTTACCGAGATATCCTCAATTAGCCGACAGCCATTAATTGAGTTTTTGTCAGAAGATTTAGATTCTATCAAAATTCCGCAAGGTGAATATCTGGATGATTTAATTTCAGGTCTAGTGCACCTTTGTGATTTCGAAGCGATAGTTGAATATAATGTTGAACGCCATGATTTCCCTCCATTCAGCTCAAATGGACAAAGTTACGGTTCAGGTCAAAACAACTTTACAACAGAAATTACTAATTACTTTAGAGATAAGAACTAAGTAAAAATAAAAAGCCGAACCCTCTCGATAAAGGTTCGGCTTCTATCTCCTTGATATGACCAAAAAGGAGGACTGGCTACTTAAACAAGGAATTTCAATGTTCCAGTCGCAGTTACTCTACCAATAAAAATTACATCACGTTAATTTTGTCCATTAACCTCAGAACCCGCTCTATAGAAACCATACTTTTCTAATACTATTTCTTGATATTCGCAATTGCTCTTGCAATGCCAAGTAAGTGTGTTGAAGTCTTAATCTCTAGCTCAGACTGAATCCCTAAGAGCGCAATTCCTGCTAATATTTGTTGTGGCCTAACCACTTGCCCCGTTGGTAATTCCATCCTGTCGTATAACATTTTGAACTGGATCCAATCTTCACTAATGCTGAGTTCCCGACCTTTTGCCATTCGCATAAGTCTTTTACACTCCGGAGGAATTGGATTTCCTTCATCCCACCCCGTGACAGTCCTCACAGTTTTAAAACACAGTTCAGCAACCTCTTCTTTCGTCATTTGGCACTCTAACTCTCGAAAAATGTAATTCTTACTCATTTCGCGATACTTCAATGATAAAACCTATAAATACAAGAGGTTGCATTGATTTTATAAGATATGCACTATTAAACATAATGAGACAAAGTGCGCACTGTACGAAGGCGTACTAATTGGCAAATTTGCCTTATAAAAAGTTATTCATTAATCGCTAATGTTAGAATTCCTGAAACACATTTATGTCCAAAGGCGTGCTACGCCTCTCCTGTGCTAGCACTCATTGGGACACAAGCTAGACAGAATTCAGCTTAACAAGGCTATTGAAATCATAGAAACACTATTAGAACCAGAGCTGAAAAGTAATAACGGTAGTGACGGGGCCTGCGGGATCAAGAATGGTAAGGTTATTGATTTAGTAGCGGAAATTGATCTCTTCAGTCAGGAAAGTCTGTCAGATTTCTTCAAAAATAAATAATACCACTAGCATTCAGTATTTAACTGTCCATAAAAGCATACTAACGTTACATAACTACAGCACGCTCTGTAGCTGTATAGCCTTAGGTTATGGTATCGCCTGAAAAGTATCAATTTGCGGGTTGTAGGAATTTGTAACACTGAACTACACTGGGGTCATCAATTTTTATCAAAGTAGAAATTTATGGAAATCTGCCATCTCTCTGATCTTCATTTGGAATTTGGTCCAATGGAGTTCCCGCAAACTGACGCAGATGTCGTCGTACTTAGTGGAGACATTCACCTCGGCACTAAAGGAATTGATTGGGCGGCACAATTTGATGTGCCTGTTGTGTATGTCCTAGGTAATCATGAGGCCTATGGTGCTTCATCGCTAGAGCTATTGATAGAAGAATGTAGGAGCAGAGCTGAACGTTATTCCAACGTATACTTTCTTGAAAACGATAGCGTTGTAATCAATGGTGTTAGATTTCATGGGTGTACTTTGTGGACTGATTTCGAACTTTATGAGACCCCTAAAGACTCTATGAAATTAGCTCGTTCAGGCTTGAATGACTATCGAAAAATTCAATATCATGGAAAGCCATTTTCACCATTGGATGCGAGAGAACTTCACCAAACATCTAGGCATTTCCTTTACGAATCAATAAGTCAAGCCAAAGAGGATGTCAATGTTGTCGTTACCCACCACCTTCCATCTAGAGAAGGAATACAACTTGAATACTTGGGTAGCCCACTTGGTCCTGCATTTGCCTCTCAATGTGATGAATTTTCAGATCTTGCTGACAAAATTGCGGTCTGGTTCTACGGACACAACCATGATTGTATGGAATTCTCTGATTTCAATATTAAATTCCATACAAACCAGCGTGGATACGTTGGCTATGAAGAAGTTTCGAGTTTCGATCCATCAAAGAAAATTTTAATTTCCTTATAATGTGTGCGTTAGTCGGATTCTCGTTATCATAGTTCATGGCTGATCTATGGGCTGATGCTTAGAGCCCTTATCACGTAAGGGCTCTCAGTGAATTGATATCGTTGTAAACCCCATGGCCGATCTATACTCTGACTTTCTCTATCGCTCGTAAACATAGACTCTGAAATTGAGCTCTTCGAAGGCGGTGTGTACTGCTGCACACCGATGCACACCAATACTCAACGAGCATTATTTCTGCGATGTAAGTTTCATGGCTGATCTATGAGCTGATGCTTAGAGCCCTTATCACGTAAGGGTTCTCGGTGAATTGATATCGTTGTAAACCCCATGGCCGATCGATAGGTGGACGGGTATCGCTCGTTTTGTTTGGCTTTGACTCCACTTTTTACATCGATGTAAGATTCATGGCTGATCTATGGGTTGATGCTTAGAGCCCATGTCACGTAAGGGTTCTCGGTGAATTGATATCGTTGCAAACCCCATGGCCGATCGATAGGTGGACGGGTATCGCTCGTTTTGTTTGGCTTTGACTCCACTTTTTACATCGATGTAAGTTTCATGGCTGATCTATGAGCTGATGCTTAGAGCCCTTATCACGTAAGGGTTCTCGGTGAATTAATATCGTTGTAAACCCCATGGCCGATCGATAGGTGGGCGGGTATCGCTCGTTTTGTTTGGCTTTGACTCCACTTTTTACATCGATGTAAGGTTCATGGCTGATCTATGGGCTGATGCTTAGAGCCCATGTCACGTAAGGGTTCTCGGTGAATTGATATCGTTGTAAACCCCATGGCCGATCGATAGGTGGACGGGTATCGCTCGTTTTGTTTGGCTTTGACTCCACTTTTTACATCGATGTAAGATTCATGGCTGATCTATGGGCTGATGCTTAGAGCCCATGTCACGTAAGGGTTCTCGGTGAATTGATATCGTTGCAAACCCCATGGCCGATCGATAGGTGGACGGGTATCGCTCGTTTTGTTTGGCTTTGACTCCACTTTTTACATCGATGTAAGTTTCATGGCTGATCTATGAGCTGATGCTTAGAGCCCTTATCACGTAAGGGTTCTCGGTGAATTAATATCGTTGTAAACCCCATGGCCGATCGATAGGTGGGCGGGTATCGCTCGTTTTGTTTGGCTTTGACTCCACTTTTTACATCGATGTAAGGTTCATGGCTGATCTATGGGCTGATGCTTAGAGCCCATGTCACGTAAGGGTTCTCGGTGAATTGATATCGTTGTAAACCCCATGGCCGATCGATAGGTGGACGGGTATCGCTCGTTTTGTTTGGCTTTGACTCCACTTTTTACATCGATGTAAGATTCATGGCTGATCTATGGGCTGATGCTTAGAGCCCATGTCACGTAAGGGTTCTCGGTGAATTGATATCGTTGCAAACCCCATGGCCGATCGATAGGTGGACGGGTATCGCTCGTTTTGTTTGGCTTTGACTCCACTTTTTACATCGATGTAAGTTTCATGGCTGATCTATGAGCTGATGCTTAGAGCCCTTATCACGTAAGGGTTCTCGGTGAATTAATATCGTTGTAAACCCCATGGCCGATCGATAGGTGGGCGGGTATCGCTCGTTTTGTTTGGCTTTGACTCCACTTTTTACATCGATGTAAGGTTCATGGCTGATCTATGGGCTGATGCTTAGAGCCCATGTCACGTAAGGGTTCTCGGTGAATTGATATCGTTGTAAACCCCATGGCCGATCGATAGGTGGACGGGTATCGCTCGTTTTGTTTGGCTTTGACTCCACTTTTTACATCGATGTAAGATTCATGGCTGATCTATGGGCTGATGCTTAGAGCCCATGTCACGTAAGGGTTCTCGGTGAATTGATATCGTTGCAAACCCCATGGCCGATCGATAGGTGGACGGGTATCGCTCGTTTTGTTTGGCTTTGACTCCACTTTTTACATCGATGTAAGTTTCATGGCTGATCTATGAGCTGATGCTTAGAGCCCTTATCACGTAAGGGTTCTCGGTGAATTAATATCGTTGTAAACCCCATGGCCGATCGATAGGTGGGCGGGTATCGCTCGTTTTGTTTGGCTTTGACTCCACTTTTTACATCGATGTAAGGTTCATGGCCGATCTATACTCTGACTTTCTCTATCGCTCGTAAACATAGAATTTGATATTGAGCTCTTCGGGCGGTGTGTACCTATGCACACCAAGACTCAATGTAGCTGTATTTAGCGTAAACCTAGGACTTAGACACAAGAAAGGCTCCCCAAAAGGGAGCCGTTTGTTTCACTACAAAGGAACAAAGAGGGATCTTTTTATGATAATTGATATTTTGACTAATAGTCTTTATCGGCGCTTAATTTAACGTAACCGCACTTAGCCTGCACCTAAACAATCTTTTTTACTAGTGCGATTTTATTCATCGCACCAGCTCTTCAAAACTCACTTTGCAATATCTGTGATTATTCATAGTTCGTTAAATTAGCAAAGGTACAGAGAAACTTTTGTCCAAAAACAACTTACAACATTTTCAGAACCATTAAGATCTATAAAACCGCCCCGTAAATATATTCCTAACGCTTGACTAGCCACTATAAATAACTATATCACTTCCACTTTTAGCCTCCCTAAACTCCTACAACTTTAGAAATTGGCATTGCAATGACAAGCTAGAACCTGAACTTGGCATTGCATTACCAATCAATAACTTAAATGAAAAAACACCTTGCAAATCGCCTTTTTACCACCTAGATTTACCCACAAGCGGGTTAACTTTTCGATACAGAATATTCTTCTTTCAGTTCTGCTCTCAAGCATGTATCGCAGCTTAGTATCTGAGTAAACGAGTGACGTTCGTTAAAATAGCAGTCATATGTTTAGCAAAATGCTATCGCATATTTATAAGTCGAATTACCAATAACTTAATGAAAAACACATAAATCTAAGCTGATACCACTACCTAACCCAAGATATTGCTTTTTATTCTGAGAGGAATTATGGATTTCATAGAAAAAACAAACGAACCATTAGTAAATATTCCTGAAGAACAAATGATTACAAATTTAGTTAAGTTATCGCTAAATCTATATCAGTTGTTTTTAGAAGCAGAAAAAAAAGAGCAGTTTTGCCTACTAATTACAGATTTTAATGATGAGGAAATAATTCACCTTTGCTATAGAGCTGATGTCTCCTATTTTTCCTACTTTGAATCACTTCGAGATGAACTTATTACTAATTGCCAAAAAAGGGGCATTTCTATCGCCTTAAATAAAATGTCACATGGAAATGAGTTACTTCCGTATGGCGATGTTAATATTTCTAACTATGTAACGGTATTTAGTGAAGAGAGAACAAAACTCTCCCTTAAAGTCTGTCAAATTGAGCGTCTTGAACTACATCCGACAATTCAGAGAAAAGGGATATTCACCAAAATAGTGAAGGGGCTCCTAGCTATTGAGCCTACCCAATCGGTAATAGTAACCAACATTTACAACTTTGATTGGCTTACTCAACTCAAGAAAAGTGCAACTGAAACCACTCGCCTGCCCAGCTCACGAGCAGCACTGTTCGACTCTTCGAGTAACCTTTAAGGGAGTCCAATAACGATGAAAAATTTCACCTGTATTCGAAGTCATACCCTCAGACAAGGAATGCAACTGATGAATATTAACACCTCCGAAATGTATGAGCCCTTCGAAGAGTATGTCGAACTGCTAATTGACAAAGGGTACGCCAACAACACAATCGAGCAATATGCAGGTCACACTAGTCGTTTTCTTGATTTTTTATATGAGCTAAAGATAGTGTCAAATCAACTTGACGCTAAATTTGAACCATTTAAGTTATTTCAACTCTATCAAGACTTCTTGACCTTGGGACAACGCTCTTCTTCAAAACTTATAATTCAAATTGCTAAAAATCTTAAGAAAGATAAAGAAACTAGCTTTACAAGCATAGCTAGTGGGATTGAAGCCTCCTTGTCTATGTTTATGGAACTAAGGACATTCAATAACGATGATGACAACTTCAAGAAGGCAATCATTTCTCAATACAATATTAGCCACCATCAACTAAACCATATAATTAAGAACTCATGGTTTGAAGCAACCAAGCGAAATTTCACTAATAAACAACGAAGTAAGATTAAATTATTTAGGAGAGCTGCCAAAAAACATAGTAGATCTGCTTTGAAAAAGATAACTAAAAAGAAAGCAAGCAAATCTCTCCCTATCAGACAAAGTGTTCGGTTTTTATCTAGTGCAAACATCTCTCCTGCATCTTGTTTCTCTAAAGTTCGGAATTTTTTGCTCTATGCATTATTAGCCGCCACAGGTGTTCGGACATCAGAAGCTCTTCAAATAACAGTTGATGACATCGACTTGAATGAGAGAAGCGTTTCCATAATATCTCCAAGTAATCGCGGCAACTCAGGCTTAACCCAAAAAGAAGCTGAAGCGCTTACTGACAAAGGGCGAGCCACAGAGCTCACCTTTATGATTGAACCGTTCGCACATATCTTTTGGTCTTACTTAAAGATATACATGGAACATCATTACAAAATAAATGTTAGTCACCGCTTCTTATTCCAAAAAGCAAATGGCCGCCCTTTCTTCTGTAGCGACAGATCTGAGCGCTCAAAAACTCTAAAAAAAAACCTTAGAAACTTCGATATAACACTAAATCATTTAGGGTTGCACTGCTTCAGACACACTTATGCATTCTATACATTAAATTACTTCCCGATAGTTGATGAGAACAGAGAGCTAACCGGTCGACAAGGCTTACCTTTGGCGTACGTTAAAATATTGCTGGGTCATCAAAACATGAAATCCACAGAGGTCTACGCCAAACAAGACACTGATTTAATTAACTTTATGCTCTCAGCATCTAATTCTTATCTTCGTGATAACAGTATTTCATTGACAGACTTAGCTCTTCAATACAACAAACGTCAACTTAAGGAGCTAGAGAAAGAAAAACAAAGGCTAGAGCAAGAGGGTAATTAATATGCTGTTCAACCACACAAGAAAGCCTGTTGTCATATGTGAGAAAGCAGAATTAAGAGGCAATATTCTTAACGCACTTTATCTAACTAAGAAAGTGATCTGTAAAAGAGAAGGCGTCGAAAGTCTAACTCGGGAAGATGGGTTAAACGAGAAAGCTCGTCTAGGCCATACAAAGCTATCTATATTCAAATACCTTGATGGGTTTGAAGATGACTTTAACTTAGATAGCGCATGGCTAAACAAAATCTATGAGTTAGCGAATGAAGACCCACAAAAATCGAAAGAAATTTTTCATCAAGTCTTACCAAAATACTCAAGGTTCACAACCATAACCCGGAATGACGCCAGAGGTTTACGCTCTGACTTGCGACTATTTATTCATTGTTGTTGGGCATCAAGATTTCTTTTACTTCCTATTTTTTTTACAGACCTCCCCAAGCGAAAACACGGTAAAAATGGCTCAATGGAAGAGTACGCTGATGATGCTTATCCAGAGATTCTCAGAATAATTCGCTCACCCTTTTTCAAGCAACTCGAATGCGAAATTGACATAACCAAACATATGTCAGAAGCGTCAATGCCTAACTTTAAATGGTACGCACATAAATACGTTCGTGCATGTGCCGCTTGGGATGTAGAAGACATCACCAATGACCTGCTCAAGGAGATCACCAGTAAATCTCCTACAGGAGTTCCTAGAACTGTTGACTGGTATTTTGCCATCCATGCGAGTCTTCCTAATAGGGTACAGTTTGATACGGGTAATGTTTTTGTCAGAAGTGGGGTTACAGGTATAAAAGGGAAGTTATCAACTAAGAACTTTAACCCTAAGGAAATTGAACAACACCCAGCAATTCTAGCTTGGATAGTAGATATAAACAGCTACATTAACGAACTTAGAGAAAAAGGAATTAAAACCTATGATAAATATCAATCGGCAATAAGAAGGGCGATGCAAATCCTTATCGTCTCAGGAAAGCCAATACCAGAACCAAAAGATATCAAGCGTCATCATGCAAAGATTATAGTCAAGGGACTGGGGGTTAATGTAAAAGCAAGCACTCACCAAGAACTCTTATACAAGCTCTATAGTTTTTTCGAATATATAGCCATGAACTATAAGAACTTTACGATTCCAATAAGTAAACAACTTGATATCCCTATAGTCCCTAGGCATAAGGGTACAGTCAAACAACTACTCCCTGAGGATAGCTTTTCTTCCTATCTATCGTACCTTTACGGAGTTGCTGAATGGATTTGGTACATGAACCACCATAATCCCAATAAAGACAGTGTCATTAGTAAGGAGCGCGTTACAAATAGGACAATAAATACCAGTGATACTGGGTTTATACCTATCTTTCGATGCAATCATAAATACTACCCCATAGAGGAAATACCGAAAAGAATTGTCTCACTGTTTAGGACTAGACAAAATATAAAATGTCAGCTTAAGTCCCATACCTTTCTCCCTCATTATATTCACCTGAGTATTGTTATGGCAGAAACAGGGATCCGGTTAATAGCTTTACGATTCCTAAACGAAGAAACATACGCCCAAAATGTTAACAGAGAGCATTTCATTGATTATTCATATCTAATTACTCAGCTATGGGTAAATTCAGACAAATCACATGACGCCTGGGAGGCCGATGTTGTCGAATCAGTCATTGGAATACTAGATAGACAGCTATTCTGGAAAAGAACTTTCCTCACTGGCAAAGATGTACCTATCTACTATGATAGCCACGAAGAAACTAGCTTCGAAATGATCAAGCCATTATTTGCACAGGTAGACTCTTACTTAGAAATCAACCCATCGTTTTCGGTGGTTTCTGACAAGAGCTACAGGAAGGCCTTCAAATTAATTTTAATTGGATTTTCATACACTTACTCAAAATCAAGTAAAAACAACATTCCTCCAATTAAAATTGATCACGACAAAAATCTTGATGAAAACATACAGCACCTGAAGGGGTATGTAGATGAAAACAAAAAACCTATCACTCCACACTCAATGCGTTCTCAATTCGTAAGTGAACACATCACTGTACTTCCTCCCTCAATCCTACAAAGGGTAACTGGGCACATAACTGAAGCTCTAGTAATCTATTATGCCCAAATCAACACAAAATATCTTGATACTCAAAAAGCAGGCCAAGAAGCGGAGTTTAAAGACTTTATAGCTCCAATGATGGTTGATGCCAAAAGCAAACAATCAGCTTTACAACAAGCATTTTCTAGAAATGCAACTATCGCAATGAATGATTTTGGGGCCATATCATTTACAAATAGTCATTCCACATCTCCTTGTAGCGGAATGCAGATTATTAAGAAGAAACAAGAAGAATTAGATGTTAGTACCGATAGCAGTTTTACAATCGTAGACCAACTGGCATTTAACTCTACACATATTTGTCCTTTTAATAATGACTGCCCATCAGACATTACGGGAAAAAGCATCAACGGGGAACTCCCATGTGCTGGATGCCCATACTCGATAAAAACGGTTGATCACATTCCTGCGATAAGCGCAAAAATCAGGTTATTAACGGATAAAGCCGCAGAGCATGATGACACTATAAATGAAGCAAAAGAAAATGGCGAAAGTATGGATGCTTACTTAAATGATATTTCCTTAAAAAAGTTTTATGCTGATGAAATCTCAGCATGGGCAACATCTTTAACTTGCTTAGACTCAATGGTTAACAGCTTATCTAAAAAAGATAAATGGTTAGTCGGTAAGCCTAAATTCATACAGGATAAACTGACCAAGTTAAAATCATCTAACGAATTAACTAACACCCTTATACGCATAGAGGAGGCTATTAGTTTCCATGAATTTCTCACTCCTCAACTAAAAGCAAAAGTAACTCAGCTTCGCAATAAAGTTTTAGCACAAACAGGGCAATTTCAAGCTCTAATGGGCGAAGTCCCAACCGGAAGGGACCTACTTTCAGAGTTCAAGGGCATAATCAAAAGCATCTGTGATGTTACAGGAGTTAGCATTAATGACTTGCCTACTGAGCTAAAACGAATCGAGAAAAACACTCAAGACACACTAAAAAACAACCTCAACCTTACTCTAAAGCCACCGGGGGAAAACAATGCCTAAAGGAGCCTTAAAGGGGGAGAATAGATTCAAAGCATCTCAAATAACCACGATCAACGGTAGAGTTCAACGTATCAAAGATATAGTTGTTCCCAAAATGAAAGCCTTATGCGACTCAGTTCACTTCCCTAACAAAACTACTTATCAAAAAATGTGCGCTGAGATTTTCAACGAAAACCTTCCTGTAAACATGAGAGCCATTACTCATAGAACGTTAGCCACCAACAGTACCTATTGGGTCATTGTCGGCTCGGTCTACCACAAATATTATGATTCAGATGACTCTAAATCACTAAACTCTCTAAGAAAAGAAGCTCTACAAAGTTTAAATCCTCAGGAAAAAATTGAAGTTCTGGAGCAAAAGAACAGACTGCTCATGTTGGAAAACAATGCCTTAAAAAAACATATTTCAACGAAAAAAAACGAAAACAAAAGACCTATTGATGAAAAAATCATTTCTCCAAATGACATCAATAATCTAATAGCGACTATAGATTTCTTAGTTAAAGCAACAGAAGGAATTGTCACCATTGAAAAAGAAAAAAGAACCATTACGAACCTAGCACTTGATGTCCACGGTGTTCTATCTAAATCTGTTAGCGGTACGTACTTTGATATTCTTGAAGGCAAGTTATGAGCAGTATGAAACTTTATGGGCTATCACTGATTTAGAAAAGCACCCACCATTAAAATTGACTATTTGTAAACTATTGACTATTTGTCACGCTTAGGAGATACTTCGACTCACAGGATGTTTCGTCCTGATGTTCTTTAAAATAATGACCTTTTTCGAATCGTAACTGGCAGTAATGCCGATTATCTCAGTGATAATCTATGTCACCCACACCTCAAGTGCAGTCATCAATCGAACTTGTAAGTAAGCGCCTATATGCCACGGCTGCATTAAGTAATTGCTTAGAATTGTACTGATTAAGCACAACTATATTTAGTAGCATGAAGCTAATAGGCTAACGAGCTAACGAGCTAACGAGCTAACGAGCTAACGAGCTAACGAGCTAAATATTAGTAAAAATGGAGGGGAGAGCAATAAATTGTTCTAAAGATTGTGGTTTGCGCTATCTATATCATTTTATTCGGTTCGGTAAGTTTTTTGGAGGGGATTTTCCCAACATCGAATAAGAAGGTTGTTTTATGAATACTCAAATTTTAAAGAACTCACGTGAAGTACTAGAATTAGTTTTACGTGAGAAACATGATGATATAGATAGCAGTACGAAACTTAAGGTAGAGAATTTACTTAACCAGATCAATGCAGAACTTGAAGGGAAAGCACCTTCTAAAACAACGAAACGTCAGATTTTAGAAACGTTTGGAGTGTTAATAGGTGTTATCTGTAAAGGAGCTGAACTTGTTGAAAAAATATTCTCAATCATCAATTCGTAAAGTAGACCATTAATTTTTTATTATGAATTTTTCAAATACGTTAGAGAAGTGCCGTAAGCACAGAAAACTATCCAAGAAAGACTTGGCTGATAAGATTGGCAAAAGTGCCTCTTATATAACTCTTTTAGAGCAAGGAAAGAGAGAGCCAAACTTGAGTCTTATTGAAGATTTGTGCTCAGCACTAGACATTCCAACATCTGTTTTTATGTTTCTTGCTTCTCAAGATCAAAATTTACCTATGAGTGATGAGTTAACTACAAAGATAGAAAAACTTATGTATCAATTGATTGATGACTCAGATTCCTGAATACAAATTCAAATCGATCGGTAGCATTAATGCTCTCGCTCGTTTACTACGACTTCCGTTAAGCAGAGTTCAGCATTTAGCCAATAACACATCTGACTTTTACCGAGTTGCCAAAATTCAGCAAAAGAAATCTGGTGGTCAACGCATCACCTACGATGCTTATATAGCCCTAAAATCTGTTCACCGAACGCTTCAGCATCAAATATTCAAAAAAGTCATCTACCCTGAATATATACAAGGTTCAATCAGTGGACGTTCCTACATTACAAACGTCAGAAACCACACAAAAAGAAGAGTTTTAATTTGTGAGGATATTTCTAACTATTTCCCTATGATTAAAGCCGATCAAGTCGAAAAAATGTTTATGCGCTTATTCCGTTTTCCTCAAGATGTGGCGCAAACCTTAACAAGCCTAGTGACTTTAAACGGTAGCGTACCGCAAGGCGGGATCTGTAGTAGTTACATAGCCAACCTAATAATGTGGGAGAAAGAATCGGTTCTTGTATTGCGCCTTAGAAAGGCAAAACTTACCTACACCAGATATGTTGATGACATTACAGTATCTTCTAAGTCTTATATGACTAAACAAGAAATTAGTGCCGTGATTGCCTCAATCTATGGAATGCTTCGCTATTACGGTGTTGAACCAAATAAAAGTAAACATGAAGTATTAGGCAATGGTACACACCAAACCGTGCATCGAGTCGGGGTTAATGGAAACCGTCCTAGCTTTGGTAAAGAAGAGAAGAAAAAAATAAGAAGTGCTGTTCACAATCTCAACACCTTATTTACTGATGATCGCTGCGCATATGAAGATTACCTTAAAGTATTTAGTTCCGTGAGTTCACAAGTAGGAAAGCTACAACAACTCAATGCATACCAAGGGAAAAAATACAGGGAGGCTTTAAACGCGATTAAACCATCGATTAAACGGCTCACTGCTGAAAACCTAACTTGATCTGATAGTGCTTTATCCAAATCCAAGAGCGCCCCTTTGGAAGCTCTATTCAAAGCGCCCCTCAAAACTGTAAAAATAGGCATGAGTGGCTCCCAATAAATACAACTTCAGAGTTATATTTGAAAGGTGAAGAAAAAATCAATTAACACCATTAATAACAATAAGTTACAAAAGAAAACAAGAGAAGACCGCTATCTCTTCAAATTAGGAGCCCCACATAACAGTTCAAATCTGGGAGGGGCCACCAAATTAGAAAAGCCAGAACAGTTCACGCTGCTCTGGCTTTTTGCTTTTCTAGCCCTTTATCTTCTAGCTTAACGCTCAGCCCCATTCGTCCAGTTTCTTCTATGTGACTAAACATACTTTTCTTTTATAAAAAAATCGGCAATATGATAGTACACAAATCATTCAATAGTTCAGGGAAGACTCATGAAAGACGAAACGCTCTCGATTCACTTCGGCTACGACACTGATCCAACAACCAAATCGGTTGCGACTCCTATTTACCAAACCGTTGCTTACGAATTCGATGACGCACAACACGGCGCCGACCTGTTTAACCTTGCGGTGCCAGGCAATATCTACACTCGTATAATGAACCCAACCAATGATGTGTTGGAAAAACGCATGGCAGCCTTAGAAGGTGGTATTGCAGGCTTAGTGGTGAGTGCAGGCAGCGCGGCGATCAACTACGCGATTCAAACGTTGGCACAAATCGGTGACAACATCGTTTCAACACCTCAGCTTTACGGCGGTACTTACACCCTATTTGCTCATATGCTACCAAACCAAGGGATCGAAGTTCGCTTTGCCAAAGACGACAAACCAGAAAGCTTAGCTGCACTGATCGATGAAAAAACCAAGGCGGTTTACTGCGAAAGTATCGGTAACCCAGCAGGCAATATTATCGACTTAGAACGTGTTGCTGAGCTTGCTCACGCACAAGGTGTACCTGTGATTGTCGATAACACGGTGGCGACACCTGTGTTGTGTAAACCTATCGATTTTGGTGCCGATATTGTGGTGCACTCGCTAACCAAATACGTTGGTGGTCACGGAACAACATTGGGTGGAGTGATTGTCGATTCAGGCAAATTCCCATGGGCAGAGCACAAAGATCGCTTCCCGGTCTTTAATCAGCCAGAGCCTTCTTATCACGGTGTGGTGTATACCGAAGCCTTTGGTGAAGCCGCATTTATTGGCCGTGCTCGAACCGTTCCATTGCGTAATACGGGGGCAGCACTGTCGCCTATGAATGCCTTCATGCTAATGCAAGGCTTAGAGACGTTGTCGTTACGCATGGAGCGACACACCGAGAATGCACTGAAAGTAGCAGAATACCTTAAGCAACATGAGAACGTGAGTTGGGTAAGCTACGCGGGGTTACCAACCTCTGAGTTCTACCCATTGGCTGAGAAGTACATGCAAGGTAAGCCGTCTGCCATTTTATCTTTTGGCTTGAAAGATGGTTATGAAGCCGGTGTTCGTTTCTATGATGCGCTGCAAATCTTCAAGCGCTTGGTGAACATTGGCGATGCAAAATCTCTCGCTTGTCACCCTGCTTCTACAACACACCGTCAATTAAGCGAAGCGGAACAAAAGCAAGCAGGTGTGTCACCAGAAATGATTCGCCTCTCAGTAGGCATTGAGCACATTGACGATATCCTGGCTGACCTAGAGCAAGCACTTAATGCTTAACGCCGTTAAAGCTAGATCTAACGCTGATCGTTAGCTAACAGACACAAAAAAGCCCATCACAGGATGGGCTTCTTATTATCTAATTTTCTTAGATAGGCTAACGATTACTCAACCGTTACCGCTTTCGCAAGGTTACGAGGTTGGTCAACATCGGTACCCTTGATTAGCGCCACGTGGTAAGACAACAGCTGCATCGGTACTGTGTAGTAGATAGGTGCTGTTACTTCACTTACGTGAGGCATCTTGATGATCTTCATGTTCTCATCGCTTTCAAAGCCTGCATCTTCATCTGCGAATACGTAAAGTAGACCGCCACGAGCACGTACTTCTTCAACGTTTGATTTCAGCTTCTCTAGCAAGTCGTTGCTTGGTGCAATAACGACGACTGGCATATCTGCATCGATAAGAGCCAAAGGACCGTGCTTAAGCTCACCAGCCGCGTATGCTTCTGCGTGGATGTAAGAGATCTCTTTCAGTTTCAGAGACGCTTCCATCGCGATAGGGTAGAACTCACCACGACCCAAGAACAGTGTGTGATGCTTATCAGCAAAATCAGGTGCTAGCGCTTCGATCTCTTTATCAAACGCCAATGCTTTCTCGATATCAGCAGGCAGTTGATGCAGTGCTTGAACGATCTCAGCTTCTTTCTCTTCATTGATGCGACCTTGTAGACGACCAATTGACGTTACCATCATCAGCATAGCCGCTAGCTGTGTTGTGAAGGCTTTAGTTGAAGCAACACCGATCTCTGTTCCTGCGCGAGTCATGAAGGCAAAATCAGATTCACGAACCAGCGAAGAACCTGCAACGTTACAGATAGTCATTGCTGACATGTAACCTTTTTCTTTTGCAAGACGAAGTGCAGCAAGCGTATCCGCCGTTTCACCAGACTGAGACAAAGTCACCAATAGGCTATTCGGACGAACAACGAAATCACGGTAACGGAATTCAGAGGCAATCTCTACGTCACAGCTTACGCCTGCTAGAGATTCAAACCAGTAACGAGCTGCCATGCCTGAGTTGTAAGACGTACCACATGCGATGATCTGCACGTGTTCAACCTTGCTTAGGATCTCTTCCGCTTTAACACCAATCGCGTTAGTGATAACCGAAGTGTCAGAGATACGGCCTTCCATTGTGTTGATCAGCGCTGTTGGCTGCTCAAAGATCTCTTTCTGCATGAAGTGACGGTATTGACCTTTGTCACCAGCGTCGTGTTCTGCGTTTGATTCAACGATTTCACGCTCAACACGCTCGCCCGCCACATCAAATACTGTTACATCACGACGAGTCACCTCAGCAACATCACCTTCTTCTAAGTACATGAAGCGACGAGTTACGCTTAACAGTGCAAGTTGGTCAGAGGCTAGGAAATTCTCGCCCACACCAAAACCGATAACGATTGGGCTACCAGAGCGAGCAACAACGATACGGCTAGGATCTTTACGATCAACCGCTACTGTGCCGTATGCACCGTCTAATTGTTTTGCTGTTTTTTGCAGAGCTTCAACCAAAGAAGCTGACGTGCGAAGTTCCCACTCAACAAGATGAGCGATAACTTCTGTATCTGTTTGTGAAGTAAACACGTAGCCACGCTCTTGCAGCAGAGCGCGCAGTGTTTCGTGGTTTTCGATAATGCCATTGTGTACAACAGCAATATCGCCAGACATGTGTGGATGTGCGTTTGCTTCTGAAGGCTCACCGTGTGTCGCCCAACGTGTATGAGCAATACCAGTACCGCCAATGACATGTTGTTGATCGACTGCGTCTGCTAGCTCTTGTACTTTACCAAGGCGGCGTACACGAGTTAGGTTAGATTCGCTATCAACTACAGCGACACCCGCTGAATCGTAGCCTCGGTATTCTAGGCGGCGAAGGCCTTCTACTAAAATTTCAGCTACATCACGCTGTGCTACTGCACCAACAATTCCACACATAGTTTCACTCCATCAATTTCGTTTTATTCCTATTGGCAGCAAGCAAAGGCCAGATCTTTATTAAGATCAATTATAGGAAGGTAAATGCATAATACTTAAATTTGTTTTTACGCTGGATCGGTCAGGATCACTCGAACATCATGTGATTCGATACTTGCTTTGGATTCTTCGCCTAAGTCTGTATCGGTAATTAAGATGTCAATATGTTCCCATGCCAGCTCTAAGTTCGGGATCTTTCGTCCCACCTTTTCCGACTCAACCATCACGATCACTTCTCGTGACACTTCAGCCATTACTTTACTTAGGCCAACCAATTCATTGAACGTGGTTGTGCCTCTATCAAGGTCGATACCATCAGCCCCGATAAATAGTTGATCAAAATCGTAAGCTCGAAGTACTGATTCTGCGACTTTGCCTTGAAAAGAATCCGAATGGGTATCCCAAGTGCCGCCGGTCATTAGCAGTGTTGGTTCGCTTTCCAATTCATTAAGTGCATTAGCAACATGCAACGAGTTGGTCATCACAACCAAACCACGCTTGCTATTGAGCTGCTGAATTAGCGCCCCTGTCGTGCTACCGCTATCGATCACAATGCGATTATGGTCGCGAATTAAATCTGCAGCGGCTTTCGCTAATGAAATCTTTCGAGTCGAAACTTGTGGACCCAGTTCTTCGTTGACAACCTCTTTCGGTAATGAAATCGCACCACCATAACGGCGCAAAAGCTGACCGTTTTTCTCTAAAGACGCTAAGTCCTTTCTAATCGTGACCTCTGAGGTTTCGAATTTAGCGGATAGTTCATCAACACTAACCTCCCCCTTTTCATTAACGAGGTTAGAAATAGCATGTCTTCTGAGCTGGGTGTTTCGTTTCGACATTTAAAAAAGGCCAGTAAGTTTCGATTTGAAACATATTATAGTTACAACGAAACTATTTAGTCCATTTATTTTGATCCAAAAAATTAATAAATAGCGATAAAACCTTGTCCTAAGACAATTGTTAAGCAGTGATATTGAACTGATTAGGTGGTAGAATCCGCACCCGAAAAGAAAAAAAATTACAAAACTGACTGTTATTTTTTTGCAACTTACCTCTTATATAGTGGGGTAAGTCACATAAAACCGATATTGAATCAAAATCTTTTGGTCATAAAATGACTAAAATTGATGAAAGACTTACAACTCTGAAGGACATATTGGAAGTCCCGCGCTTTTACACAACAGGCACAAAATGTTGATGTAGCGGACCAATCTTCAGACCTTAAATAAATTTCAAATTGTAACAATACTTACCGGAGAGTACCTTCCATGAAAAAGACCAAAATCGTATGTACGATTGGCCCTAAAACTGAATCTGTAGAGAAGCTAACTGAACTAGTAGATGCTGGCATGAACGTTATGCGTCTTAACTTCTCTCACGGTGACTTCGCAGAACACGGCACTCGTATCGCGAACTTCCGTACAGTAATGGAAAACAAAGGTGAGCAACTTGCTATCCTTCTAGATACTAAAGGTCCAGAAATCCGTACTATCAAACTTGAAGATGGTAACGACGTAGATCTAGTAGCTGGTCAAGAGTTCACTTTCACAACTGACGCAACAGTTGTTGGTAACAAAGACGTAGTAGCAGTAACTTACCTAGGTTTCGCTAAAGACCTAACAGCTGGTAACACTATCCTTGTTGATGACGGCCTAATCGAAATGGAAGTTATCGCAACAACAGAAACTGAAGTTAAGTGTAAAGTTCTTAACAACGGTGCTCTAGGCGAAAACAAAGGTGTTAACCTTCCTGGCGTTTCTGTTCAACTTCCAGCTCTTTCTGAGAAAGACAAAGCTGACCTTAAGTTTGGTTGTGAGCAAGGCGTTGATTTCGTAGCTGCTTCTTTCATCCGTAAAGAAGACGACGTTAAAGAAATCCGTGAGCTTCTAAACGCTAACGGCGGCGAGAACATCCACATCATTTCTAAGATTGAAAACCAAGAAGGTGTAGATAACTTCGATTCAATCCTTGAAGCTTCTGACGGCATCATGGTTGCTCGTGGTGACCTAGGTGTTGAAATCCCAGCTGAAGAAGTAATCTTCGCTCAGAAGATGATGATCGAGAAGTGTAACCGCGCACGTAAGATGGTTATCACTGCAACTCAAATGCTTGACTCTATGATCAGCAACCCACGTCCAACTCGTGCTGAAGCGGGTGACGTTGCGAACGCAATCATGGATGGTACTGATGCAGTAATGCTTTCTGGTGAAACTGCTAAAGGTAAGTACCCAGTTGAAGCTGTAACTATCATGGCTCAAATCGCGAACCGTACTGATTCAGCTCTTAAAGCTGAGCTAGGTTCTCGTCTAGACAGCCCACGTCTACGCATCACTGAAGCAGTATGTAAAGGCGCTGTAGACACAGCAGAGAAGCTAGCTGCTCCTCTAATCGTTGTTGCAACTGAAGGCGGTAAGTCTGCACGTTCAGTACGTAAGTACTTCCCAACTGCAAACATCCTTGCTCTAACAACTAACGAAAAGACAGCTGCACAGCTAGTTCTAACTAAAGGTGTTAAGCCAGTTCTTGTTGACTCTATCGAGAACACAGACGCGTTTTACATCAACGGTAAAGAAATCGCTCTACAATCTGGCCTAGGTAACAAAGGCGACATCGTAGTTATGGTTTCTGGTGCTCTAGTCGCTTCTGGTACTACAAACACGGCATCTGTTCACGTTCTATAAGAATGAACCGATACGCATAAAATATAAAAGAGGGCTTCGGCCCTCTTTTTTTATGAAACAAATCTTGCCTAACTTTTCAGTACGCTGTATTATCAATCACAGTAGAATTACGTACTGTTAACTTCCATGGGCTCTTTCGAAGAGACGGATTAGCAGACTAGAATCAAATATACATGAGGTTTGTAATGTCTAGTCCTACGCTCACAGACAAAGTATCAAAGATGATTCGCCAAGATATTCTTAATGGTGAGTTAACCCCTGGCCAAAAACTCGTTGTTGCTGATCTAAAAGCACGCTACAACGTAGGCGCATCTCCAATTCGTGAAGCCTTAGTGCAGTTATCTTGGAGTAAATACGTAAAGCTAGAGCCACAGAAAGGCTGCTGGGTATCTCCGGTATCAAAGAAAGAACTCAATGACCTATACGAAAGCCTTCGACTGGTCTCTTCCGTTCTGCTTAAAAAAGCGATCTCAGCTGGCGATGAAAGCTGGGAATTAGAAGTGTTGACCTCTTACCACAAGCTATCACGCCTTCAGAACGTAGAAGAAGAATTTGATTCTGTTGAATGGGAAGAACGCCACCAACAGTTCCATGTCGCGTTGCTTGAAGGTGCTGATTCAGAGAACATGTTTAAGTTCTTTGATGAACTTATTAACCAAGTTAAACGTTACCGCTTCTTAGCAATGTCAGCTGAAACAGCATCTGATGATCTGTTCAATATTGATGAGCACGAAATGATCATGAAGCTAGTACTCTCTAAGAATGCAGAACAAGCAACAGAGTTACTTGATCAACATTTACTAGGTTCAATGAAACGAATTGAAGAAGTTATCGAAGCGGCATAACGCCAAGATAGATTCTAACCAAATAAAAACGGAGCCCAACGGCTCCGTTTTTTGTTTCCAGTATCACGACTGAACTACCACCCAAAAAACTCTTTGTGATGAGTATTGAGCAGTACAACCATAGGTAAAAAATACAGTGCACTCAGTTGAAAGCCAAGAATGACTAATGTGCCTATGGTTAACCTCACTAAAAAATCGACAAACATACCAGGCCTCTTTTAACCAGACAGTATGATCCCCAAACTCTTGCTACAGCTAACCTAATTCTACTATTATCTCTCAAGCCATTGATAAGGCGAGCTAACCAGCTGAATTAAGTTAACGGTGTCATCCCTTTTATATCGGGTAAACACTCTGTTTATTGGTTCGCTTAACACGACGCAACCTGAAGCAAGATAGTTTACTTATTGTTTATTTTAGCTCAAATTTTCATCAGCATTAGACTTTAGTCTAACTACATAAGACTTGTGACATAGGTCGCCTCAAAAGTGAGATTCCTAGTATAGATGTTGAAAGGAACGGCTGAAGACTAGCTTTAAAAGATACGAAGCGAGGAAGATGGCTTGATAGGAAAGTGGTTAGTGACTTAAAACGTAAATCTTTTAAAGGCTAAGTCTGTTGAAAGCCAAGTGAAAGATTAAGCTACATCAGCATGACTAGGGCACATAGAGACGGTATTGCGCCCAGACGATTTAGATTCGTAGAGCCCAACATCGGCACATTTGTATGAGCGAGTGCTGTTGCTTGTCAAATCAGTGAAACCGACACTCACCGTCACTTTAGTCCCTGAGGATAGCTCTATTTCTATTCGTAATCGATCCAACACACGTTTCGCTTCCGGCAGTGAGGTGTGTGGCATCAGTAATGCAAACTCCTCCCCCCCAACGCGAGCAACAAAATCAGTATTGCGTAGGCTGTCTTGTAGAAGCCTTGCAACACTTGCAATCACTCGGTCGCCTTCATCGTGGCCAAGTTCGTCATTGATTCGTTTGAAGTTATCAATATCGACTAAAGCTAAGCAAGTGGTCGCTTCATTAGGGTAACGCTCGACCAAGCGAGAATAATACGCGAGCTGCTCTTCGAACTTTCGGCGGTTCCAAAGGTTACTCAAAGAATCTCGTTCACTTAAGATCCTCAAACGCACCTCAAGCTCCTTCCTTACAGAAATATCAACCAAAGACGTAATATAGTAACTGATCTTTCCAGAGCGATTCTTAACAGCTTGTACTCGCATGATGACGGTGAAAGGGATACGTAACTTGTTCTTACACAGAACTTCCCCCTCCCATACTTCTTCTTGCTCTAAGTGTTGCCAGATTGAATCACTCGAGAGTGCCTGCTCGGTATTTTCAAGCAACAGCTGTAATGCATTTTGACCGATAACTTGAGTTTTGCAGTACCCCGTCATGTTCTCAAACTCGTTGTTGATCATCATAGTACGATGCTGCTTATCAGAGATCATGACGGCCGACATGCCGCTCAATGCGGCGCGTGCCAACTTACTTTCTAGACTTCGACGTCGGTAATGAGTCACTAAATAAGCAAACGGAAACGCAAAAACCAGTACCGTTAGCAACACAAACACTTCTTCTTGAGAGAGGTCACTTAAGCTCGGTTCAGCTCGATCCATCAGTTGTTTCTGATTAAGTTGAATCAGTAAATGGACCTTTTGATTATTCGCGAGCATCACCGTGTTAAACGCAAACAAATTGCCATCTTCAAAAACGTGCCCCACCTGATCATTAGAGATCGCTTCCCATGCCTTTGGTGCGATGTTTTTCAGGTTGTAGCCTTTTCTTTCTGGAATAGAATCGCCAAACAGCTTACCGCTATGGTTACTCGCTATGTAATAACCCGCTTCATTAAGAACTTCTGCTCTAAGATCATTATCAGGTGAAAAACTAAGACGCGACGATAAACCCCATACGTCGAGATTAATAACAAGGTAGCCCACTCTTTTCTCAGGTGTTTCTACGGGGGTAAAGACACGAATAACCGGCATATAAGGGAAGGTGATCTCACCATGTTCCATTTCAAGCTCAATACCCCAGCCGCCAATTTGTTCAGCTTCTAGTTTTTGAGCGTATTGAAAGTAGCTCGAGTCAGATTTATCTTGAAGTTGTTGCGGTACCGTTATGTGGCCTGAATCAGCGGAGTAGTTGACACGAACCAGCTCTTTACCCGAGATATCTAGCAGGTGGATCTGTGTATACCATTTTTGGTTCACGAGGACAGACTGCCAAACCTCTTCAAGTAGATCTTTGGTTTGGTCAGAGGGAGAAGAGGCAAAGTTAACCAAGCTTTGGCTGTGGCTTAAGAGGCCCATTACGGAAACTAATTGAGTCTTAAGAAGATCGTAGTCTCGCTTCGCGTACACCAATTGATGGACAGCTTGCTTAGCCGAGTAGTCAAAACTCTGCTGCTTCACTTCTTTATATCGCTGCAAGTAATATAGAGCGACAGCTGAACAGAGTGTGATTGAGATGATTAGTAATGTAATTATTGATTTTTTATTTCGCATTACTAGCTCAGGAAGAAAAAGAGAGCGCAAGATTATAGCACTCTAGGAAATTAACAAAATAAAAGCCGCTTAAAAAAGCGGCTTTAAAACTATTTTTTAAATACTTCTTGTTTAGGCTTTCAACGCTCGTTCACCACGTGCGATGCCAACAACCCCACTTCGAGCCACTTCAAGTACTTCCGTTACTTCAGACAATGCCTGAATGAAAGCATCCAGCTTCTCGCTAGTGCCGGCCATTTGCACCGTATATTGCGAAGCCGTTACATCAACGATTTGGCCACGGAAGATATCCGCGGTGCGCTTCACTTCGGCGCGAGCAAAGCCGCTAGCGCGTACTTTTACCATCAATAGTTCACGCTCGATATGCTCAAGCTCAGACACTTCTTGTACCTTAAGTACGTCGATTAACTTGTGTAGCTGTTTTTGGATCTGCTCAAGCTGCATTTCGCTCGAGTTAGTGGTGACATTCAGACGAGAAAGCGTTGGATCATCCGTAGGAGATACATTCAAAGACTCGATGTTGTAGCCACGCTGAGAAAACAAGCCAACCACTCGAGAAAGTGCACCTGGTTGGTTTTCCATTAATAGTGAAAGGATGTGTCTCATATTATGTTCTCTCCGTTTTGCTTAGCCACATGTTATCCATACCCTCGCCTTTGATCTGCATTGGGTATACGTGCTCGGTGTCATCCACACTGATATCGACAAATACCAAACGGTCTTTCATCGCCAGTGCTTTTTCCAAACCTGATTCCAGTTCATCCGGAGATGAAATACGCATGCCAACGTGGCCATAAGCCTCAGCAATCGCAGCAAAATCAGGAACAGAGTCCATATATGAATTAGAGTAACGACCTTGATAAACAATGTCTTGCCACTGTTTTACCATGCCTAAGAAACGGTTGTTAAGGTTAATAATCTTAACGGGAATATTGTATTGCAGCGCAGTCGACAGCTCTTGGATATTCATTTGAATACTGCCGTCACCAGTAACAATCACAACTTCTTCATCAGGTTTCGCAAACTTAACGCCCATACCAGCAGGTAGGCCAAAGCCCATCGTGCCTAGACCACCAGAGTTAATCCAACGGCGTGGCTTGTCAAACGGGTAGTACAAAGCAGCAAACATTTGGTGTTGACCTACATCAGAAGCAACATAGGCATCGCCATTGGTTACTTTATGAAGTGTTTCAATAACTTGTTGTGGCTTAATACGACCAGACGTTTTGTCATATGCCAAGCAGTCACGCTCTTGCCACTGTTTAATTTCACTCCACCAGCTTTCCATCGCGTCTGCATCGTTAGTTCCACCTTGCTCAATAAGCAGGTTAACCATGCTCTCTAGTACTTTTTCCGCTGAACCTACAATCGGTAGATCCACTTTAACGTTCTTAGAGATAGAAGATGGGTCGATATCAATGTGCATGATCTTCGCATCAGGGCAGTACTTATCTAGGTTATTGGTGGTTCGATCATCGAAACGTACGCCAATACCAAAGATCAAGTCCGCATTGTGCATCGCCATATTGGCTTCATACAAACCATGCATGCCCAACATACCCAAAGAGTTCTTATGGGTACCAGGGAAAGCGCCAAGCCCCATTAGGGTGCTTACCACGGGTAAATTCAGTGCCTCTGCTAATTTTAACAGCGGCTTATCTGCCTCAGAAATAACTGCACCACCACCGACATAAAGTACCGGCTTCTTCGCTTCAAGAAGGGCTTTTAGCGCCTTTTTGATCTGACCTTTATGACCCGTAACCGTTGGGTTATACGAACGCATTTTGATCGTTTCTGGGTATTCATAAGGAAGCTTGATTTGTGGGTTTAAGATGTCTTTTGGCAGATCAATAACCACAGGACCAGGACGTCCTGTCGTTGAAATATAGAATGCTTTTTTAACGACTTCAGGGATATCTTCCGCTTTCTTAACGAGGAAGCTGTGTTTAACGATCGGACGGGATACACCCACGATGTCACACTCTTGGAAGGCGTCATTACCAATTAAGCTATTTGGTACGTTACCAGAAATAACTATCATTGGAATTGAGTCCATGTAGGCGGTGGCAATACCAGTAACGGTATTGGTCGCACCCGGACCAGAACACACAAGTACTACGCCCGGCTTACCGGTAGAACGAGTATAGCCATCTGCCATGTGGGTAGCGGCTTGTTCGTGTCGTACTAATACGTGTTTAATTTCAGCAGTTTTAGCATGCAGCGCATCATAGATATCAAGTACAGAACCACCTGGGTAACCAAAGATTTGTTCTACACCCTCTTCAATTAGAGACTGCACCACCATCTCAGCGCCGGATAACATTTCAGCGCCGGATGACATGGCTGTTTCAGGTTTTGTTGTCATATTGCTCTCCTCACCAGTTTCCAACCATATTTGGTGAACATGTTGGGCTGGTTTTTCATAGTCTAGGGCTTATTCGTAGCCTAATTCGAAATACTTCCACTTTTTCGGCTATGGCTGTCTGTCGTGATAACAACAAACAGTAATACGAAACAACTTTAACGCTTTATTATCATCTGGTCTAACACCTGTTATCCGATAATTACGTCAAAAAACCAACTATTAGCTGAAAGCATCAAATAAAACCCAAACCAAACCCAATAGTTAGATTTAAAAACCAATTAACACCTAAAAAAAAGAGCTTAATATTCAAATGAATCACGATTTATCGATTAATTACGCCCTTATTGGTGTGCGCTTTCGCACATTGTGCTGTGTCAGCAGGCATAAAAAATCCCCCTAAAAATGCAATCACATTCGTAGGGGGATTTTTAAACAACTGAAAATTTATCTAAGCAGAAAACTACTTATCTTTAGGCTTTTCATTGTACATTTCTTCGATTTCGTCTTGATACTTATCGTTGATAACTTTACGACGCAATTTTTGAGTAGGTGTCAGTTCGCCATCATCCATAGAGAATGCTTTTGGCAGCAACTTGAATTTCTTCACTTGCTCAAACTTAGCCAACTCTTGCTGCAAGTCATTCACGCGCTTCTCTAGCATCTCGACAATCTGGTGGTGCTTAACAAGCTCAACACGGTCGTGATACTTGATATTCAGCTCTTTGGCATACTCTTCTAGCGAGTCATAACAAGGAACGATCAGCGCAGAAACGAATTTACGTGTATCAGCGATAACGGCAATCTGTTCGATAAAGTGATCTTTACCAATCGCGCCTTCAACCACTTGCGGTGCAATGTACTTACCGCCAGAGGTCTTCATCAATTCTTTAATACGATCAGTAATGAACAGGTTACCATTTTCATCAAAATGTCCCGCATCACCAGTCTTTAGGAAACCGTGCTCGTCAAACGTCTTAGCTGTCTCTTCTGGCATCTTGTAGTAGCCACGCATCACCATTGGACCACGAACAAGAATCTCGTCCTTAGCACCAATTTTTACTTCAGCGCCCGGCATCGACATACCAATCGAATCAGGGTTAAAACAACGGTCATCCCAGCACGATACTGTTGCCGTGGTTTCTGTCATGCCGTAGCCAAGTTTTACGTTGATACCAATCGCGTGGAAGAAGCGACCAATGGTTTCATCAAGCTTCGCGCCACCACATGGCATGAAGTTGATATTACCGCCTAACAGAGCTCGCAGTTTAGATAACACAAGCTTATCGGCAAGCGCATGGCTCTTCTTCAGCATGAATGATGGTGTGCGACCTTCTTGGTGACAAACAGAAAGCTTCGCTCCCATGTTCACCGCCCAAGTAAAGAGGACTTTACGGATAAACGGTGCTTTAGATACTTTCTCGTGAATCGCTGAGAATATCTTCTCGTAGAAACGAGGAACTGCAGACATAACCGTTGGCTTAACATCACTCAGCGCATCACGCACTTGCATTGTGTCTTGCAGGTAACAGTTGGTTGCGCCTTTATAAAGGACATAGAAAGTCCAAGCACGCTCAAATACATGTGATAAAGGTAAGAAACACAATGAGACGTCGTCTTTGCTTAAGCTAAGGCGCTCATCATGGCCTTTTAGTTGATAGCCAACGTTCGTGTAATCAAGCATTACGCCTTTTGGCTGGCCTGTTGTACCAGAGGTATAGATAAGCGTCAGTAAGTCATCCATACAGGCATCCGCAAGACGAACATCAAGTTCAGCTTGCTGATCTTCAACACCACGAGCCATGAATTCTTTCCAAGAGACGGCAAAGCGATGTCCTTGCAGATCGATATCATCAGACATCGCCACAACAACTTCTAGCTGTTCACACTCTTCAAAAAGGCTAACCGCCGCATCAAATTGAGCTTGCTCGCCAACGAATAAGATCTTCACATCTGCATTTTGGATAATGTAAGAAGACTGCGCCGCTGTGTTGGTTGGGTAGATTGGTACCGTTACAAGACGCGCTTGTAAAGATGCAAAATCTGCCACAGTCCACTGAGGCATATTGTTCGAAAAGATACCGATCTTATCCTGAACTCTCAGTCCGTTAGCCAACAGTGCTAATGAAAGCGTATCGATTTGTTGTCCAAACTGTTCCCAGCTAATACCTTGCCATACATTGTCGACTTTATGCTTCAAAGCTGTACGGTTGCCGCCTTGGGCAATTTGGTCACGAAGTCTTTTTACGATATGAAAATCTAAATTGGCCATCTCTTTACCTTTGGCTTACACCTGTAAGCTTTTTTGAGCGCACAAGTGTACCTCTGATCATGGAAAAGGCAACTGATGAAGCTCAAAGTTATAAGTAATAGTACGTCTCACGCTAAGTTTTCTATCAACAAAAATAGCAGGTACAAAAAAGCCCCAAGCCAGACTCCCAGCTTAGGGCTTACAAATCATAGGGATTAGTGCTTAGTTAAGCGCCACGACTTCGCCACAGATCATCATTAACTGATCTCGTAACCAAATGTGTCCTTTATCCTTTTCACTTGATTCGTGCCAGCTTAGGAAGCCAGAAATTGCCGCATTATCGAATGGGAAATCTAAAATCTGAAGCTGATCTTTGTTCGCTGCATGCTCAACCATCCAACGAGGTGCAATCGTCACAAGCTCAGATTGACCAACAACGTAAAGTACGTTGCTTAAGCTCGTACCTTCGTAGAAAGGCGTGCAATCTAGATCACGGTAAGCTTGCTCCGAGAAGCTGCGTTGACCATGGATGCGAGACAGTTTTGCGTGCTTTTCGTTAAGCAGCTCTGCCGCTGAAACTTCACCGTTGATACGTGGGTGAGAAGCAGAAGCAACAACAACTAATTCGTCTTGGAAGATCTCAGTGCTTGAAAAGCCCTGCTCATCAAAACGAGCGTAATCAATAACGAAGTCGATTTCTTGGTAGCGCATACGCTCAGAAAGTTGACGATCGAATTCTGCATCCATGTGCAGTTTAACGCTCGGTGCTTGGTCGTTGATTGTCGACATGATCTTAGGTGCAAAACGCATGTCACAAGGGCTACAAATCGCAAGTTTGAACAGACGAGAAGACGACTCTGGAGAGAACACAGAACTTGGCAGTTCATTGCGTACTAACTGTAGTGCTTGGCGGATTGGACCAAACAACTGACGAGCACGTTGAGTCGGCTGAATACCACGACCTTGACGCATGAATAGTTCGTCGTTAAACATCACTTTTAGACGAGCAACAGCGTTACTTACAGCAGGCTGAGACATACCCAGATTATGAGCTGCACGTGTAATGTTTTGCTCTTGCATAACTGCATCAAATACAGTCAAAAGATTTAAGTCGACTCCACGAAGTGTGCTTTCCATTCTGTAGCTTGCAATAGCACTCATTGCGTCTTTTTTCTCTAACATTCAAGTTGCCTCTTGTCGGTTCGACAGCGTTAAATTGGTAATGGTATAGGAATAGATAACCACTAATTCTTATATTTATCAGACCGATGTTTTTCGGATTACCATTACTATTAACCAATAAATCTCGAGCTACCAACAAGATTGATAAAGAATAATTTTATTTTACCTTAATGATTAAATAACATCTAAAAATCAGTTATTTATAGAGTTATAAAAAAACATAAAATGCATCACTTATGAGTTTCATTTCGACTTATTTAGCTGTTCTATCGTTTGGTTACATTTGTTACAATTTATTGAACCCATGAATTGTTTGGCTAGTTGATTCAGAAATAACACTTATGAGTTAAGTGAGCGATGCATAACTAGGAAAATCTACCTTGTCCCAAAGTTGCTTTCTCAAGTCATCTTGGTTGGACCAATTGCCCGCTAACACCCACTCAACAAGTGCACTTGCCACGTCGGGATAAGTGACCACTTCTGCCTGTTTTTCACCGAGCCAACCACGCAAGGTAGCCGCGTCTAAAAAGCTCATAGTTTGAGCTAACCCAAGAGCCTCTAGCGTCGCCACATTACTCTGTTGTTCGAACTGCCCTTCGAGTGGCTTAAGAAGCAATTTCTTCCCCAAAGTTAAGGCTTCAGATGGCAATTCAAAGCCGCCATTGGCCACTACACCAGAGCATTGATTGAGGTCGAATTGGAAACCGGCATGACTCAGTGGTTTGAACTCAATATTTTCGACTCGGCTATGCTCAATAACATCTGGGTGGTAACAGACAAAGTTGTGCGAAATGAACTTCATCAGCAGCTCGGAGATCGACTCAAGATCCTCAAACGGCAAATAGACCAACGTAAAGTTTTGTGCTGCTTTTGTTTGTTGATCACCAGCCAGCGTGTGAACGATAGGCGGCAGTATCGGTTGTTCAAAGTGATACCAATGCAAACCAATCGAGTGCTCAGTTGGGGCGAAATGTTGAATCACCGAATGTTCAATCCAGTTGCCCCCTTCTTTAGGTACATCGTAGCGGAACGCATTCTGGTGGCTTATGCCAATGCATGGCACACCTTGCCTCTTAGCTGCCCATGCAGTCACAGGCTCAAAGTCATTCAACACTAAGTCATAAGGCGTCAAATCGATCTGATTAATCTCACTGAGAAATCGCCAGATGTTGTTCTTGATGAATGTCTTGCCGTATTTAACCTGCCCCTGCTCGCTGTAAAAAGTTAAGCCGCTGCGGGTCTGATAATTACCAAACGCTTCCATCGAGAAGTACTTGCTCTCGTCTCGCCCAGAGAACAGAAAGTCGACATCGATATTTTGCTGACGAAAAGCCACAGCCATTGCCCTCGCTCGAGCGATGTGCCCATTCCCTGTGCCTTGTACGCCATATAAAATTTTCATGCATGTTCCTTTATGTTTGCCACTTAAGCTCGGCTGTGGTTGTTGCCAACAAAATGATTACAGGATGAAGCTGATAGCAAGGCTAGTACAAGCTATGCCCAAGGCTGCGCCAATCAGTACGTCCGTTAAAAAGTGCACACCAAGTAGGATTCGAGAGCCAGCAATCGCTGCCGCCCAAATCAGGCTAAAGAGATATAAGCTCGGATAGAAATGTCCGATTAGAGTCGCCATAACAAAAGCCGCAGCGGAATGCCCAGAAGGCAGGCTGTATTTATCAGATGGCACAATATGGGAGTAAAGCAATGAAGAGAATTCAGCGGGTCTGCGACGCTTGAGGGTATTTTTGGCAAACCAGTAAATAGGTAACTCGATTGCAAAGGCAGTTAAGCCCACCAATAGAAAATCTCGACCGGTGTAACTGTCAGCCAGTAGTGCAACCAAAGCAATCAAAACGTAAAGGTGTCCATCTCCAGTATGAGACACCGCCTTACTGAGTGTCGCCTGTTGTCCGCTATAACGGCTCTTTAAACAGAAAACAGAAAATGCCACATCCCAGCGGACAATAGGTTCGATAGTACGCATACAATCTCCTTAACAATCCTTATTCAGTTAAGGCTCAAGTTATGCTCCTGAAATGACAGTTAAGTGACGTTTTGAATGAACTAAAATGAATTTTGAGGCGAATTGACCGCTTTCGCTAGCAAGCTGATGGGGGGGGGGCTAGAAACTGCAGATAAAAATAAAGCGACCCAAGGCCGCTTTATTCTTCTACGTTTTTACTTCTTTATATAAGCAAGCAAACGCTACTTCTATCGTGTTAATGGTTATAGCGTTCGCTAATGATAATAGTGCTCACTAATGATAATAGCGCTAAAGGTTATAGCACTAAAAATTATAGCGCTAATGGCTCATGCTTTTTCACTAAACCAAAGTCCGCCAGTATCGCGTAGGCCGCAGGGATCATAAACAGCACCAGTAAGGTCGAGGCAAATATGCCAAACACAATCGAAATAACCAATGGCTGGATAACCTGAGCCTGCAAGCTGGTTTCCGTCAACAGCGGGAGCAAACCAGCTGCAGTCGTCATTGAGGTCAAAAATACCGCTCGGAAACGCTCGCGACTGGCTTTCACCACCGAGTCATGCACGCTATCTCCCTCATCGACATGGTGACGAATGTACTGCACCAACAAAATGGAATCATTGACCACAATCCCGGCAAGCGATACAAAGCCCATCATGCTTGGCATACTCAAAGCGTGTCCAAGTATCCAGTGCCCAACGACCACTCCAATAAAGGCGAGTGGAATCGCTAACATCACGACCACAGGCTCTAAATAGCTTCTGAACTGATAACTAAGAATCGCAAACACGCCGAATAGGCCGAGCAAGAAGCCTTTGCCCATCGAGGCTCCAGTCTTAGCTGCATCTTTGGCTTCCCCTTCGAAATCAAAGCGTAAGCCCGGGTACTTCTGAATAAGTTTGGCGGCTTCATCTTTTTGGAACTGAGCCAAAATCGCGGATGAACTCGCTTTCTTATTATCAATATCACCAAAGATACTGATGGTTCTCAGCCCATCAATACGTTGAATTCGCACGTAGTTACGTTGGAAATCTAGTGTAGCCAAGGTTGCTAGCGGGATCTGACTGCCATCTGCGGTAATGATAGGGAAGTTAGCCAGCTGCTGTATGTCGCCCGCTTGCTCCTTATTAAGACGCACCTCAATCGAGATGTTCTCAACACCGATTTGAATCTCGTCTGCTGTTTGTCCAAAAAAGGCTGCACGTAACTGAGACGCAATCATCTGCCCATTCACATTGTAGGTTTCGGCTCCAGGGCGCAGCTTGACTAAGATCTCTTCTTTACCCATGCGCATGTCATCAAGTACACCATGCACCCCGTCAAACTGATTGAGGTATTCCTGAATCTCCAGAGAAGCAGACTTCAATTCAGCCAGATCATCATGCTTGGCACGGATCTCGATAGCACGGCCACCCGGCCCCATCGTCGGTTGTTTAAAAACCAGCGAGATAGGATCAGCCAAATCGCCGATATCTTCACGCCATGCATTGATGAAATCATCGATAACCGTGTTACGGCTCTCTGCACCGCGTAAGTCTAGGCGCACAGTGGCTAAGTGTGGGCCTGATTCATTGGCGTCTGCGTTGGCATTGAATTGGCTGGTGATATGCTCAACCAATTTATTACCATCCTCAACCTCTTCGCTCCATTGCTTGTTCAAACGCTCAGCCGACGCGACAATTTTGTCTACGACTCTCTCGGTTTGAGACAATGATGCGCCCGGCGGAAGAATGATACGCGCCTCGGCAATATCACCATCAAGCTCAGGGAAAGGTTGGAACTTAACAACGCCACCAGCAATCAAGGCTACCGAAAGCAACAGCAGGGTCAGCACTCCCCCCATAAAGGCGTAGCGGAATGTCACCACTTTCTCAACCATGTTCATCAAGGTGGTATTACGAAAGTTCTCAAACTTCTCTAACAACACAACTTTGAAGCGCAGCGCTGGCTTGTCATTCTTTTCTTTGTGTAATGAATGAGACAAATGATTAGGCAGAATCAGGAAGGCTTCAATCAAGCTCAACGAGAGCACTAATATCAATACTTGAGGAACAGCCTTAAGCACCGCGCCCATTTCCCCATCAAGAAACAGCAAGCTACCGAAAATACACACTGTAGTTAAGAAAGAAGATAAGACTCCGGGAAGCACTTTCTTAACGCCATTGTACACCGCATCATCAACGTTTTGCCCCCGATCTAAATGGGACGCTATCGATTCAGCAATCACGATGGCGTCATCCATCATGATACCAATCGCCATTAGCAAGCCAACCAATGACATGATGTTAATCGATAAACCAAGGTTAACCATCAAGAACAAACCACCAAGGAAGGCTACCGGCAGGCCAGCAGCTACCCAGAATGAATAACGCAAACTGAAGAACAACCACATGGTGGCAAATACCAGCACAATACCTTGCCAGCCATTGCGAACCATCATGGTAAGGCGATCCCAAAGTACCGACGAGAGATCGTTGGTCATTTGTAGTGTCACGCCATCAGGAGCAATCGCGCTTTGATCTTCAACGAATCGTGTTACGTTCTCTTTGATTCGTAACGCATCATCTTCTTTATTCTTACTGATTTTCAACAGAGCCGATGGCTTGCCATCAAACAACACCTTCTGTTCATCAAGCTCAAAGCGGTCGGTTATTTTTGCAATGTCCCTCAAACGGATCACAGAGCCATTGGGCGCAGATCCAACCACGATACTTTCAAGCTCAACCGGTGTAATTCGTCTTTCATCAAAACGAATCAAAAAATTCTTGTCTGGTGTTTCAACGTTACCGCTTGGCAGTTTTACATTCTGACGGCCAATCTGGTCTGCGATATCACCGACACTCAAACCCAGCTGGCGAATCGCTTGAGTATCCAGTTCAACGCGGTATTGATGATCAGAGAAGCCGCTAACATCGACCAGTGAAACATCATAATCAAGCTTCATGATACGCTTGAGGTCTTCAGCGTAGGCCTTAAGCTCCGGCCACGATGTTTCTGCTGTGATGGCGATATCAACAACCGGTTCATTCCAATCCAGTTCTTGAACAACAGGCGATTCAATCTCAGTTGGGAAATCATTGATCGAGTTGATTTGAGTTTGCACATCCACCAGCATTCGACCGATATCCGCTTTCTCATTCAACTTCAGGATTAGACGTGCGCTACCTTCGATGGCTTCACACTGAGTCTCTTCAATGTTAGCTAGGCCATCGACGGCATCTTCCATTCGTACACACAAGCTTTCTTCCACTTCTTGTGGTGATGCACCGGGATAAACGATGGCAGCCATAATGTAAGGCGGATCATAAGCGGGGAAGGTTTCACGCTTGATGGTTGATAATGAGCTTATACCCATGATCAATAACCCAAGCATCAACAAGTTTGCCGCTGTTGGGTGCCTAGAAAAGAACTTGATCATGACGCACTCTCCTGAGTATCCGATTCAAGCTTGGCCTCTTCAGAGTTCGACTCTTTCAGTAACATGCCTTCAATTGCTGGCAGAACATCATTGAGAACCAGTTTATCTCCAGTTTGTAGCTCGCCACTCACAACCACTTGATTGTCTCTGCGATAAAGCACTTCAACATTCACCACTTGCAAGCGCTGATTGTCATCCATCAGGTAAACCTTATCACCGTGCAGTGCTCGCTCAGGAACCACCCAACTCAGATTGGCTACACCTTCAATCTCAGCTTTTACAAACATGCCGTTGACCAAAGGGGTCGCATTGCTTGGCTGCAGTTGTGAATAGTCTTGAGCGATCTCGAGAATAATTCCTGCTGTCGCTTGGTTTTCATCAACCGTCTCACTGATTCTTGCCACCTTCGCAGGCCAACTCAGTTTCAGGTTGCCGCTGTTAAGTTGAATCGTCGCTTTGATTGGCGCTTCATAAGGATTAGGGATACCTGCAGCATCGCGAGGGAATTGATTAAAGCTCGAGGCTAAAGTTTGCATATCGTGAATAGAAAGTTGCGCCTCCACTTCCATGACATCAATTCCGTGAGCAACAAACATCTCTTGCTGAAGGTTAACCACTTGGTTTTGTTCGATATCAACCTGGGCAATTCGCATCGCTCTTGGCAAAATGATGGTGGTCTTATCGAGAGAGCGCTGCGCCTCTTTCACTTTAGATACATTGACCTTAATCACCGCTTCCGCAACACGTTTTTCATCTGGCATTAAAGCGATTTGGTTCGCGATATCCAACACTAGCTTCTGTTGAGACAGTGCACTTTGTTGTTGCAGGTCGACATCCGATTGAGAAGTCAGCCCTTTCTTACGCAGATCTTGTTTACGTTGTAGCTCTTTGTTGCTGATCACTAAGCGATTCTTTTCGATCTTAAGAGTCTGATTCAGGTTGTCTTCTTCTTGATTCAATTTTGCTAATGAGGTTTGGCTTGATTTTAGATCCGCCTCTGCTTGTATCAGTTTCAATTCGTAATCCAATGGATCAACCTTGAGCACAACCGTTCCCGCAGGGATCACCTGACCTTTCTCAAGATCCGGATGACGATAAACGATCTGTCCAGTCACCTCGGCAATCGCTTTCCATTCGACTTTCGGCACCACTTTGCCAAAGCCAACCGCTAACGGTGCTATCAGCTGTTGCTTTAGGCTTACTGTGTCAACTAAGCGAGCTCTATCACCCGCGGGCTTGGTTGGAAGATCCGGCTTCAAGTTAATCGCAACCACAAGGCCAATGACACCAACCGCAAGTGCCGGAAAGAAGAGTAGTTTTTTATTTATTTTCATTATCTTTGGTCCTGCACGGAAGAAGGGCTAGGCGTGTTTATAAAGCCTTCTGTCATCAATTGAATGTTGTGTTCGATTAAACGGTTAAGAAATTCTTCATTAATCTCAATACCATGGATTGCTAATAGAGGGGGCGGCGCAATAAATGGAAATACCATCAAACTTATATACGACACGCGACAGAGCTTGGGATCCATCTCTTTTCTTAAGACACCTTGTGCCACCAACTTTTCAAAAATGACATCTTGGGCTGGCTTGGCCACATCGAGGAAAACCTTTTCGAGCAACTCTCTTTGCACTTCAGAGGGAGGCATATTCATTACTTGGGCAATCAAGCGTGGAAACTTGGGGACCTTGACCATCTCTTTGTAGTAAGTCCGCATTAGATCAAGAAAGTTCTCATGACTGCTTTCTTCAACCAACCTTTGCATCTGCAATTGCATCGGTCGTAGGGTTTCACGTAGCATCGCCTCAAATAACCCAGCCTTACTGCCAAAGTAATAACGGATCATCGCAATGTTCACACCCGCACGATCAGCAATCAGACGTGTCGAGACCTTGTCGTATGGCTGAACAACAAACAGATCGCGAGCATGCTCAATCAATAACTGTCGAACATCTAAGTTCTGTTGAGGTCGCCCCGCTTTTCGTGCCGTCATGGCCAAAATCCATCTCTATAATTAATCATCCGATTAATTATAGAGATAAACAGGCGTAACAGTAGAAGATTAATTACTCACTATTTAATCAAGTGATTAATTAACTGGGTCACGCTTGTAATTTTTTTGGTGAATCGTTCCATCAAAAAGATTTACTACAAAGTTTTAACCTACACATCGACCAAACGATAAACTAACCCGCCAATACAAAACCACCAATCAGTCGATTTAGCCAATTAAAGAACAAAAAACAGCACTAACGAAACCAAAACACTGCTAATGTACGCTGATATTGGATTTTCTTGTTTGACGCTCAGAATAAATTGCGGTAAATATGGTGTTAACAGTTTATTTACGGATATTTGTGTAATGATTTTTTCTTCTTCTCTACTGCTGAAACTTCTCCTTATCGTGAACCAATCGCGCGGGTAAGTTGTGGGTCAAGAACTACACAAATATTAAAACCCGCACTGAGCGGGTTTTTTTGTAACTGGCACTTTTAAAAGAACATCATTCTTAATAATAATTTGGATAGCAATCGATTCATTATCGATATAAGGAAGCACCCATGAACGATCAAGTAATAATTTTTGATACTACCTTACGTGACGGCGAGCAAGCATTGGCTGCAAGCCTTACGGTAAAAGAGAAGTTACAGATCGCTTATGCTCTTGAGAGACTGGGTGTCGATGTTATCGAAGCTGGCTTCCCTATCTCTTCGCCAGGTGATTTTGAGTCTGTACAAACCATCGCTAAACACATCAAAGACAGCCGTATTTGTGCACTTTCTCGTGCCGTAGCGAAAGATATCGACGCCGCTGCAGAAGCGCTTAAAGTTGCTGACCAGTTCCGTATTCATACCTTCATCTCTACATCGACGGTTCACGTACAAGACAAATTACGCCGCAGCTACGACGATGTTGTCGAGATGGCAGTGAAAGCCGTCAAACACGCGCGTAACTACACTGACGATGTTGAGTTCTCATGTGAAGATGCCGGTCGTACCCCTATCGACAACCTATGTCGTATGGTTGAAGCCGCGATTAACGCTGGCGCAAAAACCATCAATATTCCAGACACCGTTGGCTATACAGTACCGAATGAGTTTGGTGGCATTATCAAAACGCTATTCGATCGCGTACCCAACATCGACCAAGCGATCATCTCTGTTCACTGTCACGATGACTTAGGTATGTCGGTTGCAAACTCAATTGCTGCTGTGCAAGCGGGCGCTCGTCAAATTGAAGGCACAATCAATGGTATTGGCGAACGTGCAGGTAACTGTTCTTTAGAAGAAATCGCAATGATCATCAAAACTCGTCAAGAGCTTTTGGGTGTTCACACCGGCTTGGATCATAAAGAGATTCACCGCACCAGTAAGTTGGTTAGCCAGCTTTGCCACATGCCAATTCAAGACAACAAGGCAATCGTCGGTGCTAACGCATTCAGCCACTCTTCAGGTATTCACCAAGATGGCATGCTTAAGAACAAGAACACTTACGAGATCATGACGCCTGAGTCTATCGGCTTGAAGAACAAGGCATTGAACCTAACAAGCCGTAGTGGCCGAGCGGCAGTTAAGAGCCACATGGACGCGATGGGCTACAAAGACAACGAATACAACCTAGATTCATTGTACGAAGACTTCTTGAAGCTGGCTGACCGTAAAGGCCAAGTATTCGATTACGACTTAGAAGCATTAATGCATTTCGCGAACCTACGCGACGAAGATGACTTCTATAAACTTAACTACCTGAGCGTACAATCTGGTAGTGTTATGTCTACCACCAGCATCAAACTGCAATGTGGTGATGAAGAGAAATGCGAAGCGGCTGTCGGTAACGGCCCTGTAGATGCTTTATACCAATGTATCTACCGCTTAACTGGTTACGAAATTGCATTGGATAAATTCGACCTGACCGCGAAAGGCGAAGGCGAAGATGGCTTAGGTCAAGCCGATATTATTGCGAACTATAAAGGCCGTAAGTACCACGGTACGGGCGTTTCAACGGATATCGTTGAAGCTTCTGGTCAAGCGCTATTGCACGTTATCAATAGCATTCAACGTGCAGACACCATCGCTGAAATGAAGCAGCAAAGAATCGCGACAGTTTAAGCACCCAATAACAGAGCCCTAGAGCCGCTGTTGTTGGCTTTAGGGACAAAATTTAAAACGAGCCAACTAGCTCAGTAACAAGAATTAAAGGATTAACATGACTGATAAATCATACAAGATTGCCGTACTACCTGGTGATGGCATTGGCCCAGAAGTAATGCAGCAAGCACACAAAGTGCTAGACGCAATCGAAAAGAAGCACGCGATTAGCTTTTCTCGTGAAGAGTATGATGTTGGTGGTATCGCAATTGATAACCACGGCTGTCCACTTCCAGAAGCGACAGTAACAGGTTGTGAAGAATCTGACGCGGTACTTTTCGGCTCGGTTGGCGGTCCTAAGTGGGAACACCTTCCACCAAACGATCAACCAGAACGTGGTGCCCTACTTCCTCTGCGTAAGCACTTCCAACTGTTCTGTAACCTACGTCCTGCACAAATCCACAAAGGTTTAGAGTCTTTCTCTCCTTTGCGTGCTGACATTTCAGGTAATGGTTTCGACATCGTTGTTGTTCGTGAATTAACTGGCGGCATCTACTTCGGCCAACCTAAAGGCCGTGAAGGCGAAGGCGCAACTGAAAAAGCGTTTGATACTGAGGTTTACCACCGTTACGAAATCGAACGTATTGCGAAGATTGCTTTTGAATCTGCTCGTCTACGTAACAAAAACGTGTACTCAATAGATAAAGCGAACGTTCTTCAGAGCTCTATCTTATGGCGTGAAGTGGTTGAAGAAATCTCGAAAGACTACCCAGATGTCACGCTAAACCACATGTACATCGACAACGCGACCATGCAGTTAATCAAAGATCCATCTCAGTTTGACGTAATGCTATGTTCAAACATCTTCGGTGACATCATCTCTGATGAGTGCGCAATGATCACGGGTTCTATGGGTATGCTTCCTTCTGCAAGCTTGAACGAAAGTAACTTCGGCCTATACGAACCTGCAGGTGGCAGCGCTCCAGATATTGCAGGCAAGAACATCGCGAACCCAGTCGCGCAAATTCTTTCTGCAGCGCTAATGCTTCGTTACAGCCTAGGCGAAGAAGCCGCAGCTCAAGATATCGAAACAGCGGTATCTAAAGCACTTTCTGCAGGCGAGCTAACCGCTGACCTTGCAGGCAAAAATCAAGCGCTGACTACCTCTGAAATGGGTGACAAGATCGCTGAGTACATCTTAGCTTCATAAGCTAGATGCTTAGATTAGAAGCAAGTACATAAGAATAATATCAAGCCAAGTCAGCTTAAATAGCATGACTTGGCTAGAAACAAACACTGGGACTGATGCTCCCAAGGAAGAAAAGCTATGTCGACAAACCAGCAAGCAAAAACCTTATACGAAAAAGTTTATGACGCTCACGTTGCGGTTGCAGCGAAGGGCGAAACGCCTATTCTTTATATCGATCGCCACTTAGTCCACGAAGTAACGTCGCCACAAGCCTTTGATGGCCTGCGTGAAAAAGGCCGTAAAGTTCGCCAAGTAGGTAAAACTTTTGCGACCATGGACCACAACGTATCGACACAAACTAAAGACATCAACGCTTCTGGCGAGATGGCTCGTATCCAAATGGAAACGCTATCGAAGAACTGTGAAGAGTTTGGTGTCACGCTTTACGACTTAAACCACAAATACCAAGGTATTGTGCACGTAATGGGCCCTGAGCTAGGTATTACGCTACCGGGCATGACCATCGTATGTGGTGACTCACACACGGCTACACACGGTGCATTTGGTTCATTGGCATTCGGTATCGGTACTTCAGAAGTTGAGCACGTTCTAGCAACGCAAACACTAAAACAAGCTCGCGCTAAAACCATGAAGATTGAAGTCAAAGGTCAAGTAGCGGAAGGTATTACAGCAAAAGATATCGTACTGGCGATCATCGGCAAGACAACGGCGGCTGGCGGTACAGGCTACGTGGTTGAATTCTGTGGTGAGGCGATTACCGACCTTACAATGGAAGGTCGTATGACGGTATGTAACATGGCGATCGAGCTTGGTGCTAAAGCGGGTCTAATTGCTCCAGATGCAACAACATACGAATACATCAAAGGTCGTAAGTTCTCTCCACAAGGCGAAGACTTAGAAGCGGCAATTGAATACTGGAACACATTGAAAACCGATGCTGATGCAGAGTTCGATGCTGTTGTAACGCTAGAAGCGGCTGACATCAAACCACAAGTCACTTGGGGTACTAACCCAGGTCAGGTGATCTCAGTAGACACACCAATCCCTGCGCCAGAAAGCTTCGCAGACCCTGTTGAAAAAGCATCGGCTGAAAAAGCGCTAGCTTACATGGGACTTGAAGCGGGTAAATCTTTATCTGATTACAACGTCGATAAAGTGTTTGTTGGTTCTTGTACTAACTCTCGTATCGAAGACATGCGCGCAGCAGCAGCAGTAGCGAAAGGCCGCCAAGTAGCGGAACATGTTCAAGCATTGATCGTTCCAGGCTCTGAGCAAGTAAAAGCGCAAGCTGAAGCTGAAGGCCTAGATAAGATCTTTATCGAAGCAGGTTTTGAATGGCGCCTACCGGGTTGCTCTATGTGTCTTGCTATGAACAATGACCGTTTAGGTCCACAAGAGCGCTGTGCTTCTACATCAAACCGTAACTTTGAAGGTCGCCAAGGCCGTGATGGTCGTACGCACCTAGTTAGCCCAGCAATGGCAGCCGCAGCGGCAATCGCTGGTCACTTTGTCGATATTCGTGAACTTTAATTAGAGGATTTAACATGTCAGGTTTTCAACAACACACCGGATTAGTCGTTCCTCTAGATACGGCCAACATCGATACTGATGCGATCATTCCAAAGCAGTTTCTACAGAAAGTGAACCGTATTGGATTTGGTAAGCACTTGTTCCACGATTGGCGCTTCCTTGATGACGCAGGCCAACAGCCAAACCCTGAGTTTGTAATGAACGCCCCACGTTATAAAGGCGCTTCAATTCTCCTAGCTCGTGAAAACTTTGGTTGTGGTTCATCTCGTGAACATGCACCTTGGGCGCTTGCCGATTACGGTATTCAAGTGATGATCGCGCCAAGCTTTGCAGACATTTTTTACGGTAACTCGATCAATAACCAGATGGTTCCTGTTCGTCTTACAGAGCAGGAAGTTGATGAAATCTTCCAGTTCGTTGAAGCAAACGAAGGCGCAGAAATTACAGTTGATCTTGAAGCACTAAAAGTCGCTGCCAATGGAAAAGAATACTCGTTTGAAATTGATGAGTTCCGTCGTCACTGCTTGCTGAATGGCCTAGATAACATCGGCCTAACGCTTCAACACGCAGATAAAATTTCAGAGTTTGAAGCTAAGATTCCTAGCTTCCTGAAATAGCATCACACAGTTTTGTGTACATATAAAAGGTTGGCCTAGTGCCAACCTTTTTTATTTGGCTGAGCTTTTAGCTTAACTTAATGTGCTTATTAAGCTCAGCCCTTTATTTAGAGCAGTTCCGCTATTTAACTGAAGAGCTATGAAAGAAAATCGTAAAGCATAAGGTCTTAGTAGTCAGTCATCAGGAGAATGCCATGAAACAACTACTTTTTATTGTCAGCCTACTTTTCTCAACCTTAGCTTGGTCTGCGCCTAAATCTGATCTTTGGCCATACTGGAACCAAAGTAATGAAACCAATCAAGAACAGGTATCTCATCAAGACTGGCAGCAATTTATCGATAGCTACTTAATTAAACAAGGGCAAAACACCCTAGTTCGCTATCAAGCGGTTAGCGCTGCAGATAAGGCAAAGCTCAAGCAGTACATCAAGAGACTAGAACAGTTGAATCCACTCGACTATTCAAAAGCGGAACAGTATGCCTACTGGGTTAATTTATATAACGCCGTGACTGTCGATCTAATTCTCGATGCTTACCCAATAAAATCCATCACCAAGCTCGGCGGACTGTTTAGTTTTGGACCGTGGGGAGATGATGTAGTGAAGGTAAATGGGAAGTCGCTAACACTCAATGATATTGAACATCGAATCTTAAGACCGATTTGGCAAGATCCACGTACGCATTATGCAGTGAATTGTGCGAGTTTGGGATGCCCTAACTTGCAGCCTGAAGCTTTTACCTCTGACAACACTGCAGCCTTGTTGGAACAAGCTGCTAGTGATTTTGTAAATAGCGATAAGGGCGTGTTGATTGGAAACAACAAACTCCAACTATCATCGATTTACGAATGGTTTGCTGTGGATTTTGGTACAGAGAAACAACTCATTCAACACTTAGACCAGTATCGAACAAAGCCGGTGACGAACACTGAAAAAACCAGTTATGACTATGATTGGTCGCTTAACCAAGCAAACTAGTTTTAACGTTAAAGCTCATGAATTAAGCTAAACAAAAAAAGAGGCGAGAGGTTTTTATTAACCTCTAGCCTCTTCTCAATTCTTTGACCGTATTTCTACGATTAAAAGCTTGAGCCCGGTTGCTGTAAGAATTCAATTTCTTCGGGAGTCGAAGCTCGCCCTAACACTTCATTGCGGTGCGGATAGCGACCAAACCGCTCAATGATGACCTTGTGCTTAAACTCAAAATCAAGATTATGTTCTAATCCCGTTTGAGAAAAGAGCTCCACGGCTTGTTCATGAACCAACAAAGATTCACTGTGCATATAAGGCATATACAGGAAGCTTTTTTGTTGCTCGTTAAGCTGGTGATCAAAACCACCCGCTACCGCCTCTTGCGCTAAAACCAACGCCATAGGATCAGCCAAAAATGCTACTGGACTGTTTCGACCCATATTTCGAGAAAACTGATCAAGCACGATAATTTCAGCCAAGCGCCCTTCTGCATTTTGTCGCCATTCAAATAGCTCACCTTGGATAGCGGCTTTGTGCAGTTTAGCAAAACGAGACTCAATCAAAGTATCGATCTCTTCACCGCCAGTAAACCAGTCTTTTGGCGTCAGTTCATCGAACCAAAACTCTAGAACATCCTGATACGTTACCGTCATATAATTCCCTTTAATAAAAAACCGAGTCATTTAATATCATGACTCGGTCTATATTCAATTACTTAAAACCTTTGACTTTCTTTATCAGATCATAAGCGTTCTGAATTTCTTGCGATTTCTCTTTCGCAACATTCATCATTTCAGGCGGTAAGCCCTTTGCCATCAATTTGTCTGGATGATGCTCATTCATCAGCTTGCGGTAAGCTTTCTTCACCTCTTTACCGTCGGCACTTTCACTCACACCGAGAACCTTATATGCGTCGCCAAGCTGATTCTGTTGTGAAGCTTGTTGCCAACCTGATGATTGTCCATGCCCTTGATGGCCACCAAAGCTTCCACCTTGCTGTTGGAAACGGAACGCTGCTTCTTGCATCTGCAAGCGGCGTTCTAGCTGCTCTGCCGAAAATCCAAGGCCTTGCGCTATCTTATGCAGAACTTGGCGTTCACTCGGGTGCAAGCTGCCATCGGCAAATGCTGCGGACACTTGTAGCTCCAGAAAAAACTGCAGAAGGTCAAAACGACCACCCGATGAGATTTTCACACGCTCAAGCACATCGCTTAACGGGAAGTCACTCTCTTTGCCGTCACGGAAAGCATCTTGAGCCGCTTTACGTTGTTCGCCATGCAGGTTCATACGCTCCATCATTGTAGAAGCGAGCTGAATCTCTTCTGGTGTAACCTGCCCCTTAGCTTTAGCAACGTGTCCCATAACCGCAAAAGCAGATTTGAAAAACTCGTTTTGTCTTTCAGCTTGGCTTGGACCTCGGCCAAAACCAGAGCTATTGAAGCCCGATTGGCTTAAACGTCGAGCCTTATCAAATTGATGCCCTAAAAACAGACCAAAAACTAAACCGAGCGGCCCTCCAAATAAAAAGCCAAAAAACGCGCCCAAAATTTTGCCAAATATTTGCATTATGTGTTCTCTATCTATGAATTTTATCTGAGTAACGCTGTCTGATGATGCTGAATGCTAATATTTCCTTTATCATAAGGAAAATGCTTTATTAATTGGATTGATACTAGATCAACCCTTCATCTAGTGACACAGGATAGTTCAACTTCATGCAATCTTTTTCCCGCACCTTGTTAGCCGCGTCTATAAGTACGGCATTATACGTGTCGACAACTCAAGCTGAAACAATCACCGATAGTAGTGTGCAGGAAATGCCCTCTATAGATCAATGCTTGATCGAGCCCGCTGCAGAAAACGAGACACAGCTACCCGCTCATGTTGAGTCAGATCGCTTAGAAGCTATCAATGGTGACAAGGCAATATATTCGGGTGACGTAAGAGTTACGCAAGGGAACAAGACCATCCTTGCCGATAATGTGACCTTACACCAACAAGAAAATATCGTTGTAGCTGAAGGCAACGTAAACTTTAGTGATGGTCAAATCAAATCAGTGTCAGACAGAGCAACCAACAATCTGACGACCGATGAAATGACGCTAGAAAATACTGACTACGAATTTCTTTGCGAACCAGGCCGAGGAAATGCTGTATATGTATCGAAGACAGGTAAAGCGGTTTATGAGATCGAAGATGGTTCGATCACCTCTTGCCCTATTGGCGACAATGCTTGGCGCCTAAGAGCATCAAGCATCAGTGTCGACCAAGACGAAGAACAAGCCACCTTTTATAATCCACGTTTTGAAATCCAGAGTGTTCCCGTCTTTTACTTACCCTACTTAACGGTACCTGTCGGCGACACACGTAAAACTGGTTTCTTGTACCCAACGGTTTCATACGGTTCAAGTGATGGCTTTGAAGCTGAAATCCCCGTTTACTGGAACTTAGCGCCAAACTACGATTTGGAAACTACCTTCAAGTACATGCAAGAGCGTGGTACCCAACTTAACAGTAAATTCCGTTACTTGAGCGATTTTGGCTCAGGTAGTATCGAGTCTGAATATTTACCGGATGACAAAAAATACTCCGAGAAAGGCGACCGTTGGGGGGCTCAACTACAGCATTCAGGGATATTCCAGGAATCATGGTTGTTTGAAGTCGACTACTCAAAAGTCAGCGATATTGATTACTTTACCGATCTAAGTTCTGGTATTGGTAACCGTGAAGATGGTCAATTGCTTCAAGAAGGCCGAGCGACATACCGTTCACAGAACTGGGATGCTTCTGTACTTGTGCGAGATTTCCAAGTTCTTACTACGAGTAACAATCTACCTTATCGCCTAATGCCGCAACTTGAGTATAACTATTATGCTCCTGAAGTGATGGAATATTTAGACTTTGACATGATCAGCCATGTCTCAATGTTTGATACCGACGCAAGTGGAAAACCCTCTGCGAATCGTATTCATGTAGAACCTGGAATTACAATCCCGGTAGGCAATACATGGGGAACATGGACAACAGAAGCTCGCTTACTTGGTACGTATTACCAACAAGATCTTGATGGTGTTGATACAGGCGCAGGATCTGATTATGAAGGCTTGGAAGAATCAGTAAGTCGCGTGATCCCTGAATTTAGAAGCCATGCGGGTGTCGTACTAGAACGAGATACCACTATTGTTGGCAACTATACTCAAACACTAGAGCCGCAAGTCCAATACTTGTATGTTCCAGAAGAAGATCAAAGTGATATTGGCCTTTACGATACAACACTACTGCAGACTGATTACTACGGCCTGTTCAGAAGTCGTAAATACAGTGGTGTAGATCGCATCGCAGCGGCAAACCAAGTGAGTTACGGCGCATCCTCTCGTTTCTTTGATGACGAATACAAAGAACGCCTAAATATATCATTTGGTCAAATATTCTATTTTGATAAAGATACAAAGCAAACCCTGAGTAGTGAAGGTTCTGATGCTAAAACTAATTATTCTTCTTGGGCTATTGAAATGGACTTCAACTACGATGATTACCTGTTCTACCATGGTGGCGTGCAATACGATATCGACACTTCGGCTATGCAGCTAGCAAACAGTACTATTGAATACCGTTTTGGTGGTGGTTACATACAAACCAACTATCGCTACGTTACAGAAGAATACATAAATGAAACGGTTGATTTTGACGTATCATCAATAACAAGAGATGGTATCTCTCAAGCAGGCTTACTTGGCGCTTACCAAATTTCACCGAAATGGAATACCAGTGCTCAATATTTCTATGATTTGACGACACAAGAGAATCTCGAGTGGTTAGCTCGGTTAAACTATAAATCGGATTGTTGGTACATCGGCTTTACCTATAGTAACCGTTTAACAAATAACATTAGTGACCCAAATACTACGCCTGAATATGAAAATAACTTCAGTGTGAACTTCGGTATTGTCGGCTTTGGCACTAATATCGGCTCTGACTCTGGCGCTGTTGGGGATAGTAGTTCTGATAACTCTCTGAGCTACGGCCGCCCATTCTTCTTAAACAACTAATTTTCTTTACTGATAAAACATCAGTAAATTTAAAGGATTACACATGACATTGTGGAAACGCACATTAATTGCCATCGCAGCAGCTTGCACTGTATCAGTAAGCTACGCAGCGCCGGTAGAACTAGACAGCGTAAAAGTTATCGTTAACGAAGGCGTGATCTTACAAAGTGACATCGATGCTTCAATGAAGACGCTGCGCGCAAATGCTAAGAAAAACGGCCAAACACTACCATCGCAAGACGTGCTCAATGAGCAAGTGCTTGAAAAGCTGATCATCGATACCATTCAAACACAAGAAGCAGAGCGTATTGGGGTTCGTATCGATGATGCTCGACTTGATCAAGCAATCGAAGGCATCGCGAAAGACAACAACCAGACTGTAGAACAATTAACAGCATCGGTTGCTGAAGAAGGCCTTAGTTACAATGCATTTCGCGAACAAGTAAGAAAAGAGATTGCGGCAAGTGAAGCGCGTAACGCCTTAGTGCGTCGTCGTATCAACATTCTTCCAGCTGAAGTCGATAACCTTGCGGATATCTTGGCGCAAGAGACTAACGCGACCGTTCAATACAAAATCGGCCACATCCAACTTCGCTTTAATGATGACCAAACCAAAGAAGAGCTAGAAGCTCAAGCTAAAGAAGTGGTTGAGGAGCTTAACTCAGGCAAAGATTTCAGCACCATGGCTTATACTTATTCAAAAGGCCCTAAAGCACTACAAGGTGGTGACTGGGGTTGGATGCGTAAAGAAGAGATGCCTACCATTTTTGCAGACCAAATCAAAATGCAGAATAAAGGCAGCATCATCGGTCCTTTCCGAAGCGGCGTTGGTTTCCATATTCTGAAAATTGAAGATGTGAAAGGCTTGGAAACGGTAGCGGTGACGGAAGTTAATGCTCGTCATATCCTAATTAAACCGACCGTAATCTTAAGTGACGACGGTGCCAAGGAGCAACTTGAAGAAATCACGCGTCGTGTAAACGCGGGTGAAGCGAGCTTTGGTGAACTTGCGCAGCAATACAGCCAAGATCCAGGCTCTGCAGTGCAAGATGGTGAACTAGGCTACCAAACACCGGATTTGTATGTACCTGAATTTAAGCACCAAGTAGAAACGCTACCTGAAGGTAAGATCAGCGCACCATTTAAAACCGTGCATGGCTGGCACATTGTTGAAGTACTAGACCGTCGAGAAGTAGACCGTACCGATTCAGCTTTGAAAAACAAAGCTTACCAAATTCTATTTAACCGTAAGTTCAACGAAGAAGCTGGTGCTTGGCTGCAAGAAGTAAGAGCAAGTGCCTTTGTTGAAATGGTTGAGGATGACCAAGATGACAACTAAACGCCTTGTCATTACGGCAGGTGAACCAGCGGGAATTGGGCCAGATTTGACTCTCGCCTTATCCCAGGAAAGCTGGCCACATCAGCTCGTCGTTTGTGCCGATAAAACCCTACTAGCAAAGCGAGCTGAAATGTTAGGGATCGAGGTTGAGCTGTTGGATTACGATTCAACTGCGCCCAAGCAACCTCAACGCTCCGGAACACTAGTTGTGAAACACGTTCCACTTGCTGAAACTGCCGTAGCTGGCCAACTCAATGAAGCGAACGGTCATTACGTATTAAATACTTTAGAAACCGCAGCAATTGGCTGTATGAATGATGAATTTGATGCTATTGTCACCGGCCCTGTTCACAAGGGTGTAATTAACCGAGCTGGCGTTGCTTTTAGCGGCCATACCGAGTTCTTTGCAGAGAAGTCCAATACACCACTGGTGGTGATGATGTTGGCAACAGAAGGGCTGCGTGTTGCGCTAGTAACAACGCACATCCCACTAGCTTATGTATCTCAAGCAGTGACCGAAGACAGATTAGAGCAAATTATTGCAATTCTGAATAAAGATTTGGTTGAAAAATTTGCTATTGAGAAACCAACTATCTACGTATGTGGCTTGAATCCACATGCTGGTGAAGATGGTTGCTTGGGACGTGAAGAGATAGAAACCATCACCCCTACGCTAGAAAAAATTCGCCAAAAAGATGGCATCAATTTAGTTGGCCCATTGCCAGCAGATACCATCTTTAATGAAAAATATTTGCAAGATGCAGATGCTGTTTTAGGTATGTATCACGACCAAGTACTCCCGGTATTGAAATACAAAGGGTTTGGTCGCTCAGTGAACATCACGCTTGGCTTACCGTTTATTCGCACATCAGTCGACCACGGTACCGCCTTAGACTTGGCAGGGAAAGGCCAAGCCGATACAGGGAGCTTTAGAACAGCGCTCACGCACGCCATTGAATTAGTAGAGAAAAAGCAATGAGAAATGATGTCCACTTAGGGCACAAAGCGCGTAAACGTTTTGGTCAAAACTTCCTTAACGATCCATACATTATTGATGGCATCGTATCGAGCATTAACCCACTACCAGGTCAAAACTTGGTAGAGATCGGTCCTGGTCTAGGCGCAATTACTGAGCCAGTGGGTAAGCTTGTCGATAAATTTACCGTTATCGAATTGGATAGAGACCTAGCTGAACGTCTTCGCAACCATCCCGATCTGGCTGATAAGCTAACGATCTATGAAGGCGATGCAATGAAGTTCGATTTCGAACAACTTGTTAAGCCAAACAACAAGCTACGTATTTTCGGTAACTTGCCATACAACATCTCGACACCATTGATGTTCCACCTTTTTGAGTTCCATAAAGACGTGCAAGACATGCACTTCATGCTTCAAAAAGAAGTGGTTAACCGATTAGCGGCCGGCCCAGGTACTAAAGCTTATGGTCGTCTTACGGTAATGGCTCAATACTACTGTAAAGTGACGCCTGTGCTAGAAGTGCCACCAACGGCCTTCGTTCCGCCACCGAAAGTAGATTCTGCAGTAGTACGCCTGCAGCCATACGAAGTGCTACCTTACCCGGCAAAAGATCTGAAATGGCTAGATCGTGTATGTCGTGAAGGCTTTAACCAGCGTCGTAAAACGGTTCGTAACTGCTACAAGAGCCTAATCGACAAGGAAGTACTTGAAGAGTTGGGTGTTAACCCTGGCATGCGTCCTGAGAATTTAACGCTCGAGCAGTTTGTCGACATGGCAAACTGGTTGTACGACACTCACAGCGCTGACAAATAATTCTAAAAGGCTCCTACACTTCGGTGAGGAGCCTGTTTTTTATGTAATACTTTAAAGTATACCAACAACAAAAGGTGCGAATATGGATATATCTACGCCTTGTATCAAATGTCAGGTTCACTCTAAATACATAGAGGAACAATCTGAACCAACGAAGAACCGCTACGTCTTCGCCTACATCATTACCATCAAAAACCTCAGCAAAACAACGGTTCAACTCATGTCTCGCCGCTGGCTGATTACCGACTCCAACGGCAAACAACTCACCATAGAAGGTGATGGCGTAGTTGGGCAACAACCCGTGATTGAGGCCAACGACGAATACACTTACACCAGTGGTACCGTCATCGAAACTCCTGTGGGTGTTATGCAAGGTCATTATGTGATGACAGATAACAAAGGCATCGACTTCATAACTGAAGTGGATCCATTTAGACTCGCGATCCCTAATATTCTTAATTAGCCGTACATCTGTACCTACAGGAAATTATTGTGTCGAATTATATTGTCGGAGACATCCAAGGGTGCTTCGACGAACTTCAATTACTGCTTGAAACCGTCAACTTTGACAAACAACAAGATACCTTATGGGTCGCTGGTGACTTGGTCGCTCGAGGTCCTAAATCATTGGAGACACTACGCTTTATTCGTAGCCTAGGTGACGCAGCTAAGGTTGTATTAGGTAACCATGACTTGCATCTACTTGCGGCTTCCTTAGGGCTATTTCCAGCTAAAGCAAAAGATAAGACTCAACCTATTCTTGATGCAGAAGACCGTGAACAGCTGCTCGAATGGTTAAGACAACAGCCTTTAATTCAGGAGCACCCAGAGTTCGTGATGTCTCATGCTGGTATCTCACCTCAATGGGATCTAGAGCGAGCACGGATTGAAAATCTGGAAATAGCTGATTTATTAAAATCCGATCAGTGGCAATGGCTTATCGAGAATATGTACAGCAACACGCCTGACTTATGGCGTCAAAATTTAGAAGGGATTGAGCGCTATCGCTATGCGATCAACAGCCTTACTAGAATGCGATTCTGTTTTACTAATGGTCGTCTCGATATGGCCTGTAAACTTCCACCAAACGAAATTACAACTGAGCCGCTAGTGCCTTGGTTTGACCTACCACAACGTATAAAGCTCGATAAAACAGTTATTTTTGGACACTGGGCTGCGCTAGAAGGTTACTCAGGAAAAGATGTGATTGGACTTGATACTGGGTGTGTGTGGGGGGGAGACTTGACGATACTTCGCTGGGAAGACAAACAGTTTTTCACTCAAAAAGCGCTATAGAAACACGAGATACGAGATACGAGATACGAGATACGAGATACGAGATACGAGATACGAGATACGAGATACGAGAAGCTTGCGCTAACTGGGCACAGTAACGCAAGCATTTTCAGAGCCTAACTCTTAATAACCACCGTTAACGCTCGAGAACCACAAACTCCATATCGTGCTTGTTTTTCTCATCCGCTTGATAAGTATCATTAAAGCTCTGCTTCCAACCTTCTCCCCAGTCTGGGAATTGAGTATCACCATCCACATCAAAATCGATATAAGTCAGGTATAACTTGTTCGCTTTTGGTAAGCAGGTTTCATAGATTGAACCACCACCGATGATCATCACTTCATCAACATCACTTACCAGCTCTAGTGCTTTTTCAATCGAAGTTACCGTCGTTACGCCTTCGATTTCTAAACTCTCGTCGCGGCTGATTACAACGTTCAGCCTCCCCGGCAAAGGGCGACCAATTGAATCGTAAGTCTTACGTCCCATCACGACAGGTTTACCCATAGTTGAACGTTTAAACCATGCGAAATCTGCAGGTAAATGCCAAGGCATCTGATTGTCTTTACCAATTACACGGTTGTTTGCCATTGCCGCTATCATGCTGATGATCATAAATCGAAAGTCCTGTCCTTACTTGAAAATGAAGTTGAAGCTAGACGATAGGTCTACGACGGTAGAATAACAGCCCTGGCACTGCTAAGCCAACCGCAAGCCCTGCGATAATGAACATCGATTTCAAAAAATTCTCCATCAACAATGCCAATAGTTCTGGGTTGTATCCTGCTCGGTTAATCTCAACCATGGCAATCATCGCCTTAAAGGCAAACACGCCAGGGACCATCGGAATCAAGGCTGCAACCGTAAATACTTTCGGGTGTGCTAACAATTTATGCGACCAATGCACCCCTATCATGCCTACCAATGTAGCAGCAAAGAACGTCGCCCATTCAATGGGAATGCCGAAATGCATCATTAAGTAACGGCTACCGTGGCCAATGGATCCTCCGAGAGCACAATAGATCAACGCTCGTTGCGGGACGTTAAACACCAATGCAAAACCAACCGCAGGAATCGCAGCAAAAAACATGTCGTTGAGTAACCCAACAAAAAGTTCAAAAATAGTCATTAGTTCACCCACCCCCATACGTCAGATAGGCTCATCGCTGCGACAATACCTAAGCTTGTAGCCAACGTTAATAAACTGGCCATGGTGAAGCGTGCGAGACCCATATTTATATGGCCTTTAAGCATATCTGCTACGGAGTTAATCAAAGGAAAACCGGGCACTAGCATCAATACTGACGAAGCCATCACGATAGTGGGTTGACCACCAATATTGTAGAGCACCGCCTGAGCTGAAATCGTGGTGGTGACAAAAGCGGTAATAGCGAAATTTAATAACGGATTGAAATGGCGATGACCGATCTCTTGTCTCACGATCATACCGCAAGCCGAAGCTATAAACGTCATCATAAAGACATGCCAATCTCCGCCAGCAAGACGGCTAAAAGAAGCACACGATAGCCCTATCATTACGACAACTAACCAACGGTTGTAGCGTTCAGGACTGATCCCTTGGATCTTCTTATAAGCTAAATCATAATCAAGAATCCCTTTCTCCATCATGATACACACACGTTGAATCTCGGTTATCACCTGCATATTAATGCCACGATCAGCACAACTTCGAGTCGTCGTTATGCAATGATCATCCATTACCGTTGTCACAACCAACGCATTGGCTGACAGTGCAACTTCAACTTCATTCACCCCACAAGCAATACCGATACGGCGCATAATGTCACCGACCAATGTGCTCTCGGCGCCATGAGCTAATAACATTTGTCCTGATTGAGCGACTAACCTTGAGATCGCTCTTTGCTTTGATGCCATGATTTCCTTCCCATAGGCGTTAATTATCTAAAGATAAATTTTGCATAAAAAACAGCAAGACGTCATGATTTAGATACAAAAAAACCGCAATTTTCATTGCGGTTTAATAAAACTATCAGCGTATCTTAGAAAAAGCGACCAAAGTGCTTATAAGAAACTACGAGGATGATTAATCACGAACATAGATAACATGACCGTCATCTTCTTCGTCATCCCAATCATCCCAGTCGTCGTCATCTTCAGTAACGACATTCTTACCGGCCATCGCATCTTTATGGTAGTCATCCCACATAAAGTTAACTTTTTCTTCTTCTTCAATTGCTTCAACTTCACGAGGTAGGTTCTCCATGAACTCACCCAGTTTAAAGCAAAGATCTTTGGTACCGATCTTGTTTACAGCAGAGATCTTGAAGTACTCGCCTTCCCAACCTAAAGCTTCGACGATTTCTTGAATCTTTTCGTCAGCTTCTTCTTCAGGCATTAGGTCAACTTTATTGAACACTAACCAACGAGGTTTCTGTGCAACTTTCTCACTGTATTGCTCAAGCTCATCGATGATCGTCAGTGCATTCTGAATAGGATCAGAACCATCGATCGGCAAAATATCGATCATATGCAGAAGAACGCGACAACGCTCAAGGTGCTTCAAGAATCGAATACCAAGACCAGCGCCATCAGCTGCGCCTTCAATCAAGCCAGGGATATCGGCAACGACGAAACTCTTCTCAGGGACAACACTTACTACACCTAAGCTAGGAATTAGCGTCGTAAACGGGTAATCAGCCACTTTTGGTTTTGCAGCAGATACTGAGCGAATAAACGTAGATTTACCAGCGTTTGGCAAGCCAAGCATACCAACATCCGCGAGCAGAAGAAGCTCTAAACGTAGTTCGCGAACTTCACCTTTAGTACCCATTGTCTTTTGACGAGGAGCACGGTTAACAGACGACTTAAAACGCGTGTTACCAAGACCGTGCCAACCACCTTTACCAACCATGACTTTCTTGCCATGCTCAGCAACTTCAGCAACGATTTCATTAGTGTGGATATCAACAGCGCGAGTACCTACTGGTACTTTCATTGTCATATCTTTACCACGTTTACCAGTACAGTTACCACCGCGGCCATTTTCGCCACGCTCAGCATTGTAAAAACGTTGGAAACGGTAATCGATCAGTGTGTTTAAGTTTTCATCCGCTTGAATGTAAACATCACCACCATCACCGCCATCACCGCCGTCAGGACCACCTTTAGCGACGAATTTTTCGCGCCAAAAGCTTACTGTACCATTACCGCCATCACCGGCTTCTATTTTTACTGATGCTTCATCAACGAATTTCATTTTTTAACTCCGCACTTACGTTGCGTTACCACTCATCAAGGAGTGATATAAATTCTAGCAGATCCGTGTTTAGATCGATCACCTAAGATCTAGATCGATCTGCAACCAAGGAACAAATAAGGAGAGGTTCTTTGCTTTCTGTATCCTAAAAAACAAACGGCTTCTTAATAAAACCAAACTGTTTCTCAAAAATAAAACGGCTTCTCAAAACCAAAACAAGAGCGTCTACTTTTTTATTCTCGCTATAAATAAAAAACCCTGCCGAATCGGCAGGGCTTTTGAATTCAGCTTGAAAGCTAGTATAAATAATCTAATAAAAGATTAAATTACTCAGCTTCGATGCTTACAAACTTACGGTTTTTAGGACCTTTTACTGCAAATTTCACTTTACCTTCAGTAAGAGCGAAAAGAGTATGGTCTTTACCGATGCCAACGTTTGTGCCAGCGTGGAACTTAGTACCACGTTGACGAACGATGATGTTACCTGCAAGAACAGATTCACCACCAAAACGCTTAACACCAAGACGTTTGCTTTCTGAATCGCGGCCGTTATTAGTAGAACCGCCAGCTTTTTTATGTGCCATTGTTAAACTCTCCTAATACTTAAGCGTTAATGCCAGTGATTTTCACTTCTGTGAACCACTGACGGTGACCAGCTTGCTTACGCGAGTGCTTACGACGACGGAACTTAACGATTTTTACTTTATCGCCACGACCGTGTTGTACTACTTCTGCAGTAACTTTGCCACCTTCAACAAGAGGTGCACCAACAGCGATTTCTTCGCCGTTAGCAACAAGAAGAACTTTATCAAATTCTACAGTTGCACCAGTTTCAACGTCTAATTTCTCTAAACGAAGTGTTTGACCTTCGCTTACTCGGTGTTGTTTGCCACCAGATTGGAAAACAGCGTACATATTTTACTCCGCTTTTTCCGCACAGCCTATGGTTGTTAATTCTACAACTCGGGTGTGCGCTAAACTAATCAATAGGGCGCAGATTCTACGGGAATCATGCCGCTATGACAAGCCATATTTTTAAAATATTGGCGAAAACATGTTCGCCAAAGAAAAGTGCGGCAATGATGCCTTTAAGTGATGTATTAATCAACGTTTTTTAGTGTATTATTCAACAATTAAATACAACGTATAAGCCTTACAGGGTCTAACTTCAGCCGGATGAACAATGGATTTTAAAGCTATCCAAACGCTTACTGCCAATGATATGGCAAAAGTGAATGAAACAATTCAAGCCCAACTTAATTCTGACGTAAGTTTAATCAACCAGCTTGGTTTTTATATCGTTAGCGGTGGTGGCAAACGCCTACGTCCTTTGCTTGCTCTTTTATCTGCTCGTGCACTTGGTTATCAAGGTGAAGCTCATATCACCTCTGCAGCTTTTATCGAGTTTATTCACACCGCTACCCTTCTCCATGATGATGTCGTCGACGAGTCGGACATGAGACGCGGTAAAGCGACAGCCAACGCAGCTTTTGGTAATGCCGCTAGCGTTTTGGTGGGTGACTTTATCTACACTCGCTCGTTCCAGATGATGACAACGCTAGGATCCTTAAAGATCCTTGAGTTAATGAGTGAAGCAGTTAACGTGATTGCCGAGGGTGAAGTTCAACAATTAATGAACTGTAATAACCCGGACACTACAGAAGAAAGTTACATGCAGGTCATCTACTCGAAGACCGCTCGTTTGTTTGAAGCTGCAACGCAAATCGGTGCAATTCTTAGCGAATCATCACCTGAAATCGAAACGGCTATGCAAAACTACGGTAAATACCTCGGTACTGCATTCCAATTGATTGATGATGTGATGGATTACACTGCTGATGGTAAAGAGATGGGTAAGAACGTTGGTGACGATCTAGCCGAAGGCAAACCAACACTGCCTCTACTTTACGCAATGCACAATGGTTCTCCTGAACAAACCAGCATGATTCGAGAAGCGATTGAAAAAGCCAATGGTATGGAGCGTCTCGACGACATTATGGCTGTTATGAAAGAGACAGGCTCGTTAGAGTACACAACAAATAAAGCCTACGAAGAAGCAGATAAAGCGATTGCTGAGCTTTCTGTTCTTCCTGACTCTGAATATAAGCAAGCGCTAACCACGCTCGCACACTTAGCAGTTAAACGCAGCAAGTAAGCAGGTTAATAGACAACTCGCTTCTAGCTTCTATATAAATAACAAAAAAGAGCCGGTTGGCTCTTTTTTTGATCCTGTTAGATATAACTCCGGGTTTCAATATCGACTCGATTCTAATGATAAAGGTAATTGCGCTTCGATCTCTTCAAGTTCTTCCAATGGAACCGCATATTGCTTATGACTATTGTAAGACTCAAATAAAGCGAACTGCTCTTGCTCATCGATAACCAATATCTTGCCCAAGCGACCTAGATAGTTAACATTCATTCCTTTTTGTACTCTAGTCATCGTTCAATACCCTAATTCTTCGTGGTTATAAAAGTATTACGAGCGGGTTGAATGCAAGGATCAAAAAAGCCGATCATAATGACCGGCTCTTATTAACTATCTTTTGGCTGAGTTAAATGGTGTCCCGCTTATTTAGCGAATTCAACACCGATCTCAATATCGCCATTTAGCGTTTCTAGCATGCTGTCTAATGCGTTGCGTTCGAAGTCGCTCAGTTCACCGTAGCTAAGGATCGCTTCTGCGCCCTCTTTGCCAAGTTTAACTGGTTGTGCGAAGAATGGTGCGTGCTCGCCTTCACCTTCAACATATGCACATTCAATTACGTTCTCTTCGCCTTGAAGCGCTTTCACTAGAGCAAGACCGAAGCGACAAGCCGCTTGACCCATCGATAGTGTTGCACTGCCGCCGCCAGCTTTAGCTTCTACGACTTCAGTACCCGCATTTTGGATACGAGTCGTTAGCGCTGCGATTTCTTCATCAGTAAACTCTACGCCTTCAACTTGAGAAAGTAGAGGAAGGATCGTTACACCTGAGTGACCGCCGATAACAGGAACACGGATGTCGCTTGGATCTTTATCTTTCAGCTCAGCAACAAACGTTTCAGAACGAATAACATCAAGAGTAGTAATACCGAATAAACGACGCTTGTCATAAACGCCCGCTTTCTTAAGTACTTCAGCAGCGATTGGTACTGTTGTGTTTACTGGGTTAGTGATGATACCAACACAAGCAGTAGGACAAGTAACTGCGATTTTCTCTGCAAGAGACTTAACAATGCCGGCGTTCACATTGAAAAGATCCGCACGATCCATACCAGGCTTACGAGCAACACCCGCAGAAATAAGCACAACATCCGCACCTTCTAGTGCTGGTGTTGGATCTTCACCCGCGTAACCTTTGATCGAAACAGGTGTTGGGATATGGCTAAGATCGGCAGCGACACCCGGTGTTACCGGAGCGATGTCGTAAAGTGCAAGATCTGAACCAGCAGGTAGGCGGTTCTTTAGTAGTAGGGCTAGGGCTTGACCGATGCCACCAGCGGCACCAATAACAGCTACTTTCATTGTTATTCTCCTTGAGAGATTTCTCTTATAAATTCTTGGTAGGGTAGTTCTTGAGCTAAATTATGGTTAAAAAAATATATTAATCACAAAGTGATTACAATCAATTAACGCCAGCTTTGCGACTTCGCGCAAGTCAATAAAACCGTGCTACACAGCAAGTTCGCATTATGGCGATAATCGACTGAAATCACAAAATAAGTCGATACTAATAACACATTATTCTATTAAATTTTTACAGTGATATGACTAACAAATTGCCGTGATATTTTAGCTAAAATTGAATATGTATGCGAGAATATGCAAACATCTTTGTTAATGAATAAGAATGACATATGCGCAATACAGAAAAACAAGACAACTTAGTTCGTGCTTTTAAATCATTACTAAAAGAAGAACGTTTTGGTTCGCAAGGCGAGATTGTCGATGCCCTCAAACATGAAGGTTTTGAAAGTATCAACCAATCTAAAGTTTCGCGTATGTTAACTAAGTTTGGTGCAGTTCGAACTCGTAATGCAAAAATGGAGATGGTTTACTGTCTTCCTGCTGAACTTGGTGTTCCGACAGTTTCTAGCTCTCTGAGAGAATTAGTATTAGATATCGACCACAACAATGCATTGGTGGTGATACACACCGGCCCAGGTGCGGCGCAGCTTATTGCTCGTTTATTGGACTCATTAGGTAAGTCGGAAGGTATACTAGGTGTCGTTGCAGGCGATGATACTATCTTCATCACGCCAACCTTGTCAGTTACCACGAAGCAATTGTTTGATTCTGTGTGCGAACTGTTTGAATACGCAGGATAATTGGTCACAGTTTCATAACCATAAACCTGATTAATGGATCACGAACACCGATTCGCTTCGTGATCCAAATCACATCCTAGAATATCTATCTCCCCCTCCTCAAACACCACTAAACCATTGATTTTAAAAAACTCAGTAGCAAATCAAACACAAGATCTAACCGTCATTTGTTAGATTTTTTAGCTATATCTTTTAACATTTGAGTAATTTTCTGCCAATTTTTGATATTATTCAGCCACTTTTTCATCACATGGATTGAAAAAGGTGCCGTTTCCAAATAGGAAACTCCAGAAACGACTACACTTGTTTCAGGGTTAATAATGAATAAAGGAAGGGAAATTCATGGCATTTACCAAACTTATTAAAGTTGGGGCTATTGCAGCTGCTGTAATGGGCGCTGGCGCAGTTAACGCTCAAGAGTTCATCACAATTGGTACAGGTTCAGTAACGGGTGTTTACTACCCAACTGGTGGTGCTATTTGTAAGCTTGTGAACAAAGGCCGCAAAGACCACAACATTCGTTGTTCTGTAGAATCTACTGGTGGTTCGATCTACAACGTTAACACCATCCGTGCTGGTGAACTAGATTTCGGTGTTGTTCAATCGGACTGGCAATACCACGGCTACAACGGTACAAGTAAATTCAAAGATCAGGGCGAATACAAAAAACTTCGCGCTATGTTCTCTCTACATACAGAACCGTTCAACATCATCGCTCGTACCGATGCTGGTATCAACAATGTGTCTGACCTAGCAGGTAAGCGTGTAAACATTGGGAACCCAGGCTCTGGTGACCGTGCAACGATGGGTGTTGTAATGGACGCTATGGGTTGGACTAACGATAGCTTCAAGCTTGCTTCTGAACTTAAAGGTTCTGAGCGTTCACAAGCTCTTTGTGACAACAAGATTGATGCATTCATCTACATGGTTGGTCACCCGAACGGATCAATCAAAGAAGCAACGACTTCTTGTGATGCAAAACTGGTTTCTGCAACTGGTCCACAAATCGACAAGATCGTAGCTGAAAACCCATACTACGCATACAGCACAGTTCCAGCTGGCATGTACCGTGGTACAGATGCTGACGTAAACAGCTTCGGTGTTGCTGCAACTATGGTAACAACGTCTGACGTTTCTGATGAAGTCGCATACAACGTTGCTAAAGCGGTATTTGAAAACTTCGCTACATTCAAACGCCTGCACCCAGCATTTGCGAACCTGAAGAAAGAAGACATGGTTAAAGCGGGTATCTCAATCCCTCTTCACCCTGGCGCAGTAAAATACTACAAAGAAGTAGGCCTTCTAAAGTAATTCTACTTTAAGCCTGCTCTACCAATAAGGAGGCATGTCCTCCTTATTGGCTTTTCACGTTTTATAAAAATAACCCAAGTGAAAAGAGACAAACCTTTAAGTTTCTCCAATTTGGCGAACTTACCTTCGTATCAAGCCTAAGACAAAGACGAACAAAAAACGCATTTCCCTATCCATTCGCTACACTAGATAGGAAATAAATAACGTCTCGTTGTTCGTAAGAAAGGCAGACCATCAATAATAAGGATAAAGTACATGACGCAGACAACATCACCGTCTCCAGATGTGCAAGAAATGGTGGCACAATCAGACACTGGTGCGCGTAGCCCTCGCGGTATCCAAGGCCGTATTTTATGGTTTGTGCCTCTATGTTGGTCACTGTTCCAACTTTGGTATGCATCTCCGCTGCCGTTCATTTTTAACTTCGCAATTTTAAACGACACTGAAGCTCGAGCAATTCATCTTACGTTTGCCATCTTCCTAGCCTTTACCGCTTACCCAGCAATGAAAAATTCACCTCGGGATAGAATTCCTGCGGTCGACTGGATATTAGCGCTGGTTGGTAGCTTTTCAGCTTCGTATATCTATATTTTCTATACTCAACTCGCTGAACGTTCAGGCGCACCAACAACATTCGATATTGTTGCTGCTGTATTTGGTATGGTTCTACTGCTTGAAGCAACACGACGCGCTTTAGGTCCACCTCTTATGGTTGTGGCTGCAGTCTTCCTACTTTACACCTTTGGCGGTCCACACATGCCAGACGTTATCGCCCATAAAGGTGCAAGCCTGAACAAGGCAATGTCGCATCTGTGGCTAACAACTGAAGGCGTATTCGGTGTTGCTCTTGGCGTCTCTACGTCATTCGTATTCTTGTTTGTACTGTTTGGTGCAATGCTAGAACGCGCGGGCGCAGGTGCTTACTTCATCAAGGTTGCGTTCTCTTTACTTGGCCACATGAAAGGCGGCCCAGCGAAAGCAGCCGTTGTTGCATCTGGCTTATCCGGTCTTGTGTCTGGTTCATCTATCGCTAACGTGGTAACCACGGGTACTTTTACGATCCCTCTAATGAAAAGAGTCGGATTCTCAGGTGAAAAAGCCGGTGCTGTAGAAGTTGCCGCTTCAACCAATGGTCAATTAACTCCACCAATCATGGGTGCTGCTGCATTCTTGATGGTTGAATATGTGGGTATCTCGTATGTAGAAGTGATTAAAGCGGCGCTATTGCCTGCTCTTATCTCTTACATCGCCCTGATTTACATTGTTCACTTAGAAGCATGTAAAGCGGGTATGACTGGCCTACCTCGTCGCCACACACCAACTATCGTACAAAGCTTACTGTCTTTCACTGGTACCATTCTTGGGCTATGTGTCATCAGTGCTGCGGTTTACTACGGTGTCGGCTGGACGAAAGATGTCTTTGGCGATGCAGCGACACCTATTGTTACCGTTGCTCTATTGATCTCTTATGTAGCCTTGGTTCGAGTATCAGCAAAATATGCCGCTGAAGGTGGCATGGACATCGATGCCGAGCTAACAGAAGTACCCGATCCAGGCCCAACCATTAAATCTGGCCTGCACTTCCTACTGCCTATCGTGGTTCTTGTTTGGTGTCTGACTGTAGAGCGTTTCTCTCCAGGTCTTTCTGCCTTCTGGGCAACGGTATTCATGATCTTCATTTTGATCACACAGCGTCCTTTGATGACTCTGATGAACAAATCTGACGATCTTGCAGAACAAACTAAAGCAGGTTTCATTGACCTATTAGAGAGCTTGGTTTCAGGCGCGCGCAACATGATCGGTATCGGTGTAGCAACAGCTGCTGCGGGTACGGTTGTCGGCGTGGTTACTCTGACGGGTATCGGCTTGGTAATGACGGACTTCGTTGAGTTCATCTCAGGCGGTAGCATCATTCTTATGCTGCTATTCACTGCGGTAATCAGCTTAATCTTAGGTATGGGCTTACCAACAACGGCGAACTACATCGTTGTATCAACGCTGATGGCTCCGGTAATTGTTACCTTAGGCGCGGCGCATGGCCTGATCATTCCTCTGATTGCAGTTCACTTATTCGTGTTCTACTTCGGTATCTTAGCCGATGATACACCTCCGGTTGGCTTGGCAGCCTTTGCGGCCGCCGCGATTGCAAAATCAGACCCGATCCGTACTGGTATTCAAGGCTTTACCTATGATATCCGGACCGCGATCTTGCCATTCATGTTCATCTTCAATACCCAACTACTGTTGATGGGCATTGATTCTTGGTGGCATCTATTCCTCACTATCTTCTCTTCTGTGACGGCGGTACTTATCTTTGCAGCTGCAACGCAAGGTTGGTGGTTTACCAAGAACAAATGGTGGGAAACGATCCTATTATTGGTTCTAACTTTCTCTTTCTTCCGCCCTGGCTTCTGGTGGGACATGATTTATCCAGAGAAAGTTCTTTCACCTGGAGTTGAGATCGCTCAAATCACAGAAGGTCTATCTGTGGGACAATCTCTTGAGTTAAGAGTGGGTGGCGAAAACTTAGAAGGTGACTATTCTGAGAAGACGGTTCGCCTTCCATTTGAAGATTCTGCGACAACAAGTGAAGACCGCATTGCTTCAATGGGCTTAATGCTGACGAAATCTGAAGGCAAGATGATTGTCGACATGGTTGAGTTCGGTAGCCCAGCAGAAGCGGCTGGCATTGACTTTGATTGGGAAATTAAATCAGTTATCCAAGACGCAGAAAGACCAATGAAAGAGTGGGTATTCTTACCATCCCTACTCATTTTGATTGGCTTAGCGATGAACCAAAGAAGGCGTGCTCGTAAGGATGAGATTAGCGCGTAATGGATAGAGCCAAGTAGCGCTCAACTCTATTTGGCTTTATTACATGGAAAGGATAATCACAGCGCTTGGTCAATACTAAGCGCTGATAAAAAAGAGAAAAACACATGTATAAACAAATCCTTGTTCCTGTTGACCTTAACGACAAAGGCTTTTCTGACAAAGCTGTTGAATTAGCGGTATGGCACGCAAAGCACAGTAATGCTGAAATCCACATCTTGAACGTATTGCCGGGCATTCACATGTCGATGGTGGCGTCTTACTTCCCGAAAGATGCAGCGAATCAAATGAAGCTCGATGTGAAAAATCAGCTCAAAGAGTTTGCAGACAAGTACATCGACGATGAAGTGGTTTATAAGGTTCACGTTGCCGAAGGTAAAACCTACACAACGATTCTAGATTACGCAGAAAAGCTTGGGGCAGACCTGATTGTGATGCCTAGTCATAAGCGCTCGAAAATCGACAAAGTGGTACTGGGTTCAGTGGCGAGTAAAGTCGTACAGAATTCACCAATCAATGTATTGGTCATCAAACCTCAAGGCTAATCGCTTCTGGCTTCTGGCTTCTGGCTTCTGGCAGATAAGCTAAGTCGAACTAAAGACAAAACATCTAAAAAGGTTGGCTCAAAGCCAACCTTTTTTATGTCTGAAGCTGAGTGTATAACCGCTCTTACTGCGAATTAACTGACGAGATTCTGCGGCTTACCAGAAACAAAGGCATCAATGTTATCGATTAAGATATCAGACAGCTTTTGAATTGAGCTATCACTGCCCCACGCTACATGTGGCGTTAATAGTAAATTTGGCAAATGACTATTAGCCAGTAATGGATTTGAGTTGTCAGCCGGTTCTTGTGTGAACACATCCATACCCGCGCCCGCAATCTCTTGATTTTTCAAAGCTTCAACTAAGGCTTGTTCATCCACGAGTCCACCGCGACCAGCATTAACTAACACCGCATTTGGTTTCATCATTGCTAGCTCTCGCTCTGAAATCAGGTCTCGAGTCGCTTTGGTCAATGGACAATGTAAGCTGATTGCATCTGCTTGTTGCAACACCGTATCAAAAGGCAGATACCCTTCTCGACAAGAGTCAGCCCCTTTACGCTCAGCAAAGATGACATTCATACCAATTGCTTTAGCCAATATCGCTGTTGCTTGTCCTAAGCCACCACTACCGATTAAGCCTAATGTACTGCCTGCAACATCTTGAATCGGATGAGTAAAGAAGCAGAATTGTTGATCCTTTTGCCACTCGCCGGCTTCGATGTCTTGATGGTAACCAACGAGATTACGCTTTAACGCAAACAGCATCGCTATAACATGTTCAGGTACCGATTGAGTCGCGTAACCTTGCACGTTTGTCACTGCGATATTGTTACTCTTACAGTAGCCAACATCGACATTATTCACACCCGTTGCTGAAACGGCTATTAGCTTAAGTTGTTCTGCTTGAGCTAAATTCGATTCGTTGAGCACCACCTTATTGGTAATAACCACATCAGCGTCTTCAATTCGTTCAGACACTTGCTCCGGCGAAGTGAAATCATATTCAACCCATTGATGTTCAAAGCGGAGAGGTTTTAAATGAATTTGAGATGGGATGGTGGCTCGGTCGAGAAAGACCACTTTCAACTTCGGCATTGTACGTCCTTGCATTGGTATTGATTTAACCATTCTAAGCTTTTAGCTTGCTGTAGTCTGGAAGCTCTGGCGCAATTTCAAAGTGCTGTTCAATTTGCGGTGATGCTTGAGGGTAAAACTCACACGGAACAAAGGCTTTGAAAAGCTGATTATTAGCCGGATGATAAAAGCTCAGTTCACACGCGTGCAGAGCTAACCTATCACTATAGTTAAACGCATCTGGCGTTGCATAAAACTCGTCGCCAACGATTGGGTTCCCTAGTTCCATGCAGTGAACACGTAACTGATGAGAGCGGCCAGTGATCGGCAGCAACTTCAACAATGCCGTTTGAGCCTCTTGTTGCTCCACCACATAGTGAGTCTGTGATGGCTTGCCATCCTCGAAGCACACCTTTTGTCTTGGTCGATTTGGCCAATCACAAATGAGTGGCAGATCAATCAAACCTTCTGCTTCTTCTACTGAACCCCATACTCGGGCGTAATAGAGTTTGTGTGTCAGTCGATATTGAAATTGCTTCTTCAAATGACGCTCAGCTTGTTTGTGTTTAGCGAGCAGCATCAACCCCGATGTCGACATGTCCAGTCGATGCACAACCTGAATCTCCGCAAATTCGACAACCAACCGACTCCACATACTGTCGTAGTGCTCAGGCAATCTCCCCGGAACTGAAAGTAGGCCAGCAGGTTTGTTCACCACTAGAATATCGTCATCTTGATAAACAATATCAATCCACGGTTCACGTGGTGGTGTGTACTGTTCTAACGCCATTAAAGCCTCTTAATTACTAGTGAACAAATAATTCACGGTTGATTCGTTTATTAATAAATACAATTTTCAACATTTTTGTACATAAAAGTTGACGACCTTACAAAACATGGTATTGATAGGGTAACGGATAATAAGAAGTCAGCATCAAAGGAAAAATGATGGAAAGTACGGTTAAAACTACCAGCACAAAAACACCAACCTCAGCTCCCCTATCAAGTTTAATTAAGTCTCTTGGACCAGGCATTATGATGGCCGCAGCAGCTGTAGGTGGCTCTCACTTAGTAGCCTCAACCAAGGCTGGTGCGATTTATGGTTGGCAGCTAGCCGCGCTTATTATCCTCGTAAACATATTTAAGTACCCGTTCTTCAAAGCTGGTATCCAATACACACTAGGAACGGGTCAAAGCTTGGTGGAAGGTTACTCTAACCTAGGCCGCCCATACCTTGTGATCTTTTCGATACTGAGTGCTATTTCCGCAGTCGTGAATACCGCAGCCTTGCTGTTATTCAGTGCGAACCTACTCAGTTACTTTATTCCTTTCGATTTAGCCACCAGCACCTTGTGCATGATCGTTTTAGCGACCTGTTTGATCATTCTTTTTGCGGGCCATTACCGCGCGCTCGACACTCTCTCTAAAGCGATCATGGCGATCCTGACCATCACAACCTTAGCTGCTGTTGCGATTGCTATTGGCTCTCCAGTCGAACCTGATGCCGCTTTTGTGCCACCATCACCTTGGTCATTGGCAGCTATCGGATTTATCGTGGTGACTATGGGTTGGATGCCTGCGCCTATCGAGATCTCAAGCATCACTTCTATGTGGCTAAAAAGCCAAAAAGAGAAACAAGACGTGACCGCTCAATCAGCACTGTTCGATTTCAATGTAGGCTACATTGGTACGGCATTGCTTGCATTGGTATTCGTTGCTTTAGGTGCTCTGGTACTTCACGGCTCGGGAGTTGAATTGTCTCGCTCTGGCGTTGGCTTCACTCATCAGTTGGTCGGTATTTACGCCTCGACAATTGGTGAATGGTCTCGTCCACTGATCGCAATCGTCGCCTTCTTCTGTATTTTTGGCAGTACCATTACCGTTATCGATGGCTACTCACGCGTACTTGCTGAATCACAGCGTCTACTGCTTAAAAAAGAGAGCAGCCCAAGAATGCTACAAGGGTGGATAATCATCGTATCTATCGCTGCGCTAGCAATCGTAATGTTCTTTAGTGCAGCCTTGATGCCAATGCTCGATTTCGCGATGATACTCGCCTTTATCACAACCCCCTTCTTCGCATTACTGAATTTCATTTTGGTGAGCAAAGCAGAGCTACCTAAAGCGCTTGCGATTGGCACTAAGCTAAAATGGTTGTCTGTAGCAGGTCTGGTTTACCTATTTGGCTTCTTAGCTCTGTTCGTTTGGTGGAAATGGTTGATGTAATCAGCTCTCCAAATTATTAGCCAAACTGCTAACCGAACTCTGAACTAAACTGTTAACCAAGCTACAGATACAAATAAGGCCTTCGTGATGAAGGCCTTATTTCGTTAAAGCGTCAAGCTAGCGATATTCGAGTTCTTGGCTTAGTTGTGAGAAACCACAATCAAGCGTAACGAATCCAGCTGAACCTGAGCTTTACTGATGTAACCCGTCAGTTCATTGATTTGAGCTTCGATAACTTCTAGCTCTTCATCACGAATGTTAGGATTTACCGCTTTAAGCGCTTGTAGACGCTCTAGCTCACCGTTCAAGTTGGTTTGCATATCTTTCTGGGCTTGCTGACGAACTTCTTCAACCTTCGGCAGCACATGCGTCTCACCGGCTTCAATTAGCTTGTGAATTTCACCCTGTACTGAATTCACCAACTTGCTTGCCAGGTGGCGGTTCACAGGGCTCAGTTGACGGTTAAAGCTATCGAACTCAACCTGAGCAGATAAATCGTTACCACGACCATCCATCATCAAACGAATCGGCGTCTTAGGTAAGAACTGGCTGATACCGCTGCGCTTTGGCGCTTGTGCATCAACAAGGTAAACCAGCTCAAGCAGGATAGTACCAACAGGTAACGCTTTGTTTTTCAATAGCGATACCGCAGACGCACCCACACCTTCGCTCAATAGCAGATCAATACCGCCCTGAATCATTGGGTGTTCCCAGCTAATGAAGTTCATGTCTTCACGAGACAGCGCAGTTTCACGATCAAACGTGATGGTTGCACCTTCATAAGGTAGGCCAGGGTAGCTTGGAACCATCATGTGCTCAGATGGCGTTACAACTAGCGCATTTTCACCCTTATCGTCTTGGTTCAAACCAATGGTATCGAACAGACTCAGTGCAAAAGACACTAGATTAGTATCACCGTCAGTCGACGCGATCTTTTCTGCAATCTCATGCGCTTTTTCGCCGCCATTTGAGTGCATTTCTAGTAGGCGATCTCGGCCTTTTTCTAGATCCGATTTCAGGCTTTGGTTTAGCTTCGCTGATTCTTCAATCACTTCATCAAGCTGCTCGGTATTACCAGATGCCAGCATTTCGATCAGTACATCAGAATACTTATCGTAAACTGTGCGACCTGTAGGGCACGTCTCTGCAAATGCATTCAGACCTTCATCGAACCAACGCGCTAGAATCGCTTGCGACGTGCCTTTTAGGTAAGGAACGTGAATGTCGATATCACGCAGCTGACCGATACGGTCCAAACGACCAATACGTTGCTCAAGCAAGTCTGGGTTGAATGGCAAATCGAACATCACTAACTGGTTAGCAAACTGGAAGTTACGACCTTCAGAGCCGATTTCACTACAGATAAGAACCTGAGCGCCACCCTCTTCTTGAGCAAAGTAAGCCGCCGCTTTATCACGCTCTAGAATCGACATGCCTTCGTGGAATACCGTTGCACGCACTCCTTCACGCTCACGTAGAGCTTGTTCCAGTTGCAGAGCCGTACTCGCACGCGACGCGATCACTAGGATCTTCTCGCTACGCTTATCTTGAATCTTTTCAATCAACCAGTTAACGCGTGAGTCGAACTGCCACCAGCTTGAATCTTCACCTTCAAACTCTTGGAAGATCTCTTCTGGGTACAGCATCTTCATCGCACGAGCTTCGGGGGCCATTTTGCCACCGATCATGCCTGATACACGCATCGAGGTAGTGTACTGCGTTGGAATATCCATCGGCAGTAGGTTTACATTACGCTTAGGGAAGCCTTTGATTGCAGCACGTGTGTTTCTGAATAGAACACGGCCTGTACCATGGCGATCCATAAGATTATCAATCAGTTCTTGGCGAGCTAACGCTTGCTCTTCTTCGCTGCTATCGCCCTCGATAACGCGGAATAGAGGCTCAACATCTTGCTCAGATAGAAGCTCTGTGATCTGATTCTTCGCGCTGTTTTCAAGCTTCACGCCAGAGAACAATGCCGTTACTGCATCAGCAACAGGGGCGTATTGGTCTTCTTCTTCCACGAATGCTTCGTAATCGTAGAAGCGATCAGGATCAAGCAGACGCAGACGTGCAAAGTGACTCTCACGACCCAGCTGTTCAGGGGTTGCTGTCAGTAGCAGTACGCCAGAAGTATTTTCAGCTAATCCTTCAACCACTTGATATTCGCGGCTTGGCTTATCTTGGCTCCACTCAAGGTGGTGCGCTTCATCGACAACCAACAGATCCCACTCACCTTCAAGTGCTTGCTCGTAGCGCTTGCGGCTCTTACGTAGGAAATCCAGTGAACACAGAACGTATTGCTGAGTATCAAATGGGTTATCTGATTCAGCAAAAGATTCAATGCAGCGCTCTTCATCAAAGATAGAAAAGTGTAGATTGAAACGACGCATCATCTCGACAAGCCATTGGTGTTGTAGCGTTTCAGGTACCACAATCAGAATGCGTTCAGCACGGCCAGACAACACCTGTTGGTGAATGATCATGCCTGCTTCGATGGTTTTACCTAGACCCACTTCATCAGCCAGTAAAACGCGTGGTGCGTGACGACGACCTACTTCATGAGCAATGTACAACTGGTGAGGAATCAAACCAGCGCGCATACCACACAAGCCACGCATCGGGCTCTTATGTTGTTGGTATTGATTGCTTAACGCGCGGTAACGCAGCACAAAGTTATCCATACGGTCGATTTGACCTGCGTACAGCTTATCTTGCGGTTTGTTAAAGCGGATCTGGTTGCTTAAGAATATTTCACGCAGAGTCACCTCTGTCTCTTGAGTGTCTTCACGAGTGCCCAAATAAGTCAGTAGCCCTTTATCTTCGATAACTTCTTCGACAGTTAGAGACCAACCTTCTTGGCATTCGATGACATCGCCAACATTAAACGTTACTCGGGTTACGGGAGCATCAGTGCGTGCATAGACACGATTCTCTTCTGATGCTGCAAACATTACTGCCACTGTTCGAGCATCCATTGCTACAACGGTACCTAAACCTAAATCGCTCTCCGTATCGCTTATCCAGCGTTGCCCCAAAGCAAATGTCATGAATCGACTACCTCAATCTTATAGTTGGAATTTGGTCATGTTAACTGCAGTTTTAAACAAGAGCGTTATCGCGCTTGAACTAAAAATATAGCTAAAGATGCCTAGTTTGCAGCCACTTTTTAAGTGCGCTCTTAATAATAAATATCTCGAGAAAATGGTGCAGAAAAAGGTCGCTAATCTTACTCGATGCTGTGATTTAGGTCACGCCTAAAGGAGATGATTTCATACTTTTTTTCTGTTTTCGCCAGTGCAATCAAACTGTCAAAAAATCATGGGTAATCTATAGGTAGCAGATTGCTGCTCTCAAACGAATACGCCATATTCATTCACAACGATATGGCGATATTTCTCTAGATGAAGTTTAGGTGAGTAGTTGACTATCACCGGAATGAGATACTAATCTTTATATGAGCTTTATCTACGTTCAATGAATGCAAGGCAAGCCGCACGTCGGCAAGGAGATGCTATGGGCGAGACCAACCGGAAGCTATTTGTTTTAGACACTAATATCCTACTTCACGAACCCTTCGCTATATTTTCTTTCCAAGAGCACGATGTCGTTATCCCCATGACCGTGCTAGAAGAACTCGACAGAATCAAAGACAGTAAAAGAGACGTTGCTCGAGATGCGAGAATTGCGATTCGAACGCTCGAAGACTTGTTCAGGGAAGCCACACCAGACCAAATATCGGAAGGCATTCCTTTTTCTAAAGACATAAACGCATCTGGCAGTATTTCAATACTCGCTGATTACGAACTTCAAGAAAGCATCAAAGCGTTCGCCGATGACAAGGCAGGCGATAACCGAATCCTCAACGCAGTCCTCTACCTTCAAAACAAACGCGCGCCACGCGAAGTGGTTCTTATCACTAAAGACATCAACATGCGCTTACGAGCCAAAGGCGCTGGGGTCCGCTTTGTTGAAGACTATCAAACCGACCAATTGATTGATGACATCCAATACCTCACTAAAGGCTTTCAACAACTCGAAGGCTCATTCTGGGATGGCGTCGATAACGTCGAGAGTAGAAGTTTAGGCGGAAAAACGCTGCACACCCTAGCGAGAGCACCTTTCGACCCAACCTTCCTCAACCAATATGTGATTGACGAAGAAAGTGACTTTGCTGGTCGTGTAGAAGAGATTGAGGCCGAACGCATTACGCTCAGAGATCTCAGTAGAGAAAGGTTAATGAACCGCAAGACATGGGACATTACACCTAAGAATGTCTATCAAGGGATGGCGATTGATGCACTGCTCGACCCTGACATCGATCTGGTGATTCTAACGGGCGCTGCAGGTAGTGGTAAAACACTGTTAGCCATGGCTGCCGCACTTGAACAAACCATAGAGCGTAAACAATTCGATAAGATCATCGTAACCCGAAACACGCCCGATATCGGTGAGTCGATTGGGTTCCTTCCCGGCACCGAGGAAGAGAAAATGCTGCCTTGGTTAGCGGCGGTGACCGATACACTGGAAGCTCTGCACAAGAACGATCACTGCACCGAAGGGTCAATGAAGTACATCTGTGACAAAGCCAATATCCAGTTCAAATCGATTAACTTCATGCGAGGCCGCTCAATTCAAAATGCCTTTGTCCTTTTGGATGAGTGTCAAAATCTCACCGCTTCACAAATCAAAACCATCATCACCCGTTGTGGTGAAGGCACCAAGATCGTCTGTTCAGGAAACCTCGCTCAGATAGATTCATCCTACTTAACTCCTGTAACTTCAGGCTTAACCTACATGGTCGAGCGTTTTAAAGACTTCGAAGGCAGTGCCAATATTCACCTCAATGGTGTGGTACGAAGTCGACTGGCCGAGTTTGCTGAAGAGAACATGTAACGGTCGGTTTAGTAAATCGTACTCCATAAACAGAAAAGCCCAGAGACAGAAAGCCCAGAAACAAAAAAGCGCCTCACATTGGAGGCGCTTTTAACTTTAGCTTTAGCTTTAGCTTTAGCTTTAGCTTTAGCTTTAACTTTAACTTTAACTTTAACTTTAACTTTAACTTTAACTTTAACTTTAACTGCAACTGAAACTGTAATTTCAACTAGCTTGCTATCACAAATTTGCTGAAGTTGGTCTGAATTACTCAGTACCACCAACCGTTAACGAGTCTAGTTTCAATGTTGGTTGACCAACACCGACTGGTACGCTTTGGCCGGCTTTACCACACACACCAACACCACGGTCAAGGCTAAGGTCGTTACCCACCATAGACACTTGCTGCATCGCTTCGATACCCGAACCGATTAGCGTTGCACCTTTCACTGGGTGAGTGATCTTACCGTTTTCAATCATGTACGCTTCAGACGCGGAGAACACAAACTTACCAGAAGTAATATCCACCTGACCGCCACCAAAGTTCGGCGCGTAGATGCCTCTTTCAACCGTCGAGATAATCTCTTCAGGAGTATGCTCACCTGGCAACATGTAAGTGTTGGTCATGCGCGGCATAGGAAGGTGTGCATAAGACTCACGACGACCATTACCTGTAGGCGCTACACCCATTAGACGAGCATTAAGCTTATCTTGCATGTAACCTTTTAGGATGCCGTTTTCGATTAGCGTGTTGTACTGGCCATTAACGCCTTCATCATCGACGTTCAATGAACCACGTAGATCCGTTAATGTACCGTCATCAACAATCGTACATAGGCTTGATGTGACTTGCTCGCCCACTTTGCCAGAAAATACTGAAGACTCTTTACGGTTGAAGTCACCTTCTAAACCGTGGCCTACCGCTTCATGTAGAAGAACGCCCGGCCAACCCGAACCAAGAACGACAGGCATTGCACCAGCAGGTGCAGCAACCGCTTCAAGGTTAACTAACGCTTGGCGGATTGCTTCATCAGCAAATTGATAAGCAACCTGAGAACCATTAGCATCACTTAAGAAGAAGTCGTAACCAAAACGACCACCGCCACCAGCACTGCCACGTTCACGACGATCGCCTTTCTGAGCAAGTACGCTAATAGACAAGCGAACCAGCGGGCGAATATCACCAGCGAAAGTACCATCAGTTGCCGCAACCAGCATCTGCTCATGTACACCACTTAAGCTTACCGATACTTCAGTCACCATCGGCTCTTTAGTACGAATGTAAGCATCAAGCGCTTTAAGCAATTCTGTCTTTTGCTGCTTTTCCCAGCTTGCTAGCGGGTTTACCGCGTCATAGTAAGCTTGGTTAGAGTTGCGCTTGAAAGCTTGTACCTTGCCGTTTTGGCCTTGCTTAGCGATACCGCGAGCCGCGATTGCACTCTGTTTAAGGCCATCCAATTGGATTTGGTCAGAGTAAGCAAAACCGGTTTTTTCACCAGAGACTGCTCGTACACCAAGACCACAATCGATATTGAAAGAGCCGTCTTTAATAATGCTGTCTTCTAGCACTAATGACTCGTGCCAGCTTGACTGAAAGTAGATATCAGCATAATCAATTTGGCGGGTAGCAATGCTCGCCAATGTATCTGCGATATTTTGCTCCGTCAGCCCTGTTGGGGTAAGTAGCGCTTCTTCAATTTGATTAATGCTCATAAATGGCTCTTGTTTGTAATTAAAATTTATTGGTAAATCGAGAGTGTTGCGCGATTGGCATATTTTGCCTGATTGATTCGCAACTGGATGTGTCTATCTCAACCACCATACTTTTAGGATCTTGGTCTAGCTGTGCGACCACTCGTCCCCATGGATCAACCACCATTGAGTGTCCCCATGTTTCTCTTTGACAAGGGTGCTTTCCCCCTTGCCCCACCGCGACAATCCACGATTGTGTTTCGATCGCGCGGCATCTTAATAATGCTTCCCAATGCGCTTGACCCGTTACCGCAGTAAACGCTGCTGGTACCACTATGATTTGTGCACCTTGCTTGCGTAACTCTGAATACAAGTGAGGAAAGCGCACATCATAACAAATACTCAAACCTAAGCGACCAAAAGGCGTTTCCGTCGTCACAACTCGTTCACCCGGCGTGAAAATATCCGACTCTCGATAGCACTTGTGCGCATCGGCGACATCCACATCAAACATGTGTAGCTTATCGTAATGAGCAACTAGGCACCCAAAGTCATCAATCACTAGGGTTGTAGTGGTCACGCCTTCAGCTGAGCTTATCGGCATACTACCGACAACGATCCACATTCGGTGAAGCTTGGCTAACTCAAATAATTTCTTTTGTAGTAGGCCATCATTTAGAGGCTCAGCATACTGGTGATAGTCGGCTTTACTGCCAAAAACTAACGCGTTTTCAGGGCACACAACCCACTTAGCCCCCAACGCTTTGCACTTTGCTACTTCTTGAGCAAGGTAAGCAAGGTTCAATTCAGGGCTAGAGCCAGATGTCATTTGAATCAACCCAACACTATCCATGTGTCTCGCTCCTCTATTCATTATGATTCAGAAATCGGCATTTGACCGTATATTAACCGACTGGCTTGTTATCAACTACTCAGCTAATTTTCTCAATTTTTCGGGTAGCTGGAACTCGCCAGAACTACGAGAAAGCTCACTCACCGTAGGTGAATCCAATGGGCCTTTTACCGAGTAATTCACTTGAGTAAAGACTTCAACCACCGGCGATATAACCGTAGTCACCGCCAATACATACAGCGCCGTTTGAGGCGTTACCGCAAAGGCCGTTAATACTGGAATGCCCGAGGTAATATCAGGAGTAAAGTTCACCTCAGCATCGACCAAGCGCGTGTTGAGGTTAGCGATTCCTTTGATCTTCATCTCACCAGCGACCGCATCCATATTCAGATCGTTCGTCAGGAAGATACCATTTTGAATCTTGCCCGTTCCTGTGATGCTATTGAATGCCATGCCTTTATCAAACACATCCGAGAAATCGAGCTGCATCTTACGGATAATGGAATCTAGGCTAAACAACCCCAGCAATCGAGCCGCGCCACTGACATCCGAGATTATACCTTTACCAAATTTGGTTTTAACGTTGCCATCAAGGGTATCCATTTTGATCCCCCAAGGCGAACCATCCCAGTTCAGTTGACCTTCTAACTCGAACGGCGCTTTTTGAATTCCGGATGTAATGCCGAAGCGCTCCATGAGTTCGCTATTGTTTTCACCTTCAATATCAACGGTTAGCGATGAGTGACTCTTGTCACCATTCAGTGCCCACCAGCCACTCACGTCGGCTTTATTGCTCCCGCTACGAACTTGAATCTTGCTCCACTCAAGCCGATCGTCTTGTCTAGTTAACTCAACATCGACGGTACCGACCTTATAGCCTTGTAGCCAAAAATCGTTCAGCGCTAACTTCAGATTAGGCATCGCATCATAAATCTCTCTATCTAGCTTAGAGATCAATGGTGCTTCTTGTTCTTTACGTTGCAGTAGTTGCTCTTGGTTTTTCTTATCGCTCCATTCAGGAACAAACAGGTGCAGGCGATCCAGAGAAACGGTTAAGTCGTAAGGAGGCAGATAATTAATATCTCCTTCGATCTCTTGGCTAGACACTTCCATTTGCCACGCTTGTTTGTTCTTGCGGGCGCTAAAGTCGACATCATTCCAAGAAATACCACCTAAGATCAGCTCTTTACTCTCAAAGGTAATACGGCTTGGCGCTGGAATGGTTGGCGTGTTCATTTGGCTAAGTATTGCATCTGACGGTTGCACTGGCTCCATCACCACTGATAACCAATCATCAGCATTAAATTTATCCGTACGAATCAACGCATGATGCCCAACGACAGGGCTAATTTTATAGCCACCACGACCCAGCACTAAGTTGGTCGCCGTTAACTCAGGAACATCGCCGGTAATATCAATCTCAGCTTGGTATTTAGTGTTTGGCAGTTGCAGACGCGCGGTAATCGACTCTTGGTTGCCCGAGGCTTGAAGCCTTGCAGAACCACTTTCTAATGATTTTTTCGCCAATGGATACGGGTAATCACTCGCCAAATATCTAAGATCTGACTGTAAATCTAATTGGTAAGTAAACCCGATGTCATTAAGTTGAATATCAATCTGGCTTTGCCATTGCGCATGACCTGACAATCGGCTCAACCACTGTTCACCAACATAAGGCTCTAAAGGCTTAACGTCCCAATCGCCCAATACATCGATATCAACGGCATATCCAGGCCCATCGTTGAGCCCTTTAAAGTCAACGGAAATACCTTGCTTTAATAAATCGGCAGCGAGACCGTTGGCCGTAATCACATCATTATCAAATTCAATACGCCCAGTGGTATTTTCAAGCACCATTGGCGGCGCTTCAATCTCTACATGGTTATCTTTGAGATCAGCATAACCCCACGCTCTTGGCTCTTTTTCGGAATCAAAAGGAATATTGAGTTGGAATTCAGACGATACATCACCACTCACTTGCAGCGCCGTTAGGGCAGCACCCACAGAATCAACCAACGGTGAAGCCGTCATGTAATCACGAACCGCATTACCTGAAGCCGTCGCTTTCGCTTCAATTTCAATATGGCCGCCTTCCCCTAAATAAGGAATGCGTCCTGTGATTCGGTCTGCCGTCACATCCATCAATTGAGCGGAACGAGAATCCAGATGCATCGCATCATTTTCAAACAACAGATCAAGTTGAAGATCGGTAATCAATGGCCAGGCAGTATCAAAACTGAACTTAGCGTCCTCTAAGCCAACCCAAACTTGGAAAATACCATCGTGGTTGGTGTATGGATACTGAGACAAATCGCCATGCCACAACAGTTTTACGGTATCCGCTTTACCCGCTTGAATCGCAGTAGAAAGGTAGTCGGTAAGATCTTGTCCTAGTGCCAATGTAGGTAAGTAACGCCATGTTTCTCCGACATTGTAAGCATCAGCTTCGCCGTAGAACGATAAGAATGGGCTAGCATCCTTTGGGAAGTCCAAGCGAAATGCGCCTAGTACTTGTAAATCTGGCGTGGCTGCTGTGATTTTATCTGACCAAAGCTTCCAACCGTTTTCATCTTGCTGCCAAACAATATCAACCTGACCTTGTTTGATATTCAAAGGCGCTTGAAAGACGTCACCATAAGGAAACACATCATCAATCACATGCAGACTGGCTTTCGCTTCAGATGCAGAGCCAAACACACTGCCTGAAACTTGGCTAAAGCCCGGAACCAACTCCCATTGCTCAATGGCAAGATCACTAAAACTCGCTGAATAACGTAAGCTTTCGATGCCAGTATCCATTGAGACCCGAATATCAGAAACGGAGCCACCAGGCTTCAACGAATTGATCATTTTGGTTGATTGCGCAGAATCTGGCATCAACTTGATTAACGGGGTAATAGTTTCTACATCAAGTTCAGAAACATTAAGTTCCCATGGGCCTTTATTCCACTTGAAGGCAACATCTAACTCAGGCCAAGACCTATCATCCGTTCTGAGATTAAGTGAGTGACCATTCACTTGCCATCCATCATCAATTGGAGACAACTTAAAGACCCCTGACTCAAGCATCAGATCATGTTGGCCATCTTCGTTCCAAGTCAATTCAGAAGGTAACACCTCAACATACGCACTCACTGGTTTGCTGTTTCTCAAGGTCAGCCAGCTATTCAAACTCACTGTACCGGTTTCAACACCAGACTCAGCCTGCATGTAACGGGTTAGCCATGGTTTAACCGAGATGTTATCTGCACTCACATAGAACTCACCGGTTACATCGGTTAATGAGCCACCATCGATAAAGTTAGCACTTACTGACAACGAGTTAAGATTGGCGTCTTTAATGCTAACAACCCCTTCAGCAAGGTGATGTTTGTCTGTGTTTTGCCATTTTAAAATGTCGATATCGAGCTGACGATCTTCGCCCGAAACTGAGCGATAGAGAAGTGAAGAGTCTTTAGCGGTCACATCCACCAAAGTTTTCAATAGTAAATTATCCAGCTCTTTCATCACACGCTTCGAAGAACCGGGATCTTTAGGTTCGTCTGTACCGTTTCCAGCAAACAGATCAATTGAGCGAATATCAAGATACATTTGATTCATGACCAGATCGGCCACAACGGGACGCATCTGAACGAGCGATTGAATCAAGTCAAACTCGACTTCAACACGCTCAACAGAGAAGGTCACATCTTCTGCATTTGGGAGGCTGGCTTTAACGCCTTGTAGAGCAATAGAAGGGTGAGTGTTACGCCAAAAACCGCCCACATCTTGAATAGAAAACTCAAAACCGGAATGTTGGTTTACCCAAAGCTCAATTTCAGATTGATACTTATTTAAATTGGGTAAGGCTACACGCAGTGTAGTTACAGCAATGGCTAGCGTTACTAAGAGAGTAACCACTAACCATAGACATGCACGAAGAATCAGAGTAACGCTTGAACTCACAAAATATCCATTACATCATAACAACATCAAACTGCTCTTGTATGTACAGAGGCTCAGCTTGGATTTTAACTTGTTTACCAATAAACACTTCAAGCTCCGCAAGCGCATGTGACTCATCGCCCTCTAGTGCTTCGGCAACGGCAGCTGCCGCATAGACCACAAACTTATCAGCGTCATACGCACGATTCACTCGTGTGATCTCTCGAAGGATTTCATAACAAACGGTTTCAACTGTCTTCACACTGCCACGCCCTTCACAGGCAGGACAACTCGAACACAGAATATGCTCAATACTTTCACGAGTACGTTTACGCGTCATCTCAACCAAGCCAAGCTGTGTAAAGCCATTGATATTGGTTTTCACACGATCTTTGTCTAGCGCCGCCTCTAAAGAAGTTAGTACTCGCTTACGATGTTCCTCAGACAGCATATCGATAAAGTCGATAATGATGATGCCACCTAAGTTACGCAAACGCAGCTGACGAGCAATGGCTTGCGTCGCTTCTACGTTGGTGTTGAAAATCGTCTCTTCTAGATTACGACGACCGACAAAGGCACCGGTGTTGATGTCGACGGTCGTCATCGCTTCCGTTTGGTCGATAATCAGATACCCACCAGACTTCAATTCGACTTTACGATCCAAAGAGCGTTGAACTTCGTTCTCGGTATCGTACATATCAAAGATAGGCTTATCGCCTTCATACAACTCAAGCTTTTCAGTCAGCTCTGGCACGTACTCAGAAGTAAATTCTTTTAGGTTTTCATATTCTAAACGCGAATCGACCTGGATTCGGCTCAGCTCAGTACCCACAAAGTCACGTAAGATACGCTGGCTTAGGCAAAGTTCACCGTATAGACGAGTACGAGCTTTGTGTTTACCGCGGCGCTCTAACACTTTTAGCCATAATCGCTTCAAGAATGCCGCATCTTGTGCCAATTCATTCGAGTCTGCGCCTTCAGCTGCAGTACGGATAATGAAGCCACCATGTTCGTCACAGTAACGAGACACCACTTTTTTAAGGCGGTTACGTTCAGACTCACTGTCGATACGTTGAGATACGCCGACATGACTTGCGCCCGGCATAAAGACCAAATAACGAGACGGTAAAGTAATATCAGTCGTTAAGCGGGCACCTTTGGTACCAAGAGGATCTTTGACGACTTGAACCACAATGTCTTGTCCTTGGCGAACAAGCTCTGAGATGTCACGAACCTGAAATTGCTTCTTTTCGTTTTCAGCGACACATTCAGTGTGTGGAACAATATCAGAGGCGTGTAGAAAAGCTGCTTTCTCAAGGCCTATATCCACAAAAGCCGCCTGCATTCCCGGAAGAACACGGCTTACACGTCCTTTATAGATATTTCCTACGATACCGCGTCGAGCATCTCGTTCGACATGGATCTCTTGAAGAGCCCCCCCTTCAATCATGGCCACGCGAGTTTCACTCGGGGTCACGTTCAGCAACAATTCAGCACTCATGGTGCACCTCAGATTAGTAATTATAAGAATTCTTGCAGTAGCTGGTCCGTTTCATATAAAGGCAAGCCGACAACGGCGTAATAACTACCTTCGATTCGGGTAACAAAGCGCCCACCCAAACCTTGGATCCCATAGCTACCGGCTTTATCGCATGGCTCCCCTGTGTGCCAGTATTGTTCTATTTCTTGTTCACTGAGGGGTTTAAACCATACGTCGGTAATAATGATTTCTGTTCTTTGTTTTTCTTCTGAAACCACAGAAACCGCCGTCATCACTTGGTGACGCTCGTTTGCTAACTGAGTAAGCATGCGCTTAGAGTCAGCAAAATCGGTGGGTTTCTCGAGCACTTGCCCTTGGCTTACGACGACTGTGTCAGAACCAAGAACGACTGTTTCAGAATCAAGAGAAATAGCATCAGAGTCAAGAGCTACGATGTCAGAGCCAACAGCTACATTATCAACACTAGAAACTACATTATCAGAACTAGGAACGACATGCTGCTTTTCAGAAGGGTTATCTTTCAATAAAGACAACGCAGCTAAGGCTTTATCTAAAGATAGTCGCTTAACGTACTCTTCGGCGGTTTCTTGGGCGTGTTTACACTCTTCAACATCAGTTACAAGGACAGAAAACTCATAACCAAGTTGAGATAGCAGTTCTTTGCGGCGTGGTGAACCGGATGCCAAAACTAAATGCTTCTTTTCCATTGTCACTCTACCTTACATGCCAATGACGACGTACGCGTCTCATTAATAGAAACATCCAAGGCCAAAGTATACAGTTTATCAATGCACTCCATAACGATAGTGGATTGAAAACGACATCTTGGATCAAATATTCACCAAAGAAGATCAACACCTCAAACAATACCGTTAACGCGGCAATAATCATCGCTTGTTGCCATAGCGCCATGTTACGAATGACTAGGAAATTCATCGCAATAATGTACATAACGATTGCCATCATCATGCCTCGAATACCTAACGTCGAGCCTATCAATAGGTCCCACAATAAGCCCAGAATCAAAGCGCTACCCACGTTAACACGGTGAGGTAGAGCCAAAACCCAGTAACAGGTAACCAGTAGCAGCCAAGATGGTCTAAATAGATCCAAACTACCAGGCCAAGGAATCGTTTGCAGAATAAGGGCTACTAAAAATGAGCAGCCAATGACTACCTTGCTTCTTAAAACGCTATTGGCCATCTTCACCCTCTAACAATGCTTGTTCTATGCTGGATTGATCCGCTTGCATCTGTTTGTTTTCATCAGGCCATACTAGCAGCAAGTATCTGAGCTTATCGAACTCAACCACAGGCTCCGCTTTGATAACGGCAAACTCACGTTTCGGGTCGTAATCAACAGCAGTAACGTAGGCGACTGGATAACCTTCTGGATATACGCCACCAAGTCCAGATGTCACCAATAGATCTTCTTCTTGTATATCGGTACTGGTTGGAATGTGCTCTAGTTGGATCTCATCAATCATGCCATTGCCCGAAGCTATCACTCGAATATCGTTGCGAATAACTTGTACGGGAATTGCGTTGTTTGCGTCAGTCAGTAACAAGACACGACTATTGTGAGCAGCAACAAAAGTCACTTGGCCGACAATGCCTTTTTCGTTGATCACCGGTTGACCTTCATACACCCCATCAATCTGACCTTTGTCTATCACAACTTGATGACGATATGGTGAAGTGTCTACCGCCATAACTTCAGTGACGACTTTCTTTTCATCACGGATAAACGGAGATCCTAACAACTTACGGAGGCGCTTGTTTTCTTCTTGGTATTGCTCAAGCAGAATCAGCTCGCTCTTCAGACGCAAGACTTCTCGTTTAATATTATGGTTGGATTCGATTAGGCCTTTACGAGTACTAAAACGATCGTAGACACCATCGAACATAGTACGAGGTAAGTTGGCTGCATATTGAATAGGTGCAACCATGCTGTTCAATAGATAGCGTACATTTGAGAAAGCATCTAAACGACTATCAGCCAGCATAAGGCTGGCTGATAAAATTACAGCAAAAAACAGGCGCAATTGTAGAGAGGGACCTCTACCAAAAATTGGCTTCATTCTATATTTGGTCCTAGAGCTACATTTGATCCTATAGACAAGGTCCTAGGCTCTTTACATAAAACTAGATAAGAAAAGAGCCTAACACTAGATATTATTCTTCGCTGAACAGGTCGCCGCCGTGCATGTCGATCATCTCTAGGGCTTTACCGCCACCTAGAGCAACACACGTTAATGGCTCTTCTGCCACAACAACAGGGATACCCGTTTCTTCAGTAAGCAGACGATCAAGGTCTTTAAGCAGTGCACCACCACCTGTCAGTACCATACCGTTTTCTGAAATATCAGAAGCAAGCTCTGGCGGACACTGTTCTAGTGCAACCATCACTGCAGATACGATGCCAGATAGCGGCTCTTGAAGTGCTTCAAGAATTTCGTTTGAGTTCAGGCTAAAGCTACGAGGTACACCTTCAGCAAGGTTACGACCACGTACTTCGATCTCATCGACTTCATCGCCAGGGTAAGCTGAACCGATTTCGTGTTTGATCTTCTCTGCTGTCGCTTCACCGATCAAGCTACCGTAGTTACGACGAACGTAGTTGATGATCGCTTCATCAAAACGGTCACCGCCGATACGTACAGAAGACGAGTAAACCACACCGTTTAGTGAGATAACCGCAACTTCAGTCGTACCACCACCGATATCAACCACCATTGAACCCGTAGGCTCAGATACACGTAGGCCAGCACCAATCGCAGCAGCCATAGGCTCATCGATTAGGTAAACCTCACGAGCACCAGCACCTAATGCTGATTCACGGATAGCACGACGCTCAACCTGAGTTGAACCACAAGGTACACAAACCAAAACACGAGGGCTTGGTTTAAGCACACTGTTGTCATGCACTTGCTTAATAAAGTGCTGAAGCATTTTTTCGGTTACGTAAAAGTCAGCAATTACACCGTCTTTCATTGGACGGATCGCTGAAATGTTACCAGGCGTACGACCAAGCATTTGCTTAGCAGCGTGACCAACAGCAGCTACACTCTTTGCAGACCCCGTACGATCTTGGCGAATAGCGACAACGGAAGGCTCATCAAGAACAATGCCTTGGCCTTTTACATATATAAGGGTATTGGCTGTACCTAAATCAATCGATAGGTCGTTTGAAAACATGCCACGAAGTTTTTTAAACATATTCTTCGCTCATCCTGCAAGAATTAGAAGACAAAAATTGCACTAAATGTACCAATGCCTTGCTGTCACGGCAAGGCATTGAAGTATAAACATGGACTGAAACCCGCAATTTCTTACAGATTCCTAACTTAAGGGGCAAAAATTATATTTTTACTGACCTGTTAAACCACTTTCACCTCGGTAGATCACACGATCGTTACCGCGGTAGATGCCGAATGTGACAACGGTGGAGGGATCTTCATCACCTAGTTGGCGCCAGTTGTAACGTAGCCATGGTTGATCTTGATCGCTACCTGAACAAACAACAGGGTTTTCACCAGTTTTAGCCGTTGGTGCAGAGTCATCCATTCTTAACCACAGACGGACTTGCTCACGTGGCGAATCTGTACCTGTTAGCGTATTTTGATTTGCTGTGACGTTTTCCTCTCCATCATCAACACTTCCACTGCCATTGAGTGAAGCTAGTGTAGTTTTGACTGCATTACTGGTCCAAATGACTTGCTTACAGAAATTTGAACCATTAAAGGTGCTGCGATCATCATCGTCATTCACAACAAAGTCACTGCCATCCCAAAACTCAGCACGAAGTGGAATAGTTAGAGTAGTACCAGAATTACCACCAATATCATCAAGCGCCATTCGGCCATAGCGGGCTGGAGGTTGAATTGGGAAAGCTACCGAACTGGTAACAGGGTCAGAATCCGTAAATGACACCGGATCTGTTCCCTCGATTGTTAAGCCAAAGTTTGTAGTAGTCGAGTTAGCATCTGACGTATTAAACGGTGTGTCTCTGCGGCTAACATCATCTGAATCCACAACTCGTTGAAGCTCAGCTGCATTGTCATTAAGCAACCAATGTTTACGATCAGCTGACCATGTTCCAGAGCCCGTATCTAGCAAGAAGCCGTTATCAGTGTTGCTATCATCTAAAACACCAAACTTTGCTTGTAACTCTGTATTAAAGAACCGGTAATTATTAAGAACATTATCCGTATCACTTTCACCAGATGCCATTGGGTACACTTGGTGAACTGCGGAGTCATAAGATTGACTTAGGTATGCGATATCATTTTGATTGGCGACATTCCATTCAGGAGTACCTTGCACAAAGTATTTAGGGTAAAAGCGACCTATCGATTTGCTGCCAGATAAGCCACCTAAAATTGAACCGTAGAAACTCCCAGTTTCTGTCGCAATAAAGTTAAAGCTACCCGCTTCTGAGTACTTCAAACTATCGAACTTATAACCTTTACTCGCCTGGTCATTCGACGAAATTTGTTTAGTTAGCTGAGCTACAGGGGTTAAATCACCTAACTTAGCGTCAGGATAAACCGTAATTAGAGGTGTATCTAAAGTCGTTGTAACTTCGACGCTTGCTGTCGACTTAAAGTAATTGTTCGTCAACAAGTTATCATTAGTGCAAACTGCAGATGAATCGGTATGCTTTATTGGACGAGCATAAACATCAAATGGCACTCCGGCAGCAGCAAAACTATCTGAGTCTTTCTCGTTGCTGTTTCCATCTGAGCTCTTGTTGGTGCAAATCGCAAATTTCCAAGGGCGAGAGTAGACCGAGAAACTTCCCTCTACATCATAATTCCCATCTTCGGGACAACCAGCGAAACCAGTACAATCAAAGCTACTGTCTTTTAAAGTAACATTGAAAAGACCTGATTCAGAAATAGTTAAGTCTGTTGAGGCGCTGCCTTTTTTGAACTCAGGTAAATAAGTCAGCGAACCATCGGAACCACTCCAAGAGCTATCAAGCTCATGAGCAATAGTAACTTCATCCCCAGCTTCACCCACATAGTTTTCAGCAACTACGATTGAATCACCAGAATCACACGCTAAAACTTTAGTTACTGTCGGTGTAGCCTTCCCCGCAATAACGTCAAGGCGATTTGTTGGAGTATTGCCATCCACTAAAGAGAATTTAAATGGCACGAACTTGAACTGACTTTCGACCTCTTTGCCAGAATCATCGACTAATGTCGCTGTTAGCTTATAGCCTGTATCAAAATCAATATTGGCAGTATCTTTAGCGACAACTTTTAAAGTTAATTCACCATCATCATTTGAAACATAATTAGGGTAAGTACCTGAACCTTGTCCTTGTCCTTGTAGTACAGAAACGTCGAATTCATCAGCGTCTGGCGTAATAACTACGGTAACGCTTAGACTTTCAGCCACACCATTATTAGAGGTATTAATGGTAAATTGAGGGGAGTCGTCGCCACACATCAAAGCTAAATCGGTTGCCGGGGAGATATCTATCTCGTAATCATCTGCGGGCTCAAAACACTTGTTCGTAGCTATGATCTCAGAACCATTATTTAAGGTTATGCTTTTCGCAGTAACAGCCCCTTCAACCACTGCGTTATTACTCAAGATAACGTTTTTTTCACTGTACAATAAACCGACAAATTTGGAGTTGTTTGCTAAATCAACCCAAGAATGGATAACGCCACCGTTATAACTAAGATCGTGAACGTAAACCGTTAATTCACCGTTATCTAGTGCCGAGAAGTTAGAACCATTACTTAAAGCAAAGCCTTTCGTATGTATTTCAACAGTATTCCCCGGAGGTATTTCTATGTCGCCAATGGCATTAATACTATCAATCCAGTACGTCCCTGTTTTAAAAACCAATGTCGCATTATTATTTATAGTTAATGTACCAATAGATTCGTTATTTTGAAAAATTCTCGTTTGGTTGTTCTGTACCGTTACTGTTTCCAAACCAGAATCTGGAGCTTGAAAGCTTTCTAATTGCTGTTTAGTTACACGCAACCCGGTATCACCAAAACACTCCGTCCCATCACAACCTTTGCTTTTACGATCAGTTACGTCAGATTGAGCAAAGCCAATATATCTTTTGCCTCCCGATATAGGAGCTCCTGATATATTTGCATTATTTTCAATGGTTATCGATGCTTGGTTATTACTAGTCCATGTTTGAGCGGGCGATGGAAACAACTCACAGATTTCAGACAATGGCGGTTTATCAAATAAGAAGTAAGAAAAAGGTTCAACAACATGCCCTCTTTCAGGGTCTTTAGTCATATCCTCTTCGTTGATAAGAGAGACGCCCGTTTTACTTACCGAACATCTACGCAGCCAGCCACCATTGTTACCATTCCGAGTTCTTTTAGATGCAAGCAAAGTCGGTGTAGAAGTAAAGCCTGATACTGAAAAAGGGCTGACAAGTTTGCACCCCTCAGTAATCGGTTTAATTATATTGTCATTCAAGGTTGTTGTTTGTTTCGTTGAGCCTTGACCAAGCCAGAATTTACGACCATTAACAAAACCTTGTCCTAATCCTGCGACAAAACCAACCTTTTCTGGAGTTATTGAATAGCCATTACGACTAACCTCTGATCGGTCAAGTACCAAAGAAAACGAAGAGCGAGAGGGGTTTAACGCTATAGGAGTCAACCACAATGGAGAACCATTAACGTTATTCTGAACGGTTTGAATTTGAACTAACACACCAGGAGAGCTATTAAAGCTTTGGTTTAATCCAAAATCACTAAAACGCACTGTCTTATTATTATTTCCCCAGCCCCCTGCATTAGAATATGTTTTATCGTAGCTAACTTCACCCGCAACGATTTTTGCACCGTTATCGAATTCAAGCACTCCCGGTTCAATAACCAAATAGTCGATATTTTCCATGGGAGCATCAACATAAGTAACTACTTTATGTCCACTGTTATTAGGGTTGCCACATTTCCCTCCGGGTTTCATTCTTACACACGCCTTTGTGGTAGGAGGGAGGAGTTGCTTCACAGATGCTCCAGATGTCGATACTGACATAACACGCAAATCTGAAGGATATTCAGTTGTGTTTGAATTAAAATTTGAGCGACTAGAGTTGACAGTTGCCATAACAAAAACAAGCGGAGGTGACGTATAGGTATTACCAAAATCAAGCTCGCAACTTACTGACGGTCCGGAAACAGTACATTTATCAGCGGAAATCGTACCAAACTCAAATTGAGGGTTTGTATTAATACTAGCTTGCACTAATGGTGATAAAAAAAGCGCAACTAACAATACAGAGAAATGCTTTATCATAACTACTCCTTCACCCAAACTTCTTGAATTCGTTGCACTTGGTTAATACCTGAACCACAAATGGCAGTAGATTCTATTTTGAAAAAGCCAACACCATCTAACACTCCGATCTGACTGCAAGTTAACTCATCGACGGTACAGATAGTCGACATACCACTACTCACTTGGTTTGAGTTTAAGTTGCTACACACAGTGCTCACACTGGTTGAAACCGCAGGCGAAACCGTTAGTGGATAAACTTGAGTAAGTGCCCACTCATTCGCGGAGTGTGCAAGCAGCCAAGCCTGAGTTCCAAGCTGCTTACGTGTCAATGTATCGTGATTTGACCACTGAACTTGTACTAAAGAAGTCGCAAGGAAGCCCATCACCACAATAACAAATATCGCGACGACCAAAACACTGCCTTGTTGGGATGATTTACTATGGCGCATTGAGTACCTGTACATCTTGTTGGTAAACGCTTACTTCACTGTTTTGCTCAAGCACAAGATCGATGTGAATCACGCCACCTCGCTGCAAGCTTGGCTCTTCGTAGCGGAAGTTACTTTGAGCATAATTGATGCTATCCGCAACGGTGATTCCATTGCGCTGAATTAGGCCTTGGTTCTGAACGGTATCATTCACTAAACAGTAACTCACCGAAGCACTCTCATCGTAAATATAATGGCGTTGAGCAATAGACTGGCTGCTAAGGCTAACAGAGTTAGCGGTAAACACATGACTCGTGGAAACTAAACCTGAGACTGAAATCCGTTTAGTCGAACCAGATCCAAATTCAGAATAAGTGGTGGGATTAATAATGAGGTAATCGCCGGCATCTAACGTGGGCGAGTCTTGCCCGATAATAAAATCAAGCTCATCCGTCGATTCATCAAGGTGATAAAAGCCTGAGTATTTAATAGCATAAAAGGTGAGACATTTTTGAGCAAAGGCCGAAGTAGAGGTAATACTCGAATCAAAACTGTTGGGAACCGCGTGACTGATTTCTCGCGACATTTTCTCAACAACAAATTGCCCTTTCACTTGCACCTTTTGCCGGTCAATAGTCTCAACATACCCTTTCATGCCATATTCAACAAAACCTGCGATAGCGAGACCGATGACGGCAACCACAACAATGGTTACGATCATTTCTATTAGAGTAAAACCACGTTGCTTCATTAGTAGTTCCCCTTATAGGCAATCACGCTGTAGCGGTTATTACCACCAAAGATCTGTACTTCAACGCGCTTCATCGTACCAATAGTATTATCGTTAACACCGTCCATGTTTTGATCATAAAACACGGAAACCTCAACACGAAAATTGGCATAACTGTCTTCAATATTTTCGTCTAGGATATTAGCGAGCGGGTACTTCGTTGATGAGACACACGCTGACTCTGTTGTATCGGTGTACCAACAACCGATATAGTCATCAACATCATTGAAAGCTGCGGGGGTTGCCTCTGAACCATCCACTCCGAGTTCATTGGGAGCAGAACAAGCGGTCGCACCTGCATCACCACAGCGCACCAGACCACCATCAAAGTCACTATGTTCGTCAAAGCCACGCGCCAAAATTTGATTCATCAAACTCTGCCCTAACGCCACTGAACGGTTTTGATAATGTGGATCGGCCGAGCTTGCAACTTGTGGTGCCAAAAAGCTGGTAATAGTGACCATCGCAATGCCCAATACGATAATCGCAACAATGCTTTCAATTAGAGTAAAGCCACGTGAGCGAATCATAGGCACGTCCCTTCACGCACATAGCCTTGAGAATTAATACACACCTGAGCGCTATTACTAGAGGCATTTGAATTAATAGTAATATTAACCCCAGCGCTCACCGAAGGATTACCCAATAAATCAAAATCGATAATTGTATTCGCTGGAGAAAATGAAATATCGGACTCACGTACATAGTCACTACGCGCATCAGCTTGTGATTTTTGAGCGCTATTCGATAGATTTAGACTGCATGCCGTAACTGAACCTAGACAATCACTATTGATAGCAAGACGAAAGCTGTCATTAGCAGCGGAAACGTTTGATTGCATTCGATTAACTTGGATTTGACGGATAACAGAGATGACCTGCTCTTGGGCAGCAAAGGTAGAAAAACTAGAGGTTCCAGCGAAGCGACTCGCGGCAAAAGTTGAAATAATACCGAGGATAATGATAACGATGATCAGCTCTACCAGAGTAAAGCCTTTGGAGATGGGGCTGTTATCCATAATGAGCCTCTAACTGCCTAGCGAATACTGATTATACAAGATAACGAAGCTTACGATATTATGTATATGAATAGCTTTGATCTTTGTGTGCTTTGGATAGAAAAAAGGCCAGCAGGAGCTGGCCTTAAATATCGTATCTATCAATTACTCAGTACAAGAAGTAACTGTAATTCTCGGCTCTTGAGCTGTTGTTGCTGTAGCATCGATCGCGTAAGTTACAAAACACGTAGTGTTGTTGTCAAAGCCGTATACAATAGCACCAGTTGCAGACGAAATTACCGTCCAATCTTCAGCTAAACCTGATACTGCATTGCCAATACCAGCAGATGTAGCTTCAGGGTAACCAAACACTACATTAATATCATTTCCGTTAGCGCCAGAGACTGCTCGGCCTGAAGAAATAGCCTCTAAGCCATCAATTGCAGCTTTGCCATATACAATACCTGCCGCACCAGCCATTGCACCTTTTAAGCCTTCCAAAGAAGACGTACGAGCATCATCTTGCAGGTTTAGGAAACGTGGTGCCGCAGTTACAGCAAGAATACCCAGAATAACAATTACAACCACTAGTTCGATTAGGGTGAAACCGCCTTGTCTTTTCATAGTTAAGCTCTCTCTATGTTTAATTTTACGCAGACTTACTGCAAAGTTACGGTCACACGACCAGTTTTAATTTCGTAAACAAATTGGTGCTCGGTATTACCTTCTAATTGAATGTAAGTACACGTTGCATCACCTGAATTCGCTTGCGCTGAATATTTGTAATTTGAGTCGCTAGCAACATCTGAAACCGCACCAACTTTAGGTGGATTTTGCAGCAAGTTTTCCATCAACTCAGAACAGGTTTTATCTGAAATGTCTTGTGGTGCAGTGCTCGAATCGTTGTTCAGAGTCCATGGATAGCCATCTCTAAAATCGGTATCGACATTATTACTGTTCTTTGATCTTGTTAACCAAAAATCAACACCATCATAATTTACAGTATTGTATGTTTCAACACCAATCTTCTCAGATGGTCTAGCTTCAGCTTCCCATTGTGCTCTTGCCGACAAAACGGCGGTTGCAAAACCACCAGCGACACCTTCAATACTTGATTTTTTAGCCTCATCTGTCACGTCGAGGAAGCGGGGTAAAGCAGCTACCGCCAATAAACCAACGACCACGATCACTATGACTAATTCGACAAGGGAGAAACCCTTTTGATTCTTAAGCATTTTCTACCTACTCATCTAATTATTAACGCGCATTATACATTCGCGCACGTATAAAACCATACAAAAACTGTCAATATTTTCACAAAGCCAAAATATTGGCTTTCACACTAAACCTTTCTTTCTTGAGTAATATATCTATCTGATACTTATCACTATAATGATAACGACAGTGAAACTGTATGTTATCACTTTTATCTTCAATACTCGGTGAACTGAGCCCTAAAATGCTCTCTTGAGGGTATAATTCCTCAAGCCAATAATGACAGTCTCGCTCATCTCCTTGAATCGGCATTATCCAGCCTGTTCGGCTATAACTTTTAGGATGTTCCGAGCTATTGTTTTGCTCAGCACTCGATAACAAATACTGTTGTTTGAACAAATTTGCTTGCTCTAAAATCCGCTTGCTCGCGACGATCAATGCCGTGTTAGTTGCTTCTTCTTCTACCGTTTTAAAGGCAGAGAGCACCCCCACAATAAGAAAAAGAATAACGACACTCCAAATAACAAAACGTGAGCGTTGTAGGTTATTTAGCATTCCCTAGCCTTTGATTGCATCCAGCATTCCCCACATCGGTAGGAAAATACCCAGAGCTAAGATCAGCACCATACCAGCCACAACCACCAATAAAATAGGTTCGATCCTTGCGGTTAAGGTCTTTAAGTCATAATCGACTTCTCGATCATAAAAATCGGATACCTCAAGTAATAGCTCATCAATACGGCCGGTTTCTTCACCCACCGAAATCATTTGTATCACCAGTGGGGTGAAAATTTCGCTATTGATCGCTGTTGAAGAAACCGTACTACCAGCTTCTATTGCGGCTTTCATCGCCTGAACTCTCAATTCAAGGAATCGGTTATCCAACGCTTCCGCAGACAACGACAGCGATTGGTTCAGTGGTACACCGGCTTTTAGCATCAAGGCGAATGTGCGTGAAAATCGCGAAAGTAGCGCTCGATTCACTACCCCACCAATCACGGGTATTTTTAAGCGTAACCTGTCCCACTTTTCCAATCCTTTGTCTGTCTTAACCCATGCTTTGAAAGCAAAGATAAGACCAAAGATAACGGCGAGCATTAAGCCCCAGTAATTAACAAAGAACTCCGACATACCAATTAAGATACGAGTTGGAAGCGGCAGGTCGACACCAAAGCGCGCAAACATACTAGAGAACTGTGGAATAACCTTAATATTGAGAATGAACATCGCGACCAAAATAAAGCTGATCACAAAGGTTGGATACCGCATCGCAGTCTTGATTCTCTTACGAGTCTCTACTTCTTGCTCATAGTATCCAGCCAATTGCAGCAAAGCCTGATCTAGACGACCGGTATTTTCACCAACCCCTATCATAGAGACAAACAGCGGGCTGAACACCTTGGGATGCATCTGCATCGATGCTGATAATCCACGACCATTGGTTAGCTCAGCAACCACGTCTTCTAAGGCCGCTTTCAACTGCTTATTTTCACAGTTTTGGGTCAGGCCTTTCATCGACCTTAATAGTGGTACACCCGCCTTGGTTAGGCTGTATAACTGTCGACAAAACAGAACCAAGACTTCAAGCGGAACATTGGGTGAAAACAGGCTCGATACATCCATATCCAGCACTGAACCACCACTTTTACCCAGCTTGATTGAGGTCGGAATAATCCCCTTACTCATCAAACTTTCTGCAGCAAGATCTTCGTTATTCGCATCTAACTGGCCAGTCACTTGGCTGCCATCAGAACTGCGACCTACATAACGATACGTTGGCATATCACTCTACCCCTACAGATAAATTGGGTCAGTGGCACCGGAAGCATCGCCTTCACCAAGGTGCATGATCTCATCGAGGCTCACGACACCTTGCAAAGCTAGCTCCATCGCAGAAGCCAACAACGGTTTGTAATTTTTAGACCGCCTTGCCGTTTGAGCAAAGCCAACCGCATCGTTCGCTCTAAGTGCATCCATCATGTCTTGCTCTAGCTCCAACATTTCAAAGACACCAATACGCCCGCGATAACCGGTTAGGTTACAGTTCTGGCAACCACGACCTTTCATGAATGGCACAGCCACTTGATTAGGGAAACGTACGCTCAACCACTGCTTACGAGGTTCATCCAATTCATCCTCAACCTTACAATCAGTACACACTTTACGAACTAATCGCTGTGCCACTACCGCTCTCACGGCACTTGCCACGAGATAACCGGGAGCACCCATGTCCATCATACGCAGCGCACTGTCTACTGCATCGTTGGTATGCAGCGTACTTAATACTAAGTGACCAGTCAGTGCGGCTCTCAAACCAATCTCAACGGTTTCGTGGTCACGCATCTCACCAATAAGGATGATATCGGGATCCTGACGAAGAAAAGTTCTGAGGATAGTAGAGAAATCGAGATTGATCTTAGGGTTTACCTGAACTTGGTTCACACGAGGAAGGCGGTATTCCACAGGATCTTCCGCAGTAATGATCTTTTTGCCTGGCTCGTTTAATTCGCTTAGCGCACCATAAAGGGTGGTTGTTTTACCTGAACCCGTCGGGCCAGTGACCAAGATCATGCCATGTGGACGGCGTAACTGTTGACGAAGTCGAACCAACAGATCACTTGGTATTCCTGATGCTTCTAATTTACGAAGGCCGGCTGATTGGTTGAGAAGACGCATAACCACAGACTCACCATGTTGCACGGGCATAGTCGACATACGAATATCAACAGACTGACCTTTGGCTCGAATGTTAAAACGACCATCTTGAGGAAGACGCTTCTCTGAGATATCGAGGTTTGCCATTAACTTCAAGCGCAGTACGAGTGCAGAAGCAATATTGACTTCATTCAGCAGTGTTTCATGCAGCACGCCATCAATACGCTGACGAAGACGCAATACGTTTGAATCTGGCTCAATATGAATATCAGATGCACCGACTTGGATTGCATCTTCAAATAGCGAGTTGATCAGCTTAACGACCGTAACTTCGTCACTGTCTTCACCAGCAATATCAAAATCAAAGGCGTCATTGACTTGGTGTTCAGCATGAAGCTGCTCGGCGAAAGACGCTATTTCTTTGGTTCGGCGGTAATAGCGATCAAAGCCATCCACTAATTGTCTTTCTTGAGCGACAACGAATTCAAGCGCGTAGTCACCTAGTTGGCCAAGCAAAGATTCCTGAGCAAACAAGTCCGCAGGATCACTCATGGCGACACGTAACGTATCGCCTTGGCGTCCAATCACCAATGCACGAAGACGACGAGCATGCACTTCAGGTAAAAGCTGTACCGCTTCAACATCAACAACGGCTCGACTTAAATCAATGAGAGGAATAGCGAGTTGCTGAGACAAGAAACTCAACATCTGTTGTTCTGATAAGAAACCAAGTTCAATCAGCGCATCACCTAGCTTACGACCGGTACTTTTTTGAGCAGAAAGAGCTTGTTCAACTTGGGCCTCAGTGATGATTCCCTCTTCGACGAGCAAATCACCTAGCCTTTTTCTTAATCTAATTTGCATCGCCACTCTCCTCTAAAGCTTTGATTATTTTTAAGCGGTCACGCACAAAGTTTTGCGATTGAGATGAGATTCCAATTCTGGTTAAGGCACCTTGGTATGACTCTTTTGCTGCAGAAAAATCAAGTTGACGCTCTTGTTGAATCGCAAGACCAAGCCACCAGCGAGCATTATCTGAATCAACCTCGACTAACTTTTGGTAACTCTCGAGTGCGATGTCTTCTTGCTGAGATTTTTGACTCAACGCCGCACGCATTGCTAAATAATCTTGAGTAGGATTTGGTGGCAGATGGATTAACGGGCTTAAAGCTGCTTCTGCTTGATTCGCTTTAACCAGCAGTTTAGATAACCCTAATCGCAGTTTTTCACTGTTGATGTTGAGCTTGATACCAGACTGATACAACTCATAGGCTTTACGAGTATCGCCTTTACCAAAATAGAGAATCGCGAGTTTCTGACGAACATCTTCATTGCGTGGCGTATAACGCAAGGCTTCGGTGTAACCTTTCAAAGCACCAGTAAGATCATTCGCATCAAGCGCTTTCTGAGCTCGCCCTTGTGCATTCACTGATAACTGCTCAGGTGTTAGCTCTACCTGCTCAATCAACATTTCGCTATTTTCTGAACTGTCAGAAGATTCTTTCTCATTAGAGATAGGAGCCGGAGCTTTTTTTGCAACGCTAGCAACGTAAATCGGCTTTGGAATGTCAATGTTACTCGCTTTAGCCGTGCTTAACGGTTTAGGCGTAACCTCAGGGGTTCTCGCTTTAGAAGTACTCGACGTTGTCGTTGGCTTAACTTGAACGTTATTTGCCGCTACTGTGCTTTCTGCGGAACGGGGCGTTAAATCTAGCGTCACGAATTTCTTGGTTGGCGATGAGAGTGTTTGAGTAACAACATTCTGCATTTCTCCAGAACTCTCTACGACAGAGACCTGAACTTGTGCATCTCGAGTTGAGATTGAATGTTCAACGGTAGGCCCTTGTGATATAGCCCAACCGCCCATCGCTAAACTCAAAGTAAAGCCCGCAACAACCCAAACCAATGGGGAACGCGTTTTTACTTTAGGTACAACTGCTGCTTCAATCGAAGTCGCTGACTTTTTCTTTGCCAATTCAGACAAGGCGTTATTTATGACGCTCATAATTAATTCCAACCCCACAGTATTGGCGTTTTAAATTTAGGCTTACATACATCGTAAGTTTCATGCATGGCTGAAAACAGGTGCTGGTTGTCGATACTTTTCTTATCTTCACTGAACGAGAGCAAAAGAGCCTTATGGCATAGTTGATTTATCAATCTTGGAATACCTAACGAGGAGCGACAAATCGCCTTTTTTTGATTCAAACTGAACAATTCAGGATTGCCACCAGATTTAGCGATCCGATTATCAATATACGCCACCGTTTCATCGAGAGTCAGCGGTCTCAGTGTTGAACTAAACGTGATTCTTTGACGAAACTGCCTAAGGTGATAAGCCTCTAATCGAACATCCAATTCAGGCTGCCCTAATAAAACAATTTGCAGCAGTTTTTTATCTTCAGTTTCAAGGTTACCGAACAACCTTAATGTTTCGAGAGCTTCATCCGATAGAGCTTGAGCCTCATCAAGAATCGCTACCACTCTTAAACCTGAGTTGTGTAACTCAATGAGCTTATGCTGAATGTTATCAACTAAGGTTGCTTCATTATCGATAGTCAAACCCAGTTCTTTAGCAACGGCTTGGCGTAAATCAGCACCAGAAAGTACAGGGTTTGGCAGGTAAATAAGAGCCGTACAATCATTTAGGTGATTGACCAACATCCGACAAACCATGGTTTTTCCAGTACCAACCTCTCCGGTGACCTTAATCACGCCTTCGCCCATTTCTAACGCTGAGATCACCGTCTGAATCGCTTCGAAATGAGGCGCTAAACCATAAAATAAATCGGTATTCGGCGTTAAAGTAAATGGCAGTTGTTCAAAACCAAAGTGAGCTTGATACATCAGTGACCTAGCTTAGTTAGATACTGCCAATCTACATGGAGAAGATGAGTGGCTACTCTTCATCAGGGAACCATTCTTGTAAAAGGTCTCGAGAACGCTCCAACTCAGATTGCCAAGTATTGACGCCTACAATGGTCGGTTTCAATAAAATCACAAGCTCAGTTTTTTGAGTTAATTGACTGGTGTTGCGGAACAAGTGACCGAGTGCTGGGATATCACCAAGGAATGGGACTTTAGAGGTCACATCACTGGTATTTGATTTCATTAACCCACCAATCACCACAACATCTCCATCTTTGGCTCGAATCACTGAATCAGACTCACGAATAGAACTTTTCGCCAAAGGAAGTTGCACCAAGCCCGTCGTGGAACCTAGGTTGAGCTCTTTCACTTCTTCCTCTACTTCAATAACGGCTGGGTGAACATGTAAGAACACACTACCTTTATCGTCTATCTGAGGAGTAACATCTAAAGAGATGCCAGAGAAGAACGGAGTTAATTCAACTTCAGGTGCGACATTCGCGTCATCACCACTACCGACCGAGCTTGATAAATCTGTTACGTAGTATTCGTCGGTACCCACTTTAATAACCGCTTTCTGGTTATTTGCCGCCGTGACTCGCGGGCTCGATAGAACATTAAGGTCACCTTGAGTGTCCATAAAGCTCAAAACTGCTTCAAAGCTGCCATCTGAAATCGTTACGTTAGTTTGTCCGCCTAACAAAGAGCTGATTGCATCTAACGGCGGTAAAGTACTTGCCGGACGATCAATTACAACGCCACCGCTGCCAATCGACTTAGACAAATTCGACCAGCTAATTCCCTGTTGGTAACCATCACTCAAAGTGACTTCCATGATTTTGGCTTCCAAGATAACTTGGCGCTGCAAACGCTTCTGAGAAATGCCTAAGAACTCTCGAACCTCACGAATTTCGTCAGGGTAAGCACGAACCGTAATCACACTGGCTTGTGGCGTTACCACTACGCTTTGCCCATCACCAGAACCAATGAGGTGAGCCACTGCCGCTTCAAGCTGTGGCCAGAAATCACTTTCAGAGGTCGTTTCAATCTCTGTTCCGCCATTCGATGTCGAATTCGATGAGTTAGAAGAGTTGGATGAATTTGACGAGTTTGAGTTCGAGCTTGAAGAGCTCGATGAATTCGAATCTGAGTTAGAGATCGTGCCTGTGGTGATGGTCGTCAATGAGCGACCTGAACGCTTCACTTGTAAGTAATCAACCGGGATCGTAACCGTACGCAGACCAGCAGGGTAAATCTGAATAACTTTGCCACGTTTTTCTATATCGTAACCATACATATCCTGAGCAACAGCCAACACTTCATCTAACGTCACGTCAGTTAAGTTAAGAGTAAGGTTTCCAGACACTCCAGGGTGAATAGCCGCGCTGTATTCAGTGCCTTTTACCAAGCTAGCAAAAAAGGTTCTCGCTTCAACACCTTTAGCTTGAATACGAAAACGCTTAACGGTTTCCATACCCGGAGACATGGTATCCGAATTAAGCTGAGGCATCAGGTCATCTTGTACCGAAGAAGGAAGATCACGAAGCGCTTTGCTATTCGCTTCATTAATCGATTCGTTTAAAGACTCTTTGATCTCAACGGGATCTCGATGCCCCATCGAACAGCCGACTAAAGATGACACTAGGATTGCTACTACAAGTTTACGCATGTCTTCACTCTAACCTTAATTATTCTTAACATCTAAAGAGAACATCTCTAATTTCCACTGCTTAGAGCTTCTCTGCAGAGTGACGTATTCTGGATCTATGTTCTTAACTCGGTACCCTCTGATCGTTTCTCCTTGACCGAGAATCTGACCATTCATAATCGCATAGCAAGGTGTATCGCCTTTGCACACAATACTTTCTAGAGAAGGTAAGCGATAACGAGTTGGCGCCTTTTTAGCTGACGTTGTTTTTTGTTGTGGCGTCAACCAGCCTAATGGCGCTGTAGGATCCTGTTCGGCCCAAGCCATTTGGCTACTAAAAAGTAATGACAACAAAAGAGTTCTAACCACCGATAAACTCCTGTCTAGTACCTAGTGTGTAAACCTCAAACACCAGTCGAGCTTTAGGATATTCTTCGACCGAATACTGAAATGTGCGCCAGTAATAACTGACAGGAAGAGACTCAAGCGCTTGAAGATAAGCGGAAATATCAAAGTAACTGCCCGTTAATTCCATTCTTACAGGGTGAAGAAAGTAGCCTGAATATTCACTGGTCTCTTGATTATTCGAAATCGCTTCCGGTTTTAACGACTCTAGCGATTCGAGCTTAAGTCCATTTCCGGCATTAAGAACACTCTCCAATAGCTGAGACATTTGAGAAGGCGTGATCAGTCCATCGACAATCTGGGAAAGCTGAAGTGACAGATCTTGGCTCTCCACCAGCAGTTTTTTGTACTCTCGATTAATGTCTTTGTCTGGGTCTTTGTTTAACTTAGCTTGAAGAACGAGCAACTCACCTTGCTGTCTCTGGTTTGCCTGAGTCAGATTCATCGTCTTTGCATTTTTAGCCTGTAAATCGAGATACGTAGGCTCAACCAACAAGGTGAACAACAACATGAATAGGCCAACAAAACCACACACGAAAAGTAGCCATTTTTCTCTCTGACTTAATGCAAGAAACTTATCGCTGAGCTGGTTCCACTGCTGCATTATTTACTCTCCCTGCGAGTACTTAGCTCAAACGTCACGACATCCTGATCATTGCGACCAATTTTTAGTTTTTCAAAAGCACGTCCAACTAAATTAAGCTCACTTTTAAACTGACCAATCCAGTTAGGAACCACATTTGCGTTACGAGCAAAGCCACTAAGATCTAAAGTATCGTGAGTCATGTAGATGTGCGAAAGAGAGATGTCATTTCGGCCTAATTTAGCTAAGGAATTCATGACGCCAGAATACCCGACTTGTTGTGATTCGTCGTATTGTCCTACCGCCTTCAAAGCCTCTTTTTCAGCCTGAGTCTCACGTTTGAGACGCGCAACTGCCGCCACTTTCTCTGGAGACGGTTTATGCTGAGTTAACTTACTATTCAATTGGTTAACTTGCTTGTTAAGCTGGTTCGAGTCATGTTGCAAAGCTGTTAGGGCTTTATCTAGATTAGAAGCTTGATACTGCATTACAAAGTAACTACCAAGTAGCAGCACACAAACAAGCCCCCAGCTCGCAATAACATTGGTCAGCGTAAAATATTCTTTCTTAGGCTTGAGATGTTCAGGGTAAAGATTGACATTAAAAGCCTCTTTTTCAGCCGCGAGCTTAACCAACAAACTCTCTGAATTATCACGCTCACCTTCAACGAGCAGAGAAACGGTCGAACTCAATGTGTTATTTAACGCGCCTTGTAACTCAGACTCATCTTCCTCATCACAGCAGATTTTCAACTGATGAAGTTGAGTACCTTTAATTTGAGAAGAAAGGTAATCAATCGAGCGTTGGAGTTCTAGAGCAAGACCATCTAACTGCAGAGCGCTTGATGCAACACCCGTTAAAGGTGGAACAACACTACGGATGCTTCTTTGAAAGCAAACGGTATTTTCAACAAACGCACCCAGCTTAAAGTGTGAATTGGCGCTGCGCTGCAAAAGGATGAAATTAGACAGTTCGCCAGCACTGTAACCCCAGATTTCATCTTCAGGAGCAACGCCTATTAATTCAACCTGAACCGAGTTAGCAATATTCAAAAGCTTGTCTAACAGCTTTTTAGGCAGAACATACACTTGCAGCTTATTCGACGTCGGTAACGCGACCGCACTCGCGATAATTTCAGTCACTCTTTCAGAGACAAGATCTTTGAGTAAAAAAGGCAGGGCAACCGACCATTCACTCTCTGGAATGTCCGGTTTATCAATTTGGTAGGTTTGGTAGTAGTTAGCACAGACAATCAGCTGGAGGCTATTACTGGTAAACGCCTCACTGCTAAGCGATTTTTTTAGCGCACTCTCCCAGTCCCCATTAACCACGGGAATGCTGGTTACTTGAGGTTCTTGTTCTGTCGATGAAATATAAATGGCATCGTTGCCTAACATGACAACTTGAGAGCTGCCTTTATTATTCGTTGGCTTTATCTTGTCTAAAATCGCTTTAAAATTCATTGTTAACTACTACTCTTACGCCATCGATTTCTTCGTCCAACTTTCACAACAGATTCCGCTTTCGCGACCTTTTCAGCTTGATTAGGCAAAGGGATAATTTGTTGTTCTTCGTCGAAATATCTCCCTTGATAGCCGTTAATGCCTAACTCTATCAAGGTGTTCTTTTCTTGTTTTGTCTCGACTCCAACGGCAATAACTTGAGTTGGGGAGTCACCGCATGCCCCAATTAAGCTTCGGACAAACAGTTGGTTCTCATGCCTTTGATCGATTTTCTTTATTAAGCTTCGATGAAGCTTAATGTAATTGACCTTTAAGTCTTTTATATAGTGAGTGCTAACAATGGTTCGTCCAGCTTGGCCAACCACAACTTTACACCCTAAACCTCGCAGCATCTTTGCCACCGGTCTCATATAATCAAGATGGGCAATCAAGTGCCCTTCTGGAAACTCAAACGCAAGCTGAGAGCGGTGCTGAGCAGAGAGCTGTAACAACTCACTTCTAAACCACTTAAAATGCTGTTTATTCGCAAATGGAGTAACATTCAGATTCACCGAATAGTTGAGAGGCTGAGTTGACTCTTTCAGCGATTTCAACAAAACCTTTAGAACCGATTGGTCCATTTGAGCTTGATAACCCACTTGCTCTACCGCAGGCATAAATCGAGACGATTTCAATAAACCTTTATCAGGATCTTGAATTCTAGTGAATATTTCTCTATGTAATTCATTAGCTTGACCAGATTCCGGCATAAGATAACATCGCTGAGCAAAGATTACTAAATTTTCAGGAAGCAGCGCTTTATCCAATAATGTTCTCCAACGAACACTGCCTCTATCCAACTCATTTGTATTCTGCTTAGGGTAACGGCTCCAGTTATTAATACGCTCCAGCTGGGCACTCTTTAATGCTGTTTCCGTTTCATCCATGATCTGACTGTGACGCTCACCTTCGGTATACATGGTTACGCCAATATGGCACCAATTATCAGAATCTAAAGGCTCTGGCGGGGTTAGCTTGTCTAACTGCCTTAAACACTGAGCCGCCAAGGTACCAATATCTTTAGCCCCTTGATGCGGAATAAATACGGCAAAATCAGCATCGTAATAACGAGAAAAAATAACATCAGGATAGCGTTGAACAATATTCGACAATACTTCGCCAACTTCAATAATAAAGCCGTCAGTGATTTGCTTGTCATTAGCATCACGAACTTGCTCCCATTCGTCGATACGTATCAATAACACACCACCTCGAGCACCGCTTTCATGCAAAGCCGATTCAAGCTTGTTATCGAATAAGACTCGGTTTGCCGTGCCTGTGAGTTTGTCTAGGAAGGTATGGGTACGAATAAAGGTATCGAAGCGGCTTCTTTCTTGACGAGCATCTTGCAGCTCTTCGATCAAGACATCCAAGGCTTCACTTGCCGTGTATGGCCATTCAAGTTCATCTCCCTTTGCATGAGCCTCAACTTGCCCTGCGAGGATCATTCTTCCTCGCTCTTCCAAGATCTCAGAACCCATCAACTGTTCCTTCAACCAACGAACACCACGAGCCAGACAGAAAAGGATCAATGCAACTGCCAAAGTAATTGACCACATTGCTTCCATTGAGTAGCTATAACCAATATAAGGAGGCAATGCTTTAAACTCGATTCGATAACCTTCATTGCGCTCTAAAATGAAGCTTCTTTCATAAAGACGGTTGGGATCAATTTGTGGGGAGGTATCTTTGAAACGATAAACGATGCCAGTCTGGTTTGAGAGTTTCATCTCAACAATATTGCTCGCCTGCAACATCTTAGGCATCCAACGCTGCATCGAATACGCGGCGTCGGGATCTTCCATCTCTTTATCTACAACGTCGACAATACCAACCAAATAATGGTCTAAATATTCCTGTCCGATACGCTTAAAGGAAAGTGTGCCACCAATAAAAAGAATGAACATCGCACTGATCACTATCACAGTGACAAATGCGACCAATCGAGTGCTCAATTTTAGTGTCGGGGTATATCTCATGAATAACGAAATCCTTTTCAACTCACATTATACCGTATTGCTACTTATACTATAAATTGACGTTGTAAATAAAGCGTTAAGAATTCTAGGTAACAAAAAGCCGCGATAAACGCGGCTTTTTCCAATTTAATACTGTCTTTATCATATATTAAAAACAGGGCTTAAAATGGGATGTCATCATCAAAATCCATTGGCGGCTCATTATATTGAGGTTGAGCCTGCTGAGGAGCTTGTTGAGGTGCTTTCGGCTGCTGTTGAGCTGGAGCACTGTATTGTTGTTGTGCTTGTTGCTGCTGTTGTGGCTGCTGTGGCTGACCCCAACTACCTTGCTGTTGGTTGTTACCCATACCACCTTGAGCAGGAGCACCGCCTTGAGCACGACCGCCAAGCATTTGCATTACACCGTTGAAGCCTTGAACAACGACTTCTGTTGTGTAGCGATCTTGACCGCTTTGATCTTGCCATTTACGCGTTTGAAGTTGACCTTCAATGTAAACTTGAGAACCTTTACGTAGGTACTCACCAGCAACTTCCGCCAGCTTGCCAAACAGAGCAACACGGTGCCATTCTGTTTTTTCACGCTGTTCGCCAGTTGCTTTATCACGCCATGACTCTGACGTTGCAATGGTAATGTTCGCTACTGCACCGCCATTGGGCATGTAACGAATTTCAGGGTCATTACCTAGGTTACCCACTAATATAACTTTGTTAACTCCACGGCTAGCCATGATTTGCTCCGTCTAAATTCATAGTCTCAGAAAATTTTAGCGCACAAGAATAGCATGCTTTTCTGCAGTGATAAATCGCATTCCTATTCTCGCCTCACTACAAAGAATAAAAACGTAACAAATCATGATATTCAGAGCGATGTTGCTTTTTTCTCCACTTACAAACCACTCATTTACTTTGATAATTGATATTCAACGCAAGTCACCATTAAGGCGCTAGAGAAGCGAAAGCATGCATGACAACGTGAAATCTCATCCCAGTTCAACAAGGAATTTCAATGAGAAAATCTCGATACGCTCGCACTTTGCATTTTCTGTGCATCGACCCAAACGACACCTATCTACATGTAAAAGAGATAGAAAAGCACTTATCTATTATTCTCTACAAAATGACACCGGACGATTTGATGTTATTTGATCGAAAGCAGAGCAACCGAATTTTACTGGTTGATTACAAAGAGGTGCCTCGATTAATCAACCTTCATCCAAATCTACCTGTGATGTGGAAAAATCATGAGATCATTCTATTCAACGTCCCCAAAGCTCTTCCCACATCGGAGTTGATTACGTTTGGCGTATTAAAAGGTCTCTTTTACAACTCTGAAGAGAAAGCCAAAATAGCGAAGGGGCTTGAAGAGGTCATTAATGGAGACAACTGGCTACCTAGAAAAGTGGCAAGCCAATTACTCTTCTACTATCGAAATATCGTGAGCACCAATACCACCCCTACTAATGTCGACTTAACCATTAGAGAGCTGCAAGTGATTCGCTGCCTTCAATCAGGCTCATCAAACACTCAAATAGCCGATGACTTGTTTATTAGCGAATTCACCGTCAAATCTCATCTTTATCAAATATTTCGTAAGTTAGCCGTTAAGAATAGAGTCCAAGCTATTGCATGGGCAAACCAGAACTTGCTTGCATAATTGATCAGCCTCTTAAACTGACGATAATTTTGAGGAAAACTCTAGTGAACCATACGGATTGTTGCTGAATTTTCGACATAACTTATGCTAGAGTTGCCCTCAGAAATATCAACCATTCAGGTTGAATCCATAATTATTATAGATAAAGGGTCTTACCATGATCAAAAAGTGCCTTTTCCCGGCAGCTGGCTACGGTACACGTTTTTTACCTGCAACTAAGTCAATGCCGAAAGAAATGATGCCTGTCGTCAACAAACCTCTGATTGAATACGGCGTTGAAGAGGCGATCGAAGCCGGTATGGACGGCATGTGCATCGTGACAGGCCGTGGTAAGCACTCATTGATGGACCACTTTGATAAGAACTACGAGCTTGAGCACCAGATCAGCGGCACCAATAAAGAAGATTTGCTGATCAATATCCGTGAGACGATTGAAGCAGCAAACTTCACGTACATTCGTCAACGTGAAATGAAAGGCCTTGGCCACGCTATCTTGACGGGTCGCGAGCTTGTGGGTGATGAACCTTTTGCCGTTGTGCTTGCTGATGACCTTTGTGTTAATGAACAGCAAGGCGTACTGGCTCAAATGGTTGCACTATACAAACAGTTCCGTTGCTCAATCGTTGCTGTACAGGAAGTACCTGAAAACGAAACACACAAGTACGGTGTTATCTCTGGCGAAATGATTAAAGATGACCTTTTCCGTGTTGATGACATGGTAGAAAAACCAGAACCAGGCACTGCGCCAAGCAACCTAGCAATCATTGGCCGTTACATTCTGACTCCAGATATCTTTGAGCTTATCGAGCAGACTGAACCAGGCAAAGGCGGCGAAATCCAAATCACTGATGCATTGCTAAAACAAGCAAAAGCAGGTTGTGTATTGGCTTACAAATTTAAAGGTCAACGTTTTGACTGCGGTAGTGTTGAAGGCTACATCGAAGCAACAAATTACTGCTTTGAAAACCTATACAAAAAAGACCAACAACAAATCGAGCTAGGTAAGCACTCAACAACAAAAGAAGCTTAATCGCTAATTTTGGCTTACTCGCTGTTTACCTCTTGAGTTGTTTAACTATTTAGTTATTTAACTGATAGCAATGAGCGGTTGGTTAACAGCACATTAAATGATTCCAAGGGTGACTCAAAAGAGTCGCCCTTTTTTGTTTACTGTTTTTTTATCCAGTAAAACTTTGCACAAATCTCACTCTATGTAATACTTTAGCCACTTAAAATTACATGGTCTATTGAGATGGATAAAATAGAAATTAGAGGCGCTCGTACGCATAACCTCAAAGACATTAACCTAACCATACCCCGTGATAAGCTGACGGTTATCACTGGTTTATCAGGTTCAGGAAAGTCGTCACTTGCGTTTGATACTCTCTATGCGGAAGGTCAACGTCGTTATGTTGAGTCTTTGTCGGCTTACGCCCGTCAATTTCTATCTCTTATGGAAAAACCCGATGTCGACCACATCGAAGGTTTATCTCCAGCCATCTCGATAGAACAAAAATCGACCTCTCACAACCCTCGTTCAACCGTCGGTACCATCACTGAAGTCTATGACTATCTAAGACTGCTTTACGCGCGAGTCGGCGAGCCACGCTGCCCTGATCACAATATCCCCCTCGCAGCGCAAACCATCAGCCAAATGGTCGACAAGGTATTAGAACTGCCTGAAGGCTCAAAGATGATGCTGATGGCACCGATCGTCAAAGAACGTAAAGGTGAGCATGTAAAGACACTGGAAAACCTAGCTGCGCAAGGCTTTATCCGAGCTCGTATTGATGGAGAGACCTGTGATTTGTCCGATCCACCCACATTAGAACTTCATAAGAAGCACACCATTGAAGTCGTGGTAGACAGATTTAAGGTTCGTCCTGATCTTCAACAACGTTTAGCCGAATCGTTCGAGACCACATTAGAGCTATCTGGTGGTATCGCTGTTGTCGGTTGGATGGATGATAAAGAGCAAGAAGAGATCGTGTTCTCAGCTAACTTTGCTTGTCCAAAGTGTGGCTACAGCATGCAAGAGCTTGAGCCGCGCCTATTCTCATTCAACAATCCTGCAGGTGCATGTGGTACGTGTGATGGACTTGGTGTTCAACAATATTTTGATCCAAGTCGAGTGATTTTAGATGAGAACCTAAGCATTGCAGAAGGTGCAATAAAAGGCTGGGATCAGAAGAATTATTACTATTTTCAGATGCTAACGTCGCTATCAGACCATTATGGTTTTGATCTGTATGTGCCATTCAACTCTCTGCCGAAAAAGACTCAAGAGATCATTCTTAAAGGCTCAGGGCGTACTGAAGTGGAATTCAAGTACATCAATGATCGTGGTGATATCCGAGTCAAGCGTCACCCATTTGAAGGCATTTTAAATACGCTGGAACGCCGTTACCGCGACACTGAATCTAGCGCGGTACGTGAAGATCTTGCCAAGTACATATCAACGAAATCATGCTCTAGCTGTGATGGTACGCGTTTAAGATTAGAAGCTCGAAATGTCTTCATTGGTGATACCACATTGCCAGAAATCGTACAGCTCAGTATTGCTGATGCACTAGAGTTTTTCCAAAACTTGTCGCTCAGCGGCCAGCGTGGTCAGATCGCTGATAAAGTAATGAAAGAGATCAATGATCGTCTGCATTTCTTGGTGAACGTTGGTTTGAATTATCTGAACTTATCACGCAGTGCAGAAACACTGTCTGGTGGTGAAGCGCAAAGGATTCGTCTAGCAAGTCAAATTGGTGCTGGTTTAGTGGGTGTTATGTATGTACTCGATGAACCATCAATTGGCCTCCACCAGCGCGATAATGAACGTCTACTGCAAACTTTGGTTCACCTCAGAGATCTAGGAAATACCGTGCTTGTTGTTGAACATGATGAAGACGCAATCCGTTGTGCTGACCATGTTATCGATATCGGCCCAGGTGCGGGTGTGCATGGTGGACACGTGGTCGCAGAAGGTACCATGCAAGACATCATCGAAAACCCGAATTCTTTAACCGGGCAATACCTGAGCGGCGCCAAAGAAATTGCGATACCAAAACAAAGAACGCCTATCGACAAGAAAAAGGTCGTCGAGATCGTTGGCGCAACGGGGAACAACCTAAAGAATGTCACTGCGACGATCCCTGTAGGCTTATTCACCTGTATTACAGGGGTATCGGGGTCAGGTAAATCTACACTAATCAATGACACCTTCTTTAAAGTTGCCCACACTCAATTAAACGGTGCAACAACTGCAGTTCCGGCAAAGCACAAAAAGATAAAAGGCTTAGAGCATTTCGACAAAGTGATCGATATTGATCAAAGCCCTATCGGTCGCACTCCTAGATCAAACCCTGCAACCTACACTGGTATTTTCACGCCAATTCGTGAGTTGTTTGCCGGTACCCAAGAATCACGATCTCGTGGCTACAAGCCAGGTCGATTCAGTTTTAACGTTCGTGGTGGTCGCTGTGAAGCGTGTCAGGGAGACGGTGTCATCAAAGTAGAGATGCACTTCTTGCCAGATGTGTATGTGCCGTGTGATGTGTGTAAAGGTAAGCGTTATAACCGTGAAACTTTAGAAGTTCGCTACAAAGGCAAAACCATTGACGAAGTTCTAGAGATGACAGTGGAAGATGCTCGAGAATACTTCAACCCTGTTCCTGTTATCGCTCGTAAGCTACAAACATTGATGGATGTTGGCCTTTCCTACATTCGTCTAGGACAAGCGGCAACAACCTTATCTGGCGGTGAAGCGCAGCGTGTTAAATTAGCGCGTGAATTGTCTAAACGAGACACGGGAAAAACCTTATACATTCTTGATGAACCAACAACAGGCCTTCATTTCCACGATATTCAGCAACTATTGACGGTATTACATAGATTGCGTGATCACGGCAATACGGTAGTGGTGATTGAACACAACCTAGATGTCGTCAAAACAGCAGACTGGATCCTAGACCTTGGTCCAGAAGGTGGTCAAGGTGGTGGTGAGATTGTTGCAGAAGGTACACCTGAAGATGTGGCGTTAGTCGAAGGTTCGCACACTGCTCGCTTCCTTAAGCCTATGTTAAATTTGAAGTAGGTGTAAAATAGCTCTATATAAAATAGCGCCCTGCGAGCAGACAGAAAAATGTTAAAGTAACAGAGCTTGTTTCAGAAGGAACAAGCTCTGTTTTTATAAGGTTAGGGATTTATGGCAACAATACACACTAGCGGTACCCAACTAGAAAATCAGGTAACTCAGCTACCACTCAATAAAGCATTTCTGGCTTCTTTAGCAGTTGTATTCTTGTTAGCCATGCATTTTTTCATGCCGAATCCTGGAGGCTCAGGCCTTGCGTTATCGTTTAACCCAACCACTTGGTTAGCTCTTAGCTTTACGTTAGCAATTGGCTTCTACCAACTCGCGACTAACCGAGTGCTCAAATATTCCAAGTTAACCGTTGGCTTGCTGATCAGTTGCGTGATACTTACGCTACCCACGCTCTACAGTAACGCCTTTCCTCAAGCCGCATCTGGTCGACTACTGGGATTGTGGGCGGGCTTCGCTTTATTCGTCGTACTACAGCAATTTAAGTTCAGTAATAAACACAAACAACGCATGTTGTGGTTCATTGTGCTTGCTGTGGTTATACAAGCACTCTTTGGTTACGTGCAATATTTCTTACTGGAACCCGGCAATCTATTTGGTTACAACACAACAGCTAATCGACCTTATGGGATATTCCAACAACCGAATGTAATGGCTAGCTTTTTAGCTACTGGTTTTGTGCTTTCAGCGTATCTTTTAGCGAGACAGCCCGCTAAATATAATCACAAAATTAGCGAGTCATTCTTACTATATCTAACCCCGACCTTAACCGTACCTTTGCTGATCATCATCGCATCACGTACCGGATGGTTGGCTGCCGTCATTGGGTTTGTCTGCATTCTGCCTTATCTATACAAATTCTCGACCAAGAAACGCTTCTACGGATGGTGCGCATCAGTGCTAGTCGGTATCGTGGTCGCTTTTTCGGTAATCAGCCTCAGCACTGCTGATAGCATTGCAAGTAAGAAAGCGGACCTAGAAAGCGCACGCGCATACACTTTCCCACAAGCGCTCGATATGATGATCGAAAAGCCATTTACAGGGTATGGCTACGGGAAGTTCGAATCCGAGTACACGCTATACACAGCTCGCCAGCATCAACTCAACCCAAATTATCATCCCGGCCTTCCTTCAATGGATCACCCACACAATGAGTTCCTGTTTTGGGGGGTTGAAGGTGGAATAGTACCAATCATCGGTATCTTGCTTGCTGCAGTGTTGGTGATGTCACGCATAGCAAGCTCAGCGAAGGGAACACGTCTAGCACTACTCGCGCTATTTATACCGATACTCTTACATTCTCAGCTCGAGTACCCTTTTTACCACTCAGCGATTCACTGGATAACATTCATCATCTTGATTTACTGGGTCGATCAACGAGCTTCTCGTCACTATCAACAGCCGTTTAGTATCGTTAGTAAAACCCTGTTTAGAGTGTCTAGCTTGGTGGTTCCGATCTTGGTGAGTTTCTATATGTTGAGCGCGCTGCATACCAATTATGTCCTGACTCAATTTGAACTTTCTAAACCCAGAAACCCGGATATTCTTAAGCAGGTAACGAACCCTGTAGTCTGGAAAGATCGCTATGATTGGGACGTATACAGCACCTATCTAAATATCGGCCTCTACAAAGCTGATCCTAGCTTGATCCAACCTTATATAGATTGGTCGTTAGAGATCATAAAACGTAAGCCAAGACCTGCTTTCTACAGCAACCTGATTCTTGCGTATCAAGGATTGGGCGATCACAGTAAAGCAGAACAAATTCGTAGTGAAGCGAGCTTCTTGTTCCCAAATAGAGACTTTTCCAAGGTTCAATATAAGAAAATATCGGAAGCTGAAAACAACATTTCTTCTGCTAAATGACGCCACGGAATCTAGAGTTAATGCACCATATTAACGTTTAGTCTAGACACAAAAAAGCGCACGATCTCTCGTGCGCTTTTCTTTTGAACTTGAGTTTATTACCGCAATTTTAAAACGTCTTGCAACGCTTTTAAGCACAAAGCGACATTCTCTTTTCGAGCGCCATAACCCATTAAACCAATACGCCAAGCCTTGCCAGCCAAAGAACCAAGTCCCGCGCCAATTTCAAGGTTATATTCTTCTAGAAGTTGTGTTCTGATTTTGGCTTCATCGATTCCTTCAGGGAAATAAAGCGCATTGAGCTGCGGAAGACGACTCTCTTCATCAACCACAAACTTTAATCCTAGTGCTTCTACGCCTTCTTTAAGCTCTTGGTGCATCGCATGGTGACGTGACCACGCATTATCCAGGCCTTCATTTTTCAATAAAACCAACGACTCATGCAGAGCATACAGGCTATTCACGGGTGCCGTATGGTGGTAGCTACGCTTGCCTTCTCCACTCCAGTAACCCAGTACTAAGCTTTGATCTAGGAACCAGCTTTGTACCGGAGTTTGACGCGCCTTCATCTTCTCAACCGCACGTTGAGAGAAAGTCACTGGAGACAGGCCAGGAACGCAAGATAGACACTTTTGGCTGCCAGAATACACCGCATCGAGTTGCCACTCATCAACTAGCAATGGCACACCACCTAGAGACGTCACTGCATCAACAATCGTTAACGCATCAAACTGACGAGCGACGGCTGAAATCGCTTGAGCATCCGATAACGCTCCAGTAGACGTCTCTGCATGCACAAATGCGACAGCAACAGCATCAGGGTTTTCTGCCAATGCCTTTTCTACCTTTTCAACAGAAACGGGCTTACCCCACTCATCATCTACAAGGATCGCTTCACCACCACAGCGCACAACATTCTCTCGCATACGCTCACCAAAAACGCCATTGCGACAAACAATTACCTTCTCACCGGGCTCAATCAAGTTAACAAAACAGGTTTCCATACCTGCACTGCCAGGCGCAGAAACAGCAATCGTAAACTCATTTTCAGTTTGGAATGCATACTTAAGAAGTTGTTTCAGTTCATCCATCATCGCGATAAATAACGGATCGAGGTGACCAATAGTTGGACGGCTCAAGGCTTGTAAAACTTGAGGAGAAATGTCTGAAGGCCCCGGCCCCATTAACGTTCGGTGTGGCGGATAAAAGCTCTCGATAGCAGTAGTGAGTGTTAAATTAGACATGTACATCCCTTACGTTAATGTTGTGAACAATCCACCCTAAAGCAAATCGATACCGTCATCAATTAGCTAAAAGTATTGAGGTCACACCAGTGTCACATAATTGTTAAAATTATTTTTTAAATATCTCCAGTTACGGATTGACATTGTTACCGCAAACACGTTCAATGAAATGGCTATCTAGCAGAAGAGGAGCACTGCCCAGGCAGATGTTTTGTGGAACCGCATTTCCAATACAAAGCATCAAGGGGGAGCAGTGCCGAGATAATAAAAGGATGCAGGACCTTTATTATCGGTTGAGCGGGCTGAATCCCGGCAACTGTCGCCATTTCTATATGGTGAAGAGCTTCTGAGGTTACTATTCTAATAATTCCTCTCTTTTTGCTCTAAATACTCTCTTCGAAAAACATCGGACGTTGGATTACCCAACCGTAATTTTATTTTAGGAAGTCGTGGGAGATATATCGTGAGTGCATCTAATGTAGCTGGTTCTTTTAATGTCGCTAAGTTTGGTGGAACAAGTGTTGCCAACTTTGAAGCAATGAGCCGTTGTGCTGCCATTATTGAAAATAACTCGAATACTAAACTGGTTGTGAGCAGCGCGTGCTCAGGCGTCACCAACTTGCTGGTTGAGCTAGCGAATGGTGTCCAAGACAAAACTCGTCGTCAGGAATTATTGACGCAATTGACTGACATTCATAACGCGATTCTTGATCAGCTAGCTGACCCAATTAGCATTGAAAAAGATGTGCACTGTATTCTCGATGACATTGCGAGTGCAGCCGAAGCGGCATCATTCCAAGCCAGTACTAAACTCACCGATCACCTAGTGGCATGTGGCGAACTGATGTCGACACATATCCTCGCTCAAATCATTCTCGAGCGTGGCACACCCGCTGTCCGTTTTGATATCAGAGAAGTGATGCGCACCAATGGTGACTTCGGCAAAGCAGAACCACAGTTAAAAGATATTGCAGCTTTAGCACAACAGAAATTGATTCCACTATGCCAGCAGCAAGTTGTCGTTACCCAAGGCTTTATCGGCGCCGATAGCGAAGGTAACACCACAACGTTAGGTCGTGGTGGTAGTGATTACTCAGCGGCACTGATTGCAGAATCTGTACAAGCGATTGGTTTAGAAATCTGGACTGATGTTCCGGGCATCTACACCACGGATCCACGTATCGCATCGAAAGCATCTCCTATCCCAGAGATCAGCTTCAGCGAAGCATCGGAAATGGCAAACTTTGGCGCGAAGATATTACACCCATCGACTCTAGTCCCGGCACTACGCCACCAAATTCCGGTATTTGTCGGCTCATCAAAAGCACCAGAGCTCGGTGGCACATGGATTCGTCAACAAGTTGAAAGCTCCCCTCTGTTCAGAGCGCTTGCCCTACGCTGCAACCAAACCATGGTTACGCTACGCAGCGCCAATATGTTCCATGCTTATGGCTTCCTCGCAAAAGTGTTCGAGATCCTCGCTAAGCATAAGATCTCTGTCGATCTTATCACTACCTCAGAGATCAGTGTATCACTCACCCTCGATCAAACAGATACATCGGGTGGTGCTCCTCAGCTACCAGAAGCCGCTCGCATTGAGCTTGAAGAGCTGTGTTCTGTGGATATTGAACACGACCTATGCCTTGTTGCTCTTATTGGCAACAACATGAGTGAAAGCAAAGGCTATGCGAAGCAAGTATTCGGCACGCTTGAAGACTTCAACCTACGTATGATTTGTTACGGAGCGAGCCCACATAACCTGTGCTTCTTGCTTGATGAATCTGTCTCCAAGTTAGCGATTCAAAAGCTGCATCAAGAGCTGTTTGAATAAAACGACGGTTGCTCGATTAGTTTAAAATCACCAAACGACAGATACAAAAAGGGTTGCTATTAAGCAACCCTTTCTCTTTTTTACTTTACGAATCAAAGCTCGTCATAGATTCAAACTAGTTAATGTTTGGACCTAACCACTTCTCAGCTTCCAACATATCCCAACCTTTACGGTCGGCATAGCTATCCACTTGATCTTGTTGAATCTGTGCAATTGCAAAATATCTAGCATCAGGATGTGAGAAATACATACCAGACACTGAGGCACCTGGCCACATTGCGTAACTCGTGGTTAGCGACATGTCGATTGCTTTTTCAACGTCCATCAACTCCCACAACGTGCCTTTCTCTGTATGCTCTGGGCAAGCAGGGTAACCCGGGGCTGGGCGAATACCTTGGTACTTCTCTCGAATCAAATCGTCGTTAGACAAATTCTCATCAGGTGAGTAGCCCCAAATGTCCTTTCTCACTTCTTTATGCAAGTATTCAGCGAACGCTTCAGCCAATCGGTCTGCAACCGCCTGAATCATAATCGCGTTGTAGTCATCACCATTGGCTTTGTATTCATCAGCCAGCTCTCGCTCACCAATACCACCCGTTACTGCAAAACCACCAATCCAATCCGCTTTACCGCTGTCTTTTGGCGCAATGTAATCTGACAAACAGTAGTTAAATCCTTTGGGCTTTTCGGTTTGCTGACGAAGGTTGTGCAGAACCTTTAATACTTCAGTACGCGATTCATCGGTATACACTTCAATATCATCGCCAACACTGTTCGCTGGGAACATGGCACACATACCACGAGCTTCAAGCAACTTCTCTCTTTCTACTCGATCTAATAAATCATTGGCGTCTTTAAATAAGCGCTTCGCCTCTTCGCCTACTTCTTCATGATCAAAAATTGCCGGGTACTTACCAACCAAAGACCACGTCATAAAGAACGGAGTCCAGTCGATGTACTGACGTAAAGTAGCCACATCAAAGTCCTTGAAGATGTGTACTCCCGGTTTAGCGGGTACAGGGGGAGTATACGCATTCCAATCGATAGCAACTTTATTGGCACGCGCTCTCTCTAGCGAGACTGGCTTAGTGCGCGGCTTTTTGCGGTTGTGTTGATCGCGAACGCGATCGTAATCAATATCCAACTTCTCAACAAATGCAGGCTTCAGTTCGTTAGAGAGTAGAGAAGTACACACACCAACAGCACGTGAGGCATTGTTTACGTAGACCACAGGTTCAGAGTAGTTCTGTTCAATCTTAACGGCTGTATGCGCTTTAGATGTGGTTGCCCCACCAATCAGAAGGGGCAGTTTAAAGCCTTGTCTCTCCATCTCTTTAGCCACATGAACCATCTCATCCAATGAAGGAGTGATCAAACCCGAAAGACCAATGATATCGACGTTCTCTTCTTTAGCGACCTTAAGGATTTTTTCACATGAAACCATTACGCCCAGATCAATAATTTCGTAGTTATTACACTGCAAGACAACGCCAACAATGTTTTTACCAATATCGTGAACATCGCCTTTTACGGTCGCCAGTAAGATTTTTCCGTTAGTTGCACCAACGTCTTTGGTTGCATTAATAAATGGTTCTAGATGGGCTACCGCTTGCTTCATAACACGGGCAGATTTCACCACTTGAGGAAGGAACATCTTACCTTCACCGAAGAGATCACCAACCACGTTCATGCCATCCATTAATGGACCTTCAATCACCTCAATAGGGCGAGAAGCATTAACACGAGCTTCTTCGGTATCTTCAACAATAAAGTCGGTAATACCTTTCACTAAAGAGTGTTCTAAGCGCTTTTCTACTGGCCAAGTACGCCACTCTAAAGCCGATTTATCTTCAACTTTTCCAACTGCACGCTCTAGATACTCAGTCGCAATATCGAGCAAGCGCTCTGTTGAATCGTCCCGGCGATTTAGAACCACATCTTCAACGGCTTCACGTAAATCCTCAGGCACATTATCGTAAATCTCTAATTGCCCCGCATTTACAATGCCCATATCCATACCGTTTTTAAAACAGTGATATAGGAAGACCGCGTGAATAGCCTCACGAACGTAGTTATTACCGCGGAAAGAGAATGAAACATTCGACACTCCACCCGAGATCATCGCATGTGGAAGATCGCGTTTGATGTCCCCTACTGCTTCAATGAAGTCGACCGCATAGTTGTTATGCTCATCAATACCAGTAGCCACTGCGAAAATGTTCGGGTCAAAAATAATATCTTCTGGCGGGAAACCGACTTCATCAACAAGAATGTTGTAGGCATTAGTACAAATCTCAACTTTACGCTCTCGGGTATCAGCCTGCCCTAATTCATCGAACGCCATCACAATGACTGCTGCGCCATAACGACGAACCAGTTTCGCTTGCTCGACAAACTTCTCTTTCCCTTCCTTCAATGAGATAGAGTTAACGATGCCTTTACCCTGAATACATTTCAGGCCCGCTTCGATAACTTCCCATTTTGAAGAGTCGACCATGACTGGTACTTTCGAGATCTCTGGCTCAGACGCACATAGATTAAGGAATTTAACCATACACGCCTCAGCGTCTAGCATCCCTTCATCCATGTTGATATCGATGATCTGAGCGCCGTTCTCAACTTGCTCTCGAGCAACACTCAAGGCTTCGTCGTAAAGCTCTTCTTTAATCAATCGCTTAAATCGAGCAGAGCCGGTAACGTTAGTACGCTCACCGACGTTTACAAACAATGATTCCTTAGCAATCGTCAATGGTTCCAAACCAGATAAACGGCAAGACACTGGCAAATCAGGTAATTGACGTGGAGTTACGCCTTCAACGGCCTCAGCCATGTGACGTATATGTTCTGGCGTTGTACCACAACAACCACCAATTAGGTTCAAGAAGCCACTCTCAGCCCATTCCTTAACGTGTTCAGCCATATCTTCAGGAGAAAGGTCATACTCACCGAATGCATTAGGTAAACCCGCGTTAGGGTGAGCGGAAACGTTACATTCTGAGATACGAGACATCTCACCAACGTACTCTCGCAGTTCGTCAGGGCCTAATGCACAGTTCAATCCAAATGAGATAGGTTTAACATGACGAAGGGCGTTGTAGAAAGCTTCTGTTGTTTGCCCTGAAAGCGTACGACCTGATGCGTCAGTAATGGTACCGGAGATCATCACAGGAAGCGTGATGCCTACCTCTTCAAAAACAGATTCAACCGCAAAAGAACATGCTTTTGCATTTAACGTGTCGAAGATAGTCTCGATAAGAATAAGATCTGAGCCGCCTTTGATAAGTGCTCGCGTCGATTCGGAGTAAGCTTCAACAAGCTCATCAAAGCTAACATTACGATAGCCCGGATCATTAACGTCTGGGGAGATAGAACAAGTTCGGTTAGTTGGACCTAACACACCCGCTACGAAACGAGGTTTGTCTGGGGTCTTTGCCGTCCATTCGTCTGCCGCTTCACGAGCTAATTTTGCAGCTCTAAAGTTAATTTCTTCGCTAAGGCTTTCCATATCGTAGTCGGCCATAGCGATGGTTGTAGAGTTAAAGGTATTGGTCTCGAGGATATCAGCACCGGCTTCCAAATATTCCATATGGATATCTTTGATAAGCTTAGGTTGTGTAAGTACCAAAAGGTCGTTGTTACCTTTTAAATCACTATGCCAATCAGCAAAGCGCTCACCACGATAGTCTTGCTCTTCCAATTTATAATCCTGAATCATGGTACCCATGCCACCATCAATCAGTAAAATTCGTTGCTTCAACAGAGCGTCAATCTTTTGCCTTACATTACTTCCCACGGTACAACCTCATTCCTTTAATTATCTCTCCATCCTACCACACATTAAAAAGGAGTCTAGACGTCTAAAAGATGAAATTGATTACCAAGTCATGACAAAAAAATGTTTGCTATTTGAGCATGAGACAACGAAAATTCATATTCATACTTTGTTACATGTTGGGATCCCAATGTCGGTCTATTACACCTTATGCTTCTTGTCCGCAGCTGCCATGCTTATTGCTTTCGTGAATACCAAAATTGGTAAAATGCAGACAACCATCGCCATTACAGCTGGCTCAATGATGTTATCTCTATTAATTATCATTGCGGGACAAAACAATTGGTTCCAATTGGCTGACATCGCCTCAGAAACCGTTGCCAGTATCAACTTTGAAGATTTCCTCCTGAAAGGAATACTGGGATTCTTACTCTTTGCAGGTGGTTTAGGGATTAAATTACCTAATCTAAAAGATCAGAAATGGGAAATAACGGTACTCGCTCTTGGCGCTACACTGTTTTCGACATTCTTTATTGGCTTTGTACTGTATGGGTTCTGTCAGTTTATCGGTATTCAATTTGACCTAATTTATTGCTTACTTTTTGGCTCTCTAATATCTCCAACCGATCCAATTGCTGTATTAGCAATAGTGAAGAAGCTCGATGCTCCCAGACGAATCTCTACTCAAATCGAGGGAGAATCTCTATTCAACGATGGTTTTGGCCTAGTGATCTTCGTTACCCTATTTACCATTGCGTTCGGTACAGAAGCACCGACTGTGGGTAGCGTGACCATGTTATTCGTCCAAGAGGCTATCGGTGGTATCGTGTATGGCTTTGTTCTAGGTTTAGTATTCCATTACCTAATCAGCAACACCGATGACCACTCGATGGAGTTGCTATTAACCATAGGTATTCCTACAGCTGGTTATGCCTTTGCTGAAGTCCTACATGTATCAGGGCCGTTAGCAATGGTGGTATCAGGTATCATGATTGGCAACTGGACGCGCTTTATTGGATTCTCGAAAGAGAGTGAGGATCACCTAGACCACTTCTGGGAATTGATAGATGAATTCTTAAATGGCGTATTGTTCTTATTGATCGGTATGTCGATGTTGCTATTCAAATTCCACCAAGAAGACTGGATCTTAATGGCGTTCGCAGTACCTCTAGTGCTAAGTGCACGCTACCTAAGTGTTTTCTTGTCTTATATCGGATTCAAACGCTTTAGAACTTACAACCCTTGGTCAATCAAGATCTTAACTTGGGGTGGTTTGCGTGGTGGTCTAGCTCTAGCCATGGCACTTTCAATCCCTTCAGGTATCTGGGTTATTGAAGACAAGGCAATAGATGTTAAAGAGATTATCCTTGTCATGACATACGCTGTTGTTGTGTTCTCAATCTTAGTCCAAGGTTCAACAATTACTCCGATGATAGAGAAAGCGAAACAAGCTGAGAAAGAGTTAGATTAACATCTCAAAATATCAAACTAGGCTGCCTAATTTAGGTGGCCTTTTTTATACCTGATGAAAGTCAGATTCACCGATTTCCTCACTGAAAATCTAGCTGAAAGGTATACATGAACAATAGAACTTACTTCGATATTTTATGCACTAGTACTAGAGTAATCAGAAACCTTAATGTTGATTGGACACTAGATTTGGCCAGAGCCTAAATGAATACAAAGGATGTTGAATCATGATACATGACGACATGATAAACAGCGATCTTAGACAAAAATCTTGCTAGAAGTGAAGCATGCAAAGAACTCGTTCTTCTACAACACTAGCGAGTCTACCCACTAGAACAAACTTCAGTTGTATAAGCATTCCTTCCGGAAAAATAATGAGACTCAAGGCCTAACAGGTATAGCTTTAGTCACTACCAAAAACTACGGAGCGAGATAAGTGCTGAACGAAAGCTTCTAGTGTTCGACTAAGCCTTTAAATACGGCAAGGTTGTATTTAGTAGGTATCAAGCGATTCGATTAAATAGGGGAGCTAAAGGAGCACTTAATACTTCTACCGTTACATTAAAGGTGACAGGTATAAAAAAGACTCTAGCATTTCTGCCGGGACGCGCAGTCTAGAGCCTTAAATATGGTAGGACTGGACTGAGCCGGCACTCCGGAGATTCGACTGGGCTGGAGTTCCAGCTCACAACATTGCTTCGAATAAGCAACAGACGTAAAAAAGCCCCAGCATTTCTGCTGAGGCTTCAAATATGGCAGGGGTGGAGAGATTCGAACTCCCAACACGCGGATTTGGAATCCGCTGCTCTGCCAATTGGAGCTACACCCCTAAAAATTTTTATTACTTCAGATTCGAAAAAACCTCGCACTAGGCGAGGTTATCGAATAAGTGGCGGAGTGGACGGGACTCGAACCCGCGACCCCCGGCGTGACAGGCCGGTATTCTAACCAACTGAACTACCACTCCGCAGTGGTCAACTCACTAAGTGAGCGTCCATATCTCCAGGTCGGTCAACCTAAAGATTTAATTTAAAGCCTGGCGATGTCCTACTCTCACATGGGGAAACCCCACACTACCATCGGCGCTATTGTGTTTCACTTCTGAGTTCGGCATGGAATCAGGTGGGTCCACAATGCTATGGTCGCCAAGCAAATTTTAAAATTCGGAAAGCTGCTTCTCTATTTAATAGAGCTATAAAAGTATTTCTCTTCAAACTCATTCAAGCGTTTGGTATTTCTATTGAGTCCACAAAACCCCTTGGGTGTTGTATGGTTAAGCCTCACGGGCAATTAGTACAGGTTAGCTCAATGCCTCGCAGCACTTACACACCCTGCCTATCAACGTCGTAGTCTACGACAACCCTTTAGGACACTTATAGTGCCAGGGAAAACTCATCTCAAGGCTCGCTTCCCGCTTAGATGCTTTCAGCGGTTATCGATTCCGAACTTAGCTACCGGGCAATGCCATTGGCATGACAACCCGAACACCAGAGGTTCGTCCACTCCGGTCCTCTCGTACTAGGAGCAGCCCCTTTCAATTTTCCAACGCCCACGGCAGATAGGGACCGAACTGTCTCACGACGTTCTAAACCCAGCTCGCGTACCACTTTAAATGGCGAACAGCCATACCCTTGGGACCGACTTCAGCCCCAGGATGTGATGAGCCGACATCGAGGTGCCAAACACCGCCGTCGATATGAACTCTTGGGCGGTATCAGCCTGTTATCCCCGGAGTACCTTTTATCCGTTGAGCGATGGCCCTTCCATTCAGAACCACCGGATCACTATGACCTGCTTTCGCACCTGCTCGAATTGTCATTCTCGCAGTCAAGCGGGCTTATGCCATTGCACTAACCACACGATGTCCAACCGTGTTTAGCCCACCTTCGTGCTCCTCCGTTACTCTTTGGGAGGAGACCGCCCCAGTCAAACTACCCACCAGGCACTGTCCGTAATCCCGATTCAGGGACCAACGTTAGAACATCAAAACTACAAGGGTGGTATTTCAAGGACGACTCCATCACATCTAGCGACGCAATTTCATAGTCTCCCACCTATCCTACACATGTAGGTTCAATGTTCAGTGCCAAGCTGTAGTAAAGGTTCACGGGGTCTTTCCGTCTAGCCGCGGGTACACTGCATCTTCACAGCGATTTCAATTTCACTGAGTCTCGGGTGGAGACAGCGTGGCCATCATTACGCCATTCGTGCAGGTCGGAACTTACCCGACAAGGAATTTCGCTACCTTAGGACCGTTATAGTTACGGCCGCCGTTTACCGGGGCTTCGATCAAGAGCTTCGACCGAAGTCTAACCCCATCAATTAACCTTCCGGCACCGGGCAGGCGTCACACCGTATACGTCATCTTACGATTTTGCACAGTGCTGTGTTTTTAATAAACAGTTGCAGCCACCTGGTATCTGCGACTCTCGTCTGCTCCATCCGCAAGGGACTTCACTGATAAGAGCGTACCTTCTCCCGAAGTTACGGTACCATTTTGCCTAGTTCCTTCACCCGAGTTCTCTCAAGCGCCTTGGTATTCTCTACCCGACCACCTGTGTCGGTTTGGGGTACGATTCCTTACAATCTGAAGCTTAGAGGCTTTTCCTGGAAGCATGGCATCAATGACTTCACTACCGTAGTAGCTCGACATCGTATCTCAGCGTTAATGAAAGTCCGGATTTACCTAAACTTTCCGCCTACATACTTGAACCTGGACAACCGTCGCCAGGCCCACCTAGCCTTCTCCGTCCCCCCATCGCAATTGTAAGAAGTACGGGAATATTAACCCGTTTCCCATCGACTACGCCTTTCGGCCTCGCCTTAGGAGTCGACTTACCCTGCCCCGATTAACGTTGGACAGGAACCCTTGGTCTTCCGGCGAGGGAGTTTTTCACTCCCTTTATCGTTACTCATGTCAGCATTCGCACTTCTGATACCTCCAGCAGCCCTTACAGACCACCTTCAACGGCTTACAGAACGCTCCCCTACCCCACATACCCTAAGGTACGTAGCCGCAGCTTCGGTGTATAGCTTAGCCCCGTTACATCTTCCGCGCAGGCCGACTCGACCAGTGAGCTATTACGCTTTCTTTAAATGATGGCTGCTTCTAAGCCAACATCCTGGCTGTCTGAGCCTTCCCACATCGTTTCCCACTTAGCTATACTTTGGGACCTTAGCTGGCGGTCTGGGTTGTTTCCCTCTCCACGACGGACGTTAGCACCCGCCGTGTGTCTCCCGGATAGTACTTACTGGTATTCGGAGTTTGCAAAGGGTTGGTAAGTCGGGATGACCCCCTAGCCTTAACAGTGCTCTACCCCCAGTAGTATTCGTCCGAGGCGCTACCTAAATAGCTTTCGGGGAGAACCAGCTATCTCCAGGTTTGATTGGCCTTTCACCCCTAGCCACAAGTCATCCGCTAATTTTTCAACATTAGTCGGTTCGGTCCTCCAGTTGATGTTACTCAACCTTCAACCTGCCCATGGCTAGATCACCTGGTTTCGGGTCTAATCCTAGCAACTGTACGCCCAGTTAAGACTCGGTTTCCCTACGGCTCCCCTAAACGGTTAACCTTGCTACTAAAATTAAGTCGCTGACCCATTATACAAAAGGTACGCAGTCACACCACGAAGGTGCTCCTACTGCTTGTACGTACACGGTTTCAGGTTCTATTTCACTCCCCTCACAGGGGTTCTTTTCGCCTTTCCCTCACGGTACTGGTTCACTATCGGTCAGTCAGTAGTATTTAGCCTTGGAGGATGGTCCCCCCATATTCAGACAGGATATCACGTGTCCCGCCCTACTCGTTTTCACTGATTATGATGTGTCGGTTACGGGGCTATCACCCTTTATTGCGAGACTTTCCAGACTCTTCACCTGCATCATTAAAAGCTTAAGGGCTAATCCAATTTCGCTCGCCGCTACTTTCGGAATCTCGGTTGATTTCTCTTCCTCGGGGTACTTAGATGTTTCAGTTCCCCCGGTTTGCCTCCTGTTGCTATGTATTCACAACAGGATACTTGCTTATGCAAGTGGGTTTCCCCATTCAGGAATCCCAGACTCAAAAGGTTATTACTACCTAATCTGGGCTTATCGCAAGTTATTACGCCTTTCATCGCCTCTGACTGCCAAGGCATCCACCGTGTACGCTTAGTCACTTAACCATACAACCCGAAAGGGTCTCTATTTGCTTTCACTTTAAAAAGTGAAGACAAATAAGCGTATGGCAACTAACCAAGGTTTTTGGTTGTCATCAAGAAGGGTTAATTCCTGATAACTGTTTGCCGGACTCAATTGTGAATCAAACTAAAGTTTGATTCGAATACAAGACACTTGAATGTGTTTGTTGTGTTTATCTAATGAAAGATAAACATTGAGAACTTTTAAATTTGATTGAATTACTCGTAAGTAAATCAATCAGTCAGCTTTCCAAATTGTTAAAGAGCTAGATTTCTTTCGAAACCATTTTTAAATATTTTCAGATAAAAACACTTAAAGATGGTGGAGCTATGCGGGATCGAACCGCAGACCTCCTGCGTGCAAGGCAGGCGCTCTCCCAGCTGAGCTATAGCCCCATCTTTGTATCCAGTCGATATTGGTGGGTCTGAGTGGACTCGAACCACCGACCTCCCGCTTATCAGGCGAGCGCTCTAACCAGCTGAGCTACAGACCCAATATCGTCTCTTTTACTTTCTAAACCTAATCAATCTGTGTGGACACTCATCGTAAGTATCTTCGTATAAGGAGGTGATCCAGCCCCAGGTTCCCCTAGGGCTACCTTGTTACGACTTCACCCCAGTCATGAACCACAAAGTGGTGAGCGTCCTCCCCGAAAGGTTAAACTACCCACTTCTTTTGCAGCCCACTCCCATGGTGTGACGGGCGGTGTGTACAAGGCCCGGGAACGTATTCACCGTGACATTCTGATTCACGATTACTAGCGATTCCGACTTCATGGAGTCGAGTTGCAGACTCCAATCCGGACTACGACGCACTTTTTGGGATTCGCTCACTATCGCTAGCTTGCTGCCCTCTGTATGCGCCATTGTAGCACGTGTGTAGCCCTACTCGTAAGGGCCATGATGACTTGACGTCGTCCCCACCTTCCTCCGGTTTATCACCGGCAGTCTCCCTGGAGTTCCCGACATTACTCGCTGGCAAACAAGGATAAGGGTTGCGCTCGTTGCGGGACTTAACCCAACATTTCACAACACGAGCTGACGACAGCCATGCAGCACCTGTCTCAGAGTTCCCGAAGGCACACCTGCGTCTCCGCTGGCTTCTCTGGATGTCAAGAGTAGGTAAGGTTCTTCGCGTTGCATCGAATTAAACCACATGCTCCACCGCTTGTGCGGGCCCCCGTCAATTCATTTGAGTTTTAATCTTGCGACCGTACTCCCCAGGCGGTCTACTTAACGCGTTAGCTCCGAAAGCCACGGCTCAAGGCCACAACCTCCAAGTAGACATCGTTTACGGCGTGGACTACCAGGGTATCTAATCCTGTTTGCTCCCCACGCTTTCGCATCTGAGTGTCAGTGTCTGTCCAGGGGGCCGCCTTCGCCACTGGTATTCCTTCAGATCTCTACGCATTTCACCGCTACACCTGAAATTCTACCCCCCTCTACAGCACTCTAGTTCACCAGTTTCAAATGCAGTTCCGAGGTTGAGCCCCGGGCTTTCACATCTGACTTAATGAACCACCTGCATGCGCTTTACGCCCAGTAATTCCGATTAACGCTCGCACCCTCCGTATTACCGCGGCTGCTGGCACGGAGTTAGCCGGTGCTTCTTCTGTTGCTAACGTCAAGAGATAACGCTATTAACGTTACCCCCTTCCTCACAACTGAAAGTACTTTACAACCCGAAGGCCTTCTTCATACACGCGGCATGGCTGCATCAGGCTTTCGCCCATTGTGCAATATTCCCCACTGCTGCCTCCCGTAGGAGTCTGGACCGTGTCTCAGTTCCAGTGTGGCTGATCATCCTCTCAGACCAGCTAGGGATCGTCGCCTTGGTGAGCCATTACCTCACCAACTAGCTAATCCCACCTAGGCATATCTTGACGCGAGAGGTCCGAAGATCCCCCTCTTTGGCCCGTAGGCATTATGCGGTATTAGCCATCGTTTCCAATGGTTATCCCCCACATCAAGGCAATTTCCTAGGCATTACTCACCCGTCCGCCGCTCGACGCCCATTAACGCACCCGAAGGATTGTTAGTGTCGTTTCCGCTCGACTTGCATGTGTTAGGCCTGCCGCCAGCGTTCAATCTGAGCCATGATCAAACTCTTCAATTTAAGATTTTGTGACTCAACGAATACTGACTTCAAAACTATTCTTTATAAATAAAGAGTGTAATTTTAAAGCTATTACCATTCCAACAGAATGGTAATGAATTGACTGTGCCAAAATTAAGTAAACTTAATTTTGTATTGGTCACTCAGTTCATTGAAATCAAGTTTGTTACCGAAGTAACTGCTATTACCTAAGTAATAACGTTTTGATATTCATCAACGAGTGCCCACACAGATTGATAGGTTTAAATTGTTAAAGAGCGTGTTCTCTAAAAAGAGAACGCTTTCAGTGCCTTAGCACTTAAGCAGGACGCGTATAATACGCTTTCCACTTTGAAAGTCAACATAAAACTCTAAGAAACTTAGAACTCTATGGTGACTTGTCTATTAAATAGACAAAGTCGAAATTAAAGCCTGGCGATGTCCTACTCTCACATGGGGAAACCCCACACTACCATCGGCGCTATTGTGTTTCACTTCTGAGTTCGGCATGGAATCAGGTGGGTCCACAATGCTATGGTCGCCAAGCAAATTTTAAAATTCGGAAAGCTTATCTAAAAGTTATTTCTCTTCAAACGCATTCAAGGTCTGGTACATCTGAGTCCACAAAACCCCTTGGGTGTTGTATGGTTAAGCCTCACGGGCAATTAGTACAGGTTAGCTCAATGCCTCGCAGCACTTACACACCCTGCCTATCAACGTCGTAGTCTACGACAACCCTTTAGGACACTTATAGTGCCAGGGAAAACTCATCTCAAGGCTCGCTTCCCGCTTAGATGCTTTCAGCGGTTATCGATTCCGAACTTAGCTACCGGGCAATGCCATTGGCATGACAACCCGAACACCAGAGGTTCGTCCACTCCGGTCCTCTCGTACTAGGAGCAGCCCCTTTCAATTTTCCAACGCCCACGGCAGATAGGGACCGAACTGTCTCACGACGTTCTAAACCCAGCTCGCGTACCACTTTAAATGGCGAACAGCCATACCCTTGGGACCGACTTCAGCCCCAGGATGTGATGAGCCGACATCGAGGTGCCAAACACCGCCGTCGATATGAACTCTTGGGCGGTATCAGCCTGTTATCCCCGGAGTACCTTTTATCCGTTGAGCGATGGCCCTTCCATTCAGAACCACCGGATCACTATGACCTGCTTTCGCACCTGCTCGAATTGTCATTCTCGCAGTCAAGCGGGCTTATGCCATTGCACTAACCACACGATGTCCAACCGTGTTTAGCCCACCTTCGTGCTCCTCCGTTACTCTTTGGGAGGAGACCGCCCCAGTCAAACTACCCACCAGGCACTGTCCGTAATCCCGATTCAGGGACCAACGTTAGAACATCAAAACTACAAGGGTGGTATTTCAAGGACGACTCCATCACATCTAGCGACGCAATTTCATAGTCTCCCACCTATCCTACACATGTAGGTTCAATGTTCAGTGCCAAGCTGTAGTAAAGGTTCACGGGGTCTTTCCGTCTAGCCGCGGGTACACTGCATCTTCACAGCGATTTCAATTTCACTGAGTCTCGGGTGGAGACAGCGTGGCCATCATTACGCCATTCGTGCAGGTCGGAACTTACCCGACAAGGAATTTCGCTACCTTAGGACCGTTATAGTTACGGCCGCCGTTTACCGGGGCTTCGATCAAGAGCTTCGACCGAAGTCTAACCCCATCAATTAACCTTCCGGCACCGGGCAGGCGTCACACCGTATACGTCATCTTACGATTTTGCACAGTGCTGTGTTTTTAATAAACAGTTGCAGCCACCTGGTATCTGCGACTCTCGTCTGCTCCATCCGCAAGGGACTTCACTGATAAGAGCGTACCTTCTCCCGAAGTTACGGTACCATTTTGCCTAGTTCCTTCACCCGAGTTCTCTCAAGCGCCTTGGTATTCTCTACCCGACCACCTGTGTCGGTTTGGGGTACGATTCCTTACAATCTGAAGCTTAGAGGCTTTTCCTGGAAGCATGGCATCAATGACTTCACTACCGTAGTAGCTCGACATCGTATCTCAGCGTTAATGAAAGTCCGGATTTACCTAAACTTTCCGCCTACATACTTGAACCTGGACAACCGTCGCCAGGCCCACCTAGCCTTCTCCGTCCCCCCATCGCAATTGTAAGAAGTACGGGAATATTAACCCGTTTCCCATCGACTACGCCTTTCGGCCTCGCCTTAGGAGTCGACTTACCCTGCCCCGATTAACGTTGGACAGGAACCCTTGGTCTTCCGGCGAGGGAGTTTTTCACTCCCTTTATCGTTACTCATGTCAGCATTCGCACTTCTGATACCTCCAGCAGCCCTTACAGACCACCTTCAACGGCTTACAGAACGCTCCCCTACCCCACATACCCTAAGGTACGTAGCCGCAGCTTCGGTGTATAGCTTAGCCCCGTTACATCTTCCGCGCAGGCCGACTCGACCAGTGAGCTATTACGCTTTCTTTAAATGATGGCTGCTTCTAAGCCAACATCCTGGCTGTCTGAGCCTTCCCACATCGTTTCCCACTTAGCTATACTTTGGGACCTTAGCTGGCGGTCTGGGTTGTTTCCCTCTCCACGACGGACGTTAGCACCCGCCGTGTGTCTCCCGGATAGTACTTACTGGTATTCGGAGTTTGCAAAGGGTTGGTAAGTCGGGATGACCCCCTAGCCTTAACAGTGCTCTACCCCCAGTAGTATTCGTCCGAGGCGCTACCTAAATAGCTTTCGGGGAGAACCAGCTATCTCCAGGTTTGATTGGCCTTTCACCCCTAGCCACAAGTCATCCGCTAATTTTTCAACATTAGTCGGTTCGGTCCTCCAGTTGATGTTACTCAACCTTCAACCTGCCCATGGCTAGATCACCTGGTTTCGGGTCTAATCCTAGCAACTGTACGCCCAGTTAAGACTCGGTTTCCCTACGGCTCCCCTAAACGGTTAACCTTGCTACTAAAATTAAGTCGCTGACCCATTATACAAAAGGTACGCAGTCACACCACGAAGGTGCTCCTACTGCTTGTACGTACACGGTTTCAGGTTCTATTTCACTCCCCTCACAGGGGTTCTTTTCGCCTTTCCCTCACGGTACTGGTTCACTATCGGTCAGTCAGTAGTATTTAGCCTTGGAGGATGGTCCCCCCATATTCAGACAGGATATCACGTGTCCCGCCCTACTCGTTTTCACTGATTATGATGTGTCGGTTACGGGGCTATCACCCTTTATTGCGAGACTTTCCAGACTCTTCACCTGCATCATTAAAAGCTTAAGGGCTAATCCAATTTCGCTCGCCGCTACTTTCGGAATCTCGGTTGATTTCTCTTCCTCGGGGTACTTAGATGTTTCAGTTCCCCCGGTTTGCCTCCTGTTGCTATGTATTCACAACAGGATACTTGCTTATGCAAGTGGGTTTCCCCATTCAGGAATCCCAGACTCAAAAGGTTATTACTACCTAATCTGGGCTTATCGCAAGTTATTACGCCTTTCATCGCCTCTGACTGCCAAGGCATCCACCGTGTACGCTTAGTCACTTAACCATACAACCCGAAAGGGTCTCTGTTTTACTTTCACTTTTGAAAAGTGAAAACAAACTAGTATGGCAACTAACCAAGGTTTTTGGTTGTCATCAAGAAGGGTTAATTCCTGATAACTGTTTGCCGGACTCAATTGTGAATCAAACTAAAGTTTGATTCGAATACAAGACACTTGAATGTGTTTGTTGTGTTTATCTAATGAAAGATAAACATTGAGAACTTTTAAATTTGATTGAATTACTCGTAAGTAAATCAATCAGTCAGCTTTCCAAATTGTTAAAGAGCTAGATTTCTTTCGAAACCATTTTTAAATATTTTCAGATAAAAACACTTAAAGATGGTGGAGCTATGCGGGATCGAACCGCAGACCTCCTGCGTGCAAGGCAGGCGCTCTCCCAGCTGAGCTATAGCCCCATCTTTGTATCCAGTCGATATTGGTGGGTCTGAGTGGACTCGAACCACCGACCTCCCGCTTATCAGGCGAGCGCTCTAACCAGCTGAGCTACAGACCCAATATCGTCTCTTTTACTTTCTAAACCTAATCAATCTGTGTGGACACTCATCGTAAGTATCTTCGTATAAGGAGGTGATCCAGCCCCAGGTTCCCCTAGGGCTACCTTGTTACGACTTCACCCCAGTCATGAACCACAAAGTGGTGAGCGTCCTCCCCGAAAGGTTAAACTACCCACTTCTTTTGCAGCCCACTCCCATGGTGTGACGGGCGGTGTGTACAAGGCCCGGGAACGTATTCACCGTGACATTCTGATTCACGATTACTAGCGATTCCGACTTCATGGAGTCGAGTTGCAGACTCCAATCCGGACTACGACGCACTTTTTGGGATTCGCTCACTATCGCTAGCTTGCTGCCCTCTGTATGCGCCATTGTAGCACGTGTGTAGCCCTACTCGTAAGGGCCATGATGACTTGACGTCGTCCCCACCTTCCTCCGGTTTATCACCGGCAGTCTCCCTGGAGTTCCCGACATTACTCGCTGGCAAACAAGGATAAGGGTTGCGCTCGTTGCGGGACTTAACCCAACATTTCACAACACGAGCTGACGACAGCCATGCAGCACCTGTCTCAGAGTTCCCGAAGGCACACCTGCGTCTCCGCTGGCTTCTCTGGATGTCAAGAGTAGGTAAGGTTCTTCGCGTTGCATCGAATTAAACCACATGCTCCACCGCTTGTGCGGGCCCCCGTCAATTCATTTGAGTTTTAATCTTGCGACCGTACTCCCCAGGCGGTCTACTTAACGCGTTAGCTCCGAAAGCCACGGCTCAAGGCCACAACCTCCAAGTAGACATCGTTTACGGCGTGGACTACCAGGGTATCTAATCCTGTTTGCTCCCCACGCTTTCGCATCTGAGTGTCAGTGTCTGTCCAGGGGGCCGCCTTCGCCACTGGTATTCCTTCAGATCTCTACGCATTTCACCGCTACACCTGAAATTCTACCCCCCTCTACAGCACTCTAGTTCACCAGTTTCAAATGCAGTTCCGAGGTTGAGCCCCGGGCTTTCACATCTGACTTAATGAACCACCTGCATGCGCTTTACGCCCAGTAATTCCGATTAACGCTCGCACCCTCCGTATTACCGCGGCTGCTGGCACGGAGTTAGCCGGTGCTTCTTCTGTTGCTAACGTCAAGAGATAACGCTATTAACGTTACCCCCTTCCTCACAACTGAAAGTACTTTACAACCCGAAGGCCTTCTTCATACACGCGGCATGGCTGCATCAGGCTTTCGCCCATTGTGCAATATTCCCCACTGCTGCCTCCCGTAGGAGTCTGGACCGTGTCTCAGTTCCAGTGTGGCTGATCATCCTCTCAGACCAGCTAGGGATCGTCGCCTTGGTGAGCCATTACCTCACCAACTAGCTAATCCCACCTAGGCATATCTTGACGCGAGAGGTCCGAAGATCCCCCTCTTTGGCCCGTAGGCATTATGCGGTATTAGCCATCGTTTCCAATGGTTATCCCCCACATCAAGGCAATTTCCTAGGCATTACTCACCCGTCCGCCGCTCGACGCCCATTAACGCACCCGAAGGATTGTTAGTGTCGTTTCCGCTCGACTTGCATGTGTTAGGCCTGCCGCCAGCGTTCAATCTGAGCCATGATCAAACTCTTCAATTTAAGATTTTGTGACTCAACGAATACTGACTTCAAAACTAATATTCATTCGAAAATGAACATGTAATTCTAAAGCTATTACCATTCCAACAGAATGATAATGAATTGACTGTGCCAAAATTAAGTAAACTTAATTTTGTATTGGTCACTCAGTTCATTGAAATCAAGTTTGTTACCGAAGTAACTGTTATTACGCTCTTTCGAAAAAGAACCAATAACGTTTTGATATTCATCAACGAGTGCCCACACAGATTGATAGGTTTAAATTGTTAAAGAGCGTGTTCTCTAAAAAGAGAACGCTTTCAGTGCCTTAGCACTTAAGCAGGACGCGTACAATACGCTTTCCACTTTGAAAGTCAACATAAAACTCTAAGAAACTTAGAACTCTATGGTGACTTGTCTATTAAATAGACAAAGTCGAAATTAAAGCCTGGCGATGTCCTACTCTCACATGGGGAAACCCCACACTACCATCGGCGCTATTGTGTTTCACTTCTGAGTTCGGCATGGAATCAGGTGGGTCCACAATGCTATGGTCGCCAAGCAAATTTTAAAATTCGGAAAGCTGCTTCTCTATTTAATAGAGCTATAAAAGTATTTCTCTTCAAACTCATTCAAGCGTTTGGTATTTCTATTGATTCCACAAAACCCCTTGGGTGTTGTATGGTTAAGCCTCACGGGCAATTAGTACAGGTTAGCTCAATGCCTCGCAGCACTTACACACCCTGCCTATCAACGTCGTAGTCTACGACAACCCTTTAGGACACTTATAGTGCCAGGGAAAACTCATCTCAAGGCTCGCTTCCCGCTTAGATGCTTTCAGCGGTTATCGATTCCGAACTTAGCTACCGGGCAATGCCATTGGCATGACAACCCGAACACCAGAGGTTCGTCCACTCCGGTCCTCTCGTACTAGGAGCAGCCCCTTTCAATTTTCCAACGCCCACGGCAGATAGGGACCGAACTGTCTCACGACGTTCTAAACCCAGCTCGCGTACCACTTTAAATGGCGAACAGCCATACCCTTGGGACCGACTTCAGCCCCAGGATGTGATGAGCCGACATCGAGGTGCCAAACACCGCCGTCGATATGAACTCTTGGGCGGTATCAGCCTGTTATCCCCGGAGTACCTTTTATCCGTTGAGCGATGGCCCTTCCATTCAGAACCACCGGATCACTATGACCTGCTTTCGCACCTGCTCGAATTGTCATTCTCGCAGTCAAGCGGGCTTATGCCATTGCACTAACCACACGATGTCCAACCGTGTTTAGCCCACCTTCGTGCTCCTCCGTTACTCTTTGGGAGGAGACCGCCCCAGTCAAACTACCCACCAGGCACTGTCCGTAATCCCGATTCAGGGACCAACGTTAGAACATCAAAACTACAAGGGTGGTATTTCAAGGACGACTCCATCACATCTAGCGACGCAATTTCATAGTCTCCCACCTATCCTACACATGTAGGTTCAATGTTCAGTGCCAAGCTGTAGTAAAGGTTCACGGGGTCTTTCCGTCTAGCCGCGGGTACACTGCATCTTCACAGCGATTTCAATTTCACTGAGTCTCGGGTGGAGACAGCGTGGCCATCATTACGCCATTCGTGCAGGTCGGAACTTACCCGACAAGGAATTTCGCTACCTTAGGACCGTTATAGTTACGGCCGCCGTTTACCGGGGCTTCGATCAAGAGCTTCGACCGAAGTCTAACCCCATCAATTAACCTTCCGGCACCGGGCAGGCGTCACACCGTATACGTCATCTTACGATTTTGCACAGTGCTGTGTTTTTAATAAACAGTTGCAGCCACCTGGTATCTGCGACTCTCGTCTGCTCCATCCGCAAGGGACTTCACTGATAAGAGCGTACCTTCTCCCGAAGTTACGGTACCATTTTGCCTAGTTCCTTCACCCGAGTTCTCTCAAGCGCCTTGGTATTCTCTACCCGACCACCTGTGTCGGTTTGGGGTACGATTCCTTACAATCTGAAGCTTAGAGGCTTTTCCTGGAAGCATGGCATCAATGACTTCACTACCGTAGTAGCTCGACATCGTATCTCAGCGTTAATGAAAGTCCGGATTTACCTAAACTTTCCGCCTACATACTTGAACCTGGACAACCGTCGCCAGGCCCACCTAGCCTTCTCCGTCCCCCCATCGCAATTGTAAGAAGTACGGGAATATTAACCCGTTTCCCATCGACTACGCCTTTCGGCCTCGCCTTAGGAGTCGACTTACCCTGCCCCGATTAACGTTGGACAGGAACCCTTGGTCTTCCGGCGAGGGAGTTTTTCACTCCCTTTATCGTTACTCATGTCAGCATTCGCACTTCTGATACCTCCAGCAGCCCTTACAGACCACCTTCAACGGCTTACAGAACGCTCCCCTACCCCACATACCCTAAGGTACGTAGCCGCAGCTTCGGTGTATAGCTTAGCCCCGTTACATCTTCCGCGCAGGCCGACTCGACCAGTGAGCTATTACGCTTTCTTTAAATGATGGCTGCTTCTAAGCCAACATCCTGGCTGTCTGAGCCTTCCCACATCGTTTCCCACTTAGCTATACTTTGGGACCTTAGCTGGCGGTCTGGGTTGTTTCCCTCTCCACGACGGACGTTAGCACCCGCCGTGTGTCTCCCGGATAGTACTTACTGGTATTCGGAGTTTGCAAAGGGTTGGTAAGTCGGGATGACCCCCTAGCCTTAACAGTGCTCTACCCCCAGTAGTATTCGTCCGAGGCGCTACCTAAATAGCTTTCGGGGAGAACCAGCTATCTCCAGGTTTGATTGGCCTTTCACCCCTAGCCACAAGTCATCCGCTAATTTTTCAACATTAGTCGGTTCGGTCCTCCAGTTGATGTTACTCAACCTTCAACCTGCCCATGGCTAGATCACCTGGTTTCGGGTCTAATCCTAGCAACTGTACGCCCAGTTAAGACTCGGTTTCCCTACGGCTCCCCTAAACGGTTAACCTTGCTACTAAAATTAAGTCGCTGACCCATTATACAAAAGGTACGCAGTCACACCACGAAGGTGCTCCTACTGCTTGTACGTACACGGTTTCAGGTTCTATTTCACTCCCCTCACAGGGGTTCTTTTCGCCTTTCCCTCACGGTACTGGTTCACTATCGGTCAGTCAGTAGTATTTAGCCTTGGAGGATGGTCCCCCCATATTCAGACAGGATATCACGTGTCCCGCCCTACTCGTTTTCACTGATTATGATGTGTCGGTTACGGGGCTATCACCCTTTGTTGCGAGACTTTCCAGACTCTTCACCTGCATCATTAAAAGCTTAAGGGCTAATCCAATTTCGCTCGCCGCTACTTTCGGAATCTCGGTTGATTTCTCTTCCTCGGGGTACTTAGATGTTTCAGTTCCCCCGGTTTGCCTCCTGTTGCTATGTATTCACAACAGGATACTTGCTTATGCAAGTGGGTTTCCCCATTCAGGAATCCCAGACTCAAAAGGTTATTACTACCTAATCTGGGCTTATCGCAAGTTATTACGCCTTTCATCGCCTCTGACTGCCAAGGCATCCACCGTGTACGCTTAGTCACTTAACCATACAACCCGAAAGGGTCTCTATTTGCTTTCACTTTAAAAAGTGAAGACAAATAAGCGTATGGCAACTAACCAAGGTTTTTGGTTGTCATCAAGAAGGGTTAATTCCTGATAACTGTTTGCCGGACTCAATTTACTTTTTGTTTCCACTTTTAAAAAAAGTAGAATCAAAAAATGAACAATCATTTCTGATCATTCGAATACAAGACACTTGAATGTGTTTGTTGTGTTTATACCGTTCTTATTAACTAAGAGCAGATAAACATTGAGAACTTTTAAATTTGATTGAATTACTCGTAAGTAATCAATCAGTCAGCTTTCCAAATTGTTAAAGAGCATAAAGCAAAAAGCTTTAATCAATAACTTACGTTATTAATTAAAGCTCTGGCTTTAACTAAATCTAAACCATCAATCTGTGTGGACACTCATCGTAAGTATCTTCGTATAAGGAGGTGATCCAGCCCCAGGTTCCCCTAGGGCTACCTTGTTACGACTTCACCCCAGTCATGAACCACAAAGTGGTGAGCGTCCTCCCCGAAAGGTTAAACTACCCACTTCTTTTGCAGCCCACTCCCATGGTGTGACGGGCGGTGTGTACAAGGCCCGGGAACGTATTCACCGTGACATTCTGATTCACGATTACTAGCGATTCCGACTTCATGGAGTCGAGTTGCAGACTCCAATCCGGACTACGACGCACTTTTTGGGATTCGCTCACTATCGCTAGCTTGCTGCCCTCTGTATGCGCCATTGTAGCACGTGTGTAGCCCTACTCGTAAGGGCCATGATGACTTGACGTCGTCCCCACCTTCCTCCGGTTTATCACCGGCAGTCTCCCTGGAGTTCCCGACATTACTCGCTGGCAAACAAGGATAAGGGTTGCGCTCGTTGCGGGACTTAACCCAACATTTCACAACACGAGCTGACGACAGCCATGCAGCACCTGTCTCAGAGTTCCCGAAGGCACACCTGCGTCTCCGCTGGCTTCTCTGGATGTCAAGAGTAGGTAAGGTTCTTCGCGTTGCATCGAATTAAACCACATGCTCCACCGCTTGTGCGGGCCCCCGTCAATTCATTTGAGTTTTAATCTTGCGACCGTACTCCCCAGGCGGTCTACTTAACGCGTTAGCTCCGAAAGCCACGGCTCAAGGCCACAACCTCCAAGTAGACATCGTTTACGGCGTGGACTACCAGGGTATCTAATCCTGTTTGCTCCCCACGCTTTCGCATCTGAGTGTCAGTGTCTGTCCAGGGGGCCGCCTTCGCCACTGGTATTCCTTCAGATCTCTACGCATTTCACCGCTACACCTGAAATTCTACCCCCCTCTACAGCACTCTAGTTCACCAGTTTCAAATGCAGTTCCGAGGTTGAGCCCCGGGCTTTCACATCTGACTTAATGAACCACCTGCATGCGCTTTACGCCCAGTAATTCCGATTAACGCTCGCACCCTCCGTATTACCGCGGCTGCTGGCACGGAGTTAGCCGGTGCTTCTTCTGTTGCTAACGTCAAGAGATAACGCTATTAACGTTACCCCCTTCCTCACAACTGAAAGTACTTTACAACCCGAAGGCCTTCTTCATACACGCGGCATGGCTGCATCAGGCTTTCGCCCATTGTGCAATATTCCCCACTGCTGCCTCCCGTAGGAGTCTGGACCGTGTCTCAGTTCCAGTGTGGCTGATCATCCTCTCAGACCAGCTAGGGATCGTCGCCTTGGTGAGCCATTACCTCACCAACTAGCTAATCCCACCTAGGCATATCTTGACGCGAGAGGTCCGAAGATCCCCCTCTTTGGCCCGTAGGCATTATGCGGTATTAGCCATCGTTTCCAATGGTTATCCCCCACATCAAGGCAATTTCCTAGGCATTACTCACCCGTCCGCCGCTCGACGCCCAACAAATCCTCCGAAGATTCAATGTTGTCGTTTCCGCTCGACTTGCATGTGTTAGGCCTGCCGCCAGCGTTCAATCTGAGCCATGATCAAACTCTTCAATTTAAGATTTTGTCGGCTCAATGAATACTGACTTCAAAACTACAAAAAGTAATTTTAAAGCTATTATCTTTCCAACAGAAAGATAATGAATTGACTGTGCCAAATACTTTCTTTCTACAAGAGAAAGTAGTTATTCGTATTGGTCACTCAGTTCATTGAAACCAAAGTTGATTCCGAGGAATCTGTTTTACTTCTCTTAATTAAAAGGGAAGATAAAACGTTTTGATATTCATCAACGAGTGCCCACACAGATTGATAGGTTTAAATTGTTAAAGAGCTTCTCTTCGTTGTGACTTGCATCACTTCGGAAGAGGCGGCCATTCTAGCGTTTTAATTCTCAGTGTCAAACACTTTTGAAAATTAATTTCTACTTTTAAAAAGTAGAAGCGAATAATCGCTTAAAGCTAGTTGCCTTACTAACATTCTTCGCTGAAGCCTTGTGGCGTCTACCGTGTCAGTGAGGCGGCATTATAGAGATGTTCCTCACATTGGCAAGTGTTTATTAAAGAAAAATGTAAAAATAACGGTTAGATGATGAATAAACACTCAAAGCCTTATTTGTGCAAGTTTAACTACAAAGTACCTACAGAATAACCACAGACTTATCCACAATTGCTCTAATTTTCACCCTAGAAAACAAAAAAGCTGCCTTATGGCAGCTTTTTAAATGGCAATGAGTCTAAATCCCAGAGCCATATTGCTCTCCATCGTCTTCATGGAGACCACATTCTCGTTTTAGACCATTAAAACGGGTTTCTTCTTCAGTCATACCCGGTTCCCATTTCTTAGTAGTATGAGTATCTCCAACAGAAAGGTACCCCTGCTCGCGAAGTGGGTGGTAACTGAGACCATGCTCCTCTAAGTAATAATGAACATCTTTATTTGTCCAATCAATTACTGGCAAGAACTTAAACACACCATTTTGGATAGATAAGATAGGTAAGTTTGCACGCGATTGAGATTGCTCTCTTCTCAACCCAGAAAACCAAGTGCCTGCCTCTAGTTCATCCAGCGCTCTTCTCATCGGTTCAACTTTATTAAGCTTGTTGTACTTCTCTATCCCTTCTATACCTTGATCCCAAAGTTTGCCATATTGCGCTTCTTGCCAATTAGGGCTCTGCTGAGAACGAAAGACTTGAAGGTTTAGAGTCAACTTCTGACTTAACTCATCGATAAATCGATACGTTTCCGGGAATAGATACCCAGTGTCCGTAAGAATAACTGGAATATCGGGTTTTGCTTGAGTCACTAAGTGCAGCATCAACGCCGCTTGGATTCCGAAACTAGAAGACACAACATGTGTCCCTTCTAAATGTTCTAGTGCCCACTTAACTCTTTCTAATGCGGTTAGCTGCTCTAACTCAGCATTGATTTGTCCAAGACGAAGTATTTGCTCCGTCTTAGTCAATGCGAGTAGCTCTGCTAACTTCAGTTTTGAAGCGACAGAATTATGCATGCAGATCCCTCTTTGAAATGATCACCTCTTCGATGATGCCAGCTCGGATTGTAAAATCACCGAACCCTTCATTGTCGTTACGTTCCGTAGCCCAACGTCCCACCAGCGAATCAATATCTTCTAAGATCTGAGCTGAAGTGATGTTCTCTTTATACATCTTCGGGATACGAGTTCCGGCTTTGTTGCCACCTAAGTGCATGTTGTAACGCCCCGGCGCCTTACCGACTAAACCCAACTCAGCCAACATTGCACGACCACAGCCGTTTGGACAACCCGTGATGCGAAGGATGATGTTATCTTCTTCTGGTAATCCATGTTTCTTCAGAATGTCTTCAACATCCGTTACAAACTCAGGAAGAAAACGCTCAGCTTCGGCCATTGCTAAAGGACATGTTGGGAATGCCACACACGCCATTGAGTTTTTACGCTGCTCGGAAACGGCATCATCCATCAGACCGTATTGACGTGCCAGCTTTTCAATTTTTGCCTTTTGGCTCTTAGGTACACCTGCAACAATGAGGTTTTGGTTCGCTGTCATGCGGAAGTCACCTTTGTGGATCTTCGCTATTTCAGCAACACCTGTTTTCAGCGCTTTCCCTGGGAAATCAAGCAAACGACCATTTTCGATGAATAACGCTAAGTGGTGTTTACCATCAATGCCTTCCGCCCAACCGATACGATCGCCACGGCCAGTAAACTCATAAGGACGGCTTTCAGAAAACTCAACGCCTGCACGTTTTTCTACTTCTGCTTTGAATACATCAATACCAACACGGTCTAGTGTGTATTTGGTTTTTGCGTTCTTACGGTTCGAACGGTTACCCCAATCACGCTGAGTCGTTACCACCGCAGCTGCTACATCTAACGTTTTATCTAATGGCACAAAACCAAAGTCGTCAGCTTTACGTGCATAAGTAGAAGTATCGCCGTGCGTCATTGCAAGACCACCGCCCACTAATACGTTAAAGCCCACCAGCTTTCCGTCTTTAGCAATCGCGATGAAGTTAAGATCGTTAGCATGAACATCTACGTCATTTTGCGGAGGAATTACAACCGTCGTCTTAAACTTACGTGGTAGGTAGTTGCTACCTAAGATAGGTTCTTCATCCGTTGTTGCTAGCTTTTCACCATCTAACCAGATTTCGGCATAAGCACGAGTCTTAGGTAATAGATGTTCACTGATCTTTTTCGCCCACTCGTAGGCTTCTTGGTGTAGCTCAGACTCAACCGGGTTTGTCGTACACAAAACATTTCGGTTTACGTCACCCGCCGTCGCAATGGAATCAATACCAATACTGTTTAGTGTTTGGTGCATTAACTTAATGTTCGGCTTCAACACACCGTGAAACTGGAAAGTTTGACGAGTTGTGAGACGGATAGAACCATAAGAGGTGCTTTCATCTGCGAATTTATCAATCGCGAGCCACTGCTTCGGAGTGATGATCCCGCCAGGCATACGCGCACGCAGCATTACATTATGTAAAGGTTCTAGCTTTTGCTTGGTACGTTCGTTACGAATATCACGGTCGTCTTGTTGATACATACCGTGGAAGCGGATCAACTGAAAGTTATCAGCAGTAAAACCACCCGTAATTCTATCTTGGAGATCTTGTTCAATCGTACCGCGAAGATTTTTACTTTCACGCTTCAGACGTTCGTTATCAGCCAAAGGTCCCAGTACTTGACCTAGCACTTCTTGCTCTATTACTTGCTTGCTCATTAGTACACATCCCTTTGGTAACGTTTCGCTTTACGTAAATCATTAATATATTGTTCAGCTTGCTCGCGGCTCTGATTGCCATGTTTTTCCGCAATTGTAACTAACGCTTCATGAACATCTTTCGCCATTCGAGTCGCATCGCCACATACATAGAGGTACGCGCCCTCTTGAAGCCATTGCCAAATCTGAGCTGCTTGTTCGATTAAGCGATCTTGAACATAAACCTTTTCTTTTTGGTCACGACTGAAGGCAACATCAAGCTTGGTTAGTGCACCAGACTTAAGGTACTTCTGCCATTCAACTTGATATAAGAAATCTTGAGTGAAAGTTCGGTCACCAAAGAACAGCCAGCTTTTACCTTCGGCATCATTGTTTTCACGCTCTTGAACAAAACTGCGGAACGGTGCGATACCAGTACCAGGGCCAACCATGATGATTGGTGTATTGTCGTCTTGTGGTAGTTTGAAGTTATTGTTGTTCTCAACAAACACCTTCACTTCACCACCTTCTTCAAGACGTTGAGCTAAGAAGCTAGAAGCTCCGCCTAAACGAGATTCATCGCCTTTTTGGTATTCAACCAAACCAACCGTCAAGTGAACTTCTTCATCCACTTCAGCTTGGCTTGATGCAATAGAGTAGAGACGCGGTGTCAGCTTACGTAGTAGACCAATCAATTCATCAGCCGATAGCTTAGTTTTCTTCTCAGCTAAAACATCGACAACTTGAGTATTACCCGCGTATTCACGAAGCTTGTCTTTATCTTCCACCAGCTTGATTAACTTCTTGCTGCCCGATAGTTCAGCAAACTTAGTCACAAGTTGAGGGTTTGAAGATGTAATCTCGAATTTACTGACGAGTGCGCTGTGGATAGATAAGTTGTCACCATCGACATCAACACTTTCGATACCAGATAACCCAACCTTAGAAAGGATCTGATTAGCGAGTTCTGAACTGTTTTCAAACCATACGCCTAGCGCATCACCCGGTTGGTAAGTAATACCCGACTCATCAAGATCAATCTCGATGTGACGAACATCTTTGCCCGAATCACGACCGGTGATCTTTTGGCTCGTCAATAGTGTCGCGGTGTATGGGTTTTGTTTGGTGTATTGCGAATGACCGGCAGCCGCTTGACCGACTGGTAATTGAACCACATCAGCTTCATTGCCTGTCGATAGCGTCTCTTTTACTTGCTCTAATGCTTTAGCGCGCCATTCCGTTGCTGATTCTTCGTAATCAACATCACAATCAAGACGGTCGACAAACGATTTAGCACCAAGCTTAGCGAGGAAATTATCGAAGTCTTTAGCTGTTTGGCAGAAGAACTCATAGCTTGAGTCACCTAAACCAATCACACCGTATTGTAGGTTTGATAATTTTGGCGCTTTCTTCGATTGTAGGAATTCATGCAACTCAATAGCGTTATCAGGGGCTTCGCCCTCACCATTGGTTGAAGCGACAAAAATGACGTGTGTCTCTTTGGCTAGGTTCTTACCTTTATAATCACTTGCATCGAAAAGCTCGACAGAAATACCCAAGGCTTTCGCTTCTGCCTCAAGCGATTCAGCGACGCCTTTAGCATTACCTGTTTGAGATGCGAAGATAATGCTGAGCTTACCCGCAGGTTTAGCCGCTACTGCAGCAGCCGCTTGAGCGATTGGCGCAGCTGCACCGACAGGCTGAGCTTGGCTCACTCCCCAAAGGTAACCACTGACCCATGCCAGTTGTTGTGAAGATAACTCAGAAACTGTGTGTTGAAGATGACCCAATTGTTGGTCATTAAGTGGTGCTGCTAGTCCAGGTAGCTCATTAGCCCCAGACTGTGCATTATTATTTTGTGAAGACTCTTTCTTATTTAAAGACATGGTCACGACATCCCTAATCATTGCGTGACGATAGATTAACCACTCCTTTTAATAACAAGAAAGAATAGAAAAGTATGTTTTATAACTTTTTGGAAGTAAAAACCGATTGAAACGCAAATTGACTTACTGGTTTTCAATACGCACTTGCTGAAAGCCAACCGCCATTGCCGACTTAGATGCTAGGTCTAAATCCGCGTAATGGCACTCTTCACCATGAACATCAGTAAGCAGAACAAAGCCACCTCCCATATGGCGAAACTCCACAACCCAAGACCCTTCTTGAATTGAGGGCTCTATGATCGCTTCAACTAACAGATTTTCTCTATATAAATTTCGTAATTCATTGAGTGTCATATTCCATCCCTTGCTTTGACCTCACAACATAGACCTTATAAGAATAGACGCTAATTAGCTCTCTGTATAAAGGATGGTCGAAAGTGATGAATGTGCTAACTAATTCCAGAAGGATATAACCAATAGATATAAAAAACGCCACTTAATAAAGTGGCGTTCTCAAAATTCGTTCTAAATTTGCTTTATATGGCCTAGAAGCGCACTTCAGCGCCAGCAAACCAGCCATCAACCATGACAAACTCTTTGCCAACCTCTGAAGAGAAGAACTCTTCCGAATCAAGGTCGATCACGCGGTAACCACCACGCAGTGCCACTTCAGTTTCTGCTACAGGAATTCGGTACTGAACACCCGCCATCAAATCCGTGCTCTTAATACCACTGCTATCACCGAACTCCATCGTACCGATGATATCGAAATTGGTCTCAGGAACGTTGATCTCTGCGTTACCGTAGAAGCTCCAAGTAAATTCATCGAAGCTCGTTTGAGTGCCATTTTGAGGCTCGATGTAATTCGAGTTTGAATACTGAGTAAACGTCACACCCGCATCGAAGTTCATCAGCTTGTGATCTAACAACGTGTAATAGAAGGTGTAGTCGTACTTATCGAAGGCCAATGAATCTGCATCAACAGAAGTATAGCGAAAGCTAGCGTTTGGTAGCATCGGGGCATTATGCTCAAATGCGAAATACAACGAAGGTGAGTTAGAGTCATCATCTTGTCTAACTTCGTTTAGCTTTGTACTTCCCCACCACATATCGGCACCGACTTTAGCCGTGTAAGAAAACTCTTCTTCAGCAGACACTGCCGAGCTTAAAGATAGCATTCCCACTAAAGCAATTAATGGCATTTTATTCATTTGAGATAGCTCCAATTCCATATCGTTGTGCTAATTGTATGCACATTCATAGATTATTGGGGAAAATTCTATCACACATCTTAAATTCTCAAACGATAAACCGCTGACGATCAAAGATTTGACGACACCATGACCTTAGTAACGTCTTTGGTTAGAACTGTGTACAAAGTTTTTGAAAAACCAGATACCCAATGCAATCACAATTAACCAAGGCAGCAACTTAAACACAACCCCCATCATACCCAAGACCAACATAACTGCTAACGCGATTCCGGTTGCAGCCAATACCGTCATAAACGTGATACCAGTGACAAGTAGAGTTGCGACGAAAATAAGAACAAAGATTAATTCAAACATAATGGTCTCCCTAATGAGTTAATGACCTATCTTTCCTACTTTCTAACATTGCAGCTTCCATACCAAGTTAGTAAAACCAATAAAACCCTTACTTATCAGGTAAATAAAAAGCCACACATCTAAATGCGTGGCTTTTAAAGAAACTATCAATGGCAAATTTAGCCTCTAGTGGCGAATTTAACCTTAGGTTTTTAAGCTTAGGTTTTTAAGCTTAAGTTTTTAAGCTTGGTTTTTTAACCTTAAGTTTCTAACCTTGGGCTTTTAAGCTCGAACTTTTAACCTCGAGGGAGATTATACGTTTAGCTCTTTAGGGATCTTAGCCAATGCTGTCTGCATCACTTCGATACCCGCACCTTTTTTATGTGCGTTTTCACTGATGTAACGACGCCATTGTCTTGCACCCGGCATGCTTTGGAACAAACCAAGCATATGACGAGAGATGTGTCCTAAGCTTGCACCATTTGAAAGCTCACGCTCAATGTACGGGTACATTTCTTCAACCACTTGTGAGCGCTTCTTAATTGGCGTGTCTAAACCAAAGATCTGCTGATCGACTTCAGCCAAGATAAACGGGCTATGGTAAGCCTCACGACCGATCATCACACCATCAAGGTGTTGCAAGTGCTCTTTAGTTTGCTCAAGAGTAGTCACGCCACCATTCACGGCAATCACAAGATCAGAGAAATCTTTCTTGATTTGGTATGCACGATCGTAATCTAGCGGTGGAATCTCTCGGTTCTCTTTAGGGCTAAGACCACTCAACCACGCTTTACGCGCGTGAATAGTAAATTGTTCACAGCCGCCTTTTTCAGAAACCGTCGAAACAAACTTAGTTAAGAACTCATAAGAATCTTGGTCGTCGATACCAATACGCGTTTTCACGGTAATTGGAATATCAGTGACTTCTTTCATCGCCGACACACAATCTGCCACCAGCTCAGGCTCAGCCATTAGGCAAGCACCAAAGCGACCATTCTGAACTCGGTCGGAAGGGCAACCAACATTAAGGTTGATTTCATCATAGCCACGCTCACCAGCAAGCTTGGCACACGCCGCCAAATCAACCGGGTTTAAACCACCGAGTTGAAGTGCAAGAGGATGTTCTTGCTCGTTATATTCTAGAAAGTCGCCCTTACCATGTAAGATCGCACCCGTTGTTATCATTTCCGTGTACAGAAGCGTCTGCTGAGAAAGCAAACGGTGAAAGTAACGACAGTGGCGGTCAGTCCAATCGAGCATTGGAGCGACGGATAAGCGGTTAGCCGCGTATTTACTGGTATTGTCAGGTTTCATAAAGCGTTACTCAAAATCTATACACTGCATATATATACAGAAACTCGCTAGTTCAGCCGCAAGCTCACCCACTCAGTACGCCTATAGTACGTATTGATAAAGTGAAACGAAGGCATCATTTAGCATTAAAAAAGAACACTTCAAAGCGGTGAATCACGCTTCACAGTGGACATTGTAGTCAAAAATAATTGGGCGATTATACACAGGGAATCGAAAACATTCAGGAACAAAGACGAACTTATTTTCCCGTACAACTCACGAAGTGTTAGCGCAGGATTTCAGAGAGTTAGGAACGAGTTAGGTATCGAAGATTTGAGGTACCACGACTTAAGAAGAGAAGGAGCTAGTCGGTTATTTGAAAAGGGCTACTCAATTGAAGAAGTGGCTCAAGTAACAGGACATAGAAACTTAAACATTTTGTGGCAGGTTTATACGCAATTGTTTCCGCATAAACTACATAGCAAACTCATCTAAACAACTGAATTTTTGAGCTAAATAGCATTTAGCATATTTTCACCATGCTACAGTGCCATCTCAAATTATTGATACAAAAGTAGCGAAGGTGGCTCTTTAATATGTTCGATTTCAATTTTAACGGTAAGTTCTGGGAAACTGTCTCGAAGGGCACAGGCGGAGCCGTAGCTCCATGGCGTATACGCAGGGAAGGAAAAGCAAACTCAGAGGCTAAACGAGATGAGATGCTTATGATTGCCCAGACTGAAAATGATATTGAAGATATAAAATCTGGCAAGAAAAAATATACTGACGATCATAAATTAGTGGCAATTACCCCAGAAGGCGGCGAACTATCAATAAACGGAGAAGATAATCGTATTGAGCCATACATAAACCTCGAATCTTTTGAACAAGAAGCAACAGTTCGCCAACAAGCTCAGATAGTTCAAGAACATATCAACTTAACTAAAACTGTTTTACTGGCTGAAGAAGCCTTAGAAAGCAGTACCGAAGACGTTAATGATGTTGAAGTTGATCAAGACTGGTTTACTCGCTGGCGCGACAACGCAGAAAAAGTCAGCAACGAAGATTTACAAAAACTATGGGCAAAAGCTCTCGCAGGTGAAGTTACAACTCCTGGTTCATACTCCCTAAGAACGTTAGATTTCCTCAAGAACCTGTCCCAACTTGAGGCAGAACAAATTGCAAGGCTCGCTCCCTATGTTATAGACGGGGCGGTACATAAGCTGCCGTATTTAGATAAGAAAGGGTTAATATTTTCATACTTATTAGAAATGGAAAATTTAGGGATTATTAGCGGAGTTAACTCAGGAGGTCTGCAACGAACCTTATCTTCGCTAACAGAGGATAAATACCATACGAACATTACGTATGGGGGCAAAATATTACTGCTTGAAAGTGAGACTATCAAAGAGACCAAATATAAAATTTACAAGCTAACTAAGCTAGGAAGTGAAATTCTGAAGCTAGGTACGTTCCCTTTAGATTATGAATATTTGGAATGTATCGGTCAGAATGTAAAACAAAGTCAACTTAAAGTGCTAATTGCAGATATAACTAATATCCATCAAGGAGGCATAAGTTACGCAAACCCCCGAGAACTTTAGCCATCAAACTTATATAAAAACAACCTCACAAAGCCCTCCTATTGAGGGCTTTTACTCTCCAACCGAGTTAAACGCTCATCCATCTTTTCCATCATTAAGCGCAACCACTTAACATCAGTTTTGAGTGTAATGCCTACACCAACCCCACTAGACAATGCACTGACAACGGCAATTATTAGTGTTTGATACTCTGCCATTATTTGAACTCATTGCGTAGGGTTTCCCATAGGCCAAATACTATTGGAGCACTTGCGCCAATAATGCCACCGAATTGAACACCGTCTGCCGATACGCTTGCAGTGACAAGCTCAGGGTGACCAGCAACCAAAGCCGCTCCTGCGCCAAGTAACGCTAAACCTTTCTTAGTCGATGACAAGCTAATGTCGACTGAGAGCTTTTTATTAAAAGCACCTTATTGCACATTTTTTTATAAACATATTCACCAGATCTCTAATTCAGCCTCATTAATCAGTTATGCCTTGAGTCACACTGTCATTTTGAGTTACCTTGTCTTATTCAAAGTCGTGGGTCACAATACGCTCTGTACCTGACTTTAATAGAAATCATTGGCTCCCAAAACGTAGTAACCTAGAAATAGGGTTTGAATAGGGATGTCCGATTGAATGGTGAAAAATTTGGACCACACATTAATAGAGCAAGTTGAAGGGATATGCGCATCTCGAGGCGTTAGATTAACACCTCAGAGAAAGCGAGTGTTTGAGCTCATTTTCTCTAATAAAAAAGCCTCTAGTGCTTATGAATTATTAGAGCAGTTGAAAGTCAGTGAACCGCAAGCCAAGCCTCCTACAGTTTATCGTGCTTTGGATTTCTTGTTGGAACAAGGTTTCATTCACCGAGTTGAATCAACCAATAGCTTCATATGTTGCTGTTCTTGCAATGCAAACAAACATTTCTCCCAACTACTGATCTGCGATAAATGTGGCACTGTGATAGAATTGCAAGACGATGCGCTTGTCACTCTACTCGCTAGTAACGCTGAGAAGCATGGCTTTCAATTGACCAATCATGTCATTGAATCGCATGGCATTTGCCAATCTTGCTCCTCCGAGATGAAAGAATAAGATTATAGAAGAACATTATGCGCGCTGAATTTGTAAACCCGTTTTTAGCTTCTTTGATGAATGTACTAAAAACGATGGCTTCTCTTGAATTGAAGCCACAAAAACCAAGAGTTAAGAAAGATGAGATCGCTCGTGGTGATGTATCCGGCCTAATTGGTATGGTTGGCACACAATCTCGTGGCTCAATGTCGATCACTTTTGATGAAGGTCTTGCCCTAGAAATCATGGAAAACATGTTGGGTGAACGACCAAATGGCTTGAACGAAGAAGTGACCGATATGGTGGGTGAAATCACTAATATGGTGACTGGTGGTGCAAAACGTATTCTTGCAGAAAGCGGCTTTGATTTCGACATGGCAACGCCAATCGTCGTATCAGGCAAAGGCCACACCATTCGTCATAAGTGTGAAGGTGCTATTATCATCATGCCTTTCACATCTCAGTGGGGTAACGCCTTCATAGAGATCTGTTTCGAATAGAGACAATCGAGTAAATAAAAAACGAAAGGCTGACGTACATACGTCAGCCTTTTTTATTGCCGTAGAATCAACGGACATAAAAAACGCCAACCGAAAGGTTTAATGCCGTTCGGATAAGCATTATTGCTTGAACCTGAACGGATATTTGGCTGGGACAAAGAGGACTGAACGTGGAAACGTTCGGTCCTTTCTTTTATCTGGAAGAATGAAGTGACTCAAACTGTCTCTCATCCTTTTCAGTTTTACAGGTAGAGTTCCGTCTGGGCTTAAAGCTAACCAACGTAATTGCGCATCAATAAGGTTAATTGCGGCGGTAAAACTGACCCTAGTCGCTCGAACCCCGGCTTCTGAAGCTATCTTAACCATCTCTAATCGCACTAAGTTATAGGCAAGTAATACGCCCCAAAGCTCTTGCTTCACACCGGCAGAAAAACGACTTCGTAAAGTGACGTGACTTTGCAGTTGAGTCTGTTTAATTTCACCATAACCTTCTTCTATCTCCCAGCGTTGCCAATAAATACGCAGCAGGCTTTCTAGCGAGTATCTACTAGGGTCTGTAAGTGAAGTAATAAAACCTTTTATCTCACCTTTTGGCTCTTGATATAGGACTAATCTAGCTTCCCAACGTGCGGGTAAATTCGGATTCTGCCGTTGAGCTTGAGGAGATATGGGCATTGAGATGAGCATGTCGTTCTCCGCATATTTCTCCAACACTTCATAGCGTAGCTTACGTTTTGCCGGCATTAACCAGTGAGCATTTTCCGCACTCTCTTGCCACGACAACAAGAGGTCTGCCGAGAAATAACAACGATCAAATAAGGTCAATGAATGTGCGGGGATATCATTGAATAGACGCTTAGCTAAGGTCGTTTCACCGACATGACAGCCATCAAAAGCCGCCCCCATAATCATTCGAGTTTCTGTTGACATCAAAGCGACTAAACGAAGTTGAGGGTAAGGTTTCAATTTTTTAGAGATGAACCCAAATTCTTCAGCGTTCTCTGGGGAATCTTGGCACCTAAATGTTGTTCCATCCACAGCAAGAACATTAAGCTCCAAGTCTTTATCTTGTTGAAGGATATCTCCGTTCCAAGCCTTTACCGTTGTGTGAAACAGAGCCGCTAATGGACTCTCATCTAGACGTCGGCGTGAATCAGTTAGGACACTAGGTGCAACACGAGACCAGCTATCTTCAGGTTTAGGCTGAAGCGCAATGTCTAATGAACTGCATACCTCTTTGATAGACATGTTGCGTTGCAGCCCCATCCAAATAACTAACCAGACAGCTTGCTGAGCGGGAAGCCGACGTCGTCTTATGCTCGCTTTATTGGTTTCAAGAAGAGCTTGTTCTATCCACTCAATCTGAATGGCGTCGACGACAGATTCATAATTGTCGGCATCTTCAATGGTCTCGTGTGCCATTGCTAATTCTTGTTCAAGCATAAAAAAATCCCCATCAACGTTGTTGATGGGGATTATCTGCTAACTGCAAGATCGTTCAAGTCTTCTTAAACGATCGGCATTAAACCGAAAGGTTGGCGTTTACAGTTATTACTTGGTGTTACTTAAACAGTCTTAAGCTTTCAGCGCTTTAAATGCGTTGATTAGACCGTTAGTTGAGCTGTCGTGAGATGTTACTTGAGCATCGTCAGCAAGCTCTGGAAGAATTTGGTTTGCTAGTTGCTTACCAAGTTCTACACCCCATTGGTCGAAGCTGAAGATGTTCCAGATAACGCCTTGAACAAAGATCTTGTGCTCGTACATCGCGATTAGGTTACCTAAAGAGCGAGGGTTGATTTGCTTAACAAGAATAGAGTTCGTTGGACGGTTACCTTCAAATACTTTGAAAGGTACAAGCTCAGCCACTTCTTCAGCTGTTTTGCCAGCCGCTAGGAATTCAGCTTTCACTGTCTCTTTTGTCTTACCGAATGCTAGTGCTTCAGTTTGAGCAAAGAAGTTAGACATTAGCTTCTGGTGATGATCAGATGCTGGGTTGTGGCTGATAGCAGGAGCAATAAAGTCTGATGGGATCAGCTTAGTGCCTTGGTGAATCAGTTGGTAGAAAGCGTGTTGGCCGTTAGTACCAGGTTCACCCCAGATGATAGGACCTGTTTGGTATTCTACTGGGTTGCCTTCACGGTCAACAAACTTACCGTTTGATTCCATGTTACCTTGCTGGAAGTAAGCAGCAAAACGGTGCATGTACTGATCGTAAGGTAGAATCGCTTCTGACTCAGCGCCATGGAAGTTGTTGTACCAAACACCAATAAGAGCAAGAATCACTGGAATGTTGCTTTCAAACTCAGTTGAAGCAAAGTGGTTATCCATCTCGTGTGCGCCGTCTAGTAGCTCAGCGAAGTTATCGAAGCCGATAGAAAGAGAGATAGAAAGGCCGATTGCAGACCATAGTGAGTAACGACCACCAACCCAGTCCCAGAATTCGAACATGTTGTCAGTATCAATACCAAACTCAGCAACTGATGTTGCGTTAGTTGATAGCGCTGCGAAGTGCTTAGCTACGTGTGCGTCATCACCCGCTTCAGCCAGGAACCAATCACGAGCAGAGTGTGCATTCGTCATTGTTTCTTGAGTCGTAAATGTCTTAGATGCTACTAGGAACAACGTTGTTTCTGGGTTAAGAGGCTTAAGTGTCTCAACAATGTGAGTGCCATCTACGTTAGAAACAAAGTGCATGTTCAGGCGAGTTTTGTATGGCGTAAGTGCTTCAGTCACCATGTATGGACCAAGGTCCGAACCGCCGATACCGATGTTAACTACATCTGTGATCTCTTTACCTGTGTAACCTTTCCACTCACCAGAAACGATGCGGTGCGTGAACAGTTCCATTTTCGCTAGTACTGCGTTCACTGCTGGCATTACGTCTTTGCCATCAACCATTACTGGGTTGTCGCTACGGTTACGTAGAGCAGTGTGAAGTACTGAACGACCTTCAGTCTTGTTGATTGCATCACCGCCGAACATTGCTTCGATTGCAGACTTAACTTCAGTCTCGTTCGCAAGAGCAAATAGGTGCTGCATCGTTTCAGCATCGATAAGGTTCTTAGAGTAATCCACTAAGATGTCAGAACCGAAACGAGTAGAAAAGCTCTCGAAACGCTTTGCATCTTGAGCAAACAGCTCTTTCATATCCATATCTTGAGCAGACTCAAAATGTGCAGTTAGAGCTTTCCACGCTTGTGTTTGCGTTGGGTTGATATTTTTCAACATGGTATCTATCCCGATGTTACTGTAGGTTTTATTCTAAACGTCACCTGGGTGATGAATAGAACCCCCGATTAGGCGAAAGTTTATATTTTTCTGTGATGACCAAACCGCGTCACCACTGAAAGATTCTTTGTAATTTTTTTTCACGACGTATTATGCCGCATATGAAGAGCTGTACCTTGAGATAAATCAGGATTCGATTTCCTGATACAAGAATCGGTACAGACTCTAGCTCTAACATAATTAAATGTGAGCGATACCTGATAAATTCAAGTTCAAAAGATAGCGTTAAACCACTTTTTTTCCAAATACATTATAAAGGATGGCGTATGTGGATTCAGAAGACTATACACCTAAATGCACGAAAGCGTGGATTTCATCTCATTACTGATGAAATTGAACAACAGATACACGATATCAATTCTCTATCTGTTGGTTTATTACATCTTTTTATCCAACATACCTCTGCCAGCCTCACGCTAAACGAGAACGCTGATCCTACCGTCCGTACCGATATGGAATCACACTTTAATAAGTTTGTACCTGAGCGAGCACCCTACTACAGACACACCTATGAAGGCGATGATGACATGCCAGCCCACATTAAAGCATCGACACTTGGCACCAGTGTGACAATACCAATTAGCAATGGTCGTTTAGCTTTAGGAACATGGCAGGGCATTTACTTAGGAGAACACCGAGATTGTGGTGGAAGCCGTACGGTTATTGCGACCATTCAAGGTGAATAACCTTAAGTAACCAGCTATAAAACATCATTAAAAACATAATGATAGAAAACAAAAAAGGGTGACACAGTTATGAGTCACCCTTTAAAAAGATGAGATATTCGAGTTAGTAAACCAGATTAGAAAGGCTGGTTTATCATGACCCTAAAGGTCCCTTCATCACCGCCTCGAGCTAACTCAGCACGAACAACAATACCCTCTACTTGGAAACGAACCGCGCCGCCTAGGCTCCATTTCATATCCGAGTGCAGTGTTTTTATATCGTACTCATCCGCAACGCGCCCGACTTCGGCAAACGCCACCCATTGCCACCAAGGCAAATCGTAGTAGTTAATCAGCGGGATATCACCCAAAGGTTGCCAGTCAGGAATCACTCGGTACTCAGCAGAGTAATGAACCGCAGAACGTCCGTGGTAGCGACCTCCGGTATAGCCTCGTAAGCGATATAAACCGCCAAGTCGAGCTTGTTCAGTTTCCGGTGGACGAGCACAATCTTGCCCAGAGCAGTTATCCCAGGTTGGTGTATCAGCAGTATAGAAATCGAGTGCCACGACTTGTTGGTCGAACAGGTCACCTAAAGGGCCTAATGCGAAGTACTGACTGTTTTGGAACGTCCACTTCAACCATAAATCATCGTTAGACCAGCTTTCTGCGCCGGTCGTGAATTCCAGGTTAGTATGAGAGCCCGTGGTTGGGTTACGTGTGCTATCACGGTTATCCCAATCCAATGCCAGACTAAAGCCTGTCGCCTCTTCAGTATTATTTAAACCTTCTAGCTCACGAGCCGTATAAAAAGGCGTGAAGATAATCGAACTGACACCCGACTCGACGGGCGAAGCAAAGCTCACATCTTTGATTGGCTGAAAAGCCCCTAACAAGCCATGTTCTGCAACATTGCCCCAAGGTAGCAAATACTTAAATTCAAACTGATAGTTTTGCTCTAAGCCATCGGCAATGGTTTTATCATCAATAGATGAATCGTTGTCGCCTTGAGAGCCAATGTAATAAGGATTGTCGTTGAAGCGCGCTTGGTACATCTGAGTACTGAATAAAACATTCTCAGACAAAGCGTAGTTAAAGGCCGATAGAAAACCGACATAACTGTCTTTGTCTGAATAGAGTGCCATACCAAACAGAGCGGCTTGAGGTTGCCAAACACCCTTTGCGACACCCGCAACCCCAAAGGTATTGCCCAAAGTTTCAGTACTAAAATAGAAAGGGACAAAGGCTGAATCTTTTTCTTCGCTCAAGGCAGAAGAAGAAAAGCTGACACTGGCTAACGCCAAGGCTGACGTTAGCCAGTGTCGAGTAGTTCGCTTGAACATCATTTAGTTTACAAAATCCATAGCTACTTCACATACTCCATCGCAACACGCGAAGTCAGCTTAGTGACTAGCTCGTACGCGATAGTGCCGATATGTTCTGCGACTTCTTCTGAAGGTAAATCTTTACCCCATAATGTCGCTTCATCACCGACTTTATCTGCAGCATCAGGGCCAAGGTCGACCGTTAGCATGTCCATTGACACTCGTCCTGCGATCGGTACTTTTCGTCCATTAACGAACACTGGAGTGCCGTTAGGAGCCATGCGTGGATAACCATCACCGTAACCAATCGCGATCACGCCAACCTTGGTATCACGTTCACTGGTCCAGTTAGCGCCATAACCAACGCTTTCACCCGCTTTAACATCACGAACCGCAATCAGATGTGAGGTCAGAGTCATCACAGGCTTAAAGCCAAGTTCTTGCGCTGATTTATCAGCAAAAGGCGAAACACCGTAAGAGATGATTCCCGGACGAACCCAATCAAGGTGGCTATTAGGCCAAGCCAATAGACCCGCAGAGGCAGCAAGTGAACGCTCACCTTCACAACCGTCAGTGAGAGATAAGAAAAGCTCAGTCTGTTCAACGGTGGTTGCTCTATCAAGTTCATCAGCACAACCGAAGTGGCTCATGTAACGTAGAGGTTTGGCAACATTCGCACATTGATGCAAACGCTCAACAAAGTTTTGGTATTGCTCAGGGCGAACACCTAATCGGTGCATGCCACTGTCGACTTTAAGCCATACCACAACGGGTGTTTCCAAATCTGCATTCTCAAGCGCGCTTAATTGCTCTTCACAATGCACCACGGTTTGAATGTTATTGGTCACCAGGATGGGTAAATCACCCGAAGAGTAAAACCCTTCCAGCAACAATATGGGTTTAACAATACCACCAGCTCGCAGTTGTAAGGCTTCTTCAATACGCGCCACACCAAAAGCATCTGAGTTTTTAGAGTGCTTGGCGATATGCAGTAAGCCGTGCCCGTAGCCATTCGCTTTCACAACCGACATAACTTTACACTGTGGAGCCTTCGACTTTATCTGGTTCAAGTTATGTTCGAGCGCGTTTAAGTCAATGCTTGCCGTCGCTGCTTTCATGTAAGTCATTAGCGATTACTCATCATCAAATGCAGGGCCTGCATAGTTATCAAATCGGGAGTGTTGACCTTGGAATGTCAAACGAACCGAACCGATCGGACCGTTACGTTGCTTACCAAGGATGATCTCTGCGATGCCTTTCAATGAACTGTCTGGGTTATAAACCTCATCACGATAGATAAACATGATCAAATCGGCATCTTGCTCGATAGAACCTGATTCACGCAAGTCCGAGTTTACTGGGCGCTTATCAGCACGTTGCTCTAGGGAACGGTTAAGCTGAGAAAGTGCGACAACCGGAACGTTCAGTTCTTTCGCCAACGCTTTCAATGAGCGAGAAATCTCGGCAATTTCAAGAGTACGGTTATCTGATAATGAAGGAACACGCATTAATTGAAGGTAATCTATCATGATCATAGAGATACCATCGTGTTCACGTGCAATACGTCGAGCACGAGAACGAACTTCGGTTGGCGTTAGACCCGAGCTGTCATCGATATACATATTCTTCTTATCCATCAGAATACCCATACTCGACGAAATACGAGCCCAATCTTCATCGTCTAATTGACCGGTACGAATCTTGGTTTGGTCGACACGAGAAAGTGACGCAAGCATACGCATCATCAGCTGTTCGGCTGGCATCTCAAGAGAGAAAATCAGAACTGGCTTATCTTGTTTCATCGCCGCATTTTCACACAAGTTCATCGCAAAGGTGGTTTTACCCATCGATGGACGCGCAGCAACAATGATTAAGTCAGAACCCTGTAGGCCTGCTGTCTTCTTGTTGAGGTCGTTAAAGCCAGTATCGACACCAGTAACACCATCTTGTGGCGATTTATATAAGATTTCGATACGTTCTAGCGTCTTCTCGAGAATGCTATCAACGTTTTGTGGGCCTTCGTTTTCACTTGCTCGGCCTTCTGCAATCGCGAAGACTTTACTTTCAGCAAGATCAACCAGCTCTTCCGATGTACGACCTTGAGGGTCATAACCAGAATCGGCGATCTCATTCGCCACACCGATCAAGCTACGAACCAGTGCTCGCTGTGCCACGATATCTGCATACGCATTAATGTTAGCGGCACTGGGTGTGTTTTTGGCTAAGTCAGCAAGGTAAGCAAAGCCACCTACGTCTTCTAGCTGCTCACGAAGCTCTAAATGTTCAGAGAGTGTAATCAGGTCCAGAGGAGAACTTTCTTCAAGGATATCCTTTACCGCTTCAAAGATCAGACGGTGAGGACGGCTATAAAAGTCTTTGGCCACAACCTTTTCAGCAACTGTATCCCAGCGTTCGTTATCCAATAACAAACCGCCAATAACAGATTGCTCAGCTTCTAATGAATGTGGTGGGACTTTGATGGCGTCCACCTGATCGTTGGCTGATTTCTGACTTTTGGTATCCACTATGACTACACTCAATAACTAATAATGATCGTTCATTATACCCAAGAACACTCATTTGTAATCCGTTCCTAAGCGTTTGTTTTATTCTTCAGGAAGAATTTACCTATTGCTGACGGAATTAACCAAGGGTAGCATTACGATCCTGCCATTCACTCACTGTATAACTAGAGGTATGCGTGTCCAAATTATTGGCTCTGAGCACTGGTCTTCTAAGCTCTGGTCTTCTAAGCACTAGCCTTCTGAGCTCTCCGTTGGCCTTAGCTGATGATGCTAAAGCCTCTGTCGATGCAATCCTCGACTCTATAGTAGTTTCAGAACCTACTGTTGAGCCGATCGTCGTTGCACCGACACCTGAAAAAGATATGGATATCGCACCAAGTGATACGAGTGACACAGAACTGCCGAACCCACTCAAGACGGAAGTCGAATTTGGGTATCAGTCGCATACTGGTAATTCTGATTCACGATCGCTAAATGCCCGCCTAAACGGTGAGTATACGGCTGGCCGTCATAGAACCAGTGGCGAATGGAAATACTACAACCTCTACAAAGACGGTGAAGAAGATAAAAGGCAATCGACTTACTCGGCTCAGAGTGACTACAAGTTAAGCCCTAAAACCTACCTTTACGGCAGCTTTAAAGGTGTCGATTCACGATACAGTGCTTACTTTAAAGACTACACAATCTCTAGTGGTTTGGGTTATCAGTTCTCGAACACTGAAGAGTTTGTGTTGGAAGTCGAAGTCGGACCGGGTTTTCGTTACCAAGAACCTAATCTCGATGAATTGGACGACGATGACATCATCTTCCCAGAGATTGTTGAAGAGGCGATTTTCCGTGGCAATGTGAATACATCATGGCAGGTGTTGAAGAATTTGCAGCTCAAGGCTGATGTGACGTTAGTATCTGGCCACAGTAACCTGAAATTTGATACTGAATTAGAAGCGATCAACGATATTACTGACAATATCGCACTGAAGATTGCTCACTCTCGTCAATACCACGATAAAGTGCCTCACGGATTAAGCAAAGAAGACTCTGTGCTGTCGATTAACCTGCTCTTTCAGTTCTAATCTCAAGAGCTATTCTAGTCTCAAGAACTATTCTAGTCTTAAGAACTATTCTAGTCTCAAGAGCAGCTCTAATCTTAAGGCCACTTCTAACCTTGAGAACAGCCTGTTCAGCAATAACAGCTTTTGGATCACTGTAAGCTTTTTACTTACCATAACCCCTTCGCTATGTTTTCCTATATTTCAGACATAAAAAAACACCAGCCGAAGCTGGTGTTTAAAACTTTCAAAAGAAAGAATTCGTCTTGGTACTGAAATTACTCAGCTGCAACGATAGCGATTTTCGCAGTAGCAAAAACTTCAGAGTGAAGTTGGATGCTTACTTCGAATTCGCCGATGTTACGTAGAGCGCCTTCAGGTAGGCGTACTTCGCTCTTAACTACTGCAACACCAGCTGCTGTAATAGCATCTGCGATGTCACGAGTACCGATAGAACCGAATAGTTTGCCTTCGTCACCAGCTTTAGAAGCGATTGTAACGCCTTCTAGAGTGTTAACTGTCTCTGCGCGAGCTTCTGCAGCAGCTAGTTGCTCAGCAACTTTAGCTTCTAGTTCAGCACGGCGAGTTTCGAACATAGCAACGTTGTCTTTAGTTGCCATAACTACTTTACCCTGTGGGATAAGGAAGTTACGAGCGTAACCAGATTTAACGTTTACTTGGTCGCCAAGGCCACCTAGGTTACCGATTTTATCAAGTAGAATAACTTGCATTATCTTAGTCCTCTTAAACTATTGTTAACTATTACCGATTACTGATGCTTGTCAGTGTACGGTAGTAGAGCTAGGTAACGAGAACGCTTGATAGCGCGAGCTAGCTGACGTTGGTATTTAGCACTTGTACCAGTGATACGGCTAGGTACAATTTTACCAGCTTCAGTGATGTAGTTTTTTAGAGTTGCTACGTCTTTGTAGTCAATCTCTTGTACGCCTTCTGCAGTAAAACGGCAGAATTTACGACGACGGAAGAAACGAGCCATGGGCTATCTCCTGATCTAAATTTAATAATGCGGTATTAACACAGGCTTATAAATAAGCGTAAGCAAATGCTTGTAGTGAAAATACCTAAACGAGTTGAATAAAATTTAATGACCTAAAAGGCCAAAAAAGAATTACTCAGCAGCAGCTTCTGGCTTAGCTTCTTCTTCACGACGTGGTGCACGTTCTTCACGGTCATCACGACGAGGAGCACGCTCTGCACGCTCTTCTTTTTGCTTAAGCATGATAGATTGCTCAGTCACAGCGCCTTTAGTGCGCATGATCATGTTACGTAGAACTGCATCGTTAAAACGGAAAGCAGTTTCTAGCTCGTCCATCACTTCTTGGCCAGCTTCAACGTTCATAAGAACGTAGTGAGCTTTGTGAAGTTTGTTGATTGGGTAAGCCATTTGACGGCGGCCCCAGTCTTCTAGACGGTGGATAGTACCGCCAGCTTCAGTGATTGAACCAGTGTAACGCTCGATCATGCCAGCAACTTGCTCGCTTTGATCAGGGTGAACCATGAATACGATTTCATAATGACGCATTTGGTTGCTCCTTACGGATTATTAGCTTCCACGAAAGGCTCGGTCGTCCAAGGGAAGCAAGGAACTAAAGAAAAATGACCGAGTTTTAAGGACGGCAAATATTATAGAAAGAACCCGGTATTGGCAAGCGGTATTTGGCTAATAATGAAACAGTTTTTCTTTCGCCATCTAGCCATCTGTGATTCTGTCAATTTGTCACTCTACGCCCTAAAAAGAAACGCCCACCAGCAAGTGGTGAGCGTTAATAAATTCATAGACTTAGAGTCGTTTTGCCTTTTGACTCAGCTTAACGCTATTGAGCTAGGCGCTGACGTACCGCTTCGAACAGACAGATGCCTGATGCTACCGAAACGTTTAGGCTCGACACGCTGCCTGACATTGGGATCTTAATCAGGTCATCACAGGTTTCACGCGTTAGACGACGCATACCGTCACCTTCTGCGCCCATCACAACGGCAAGAGGACCCGTTAGCTTCGCTTGATAGATATCATGCGTTGCTTCACCTGCGGTACCCACGAACCATACACCCTGCTCTTGCAGTGCACGCATTGTACGAGCTAGGTTGGTTACGCGTACTAGAGGAACGGTTTCAGCTGCGCCACAAGCAACCTTACTTACGGTTGCCGTTAGCGGTGAAGAGCGATCTTTAGGTACGATAACAGCCGCCACACCCGCAGCATCCGCGTTACGTAGACAAGCACCTAGGTTATGAGGGTCTGTTACACCATCTAGAACCAACAGCAGAGGCTGTTCGTGCTGCGCTAGGATATCGTCTAGGTGAGTTTCATTAAGCTGCTTAGCAGGCTTCACCTTAGCAATAAGACCTTGGTGATTTGCACCCTGTGCTTTTTCATCAAGCGGCTTACGGCCCATTTGTTGAATCGACACACCAAATTGCTGCAGTTGATTCAGTAATGGAAGAAGACGATCGTCTTGACGACCTTTAAGCACGTACGCTTCAATAAAGCGCGCTGGATCTTTTTCTAGTACGGCTTTCACCGCGTGAATACCGTAAATAAATTCGTTACTCATTGTCTCTGGTTACTCTTATTGCTCAGAGATGAATGACATCAAACCCGATGCACCCACCCCTGTGTTGTTTATTTCGAGAGTATGCGTCTTGCGCCTGATACTCTCGCATTAAAGTCTTTTCGCGTTAAAGCCATGTCACATTAAACTAGCGCTGTGCTAAACCTAACTAGCAAAGCGCCTTATTAAGCTTAAGGCTTATAAACTTAAGACTTATCAGCCTTTGGCTTACGGCTTGCGGTACGCTTTTTCTTAGCTCGCGCCTTCGCAGCACCGGTTTTATTCGCTGACTTCTTCTTAGCTGAACTTTCAGAGCTACCGTCTGGTCGCTTAGTCGGTTCAACTAAAGGCGTCGCAGGTACACCCGGCTTATTACTCTTCACCGCTGAACGCTTCTTGCTTTTCGCCTTTTTCATCGCTTCAGCTGCACGCTTCTTGGCTGTTTTACCTTTACCACGAGGCTGACGATCGGTGTCTTCTAAATCAAAGTCGATTTGGCGAGTTTCTAGATTAACCGCAGAAACCTTCACTTTAACCGAATCACCTAAGCGGTAGATGTTACCTGAGCTTTCACCGACTAAACGCTGACCAACAGCATCAAATTGGTAGTAATCATTCGCTAGCGCTGAGATATGTACCAAGCCATCAATGTGCAGTTCAGTGAGACGAACAAAGAAGCCGAAGCCAGTCACGTTAGCAATTACGCCATCCATCACTTCGCCGACATGGTCTTGCATGTACTCACACTTCAGCCAGTCGTTCACTTCACGCGTAGCATCATCAGCACGACGCTCAGTCATTGAACACTGCTCGCCGTAGAAGTCCATATCATCGAAAGTGTAGTGGTAACCGCCGGTTGGCGTCCAACGCTCACTCTGACGGCCTTCTTCTTTCGCAATAAGGTACTTAATCGCGCGGTGCAATAGCAAATCTGGGTAACGACGAATTGGCGAGGTAAAGTGAGCATAGCGTTTAAGAGCTAAACCAAAGTGACCTGCGTTGTCCGCGTTGTATACCGCTTGCTTCATCGAGCGCAGTAGCATGGTTTGGATTAACTCACGATCTTCACGCTCATTAATCTGTTGCATCAGTTGTGCATAGTCTACTGGTGATGGCGACAGGCCACCTTCCAGCGTTAAACCTAGCTCACTAAGGAAGCTCTTAAAGCCCGTTAAGCGCTCTTCTCCCGGAGTATCGTGAACACGGTACAGTGCAGGTTCTTTCGCTTTTTCTACGTAAGATGCCGATGCGATGTTCGCAAGAATCATACACTCTTCGATGATCTTGTGTGCATCGTTACGGATGACGGGTTCAATACGGTCAATCTTACGATCCGCATTGAAGATAAACTTAGTTTCTACCGTTTCAAACTCAATCGCACCACGTTCATCACGCGTTTTCTTAAGTACCTTGTACATCTTATGAAGCTCTTCAAGATGTGGTACTTCAGGCTCGTAACGCTCACGAAGTTCTTCATTGCCATCTAAGATAGCGCCAACTTTGTTGTAAGTCAGACGGGCATGAGAGTTCATTACCGCTTCGTAGTGCTTGTAACCCGACAGTTTACCTTTGTCTGAGATAGTCATCTCACACACCATACATAAACGGTCGACTTGAGGGTTCAATGAACATAGGCCATTAGAAAGGACTTCTGGCAGCATTGGCACAACTTGTGACGGGAAGTATACCGAGTTACCACGGTTAATCGCTTCTTTGTCTAGCGCGGTATCTGGGCGAACGTAGTAACTTACGTCAGCAATCGCTACCCACAGACGCCAGCCTCCGCCTTTCTTCGCTTCACAGTAAACCGCATCATCGAAGTCACGCGCATCTTCACCATCAATGGTAACCAATGGCAGTTTGCGTAGATCAACACGTCCTTCTTTTGCTTCTTCAGGAACATGCTCACCGAGGTTTACGATTTGCTTATCTACCGCTTCAGGCCACTCTTGTGGGATCTGGTGAGTACGGATCGCGATCTGCGTTTCCATACCCGGAGCCATGTTTTCACCAAGAACTTCGGTCACTTTACCCATCATGTTACGAGAACGACCACCACGATCCGTAATTTCAATCACAACCACATTACCCATTCGAGCACCGCCTTTATGCTCAGTAGGGATCTGGATGTCGTGACTAATACGAGAATCATCAGCAACCACGTAAGAATGGCCGTATTCTAGGAAGAAGCGGCCAACAAGTGGCGTTTTGCGCTCTTCAAGAACACGAACCAAACGACCTTCACGACGACCACGTTTACTGTTGTCAGTAGGCTGAGCCAGTACGTAATCACCGTGCATGATGGTTTTCATCTGGTGATGCGGCAACACGATATCATTGTCTTTACCCACACTGCCGTCTGGGCGAACCCAACCATGACCGTCTTTATGACCAATCACATAGCCTTTAATCAATTCCATCTTCTCAGGCAATGCATAGCACTGACGACGGGTAAAGATAAGCTGTCCATCACGTTCCATTGCACGTAAACGACGACGCAGCCCTTCATATTGTTCCTCTCCAGCCAAACCCAAAGCTTCGAATAGATCGTTACGGTTCATTGGGATATTCGCGTCTGTTAGAAACGAAATAATGAACTCTCGGCTTGGTACTGGGTTTTCGTAATTTTTCGACTCTCGGTCGGCAAAAGGATCAACAGTGGTTGTCGCTGTCGTGTTTTCTGACATTGGTGTGTTTTTTGACATAGGCGGGCCTGCTTAAGCAAGGAATGTATATACCCCTAGTATATCTGATGCTAGGGGTAAGCTACAGATATGCTTTGGAAAAGCCTAAAATAACCTAAGATTGATACATATCTTCACTTTGTGAAACATCGCTTCATAGAGGCGGACTATCATCAAAATTTCAAGCAAACGATAAAACAAACGTTTGCGCCATGAATGAAATACACTATTATCCCGACACTTTACCAACTCCTGTTCTGAGTATTGATATGAAACTAAAACGCACCCTATTGGCTTCAGCAATGGCAAGCCTCGCTCTATTTCCATTTGCGAGTTCAGCAATGGAAAAAGCTGACCTGATGATTACCGATGCAATGGTTCTAACCATGAACCAAGACAAAACGGTTTATGAGAGCGGTACTGTTGTCGTAAAAGACAACAAAATCATTGCCGTTGGTGATGCTTCACTAGAGAAGCAGTACCAAGCGAAACAAGTGTTAGACGTGGATGGCGATATCGTCATGCCGGGTCTCATCAATACTCATACTCACGTATCGATGACGGTTTTCCGCTCGTTGGCCGATGATGTGCCTGACCGTCTTCACCGTTATATCTTCCCTCTAGAGAAGAAACTGGTATCGCGAGACATGGTACGCATTGGCGCTAATCTCGGTAACGTTGAAATGGTAAAAGGCGGTGTCACGACTTACGCCGACATGTACTACTTTGAAGATGAAGTTGCGAAAACTGTCGATAAGATCGGTATGCGTGCCATTCTTGGTGAAACCGTGATTAAGTTCCCAGTCGCTGATGCGGCTAATGCGGAAGAAGGCATCCAATACGCGCTGAATTTCATTGAAGAATACAAAGACCACCCGCGTATCACACCCGCGTTTGCACCACACGCGCCTTACACCAACACCACAGAGATACTGCAGAAGATCTCTAAGCTCTCTCTAGAGCTCGATGTACCAGTAATGATTCACCTAGCAGAATCACACCGTGAAGAAGAGAAAATCGCCGAGCGTTCAGATGGCCTATCACCGGTTCAATACATGGACAGCATTGGCGCACTCAACAAAAACTTGGTGGGTGCACACATGATCCTCGTTGACGATCATGATATCGAGCTAGTGAAAAAATCGGATATGGGTGTGGCTCACAACATGAGTGCTAACATCAAGTCAGCAAAAGGTGTATCTCCTGCGCTTAAGATGTATGACGAAAACGTTCGTATTGGTTTAGGTACTGATGGCCCAATGTCTGGTAACACACTGAGCACCATTGATGAATTCAACCAAGTCGCTAAAGTTCACAAGCTGGTTAATAAAGATCGTGCCGCAATGCCGCCGATCAAAGTGATCGACATGGCAACAATGGGCGCAGCAAAAGCGCTACACATGGAAGATAAGATCGGTTCTCTTGAAGCCGGTAAACTCGCCGACATCATAGTGATCGATACGAAAGCGCCAAACATGGTTCCAGTCTACAACCCATACTCGGCATTAGTTTACTCAGCTAACTCGGGTAACGTTCGCCACACCATCGTTGACGGTAAGATCATCATGCAAGACCGCGACATGCTAACGGTCGATGAAGATAAGATTCGCCAAGAAGCACTCGATTTCACCAAAGTCGTTCGTAAGACGGTGATTGAATCTGGTGAAGTTGTTCAATAACGCCACCGAGTGAGATAAACGGTTTACCGTTAAGATCAAAAAAGGCCTCATAGGTATTTACCTACGAGGCCTTTTTAATACGGTATCTTTCTATATCAAGATAGATGGTTAACGAGTGCAGTCGTTCACCATCTAACCTTAATTAATATTCGTAATTACCAGAACACGTCTCGGCGTTTTGCTCGAGCAATAATATTGTCCGGCATTCTCTGTTCCAGACCGCTTCGAAGCACGGTGATGCGTTTGTGTTGCCTATCATCCGCAGTCACCGAGTTGTATAACCAGCGGTAAGCATCTTCATAATCTAACGGGCTACCGTAATCACGCAGCAAGAGTTCCGCTAAGTGAATACTCGCACTTAGGTTACCCATAGAGGCCGCTTCACGTAAATACGGAATCGCGCGTTCTTTGTCTTGTTGCACCAAAGTACCGCGAGAATAATAACGACCTAGCTGCTCTAGTGCAGCCGGTAAACCTTGATGCGCCGCGTTTTCCATATAGTAAATGCCAAGCTCGACATCTTGTGGAACACACACGCCCCAAGCCAACATATCACCGTATAAAAACTCATAAGAAGGCAAGCTAATACGCGTTGCACGAGCAACGATATCTTCAACTAACTGGCACTTATCAGCTTTCACTCGCTCTAGGTGTTGATTATTCTCGATTAAATTAATCAGTTCAGCTTCTGTATATATTGGAACGGGCTCTCCCACGTCAGTCAAATTTGCATGACTCAAGGGTGAGCTCAGCGCCATTATCAATGAAGCTGCTACAATTCGTAGCTTCATACCTGCACTCTATTATCTGTCGCTAAAGTTATCTATTGAGGGCCGCAGAGGATTTCTACACGCACAAAACAGGGTGAACTTCACTTTCCATGATATCTGTATCGGCAATAACCCTGACGGCTTTAGACAAAACTTGCCGCTAATGGGCAATATTTTGCCTGATGACGCTTAAAAGATCACCATCAAAGAGTGCGTGGCTAAATTGCAGGTATTAAAAAGCCGACTTAATAAAGTCGGCTTTTAGAAAACTATTTCATTATCAGAGCACTTTAAGTATCAAAGTACTTTAATTACCACAGTACGGTTTGTGCTGTGGTAATCACTCAGCGGGCATTATGCGCCGTATGGGTGAACCTTGATGATAGTTTCGTTACGATCTGGGCCAGTTGATACGATATCAATTGGAACGCCAGTTAAGTCTTCGATACGCTTGATGTAATCTAGAGCAGCTTGTGGAAGCGCGTCGATAGATTTAGCACCAAATGTGTTTTCAGACCAACCAGGCATTGTTTCGTAGATTGGCGTCGCTTCTTCGAATGACTCAGCAGCCATTGGAGAAACTTCTAGGATAGAACCATCTTTCATCTTGTAACCAGTACAGATTTTTAGTTCTTCTAGGCCATCTAGAACGTCTAGTTTAGTTAGACAGATACCAGATAGAGAGTTGATTTGGATTGCACGACGCATAGCAACAGCATCGAACCAACCAGTACGGCGTAGGCGACCAGTCGTTGCGCCAAACTCGTGACCAACATCGCCTAGGTGCTTACCAACTGGGTCTTGTTTTTCAAGGCCATCGTATAGCTCAGTTGGGAATGGACCTGAACCAACACGAGTACAGTAAGCCTTAGTAATACCAAGGATGTAACCGATGTGACGAGGACCAAAACCAGAACCTGCAGCAACACCACCAGCAGTCGTGTTAGAAGACGTTACGTATGGGTAAGTACCGTGGTCGATATCTAGTAGCGTACCTTGAGCACCTTCGAACATGATCTTGTCGCCGCGCTTACGTGCTGCGTCTAGTTCGTCAGTTACGTCGATAACCATCGCAGTTAACATGTCTGCGTAGCTCATCGCTTGCTCAAGAACTTCTTCGTAGCTTACTGTTTCAGCTTTGTAGAAGTGCTCTAGTTGGAAGTTGTGGAATTCCATAACTTCTTTTAGCTTCTCAGCAAATGCTTCTTTATCGAAAAGGTCGCCAACGCGTAGACCGCGACGAGCAACTTTATCTTCGTAAGCAGGACCGATACCACGACCCGTTGTACCGATAGCTTTAGCGCCACGAGCGATTTCACGCGCGTTGTCGATTGCAATGTGGTACGGAAGAATTAGAGGACAAGCTTCAGAGATGAAAAGACGCTCACGTACTGGGATACCGCGATCTTCAAGAGGTTTCATTTCTTTAAGAAGTGCGTCAGGCGATAATACTACACCGTTGCCAATAACACATTTAACGTTATTGCGTAGGATACCTGATGGAATTAAGTGAAGAACGGTTTTTTCACCGTCAATTACAAGTGTGTGACCTGCATTGTGACCGCCTTGGTAGCGAACCACGTATTTTGCATCTTCAGTTAAAAGGTCAACGATTTTACCTTTACCTTCATCACCCCATTGGGTGCCTAGAACGACTACGTTATTTCCCATCTTTCCAATTTCTGTTGCTAATTAAAAATGGATTCTAGCACCGAATCACATTTCTTGCAGTCATTTTTTGTTCATAATTGTTAAAGCTAACGACAAGCAAATTTGCAATGACACCGCGAAGATCCGTAAAGATGCTGATATTATTATCTTTTTACAGGCAAAAGGCAGCAACATGTCTAATTCTATCTGGCTCGCAATCGGGCTTGTTCTTATCGTTGAAGGGCTGGGGCCCTTGATTGCACCCAATGGCTGGAGAAACATGGTTGCTCAATTAAGCCAACAGCCAGACACGCAACTGCGCCGAATTGGCGGTTGCCTTGTGGTTGCCGGCGTCGTTATCGCTTTCATGACCTACCGCTAGGCTTTCTCAAAGCACGGCTCTGTCGCTCGATTTTCCTCGAGGACCTAATGGCCAATATTCAGTCTTTAGTCCTTAGTCTTCAGTCTTCAGTCTTCAGTCTTTAAAGAATAGAAAACAAAAAGGCTCCCATAATGGGAGCCTTTTAAGTTTTAACGTATTTTGCTTATTGAGCTAAGCATCCGCTAACGCATCAGCTTATTTTGCTGGAGCGCCGCTCGCTTGATTCATGTATTGGAAGAAGTCAGTCTTCGGATCCAGTACTAGAATGTCGCTCTTATCGCTAAACGATGTCTCATAAGCTTGCAATGAACGCATGAAGCCATAGAACTCAGGATCTTTACTGTACACATCAGAGTAGATCTTCGCTGCTTCTGCATCTGCATCACCACGAGTGATTCGAGCTGTACGGTCAGCTTCTGCAAGAACTGTTGCTACTTCTAGCTCAGCTTGAGCACGGATAACTTCTGCTTTCTCACGACCTTGAGAACGGTGTCTACGAGCAACCGATTCACGTTCTGCACGCATACGGCGGTAGATAGATTCACTGATTTCGTCAGGAAGGTTAATCTTCTTCATTCGGAAATCAACAACTTCAACACCTAAATCAGCCATTGCACTTTCTGACGTTCCAGACAAAACGTTTTCCATGATCTTATCGCGTTCGCCATCAACTTCTAGAGCTTCTGCAGCTGCTACCGTTGTGACGACTTCGCTATCAGCAGAGTCTGGCAGGATGTCCTTATTACGAGGGCCTGACACGATCTGCTTAATTTCACGAGCACCAATTTCAGAACGAAGAACATCTGTCACTTTACGCTCAAGAAGTGCTTCTGCCGTCATGATATTGCCGCCGCCAGTACTCAGATAAAAACGTCCAAAATCAGCAATACGCCATTTTGCGTAGGTATCAATTAGAACATCTTTTTTCTCTGATGTTACGAAACGGTCAGAACGACCATCCATCGTTTGAATACGAGCATCAAGTACTTTTACACGATCAAACATAGGCAGTTTAAAGTGCAAGCCTGGTTCATAGATTCGTGATACGCCGTTGTCATCGAGAACTCGACCAAAACGAATTACCATGCCACGCTCGCCTTCTTGAATCACAAATAGTGACATCAATAGAAGGGCAATCGTCACAACTAATACAGGGATCATTAATTTACGCATTATTAGTATCTCCCTTGACGTGAACTGTCTGAACGAGTTTGAGTGCTAGACTTTGGATCCGCTTGAGTTTCTAACTCAATTTGATCGTAAGTTGATGATGCTTTTGCAGGGCGAGTGCCCGACTGAGAACCACCTTGTGCGCCTAGCTTATCAATTGGTAGGTATAGCAAGTTACCGCTTGATTCAGAATCAATCAGGACTTTCGATGTGCTTGAGTACACTTTTTCCATTGTATCAAGGTACATACGGTTACGTGTTACTTCAGGAGCAGCTTGGTATTCAGGTAAAAGCTTCTCGAACTGAGCAACTTGACCTAGAGCACCATTAACTGTGCGCTCTGAGTAACCCACCGCTTCTTTCTTCAAACGCTCAGCACGACCTGTTGCTTTTGGAAGAATGTCATTTCGGTAAGCTTCAGCTTCACGCTCAAAACGCTCTTCATCCTCTCGAGCCGCGATAGCATCATCAAATGCATCTTTAACTTGCTCAGGTGGACGTGCTGACTGGAAGTTCACGTCAACAATCAGAATACCCATGTCGTAGCTATCAATAATACGGTTCAACGTTTCTTGAGTGCTTTGACGAATCTGCTGACGACCACTTGTTAGGATACTATCCATTAGTGAGTCACCAATTACCGCACGAAGCGCAGAATCAGTTGCTTGACGTAAGCTATCGTCCGCATCCGTTACACGATACAAGTACTTGTATGGGTCAGAAACACGGTATTGAACGCCCATTTCAACCGTCACAACGTTTTCATCTTTCGTTAGCATGGTGCCAGAAGCACGTAGAGAACGAATCGCTTGAACGTTAACCAGTTGCTCATCTTTGATTTCATCGATGAAGCGTGGGTGCCAGTTAAGACCCGGTTCTTCGATACGGTCGAATTGACCCAGTCGAAGTACAACGGCTCTTTCTGCTTCGCCAACGGTGTAGAAACCAGCGAAGAACCAGATAGCAATCGCAATGACAGCAATGACACCAAAGCCAATCGCACCGCCACCACCAATAGATGGCCCGTTACCGTTGCCACCTTTTTTACCAAACTTGCCACCTAACTTTTGACTTAGTTTACTAAACACTTCGTCTAAGTCTGGCGGTCCTTGATCTCGGCCGCCGCGATTATTGTTCTTACCCCAAGGGTCATTATCGCGGCCGTTATTATCGCCGTTGTTATTATTTCCAGGCTCATTCCACGCCATTAGAAAGCTCCATCATTTGATATGACGTTATACTGTAGCAGTCTCTTTGGTAACGATAAAGTCACCTAAGAGCGCCCCTTCTCTTTTTTCAAGTTTAGACCAATCTATTTGTTGCATTCGGATATCTATCAACAAGTTACCATTTTCATCATACTCTTCCTGTTGAATACATTTCATCTCGAAGAATAAGCTGCGAATACGGCCTTGATGTTGATGTGGAATACACAACCGGAATTGAACCATTTGACTCGCTAAACGCTCAGTTAAAGCCTCAAACAGCAGTTCAATCCCTTCTCCTTCCATTGCAGAAACCCAAACAGCGCGTGGTGCGCCCTCTTCGTCTCTTTCAATTCGAGGTTTTTGGTCTTCCATGCAGTCAATTTTGTTCATGACTACAAGGGTTGGCACTTCATGAGCATCGATTTCTTCTAATACTTCATGAACAGCCTGAATGTTCTCACGAAAGCGGTCATCACTGGCATCAACAACATGTAACAAAATGTCAGCTTCCTGCGTCTCTTGTAACGTAGCCTTGAACGCAGCGACCAAGTCGTGTGGTAGATGACGGATAAAACCTACGGTATCTGCGAGAATTGCAGGCCCGACATCTGCCAATTCAATCTTACGTAGTGTTGGGTCTAGAGTTGCAAACAGTTGGTCTGCCGCATAAACACCTGCACTAGTGATTTGATTGAAAAGTGTTGATTTCCCTGCGTTGGTATAACCAACCAAAGAAATTGTTGGGATTTCAGCTCGATTACGAGCACGTCGTCCTTGTTCACGCTGCTTAGCCACTTTCGCTAAACGACGTAATATCGCTTTTATACGGTCACGCAACAAACGTCGATCGGTTTCCAGTTGAGTTTCACCTGGACCACGAAGACCAATACCACCTTTCTGCCTTTCAAGGTGAGTCCAACCACGAATCAATCGGGTAGAGATATGACGAAGCTGAGCAAGCTCAACTTGTAGCTTACCTTCATGAGTTCGCGCACGTTGTGCAAAGATATCTAAGATTAAACCCGTGCGATCAATCACACGACATTTACACAATTGCTCGAGGTTTCGCTCTTGGGCAGGAGAGAGAGAGTGGTTAAAAATCACAATTTCAGCACCGGTCAGCTGAACGGCTTGAGCGATTTCTAGGGCTTTACCTTCTCCAACGTAGTATTTAGGGAGTGGGGATTGTCGGCTACCAGTAATCACTTGTAGCGTTTCTACCCCCGCTGAGGAGACCAGCATTTCACATTCGCTTAGGTCTTCCCATTCTCCCTCTTGCGTGAAGTTGATATGAACAAGTACGGCTCGCTCGCCGGATTCATAACGGTCAAACAAGCAACCAACTCCTTATTACAGCACAAGCTGTATCAATTGAACGATTAATCTTCAGTCTTCTCTGGACGATCAGATGGCGCACGCTGTTGCTCGCCGCTGTGGTGACTAACTGCACGAGCAGGAACCACAGTAGAAATCGCATGCTTGTAAACCATTTGGTTTACTGTGTTCTTCAATAAGATCACGAATTGATCGAAAGACTCGATCTGACCTTGCAGCTTGATGCCGTTAACAAGATAGATAGAGACTGGAATGCGCTCACGACGGAGTGCATTTAGGAATGGGTCTTGTAGCGATTGCCCCTTAGCCATTTTATTTTCCTTATTTATATTTTGTTGTAATTATTTAGCTAGTGGTGCACAAAAAGGTGCGGCCTTTGCATCTGAGCTAAACGAATAAAAAAACTCCGTTGTTATTGAAAGGCTGTGATTTTTAAAAGCCTCAATAACTGATCCTTTTCAGAGTATATTCACGCAAAAGCGATCACATTATACACAGCAATACTAATCAGATGCTATTGCATCTGAAAGAGTTTCTAACGCCTGTTCAATGTTTTCGCTATCCAACCAAGTTAAATCATCCCAACTGCGTAACCAGGTGATTTGTCGCTTGGCCAATTGACGGGTTGCGCAGACACCACGGAAAACCGCTTCGTCTAAATCGCAATTCCCATCTAAATAATCCCACATCTGCCTATAACCAACGCATCGGATCGATGGCAGTTCAGGGTGAAGATCGTCTCTGGCATATAACGCCTTCATCTCATCTTCAAACCCCGCCTCTATCATCTTCTCAAAGCGAAGTTCAATGCGGCGATGGAGCTCTTTCCTTTCCTTGGGAGCTATTGCAAATTGTTTTACACGAAATGGCAGGCTATCGCCTTTCGTTTGAGTTAGCTCTGTTAATGTTTTACCCGAAATTCGGTAAACTTCCAATGCCCTTGAAAGCCTTTGTGGATCATTTGGGTGTATTCTTTCAGCGGATACGGGATCTATCTCTCTTAATTGATCATGCAATGCCTGCCAACCCTGTTCAATAGACTCCGCTTCAATCTGCTTACGAATCTCTTGATCCGCGGCCGGTAATGGCGATAAGCCTTCCAACAATGCTTTGTAGTACAGCATTGTGCCACCAACCAGTAACGGGATTTTTCCTTCCGCTACAATCTTATTCATTTCATTGATCGCATCACGACGAAAATCTGCCGCAGAATACGCTTCGCTTGGATCGAGAATATCAATCAAACGATGGGGCGCGAGCGCGAGCTCTCCTGCATCCGGTTTAGCGGTGCCGATATCCATGTCTTTGTAGATCAATGCTGAGTCGACACTGATGATCTCTACTGGGTACTTCTGACGTAAGCGGATAGCTAAATCTGTTTTTCCTGATGCCGTAGGGCCCATTAAAAACAACGCTAAAGGTAATTTTTCAGTCATGATATTTTGTATTTGTTTCTCTGTTAGAGCGCTTTATAAAAAAGGGCTTCGTATCGCGATACATTCAGTTGCAAAGATAAATGCCATCGCGAAAAAGTTAAACCGTAAACGCGGCTATGGTCGCTGAAAAGTCGATAGGATTTACAAACTCTGGATCATCTAATGGAAGTAGACCATGCCAAAGCTGTTCAAGTTCCCCAACTAGTTGAACCGCTTCAGATAAAGTGTAGTCGCTTTTTACTTGTGCCGTTTGAATCCCGATCCAGTTGACCAATGATGGCAACATATCGTTAAAAACAGTAGCAGCGTGATTATCGACAATCTGAGCGTTTAATGAAGCCGCGTAAGATAACAGATCTGGGATCAAAATTTGTAAGTTTTGCTGCCTCAAAGGAGAAGGCACGCCCATCACCATTACCGCTTCACTGTTTCGCGCCTTAAGCTCAATCCCCAATAACGCCAGTGTTTGGCTCAACGCCTTAGCAACCTCGACAAGTTCACTACCAAGCTTAATCGATAAAGGCACCAATAGCGGTTGGCTTTTTAACGCCCCTTCTCGAGTATCAAGTTGGCCTATCACACGTAGCAATTCCGCTTTGGCTAGAGACACCAATACGCTGCCGTTTTTGTTTCCCATTACCAAATATTGGCGTTCCACTACCGAGACGGCTTTGCCTAAGTCCGTCACAGGAGCTCTTGGTTTTGAATGAACAGGATTCTGTTGACCAGGCTTAGCTTCTTTATTTTCGATATTTTCTATGTTGTCTTTGGTTTCTACTGGTGCCACATGCTCTTGAGGAGATGATGGAACTACAACTTGACCATCAAAATCTGGCGTTTTCAGAAGCTCTTTATAGGCTTTCACTTCTCGTTTAGAGGGCGCGGGTTCACCGTGGTGCTGGTTTGGCTCTTTTTCTTTTTTAGGTTCAGGTCGGGACTCGATCCACTCTTGACGAGGGGACCCGGTAAAACTGGTTTCGCGAGCCGACGAGCCTGTGTTAGCTGAACTAATGTTAGTAGACGAATCTAAGTTGGTTGAAGAGCCCCTGCTAGGCGATGAACCAATGCTAGACGATGAACCTCGGTTGGCTGTTGAGCTATAGCGCTGCCCACCATCATTAACGCTGTGTTGAGGTTGATCATAAGCGCGCTCAGACTCTGCTTTTCTCGGGTAGGCTGGCGTTTGCTCAATAGCATGTCGTTCACTATCAGAGACTTGGGTTTGATCCGAACGGCTAGGCATTGAGCTTTCAGGCTCTGAGAAACTGGCCACTTCACCGATACCAGAGTTCAAGCTATCTTGCTGATGATGAATCACTTCTGACTGATGAATCACTTCTGACTGATGAAACGCAGACTGCTTGATCGGTGCTGCATCAATTTGTTTGCTTTGGGCTAGTCCATCACTCAGTGCTTGGTAAGTGAAATCATGTACAAGGCGGGCTTGATGGAAACGCACTTCGTGTTTGGCGGGGTGAACATTCACGTCCACCTGATGTGGGTCTAGCTCAATGAACAACACATACGTCGCAAATTGGTCTGGGCGCAGGCTGGTTTCGTAGCTTTGACGAATCGCATGATTGATCAGCTTGTCACGCATCATACGACCATTCACATAGCAGTATTGCAGATCGCTTTGTTGTCTTGCTCCTTCTGGCGTGGTGATCCAGCCATGAAGTTTTAGGCCTTGATGCTCAAGTTCGATCTTAAGCATATGACGAACAAAAGGATTGCCACATACCGCAGCGATTCGCTTTTCTGCTTGAACTTGTGTTTTGGCAGCGCGGTACTGACGAATCATTTTACCATTATGACGAAGGTTAATCGTCACATCAAAGCGACTCAATGCGATGCGTTTAAGCAGCTCATCGATATGCGTGAACTCGGTTTTCTCGGTGCGTAAGAACTTGCGGCGTGCTGGCGTATTGAAGAACAGGTCCAACACCTCAACTGAGGTACCAATGGGATGCGCTGCAGGCTGCAGTTTCACCTGCATGTCACGACCTTCACTGTGTGCTGCCCAAGCTTGATCTTGAGTGGCAGGGCGTGAAGTCATGGTTAAGCGCGCAACAGAGCTGATACTCGCGAGCGCTTCACCACGGAAACCAAGGCTGACGATCGCCTCAAGGTCATCAAGGGTATGAATCTTAGAGGTAGCATGACGGCTCAGCGCCAACGCAAGCTCATCTTTAACGATGCCCTTACCGTTGTCACGAACGCGGATCATCTTAGCGCCGCCTTTCTCGATATCAATATCGATACGTGTGGCACCTGAATCCAAACTGTTCTCAACCAGCTCTTTTACAACAGAAGCTGGTCTTTCTACCACTTCACCCGCTGCGATTTGGTTAGCTAATCGAGCTGGCAGTATTTTGATCGTCATATTTATAGCTACCTTACTGCCATTGATGGAAACATGTCTGCGTTAAAAAGCTTACTTGTGCGGAATAATCAACACCTGCCCCACCGCTAGGCTGTCAGATCGTAGCTTATTCGCTTGGCGAATACTGTTAACACTCACGCCGTACTTAGAAGCAATCTTGCCAAGATAATCACCTCTTGCGACTTTATGTTTGCGCAGAGGGACATCTTTCACTTCAACCGTAATACGTAACTTCTGACCCACTCTCAGTGTTTCAGACTTCAAGCGGTTCTCACGTTTGATATCTGCCACCCGTACTTTGTAACGGCTGGCTATCTTGCCTAGGTACTCTCCAGACTTAACCGTGTGAGTAATGGTCTTGGTTTTCACTGCGCTGCTTGATGATGACCCTGAAGCACTGCTTGGGATCTTAAGCACTTGGCCGATCGCTAGGCTGCTCGATTTCAGATTGTTGAATTTCATCAACGTCTGTGTCGAGGTGCCATATTTACTCGCAATCACCGATAAAGACTCACCACGAGACACTTTATGTTGGCTCACGCTACCGGTTGATGACGTTGCGTTAGACAAGATAATCCCTTCTGGCGGGTTAGCCTTCAAATACTTAACGACCGCTTTGGTCACTGCTCGTGCCAATTTATCTTGGTGCGAACGTTGGAAGAGCAGTTTCTCTTCGGTCGGATTCGAAATAAAGCCCGTCTCGACCAAGACCGATGGTATCTGTGGTGAACGTAATACCGCCAAACTGGTATTGATTGGTTTACTGTTATGAAGCTTAGCAACCTTACCCATCTCAGACAGAATGGTTGTTGCAAGCTTATAGCCCTCTTTCTGTGAGTGGCTGAACTGCAAATCAAGCAGAGTTTGGTTTACGTTCTTATCATCAATATTGCCAGTGAAAGCCGCACCGCTACCACCGAGTAATTCAGACTGCTTCTCTTTGTTCTCGATCCATCGAGAGATCTCAGTATTTGCGCGTCGAGTATTCAACACAAACACCGAACCACCTCTTGGTTGAGGGGTCGTAAAAGCATCCGCGTGAATAGAGATAAACAAATGAGCTTCGTTTTCACGAGCAATCGCGACACGTCGGTTAAGGTTTACAAAGTAGTCGGCGTTACGGGTCATGCGAGTTTTGATCCCAGGAACCGCATTCAACTGTGCAGCAAGCTTACGAGAAATACTCAGAGTCGCATTCTTTTCATACTTACGACTTGGACCAATAGAGCCTGGATCCTCACCACCGTGACCAGGGTCAATCACGATCAGAATGTCTTTCTGACGTTTAACCTGATTAATATTTTTGCTCACCGTTGGTTTACTCGGCTTCGACGTCGTTGCCCCCTTGCTTGCCGCACCATGAGGCAGATCGATCACCAGACGATGTCCGTACTGACCACCAGGAGTCGGGCTGAGTTTAAACAATTCTGCTGTAGAGGATTTCTTCAACTCAAAAACCAAGCGATAGGTATTTTTGTCTGGCGGTGAACTCTTACGAATCTTAGATAGAACGGGGCTATCTTTCACCACGACCGGTAACTTAGTTGCAAGGTTGGTATGTTTTAAATCGACCACTAAACGACTCGGGCTACTCAAGGTGAAATAGCTAAAGTCCGCTTCTGATTTTAAGTCGATAACCACACGAGTTTCTTCTGGAGAAGGCCAAACCCTTAAACTTTTCAGTGAGTTTGCAGAAACAAGTGAAGAAAACAGTATAGAAAAAACAGCAGCCATCATGGCTACTGCTGAAATAAGGCGTCTAGAAATCAACATAACTCCAACTGACTAAGTAAGCGCTGTCCGTATTCACTATTAGCGGTTAAAGAAACAATACGGTGATCGTCTTGGTAACGAATATCAATGTCCAAATCGGCTTCTGGTAGCATCCCATAACCTTTCTCAGGCCATTCAACCAAACAGATAGCATCCGGTGTAAAGTAATCACGAATTCCCATGAACTCTAACTCTTCAGGATCGGCTAAGCGATAAAGATCGAAGTGATATACCTGCCAATCGGCAAGTTGATAAGGTTCAACTAGAGTATACGTTGGGCTCTTTACATTTCCTTGATGGCCAAGTGCTTTTACAAAGCCACGACTGAAGGTCGTTTTACCTGCGCCAAGATCACCATGCAGATAAATAGTCGTCTGCTGTGAGCAAAGATTAGAAAGCTCCGTCCCTAATTGAATCGTTGCTTGTTCATCTTTCAAAGTAAATTGTTTCGTGCTCATGAATACGTTCTCTAAAAATCGATCGTTGACTATATAAAAATCAAAAGAACAAGAATAGTAAACCGTGATGCTTTTAGTAGACAAGCACTCAAGTGTAAGTTCTATGAAAAATACTGATCAAAACACGTCAGTTCTGGTCAATATCACTAAGATCCGTTAAGATCCGCCCCCATTTTTGCCGAACCTAATTTTAATTAGCCTTATCTCTAATTGTAAAACAGAGAAAATAAGAATTAAGAATGAAGCCATGAATCTAGACCATCTTGCTGAAAAAATTAAAATCTGGGGAAAAGAGCTCGGCTTTCAAAAAGTTGGCATCTGCGATGTTGATTTAAGTGAACACGAAGCCCCTCTTCAAGCATGGCTAGATGCTGGCAACCACGGCGAAATGGATTGGATGGCTCGACATGGAATGATGCGCGCACGTCCTGATGAACTTCATCCAGGCACCATTCGAGTGATCAGCGCCCGAATGAACTACCTACCACCAGAAGCTCAGTTTGCTTCTAACCTAAGCGATACCACTCAAGGCTATATCAGCCGTTATTCTTTAGGCCGCGATTATCACAAATTGTTCCGTAACCAGTTGAAAAAGCTGGGACAAAGGATCGAAAAAGAGGTCGAAGGTTTAGACTCACGTCCTTTCGTGGATTCAGCGCCTATTTTAGAAAGACCGCTCGCTCAAAAAGCGGGGCTGGGTTGGACAGGTAAACACTCGTTAATTCTTGATAAAGACGCGGGCTCTTGGTTCTTTCTAGGAGAGCTGTTGGTTAATATCCCGCTTCCTGTTGATGAACCCAGTGTTGATGAGTGCGGCAAATGCACCGCATGTATCACTTCTTGCCCAACGGGTGCCATTATTGCTGATGGCGTAGTGGATGCTCGAAAATGTATTTCGTACTTAACCATTGAATACGATGGTGTGATCCCGGAAGAATTTAGAGACGCCATTGGTAACCGTATTTATGGTTGTGATGACTGTCAGTTAGTTTGCCCGTGGAACCGTCATGCCGAACTCACAGAGCAAACAGACTTTCATCGTAGAGAAGATTTCCAAGAAGCCGATCTGGTTTCACTTTCAAGTTGGGACGAAGCCACCTTCCTAAAGAAAATGGAAGGCTCAGCAATAAGACGTATCGGCCACACCCAGTGGTTACGCAATATCTTTGTTGCTATGGGCAATACGCCATTTCAACAACGCATTGTTGAAACACTAGAATCTCATCAAGGCAAAAACGAAATGCTAGATGTGCATATTGAGTGGGCTTTGAATAAACAACTACAACAGTTACCCAACGCTAGCGGTGTGCAAAGAAGTAGCAGTAAAATCTCCACCAAAAAGCACAGACTGATACGTATTGTTGAGAAAGGACTGCCAAGAGACGCCTAGCCCTTTAGGCATCAACGATTGGCTAGCTAACCTACCTAAATAGTCCAACATTTAAGACAACCCGTTGCACATAATTTTAGAACAATGTTTGACCTTGTTCTCAATTTTAGCAATGTGGAAAAAATTCAGAACTCTCGTAAACTTCCGACACTCTCACAAAGTTAAACACAGTACCGATAAATGATTAAGATCAAAAAACAACAAGTTAACGATCTTTTATCAAATTCAAGATAAACACTCAAAGTTATAAAAAACAACAAGTTACGATCGCCATAATTCAGCTAATATATTGAAAACAAGAAAGATCTTTTGGGGATATGTAAAGAATTAAGTCTGAAATAACTTTATCAACCAAGTTATCCACACCTAACATTTTGTGGATAAGTCTGTTTATAGATGTGAAAAACCTCAAGTATCTGCTTCAGAGACCTGATGTTTACTAGCATTCCAGTTGCTAAGAAAAATTTAAGACAAAAAAATATCCACCATGATGGAGGATTATTTGCTTTTTGGGGGGATTATGCTTCGCAGCATTAAAGAAAGAGCGTGACCTTTAAGGTCGCCTTTAAACTCTGTGATCTAAAGAAAAACACGGTGGCTTAAAGAATCTTAATAGCTTTTTAGAAGAAAGCTGGAGCGATACATCGGGTTCGAACCGATGACCTCAACCTTGGCAAGGTTGCGCTCTACCAACTGAGCTAGTATCGCATTAGTTAACCGTTAATACTGTCTGCTAAGAAGCTAAGCGCTTACTGAAAGGCAGTGTACAACGTGTAACTGTAATGTGGTTGCGGGAGCCGGATTTGAACCGACGACCTTCGGGTTATGAGCCCGACGAGCTACCAAACTGCTCCATCCCGCGTCCGGATGTTTCTCTTTTCGCTTCATTAACGTTAAGTACAATGAAACTAAACCATTTTCATCTTCAGCATAAAGCGTGAGATAGAATTTGGAGCGATACATCGGGTTCGAACCGATGACCTCAACCTTGGCAAGGTTGCGCTCTACCAACTGAGCTAGTATCGCATAAGCTAACCGTTCATCTTGTCTGCTAAGAAGCATCAAGCCAACGTTCAACTGTAATGTGGTTGCGGGAGCCGGATTTGAACCGACGACCTTCGGGTTATGAGCCCGACGAGCTACCAAACTGCTCCATCCCGCGTCCGGATGCATTGTTTAAGACAATGAGGCTTAAATTGGAGCGATACATCGGGTTCGAACCGATGACCTCAACCTTGGCAAGGTTGCGCTCTACCAACTGAGCTAGTATCGCATTAGTTAATCGCTGCTCTTACTGCCTTGGGCAATAAATGGCGCCTAACTGTAATGTGGTTGCGGGAGCCGGATTTGAACCGACGACCTTCGGGTTATGAGCCCGACGAGCTACCAAACTGCTCCATCCCGCGTCCGGATGCATTATTTGAGTTAATGACTCTATATTCCCAACATCATTCCTAAGAAAGAAATTGGAGCGATACATCGGGTTCGAACCGATGACCTCAACCTTGGCAAGGTTGCGCTCTACCAGCTGAGCTAGTATCGCTTAGTTAACCGTTAATCCTATCTGCTAAGAAGCTAAGTGCTTACTGCAAAGAAGTTATCAACGTTTAGCTGTAATGTGGTTGCGGGAGCCGGATTTGAACCGACGACCTTCGGGTTATGAGCCCGACGAGCTACCAAACTGCTCCATCCCGCGTCCGGATGCATTATTTAAGTTAATGACTCTATATTCCCAACGTCAATCCTAAGAAAGAAATTGGAGCGATACATCGGGTTCGAACCGATGACCTCAACCTTGGCAAGGTTGCGCTCTACCAGCTGAGCTAGTATCGCTTAGTTAACCGTTAAACTTGTCTGCTAGAAACTAAGTTCTTACTGCAAAGAAGCTATCAACGTTTAGCTGTAATGTGGTTGCGGGAGCCGGATTTGAACCGACGACCTTCGGGTTATGAGCCCGACGAGCTACCAAACTGCTCCATCCCGCGTCCGGATGTTTCTCTTTTCGCATCATTACCGTTTAAGGACAATGAGACTAAACCATTTTCATTCTGAGCACATTCTCAAAGAGACAGCTTCTAAGAATAGAATTTGGAGCGATACATCGGGTTCGAACCGATGACCTCAACCTTGGCAAGGTTGCGCTCTACCAACTGAGCTAGTATCGCATAAGCTAACCGTTCATCTTTTCTGCTCAAAAGCATCAAATCAACGTCTAACTGTAATGTGGTTGCGGGAGCCGGATTTGAACCGACGACCTTCGGGTTATGAGCCCGACGAGCTACCAAACTGCTCCATCCCGCGTCCGGATGCATTGTTTAAGTCAATGAGTCTATTCCCAACATCAATCCTAAGAAAGAAATTGGAGCGATACATCGGGTTCGAACCGATGACCTCAACCTTGGCAAGGTTGCGCTCTACCAACTGAGCTAGTATCGCATAAGCTAACCGTTCATCTTTTCTGCTCAAAATTAAGTTCTTACTGCAAAGAAGCTATCAACGTCTAACTGTAATGTGGTTGCGGGAGCCGGATTTGAACCGACGACCTTCGGGTTATGAGCCCGACGAGCTACCAAACTGCTCCATCCCGCGTCCGGATGCATTGTTTAAGTCAATGAGTCTATTTCCCAACATCAATCCTAAGAAAGAAATTGGAGCGATACATCGGGTTCGAACCGATGACCTCAACCTTGGCAAGGTTGCGCTCTACCAGCTGAGCTAGTATCGCTTAGTTAACCGTTAATCTTGTCTGCTAGAAACTAAGTTCTTACTGCAAAGAAGCTATCAACGTTTAGCTGTAATGTGGTTGCGGGAGCCGGATTTGAACCGACGACCTTCGGGTTATGAGCCCGACGAGCTACCAAACTGCTCCATCCCGCGTCCGGATGCATTGTTTAAGTCAATGAGTCTATTTCCCAACATCAATCCTAAGAAAGAAATTGGAGCGATACATCGGGTTCGAACCGATGACCTCAACCTTGGCAAGGTTGCGCTCTACCAACTGAGCTAGTATCGCAATCTGAAACGTCTTTCGTCGTTCAGGGCTGCGAATTATAAGAGCATTTTTTTGTGATGCAAGTCCTTAATGCAAAATTACGAAAGTTTTTACTCAACTGCTGTAAAAGCACGCAGATTTGCAAAAAAATCAGCTCTTATGTCCCTGAAAAGTTAGATAAACGTGATCATTTGATCTGATTAGATGTTAATAATCGTTTTTCGGTAGTACTGCAGTTCAGCGATCGACTCACGAATATCATCCAATGCAAGGTGACTTCCCGACTTTGAAAAACCATCGAGTACTTCGGGTTTCCAGCGACGAGTCAGCTCTTTCAGGGTACTTACATCGACATAACGGTAATGGAAGTACTCTTCCAACTCTGGCATGTGTTTGTATAAGAAACGGCGATCTTGGCCAATGCTGTTACCACAAATCGGTGATTTGCCTTTTGGTACCCACTTCTCAAGAAACTCAATCGTTTGTTGAATAGCCTCTTGCTCTGAAACCGTGCTTTCTTGAATTCGTTTCACTAGGCCGCTGCCGGTGTGGGTAGTTGTACACCACTCGTCCATCTTGTCCAATTCACTCTGAGGTTGGTGAATAGCCAAAACAGGTCCTTCAGCCAGGATGTTAAGCTCACTATCAGTAACGATAGTAGCAATTTCAATGATTTTATGAGTTTCAGGATCAAGTCCTGTCATCTCTAGATCAACCCAAATAAGGTTCTGATCGCTAAAGGACATAAGGCGTCGCCTATTTGTTTATGTATAAAAGAGGTACTATACCCAAATAACTATACTCAAACTAGCTTTAGGGCCATCGAAATCAATGGTACCAACAACATTCCGTTTGAGTCCTCAATCATCAAGTTAGATGTGTTAAGTGAAAAATTGTGGCTAAAAAAAAGAAGTTAACCAAAGGTCAAGTGCGTCGTGTACGTAGCAACCAGAACAAGCGACTCAAGAAAGAAGATTCTATCCAGTGGGATGAGAACATGCTTGGCGGAACAAAAAGCGGACTCGTAATTACGCGCTTTGGCCAACATGCCGATATCGAAGATCTTGAAACCAACGAAGTTCACCGTTGTAACTTACGCCGCAGTATTGAAACGTTAGTTTCTGGAGACAAAGTCATTTGGCGCGCAGGACTTGAATCAATGGCCGGCATCTCTGGTGTTGTAGAAGCCGTTGAGCCAAGAACGTCAATGCTAACTCGCCCTGATTACTATGACGGCCTAAAACCGGTTGCCGCAAACGTAGACCAAATGGTTATCGTTTCAGCGGTACTGCCGGAGCTATCACTTAATATCATCGACCGTTACTTGATCGCCTCTGAAACGGTGAATATTGCCCCGTTAGTTGTGCTCAATAAAGTCGACTTACTGACAGAACAACAAATTAGCGAATACCGCGAAACGCTGAAAATATACGAGAAAATCGGCTATAAAGTCATGTTCGTCAGTAAAGAGTCGGGTTACGGCATCAAAGAGTTGGAAGCCGAACTGAAAGATCGTATCAACATTTTCGTTGGTCAATCTGGCGTAGGGAAATCCAGCGTAGTGAATGCCCTCATGCCGACATTAGACATTGAAGAAGGCGCGGTTTCTGAAAACTCAGGACTGGGTCAACACACTACGACTGCGGCGCGTTTGTATCACTTCCCTTCTGGTGGTGATCTTATCGATTCCCCAGGGGTACGTGAATTCGGCCTATGGCATTTAGAACCCGATGAAGTCACTGATGCTTTCATTGAATTCAAACCATACCTAGGTGGTTGTAAATTCCGTGACTGTAAACACAATGACGATCCTGGATGTCTTCTACGTGAAGCCGTTGAAGACGGTAAAATTAGCCGCTTACGTTTTGCTAGCTACCATCGCATTATTGAAACAATGGCTGACAACAAAGATAACCGTCAGTACTCACGAAGCAAGAAAGCCGATCTCTAATCGCGTTTTTGTGAACAAATGTGTGCATTTACTGACAATTGGCGCGAATTTAAGTAACATCTCGCGCCCTAAACCGTCATCGACAGATTTAATTGAAAAACAATTAGCATTGGAAAATTAATACAATGGATAAGATTAAAGTTGGATTGCAGTACTGGATCCCACAGCATGGGCTAACTCGCCTAGTCGGTAAACTGGCATCTGCTAAAGCGGGTGGCTTAACGACAGCGATCATCAACTGGTTCATCAAGCAATACAAAGTAAACATGGATGAAGCTCTGCATAGCGATCCAAAACACTTTAAAACATTCAATGAATTCTTCGTACGTGAATTGAAAGAAGGCATGCGTCCTATCGCAGAAGGTGACTCTGTTATTGTTCACCCTGCTGATGCACGAGTAAGCCAGTTTGGCCCAATTACTGACGGTCAACTGATTCAAGCTAAAAACCATAACTACTCAGCTCGTGAGCTATTGGGTGGTGATGCTGCTCTAGCGGATGAATTTAAAGACGGCGAGTTCGCAACGCTTTACTTGTCGCCAAGTGATTACCATCGCGTGCACATGCCATGTGACGGCACACTGCGCCAAATGATCTACGTTCCGGGTGACCTTTTCTCTGTAAACCCGTTAACGGCAGAGAACGTTCCAAACCTATTCGCACGTAACGAGCGTGTGGTTTGTATCTTTGATACTGAGTTTGGCCCAATGGCACAAGTGCTGGTTGGTGCAACTATCGTTGGCAGCATCGAGCAAGTATGGGCTGGCACCATTACTCCACCTCGTGGTAACTCAGTTTACAAGTGGGATTACCCTGCACAAGGTGATACAGCCGTCGTCTTGAAGAAAGGCGAAGAGATGGGCCGCTTTAAGCTTGGTTCAACGGTTATCAACCTGTTCGCTAAAGACGCAATCAAGTTTGACGAAACGATGCAAAATGGCGAGAAAACCATTCTAGGCACCCCTTTCGCGCATATTGCGGGCAAAGACGCTGAAGTAAATGAAGAGACTGCTGAAGCTGTTGATTCAACAGAGAACACAGACCAAGTCTAACTCTCTGAGTTAACTTAGTAAGCTTTAAGGGCGCGTTAGTTTTCTATTTTTAGAGAATAACGCGCCTTTTTCTTATCTAGTTCGAGACATTTCCCTTCAAGATTTCAAAAAATCTAACTACCGATAACCTTATTCTCAACGAGCAGTACGTCGAATTACCTCATAAAAAGATTGACCAAAAACAAAACAACTGTCGAAACCTTAAACAACTTTCCGATTTTACAACCCGTCTCCAAGTACCAAAAATCCAGATAACTTACTCTATTTGAAGATATTTTATTCATAGGGTCTTTGTACATGCCTAAACTCAATGTTGGCGTTCTGGCCAAGCTGTTGATTTGTTTTGCGATTCCCTTGGGCGTGTTATTCATGCCGATAGATTCAATACCAATCGATGATCTCACGCTGATTCAACACCGCTTGTTGGCAATATTCTTGTTGGCCGCTCTGCTGTGGGTGCTTGAACCTGTTCCGGTATTCGCCACTTCCATTTTGATCATAGCACTTGAACTGGTGATGATTTCTGACAAAGGTTTGCACCTATTTAGAAACCCACCAGCAGGACACGATCTCGGTGAGTTAATCAAATATACCGACATATTCGGTGCATTTTCGTCACCAATCATCATCCTCTTCATGGGTGGTTTCGCTCTCGCGATATCGGCATCCAAGTACGAACTCGACAACAACTTAGCGCGAGTATTACTCAAACCATTTGGTACAGAACCGCGCTTCATTATGCTCGGCTTAATGCTGATCACCGCCGTGTTCTCAATGTTCATGTCGAATACCGCCACAACGGTAATGATGCTCGCGCTGCTAGGTCCAATCGTGGCGTCAGCACCAAAAGGCGACATGGGCATCAAGGCGTTGGTGTTGTGTATTCCAATTGCTGCTAACACCGGTGGTATCGCGACACCAATCGGTACACCGCCCAATGCCATCGCACTGCAATACCTGACGGGTGAGAACAGTATCGACTTCCTAAGCTGGATGATGATGGGCTTGCCTTTTGTGATCATTCAACTGACCATCGCTTGGTTCCTTCTACAGAAGTTTTTCCCGTCCAAGGAAAGAAACATGGTGCTCAAGCTTGATGGCCAATTTAGAAAAAGCTGGCGAGCGATTGTGGTTTACGTCACCTTCGCTGCCACTATCCTATTGTGGATGACCACCAAACTGCACGGCATGAACACTTATGTGGTGTCTATCATTCCACTGGCTGTGTTCACTCTCACCGGCATCATGGGCAAAGAAGAGCTCAAGCTGATTAACTGGGATGTGTTGTGGCTAGTAGCAGGTGGTATTGCGATTGGTATAGGACTAGATAAAACAGGATTAGCCGTGGCACTCGCACACGCGATTGATTATGAGTCGCTCTCACCAACGGCGGTAGTGCTAACGTTATCCATCGTATGTTGGTTAATGGCGAACTTCATGTCAAACACCGCAACGGCCAACTTACTGATGCCGATCGCCGCTGCGATTGGTGCATCAATGGAAAGCTTGGTTGCGATAGGAGGCCTGCAAGGACTACTGGTTGTGGTCGCCTTCTCTGCATCGCTAGGTATGATTTTACCCGTATCGACACCACCAAACTCGTTGGCCTACTCGACCGGGCTTATCGAAAGTAAAGACATGGCGAAGATGGGTATTATCTTAGGGATCGTCGGCTTGCTGATGGTCTACCTCGCACTGTTTATTATCACTTAGCACGTTAACTTATTATCACCTAGCACGTTAGCTTTTCACTACAACCCTCCAGATAGCAATCATGATTTCGCTATCTGGAGGGTTTATCAGTTTTTAATCGATAGATAATTGTGATTCTACTTCACGGTTTATTAAAAATAACGATAAGTCATTTTAAATTTTTGATTTTAAACACATTTACCAACATCAAGACAACGGCACTATACACGCATCAGAGACACACCAATTCACCATCAAGTACGTCACTGTAATTAGGTTTTTGTCTAATAGAGAGGAATAGACCTTGAGACATACTATTAAGTTTAAAATTCAGATCGCGATTGCGGTCATTATCGCCGTCGTGAGTGGCGCTCAAGCCTGGATATCAGTTAATCAGCTCACTCAAGAAACCGAGGTCGCGATTAACCAAGAAATGAAAAATGTCAGTGTTGGCACCACCAATTACATTGCCGATTGGCTCTCAATCCGCAGTGATATGATGCTTGCCAATGAATCGACTATTTCAAGTAGTAGCAACTCTGATCGCGAGTTATTGATCACCAAGCAAGCCGGACAATTCTTGTCTGTTTATGCAGGATTCAGCGATGGCACTATCGCCTATGGCGACAAAGGTGAAGATTGGCCAACAGGCTACGACCCGCGCACTCGCCCTTGGTATAAAGATGCAAACGCAACATCAGATCTCATCATTACCGAACCTTATCAGGACTTTGACGGCAGCATTGTCATCAGCTTTGCGAAAGCATTCAGTGGCGATAGACAAGGTGTTCTCGCGGCCGATCTAACCGTAACTAGCATTATTGATACCGTGCTCAATGTAAAACTGGATAACGATGGCTTTGCGTTTTTAGTCGACGGCAATAACAACATTGTGGCCTACAGTGATGAAGAACTGAGTCAAAAACCACTGACCAGTTTGAATCCAGAACTCACAACCAACAAGGTGTCACAACTGCTTCAAGACCAAATGATCACCACTCTCACTTGGCCGGGTCAAGGCGATAAGCTGGTCTATATTGCCAACGTCCCGAATACTGATTGGTCGTTAGGTATTGTTATCGATAAAGACATGGCGTTTTCTGCAGTATCCGATGCCATTCAATTCATCACGCTGACCTCTTTGGTGTTGTACATCATCATTTCAATTGCGAGCACAATGGTGATCAACCGCCTACTTTCTCCATTACAAACCTTGTCTGAAGCCTTAACTCAGCTCGCTCAAGGCAGAGGCGATCTCACTCAGCGCATTGATATCACACGTATGGATGAGATTGGCAAACTTGCCGAGCTTGTGAACCAGTTCTTAAGCCAGATGCAAAGCATGTTGAAGGGCGTGATAGAACACAGCCACGATCTCAACAATCATGCAGAGAAAGCCAATCAACTGGCGACCCAATCTTCGATTAGCGTTGAGAATCAACAAAACGATATCAACCAAATTGCGACCGCGATTCATGAGATGTCCGCCACCGCAGCCGAAGTGGCTAGCCATGCCGAATTAACGGCGTCCGCTTCTCAGGCATCCGCTACCGCTTGTAACGAAGGCCAAGAGGTCATCCAACAAAACCGTGATGCGATTACTGGCTTGGCGACTCAAGTTGAAGATGCCGCCAATGTGATTCGTGAATTAGAGAGCAATGCTCAAAGCATCAACCAGATCCTCTCCACCATTCAAGGCATTGCCGAACAGACCAACCTGTTGGCATTGAATGCGGCGATTGAAGCCGCTCGAGCGGGTGAACAAGGTCGTGGGTTTGCGGTTGTGGCCGATGAAGTTCGAGTGCTCAGCCAAAGAACGCATGGCTCGACCGAAGAAATCCGCGTGATGATTGATACGCTGCAGAAGAATACCGAACATGCCGTTGAAAGCATGACCACCAGCACTCAACTGGCAGAGAACAGTGTTGGCTTCGCAGAACAAGCCCATGGCAGCCTGACTAAAATCACGCAAGCAATCACTGAAATCAACGACATGGCGTTGCAAATAGCGAGTGCTGCAGAAGAGCAACGCGCGGTCAGCGAAGACATCAGTCGTAATACGCAAGGAATCAAAGACGCCTCCGACGATTTGGCACAACAAGCGGAAAGCAGTCGCAATAGCTCAAATGAAATGAGCAGCGCTGCTGAGTCGATGCGCCAAGACGTGGAGCGCTTTAAGGTATAGCGCTTTGAGATATAGCGCGCCTCAAGCAAAGTAAGTGAACCACACCAGCAAGTGACAGCTGACATAAACTAATAACTGAAACAAAGTCGTTCTTTCATAAGAATCACTTTGTTCTCAGTTCGGTTTGATGCATATTGATGAGCTAATTTATCCCAGACACAAGGATGTTATTCAGATGGGATTCGAATGGTTAGCTCTTGCTGCCGCTTTTCTTTGGGCGATTGCGAGCCTAATGTCAGTAAAGCCTGCTCAACACTTAGGTTCTTTCGCCTATAGTCGCTGGCGAATGGGTTGTACCGCGATCATCTTATCAAGCATGGCTTGGTTTACTGGTGGTTGGTCAAGTGTGGAAGCTGACTTAGTCACGCCGATGATGCTGTCGGGTCTAATTGGTATCTTCATTGGTGATACGGCCCTATTTGCCTGTTTGAACCGAATGGGACCGCGCCAAGCGGGTTTGCTGTTCTCTTGTCACGCCGTGTTCTCGGCGATTCTTGGTTACTTCCTGTTTAGCGAAAGCATGACTTCGGTGGAGCTGATTGGCTCGGCGTTGGTGTTTAGTGGCGTGTTAACCGCGATCTTCTTTGGTCGTCGTGGACAAGCGAACAACCAACTCGAAACCATTAAGGGCACGGTGTGGATTGGTGTTGCGTTGGGAATCACCGCGGCGATTTGCCAAGCATTGGGCGGCATTATTGCCAAACCCGTGATGCAAACTAGCATTGACCCAATAGCCGCCTCTGCCATTCGAATGATCACCGCCTTTGTTGCTCACTCACTGTTTCGTTTAACAGGCGCCAAGCTTTCGCGCGCACTTAACCCAATGAATAAGCAGATATTCACGATTACCGCGGTTAACGGCTTTTTAGCGATGGCCGTGGGAATGACACTGATTTTGTATGCGTTGCAGGAAGGCAATGTCGGCATGGTCGCTCTGCTATCTTCAACCACGCCCATCATGTTGTTACCAATACTCTGGCTGTACACCAAACAGAGGCCAAATGCCTACGCTTGGATAGGTGCCATTGTTGCCGTGGTGGGTACTGGGATTCTGGTTAGCTAGTAGGCACCGGTATTTTGGTCAGATAGAGCACCGGTATTCTGGTTAGCTAGTGAAGCGAATTGAAAGCTGAGAGTTAATAGCTAACCGTTAATAGCTAAGGACTACTAACTCTCAGTAACAACAAAATCAAAAAACTAAGAACGCGGGAAAGGAAAAGCCGTCACGTCATCGATGTGGTCGTAGCCCAGCGCCAGCATGATCAGACGATCGATACCTAGAGCAACACCCGCACAGTCTGGTAAGCCCGCTTTTAATGCCTCAATCAAGTGATGGTCAATCGGTTGAGGCGATAAGCCCATCTCAATACGTTTGGCATTATCACCTTCAAAGCGCTGAAGTTGTTCTTGTGGTTTATCGAGTTCATGGAAGCCGTTTGCCAATTCAATCCCTTTGAAGTACACCTCAAAGCGATCGGCCACTCGTGAATCGGTTGGATTAATCTTGGCTAACGCCGCTTGTGATGCTGGGAAGTCATAAACAAACGCAGGCACTTTCTGCCCGATCTTAGCTTCAACCCCAAGACTAAACAGCAGCTGCAACAAGGTATCGCGGTCTTCTTCTGGATCTGCAATGTCGCTGAGCCCAAGTTTCGCCGCAGCTTGCTTTAGCATATCCATCGAATCCTCCAACGGACACACACCTAACACATCAATAAAGGCTTGTTGGTAAGTCATTCGCTGTGCTGAGCCTGATTTAAGCACCTGCTGTAACAGCAAATCCATTTCATCCATCAGGTCATGATGATCAAAACCAACGCGATACCACTCCAACATAGTGAACTCAGGGTTGTGATAACGGCCATTTTCTTCGTTACGGAAAGACTTACAAATTTGGTAGATACAGCCACTGCCCGCTGCTAACAGTCGTTTCATATGAAACTCTGGGCTCGTCATAAAGAACAGTGGTTGGCCGTGCGCATAACCCGGCCCTACGAATTCAGTTTTGAACGTATGCAAATGCACATCCGTCACCGTGGCGTGACTCATGGCTGGCGTATCCACTTCCATCACGTTTCGCTCTGTAAAGAACTGGCGAATTTGATTAAGGATATCAGCACGTTGCTTTAACTGCTTAATGGTTGCGGCCGGTTGCCATGTAGAGTGCATTATTAAGTTCCATATCACTGAATTCTAGGCGACGAAAATTACCACCTTTCGTCTCTTTTGTAAGCTTCTATCTGTCTATTGATGAAAGCAAAATGTTGTTTTAATGAAGCCAGAAAATTACGTTCTACAATACAATTATCAATACAGCTTTCACATCAACATTGATAACGAAAATCATACTCAACAAGCCGTTAACACCCGTCCTGTGGGTTAATCGTTATCAACAATTCATTGCCGTGATTGCAGTCACATAACCTATAATTTCTATGCCTCCATATGCATTACCGACCTAAAAACCCAAATGCATCAATTTTTGAAATGCCTTCCTCTCTTACACTGAACCTACCACTTAAGGCTTAGGGGTGCTAAATGGTTCCTACGATTTAGAACCTCCTAAATAAGCTTTTTATAATAACAAGCGGAATACTCCGCATCACACTGGAGAATAACTGTGAAGACAATTACCACAGATATCGCAGTCATCGGCGCAGGCGGCGCTGGTCTTCGTACAGCTATCGCTGCGGCTGAAGCTAATCCTGAATTGGAAGTAGCACTGATTTCTAAAGTTTACCCAATGCGTTCGCACACGGTAGCAGCAGAAGGCGGTTCAGCAGCAGTAATTAAAGACGAAGATAGCCTAGATAACCACTTCAACGATACTGTTGGCGGTGGCGACTGGCTATGTGAACAGGATGTTGTTGAATACTTTGTTGAAAACTCGACTCGCGAAATGATCCAAATGGAACAATGGGGCTGCCCATGGAGTCGTAAAGAAAACGGTGAAGTAAACGTACGCCGATTCGGCGGTATGAAAGTAGAGAGAACGTGGTTCGCAGCGGATAAAACCGGCTTCCACATGCTTCATACTCTGTTCCAGACTTCGATGAAGTACGACACAATCAAACGATTTGATGAGTACTTTGTGGTGGATTTGATCGTTGAAGATGGCGAAGTACAAGGCCTAATCGCGATTCATATGTCTGAAGGTGAGCTTGTTACGATTAAAGCGAAATCTGTTGTATTAGCAACCGGTGGCGCAGGTCGTGTTTACCACTGCAATACCAACGGCGGCATCGTGACTGGCGACGGTATGGCAATGGCTTATCGCCACGGTGTTCCACTGCGTGATATGGAGTTCGTTCAATACCACCCAACAGGCCTACCGGGTACTGGCATCTTGATGACTGAAGGTTGTCGTGGTGAAGGCGGTATCATCGTCAACAAGAACGGCTACCGTTACCTACAAGATTACGGCATGGGCCCTGAAACTCCAGTGGGCGAGCCGAAAAACAAATACATGGAACTGGGTCCTCGTGACAAAGTTTCTCAAGCATTCTGGCACGAGCAGCAGAAAGGCAACACCATCAAGCACCCACTTGGTGATGTCGTACACCTTGACCTTCGCCACCTGGGTGAAGAGTACCTGCAAGAGCGTCTTCCGTTCATCTGTGAGCTTGCAAAAGCGTACGTAAACGTAGACCCAGCAAAAGAGCCAATCCCAATTCGCCCTACCGTTCACTACACCATGGGTGGTATTGAAACTAACGGTACGTGTGAGACTCGCATTAAAGGCCTATTCGCCGTTGGTGAATGTGCTTCAGTTGGCCTACACGGTGCAAACCGCCTAGGGTCTAACTCTCTGGCTGAGTTCGTAGTATTTGGCCGCGTAGCCGGTGAACAAGCCGTGAAACGTGCCGCTGAATTCAAAGGCTGGAACGAAGAAGCTATCACTAAGCAAATTAAAGCGGTTGAAGATCGCATCGCAGGCATCTTGGCTCAAGAAGGCGATGAGAACTGGGCTGACATCCGTACTGAAATGGGTCACACCATGGAAGCGGGTTGTGGTATCTACCGTCAAGAAGACTTGATGCAAGAAACCATCGACAAAATCACTGAACTGAAAGCGCGCTACAAGAAGATCAGCATTAAAGACAAAGGCAAAGTGTTCAACACTGACCTACTTTACGCTATCGAAGTGGGTTACGGCCTTGAAGTTGCAGAAGCGATGGTTCACTCAGCGATCCTTCGTAAAGAATCTCGCGGTGCACACCAGCGTCTAGACGACAACTGCACAGAACGTGATGACGTAAACTTCCTGAAACACTCTCTATCTTTCTACAACGAAGATGCAGCACCAACCATCGACTACAGCGGCGTTAAGATTACTAAATCTCAACCTAAAGCTCGTCTGTACGGTGAAGCAGCCGAGAAAGCCGCTGCCGCTGAAAAAGCAGCAGAAGAGAATGCGAAGAAGAGCGAAGAGGAGCAAGCATAATGTCAGCGAATCGAATCCAAAAAATTGAAATCCTGCGTTATGACCCTGAGCACGATGCAGAACCTCACTTTCAAACCTTTGAAGTTCCGTTTGATGAAACCATGTCAGTACTTGATGCGATTGGTTACATCAAAGATAACCTAGATAAAGACCTGTCTTACCGTTGGTCTTGTCGTATGGCGATTTGTGGTTCTTGCGGCATCATGGTTGATGGCGTGCCAAAACTGGCATGTAAAAGCTTCTTACGTGACTACCCGAATGGCTTCAAGATTGAGCCTTTGGCTAACTTCCCAATCGAGAAAGATTTGATTGTCGACATGACGCCTTTCATCGAGCGCCTTGAAGCAATCAAGCCTTACATCATTGGTAACGACCGCAAGCCAGAAGACGGCACTAACATCCAAACTCCAGAGCAAATGGCGAAGTACAAACAGTTCGCTGGCTGCATCAACTGTGGTTTGTGTTACGCAGCGTGTCCTCAGTTTGGTCTAAACCCTGAGTTCATCGGCCCTGCTGCACTTGCTCTTGCTCACCGCTACAACCTAGATAGCCGTGACAATGGTAAAGCTGAACGTATGAAGCTTATCAATGGCGACAACGGCGCTTGGGGCTGTACGTTTGTAGGTTACTGTTCTGACGTGTGTCCGAAGAAAGTAGACCCAGCGGCTGCGGTAAACCAAGGCAAAGTTGAGTCTTCAATGGACTTCGTTATTTCGATGTTCAAACCTGATGGCGAACCGGTTAAAGCGACGGAGGAAGCGTAATATGAGCAATCGTAAACCTTATGTTCGTGAAATGAAGAGAACGTGGTGGAGCAACCATCCGTTCTACCGTTTCTACATGCTACGTGAAGCGACTGTACTGCCTTTGATTCTATTCACTCTGTTCCTAACCTTTGGTTTAGGTTCGCTAGTGAAAGGTCCTGAAGCGTGGGCAGGCTGGTTGAGCTTTATGGCTAACCCTATCGTTATCGGTATTAATATCGTGGCACTGCTAGGCAGCTTACTGCACGCTCAGACCTTCTTCAGCATGATGCCTCAAGTAATGCCAATCCGCCTTAAAGGCAAATTGGTAGATAAAAGAATCATCGTACTGACCCAGTGGGCAGCGGTGGCATTTATTTCTTTAATCGTTCTCATGGTGGTGTAAGGAGCTTCGTTATGAACACAAATTACAAAATGAAACCCGTTAACCACAATCCGAAGCGCTCTGATGAGCCAATCTGGTGGGGCCTATTCGGCGCTGGCGGTACTTGGTTCGCGATGATCACTCCGATCACGATTTTAGTGCTGGGTATCTTAGTGCCTATGGGCATTATCGATGCAGATGCAATGAGCTACGAGCGTGTGTCTGAGTTTGCCACCAGCATTATCGGTGCGTTATTCATCATCGGTACGCTAGCTCTACCAATGTGGCACGCAATGCACCGTCTTCACCACGGCATGCACGACCTTAAGTTCCACGTCGGCGTTGCAGGTAAAGTGGGCTGCTACTTCGTTGCAGGCCTAATCAGCGCGTTGTCTGTTATCTTCATCTTTATGATCTAACAGTTAAGAGCAGATTCGAGATTCGGGTAAACGAGATTCGAAGAGCTTAAAAGCAGAAAAGCGAAAGCAGAGCTAGGTTATCCAGCTCTGCTTTTTTGTTGCTTGTTGAATATCTTATCTCTCTGACTCGGCTCTGCTCTTCCCGCTCTTCGTATCCCGCATCTCGTTTACGCGCACCTGCCCTTCAAGCTCTTCGTATCCCGCATCTCGCTTACTCGTATCTGCGTTTTAAATACAAAAAAAGGCCGCCTAAGCGACCTTTTTCAGATACTTGAAGTAAATTACTTTACACGACCAACGTATTCGCCAGTACGAGTATCAACTTTAACAACTTCACCGATAGCGATGAATAGAGGTACACGAACTACCGCGCCTGTTGCTAGAGTTGCAGGTTTACCACCCGTACCCTGTGTATCGCCTTTCAGGCCAGGATCAGTTTCAGTTACTGGGATCTCAACAAAGTTTGGCGGAGTAACAGTGATAGGGTTATCATTCCACAACGTTAGAGTACAAACGTCATTTTCAACTAACCATTTTGCTGAATCAGCGACTGCTTTTACGTCTGCTGCGATTTGCTCAAATGTTTCGTTGTTCATGAAGTGGTAGAATTCGCCATCGTTGTATAGGTAGCCTAATTCAACGTCAACAACATCTGCAAGTTCGAAGCTTTCGCCTGACTTGAATGTTTTCTCTAACACTTTGCCTGACAGCAGTTTACGAAGTTTTACACGGTTAAACGCTTGGCCTTTACCTGGCTTAACGTATTCATTGTCGATAATTGCGCAAGGCTCATTATCTAACATGAATTTTAAACCGCCTTTGAATTCATTGGTGCTTACTGACGCCATGATTTTCTCTTCCACATCTTTGAGTTAATTTCAATGCCGCATATCATAACCCGAAAAGTCGAATCTGTTGAGCAAAACTGGCTCAAACAACTATCGAATGCGATCTCTGACCCGTCAAAACTGCTTGAGGCATTGGAAATAGACCCAACACCGTGGCAAGCAGGCTTCGCTGCTCGTGAATTATTTGCACTTAGGGTACCCCTTAGCTTTGTCGAACGAATGGAAAAAGGCAACCCACACGACCCTCTATTGCGTCAGGTGTTACCACTCAACGAAGAGTTCGAGGTTCACCAAGGCTATTCCGCGGATCCATTGGAAGAGCAAGAAAACGCGATCCCAGGGTTGCTGCACAAATACAAAAATCGTGCACTGATGATTGTAAAAGGCGGCTGCGCGATTAACTGCCGTTACTGCTTCCGTCGTCACTTCCCTTATCAAGATAACAAGGGCTCGAAGTCTGTGTGGCAAACCAGTCTCGACTATGTAGCCGCTCATCCAGAGATAAACGAAGTTATCTTATCCGGTGGCGACCCGTTGATGGCAAAGGACAGTGAACTAGAATGGCTGATCAATGCCATCGAACAGATTCCACATGTGAAAACCGTTCGAATTCATAGCCGATTACCGGTTGTGATTCCAGCACGTGTGACTGACGAGCTGTGCCAATTGTTAGCTCAAACTCGTCTCAATGTGGTGATGGTCAGCCATATTAATCATGCCAACGAGATTAACTTAGAGCTCAAACAAGCTTTCCATAAGTTGAAACTCAGTGGTGCGACTCTGCTCAACCAAGGCGTGATGCTTAAAGGTGTAAATAACAGCGCTAACTCATTGAAAGAATTAAGCGAAAAGCTATTCGACGCCGGTGTTTTACCTTACTATATGCATGTACTTGATAAAGTTCAGGGCGCCGCTCATTTCTATATTTCAGATGAAGAAGCCAAGCGTCACTTTAAGGGATTAATCTCTGAGGTTTCTGGCTACCTCGTACCTAAGTTAACTCGTGAAATTGGTGGACGCAGCAGCAAGACGCCACTCGATCTACATATTGAATAAAGAAGTCGTATCAATGAACCCCAATGCCTTACCCGCTCGCTCACAAGCACAGACTCAACAGAAAGGCTTCACCATTATCGAACTGGTTGTAGTGATCGTGATTCTAGGCATTGTGTCAGTCACCGCGGCTTCTAAGTTCCTCAACCTGCAAACTGATGCGCGCATCTCGACATTAAATGGCCTTAAGGGCGGAATGGAGGGCGCAAGTGCTATGCTTTATGGTAAGACATCAGCATTGGGCTTAGATAAAGCAGCTAGCGCATCGATTAATGTTGAGGGTGACAATATCTCAGTCGTCTACGGCTATCCTGCAGCGATGAACGATCAAACTTGGTCACAGCTCATCGAATCAACCTTTCTAGATGCTGTTTGGGATACGGGTCGAGCTGACTGGTTCTTTACCAACACAGATGCGAATGATGGCATTATTCTTTATGCGCCTTCTAGCCGAAAAAAACAGGCTGATAACTGCTACCTTGAGTATCAAGAAGCGACGGAGACCACGACACCCGTTTTCACCTTAACGACAAACGGCTGCTAGACTTTAAGTCACCTCTATCAGTCGTTAAGACAAAAATTTTTTGTTCGATCGTCCGGTCTATTATTAGCATACTCGGCTCTATTCTAAATTCTTAGGAGGGGTGATATGTCACAATTTATAGAACAAACTCTCAACCTTGCCCCCTTTAGCTGGGCAGGTCTTGCGGCATGTATGCTGTGTGGATCGTTGATAGGAATCGAAAGGCAAACACGCGGTAAACCCGTCGGAATCCGAACGTCGATTCTGATCATCAGTGGTACCTATTTCTTCCTCACCATGGCGATTAGCCTATCCCCCAACACGCTCGATCAAGCTCGTGTGCTCGGTCAGATCATTACGGGGGTTGGATTCCTTGGTGCAGGGGTCATGATGACATTGGATGGCAAGATTCATGGTGTGACTTCAGCTGCGATTATCTGGGTACTCGCTGCATTAGGGATGATGATTGCCTTAGGCCATCTCTCTCAGTCTGTCATCATCACGCTAATGGCATTGGTTATCCTGCTTGGTGTCGACAAAGTGGAAAATAGCTTCCAGAGCCTACGCCGTGGTGTGCATCAGAAGTGGATGAGAAAAGGCCGCGTGAAGAAGTAACCTCAACCTGAAACAGACATTAAAAAGGCCTAGTCACACGACTAGGCCTTTGTGTATCCAACTAATTAATACACCTGAATACACACCTGGTTCTTACCTGCAGCCTTGGCCTTATAGAGCTGCTCGTCCGAAGAACGAATACTCTGGTTTTCCCACAAGTGCCCGACACTGTCGAACTTATACAGAGAGTAGAGCGTCGCGCCACCAGACACTGAGATATTCACCTTGTCACCTGTTGGGCATCGATAACTCTGTAGGCTAATGTCGTTTTGAATTCGCTCAAAGATCGACGAAAGCAACTCAGAAGATTCACCCGTGATCGCGACAACAAACTCTTCACCACCAAACCGTGCCACGATATCTTGCTGCCTAACGCTGTTCAGCATCAACTGAGCAACATGGCAAATCACCTCGTCCCCCGTTTTGTGGCCATACTGATCATTAACCACTTTGAAATCATCGATATCAAACACACCAACACCAATAATCGGCTGTTCATCCTGAGCCAGTAATCGAGCTTCAAAGCCACGTCGATTCAGTAAGCCCGTTAATGGATCGCGCATTGCTAGGTCATTCAAACGCTGGTGTTCTTGTCTTGTATAAAAACGCCATAGCCATAAAACCGAGAGCAAATACAAAACCAACAGTATCGAAAGCTGAATCTTCTCCATCGCCAATACATGCAGAAAGTGTTCGATCTTATCTTCTTCAATACTCAGATATAGCTGGGTGTTAATGTCATCAACATACAGAGGCTTGGAGTAGGTAAAGTCCATAAACCCGTACTTGTTTGCGCCTCGAGTACTGGTGACTTTATAACCATGGGTAGGGTTCGATACGAGGTTAGAGACATAGCCATCGACACCCAATACCCCTTTAAACTCGCCATTAACGTAGATCCCTTTGGTTAAGGTCACCACTTTCTTACCTGTTAAGTAATCATCGTATTGGCCGGTATACACCACCTGATCTTGCCCCTGAGCTAAGCCAAAGCGAATCGTATTAATCCAATATGGTCGGCTATTTACGACAGAGTCAAACGTATCGCCTTTCATATATTGGGCAATATCGGAGGGGGAAGAGATAATAAACTTCTCTTTCGAAATGAAGTAAATCGCAGAGATGGTCTCTATGGTATTGGCAAAATAAGCCATGGTCGGCGCGATAAACAGGCGCTTCCCCGCCTCGGTATAAAGGTCCGATTTCGGGTCGCACATCTCACGAGGGCCAGAGAACATAAAGTCAAAGCGAGGGGCATGCTGCTCTTCACTGGTGAAATAGCACGTTTCATCTTCGATCTTTTTGTCATGCGAGAATACGTAGGTGTCACCATGCAGTGGGTAGAGCGCAGTGATGTTGTACTCTAGTGCATTAATGATCTGTGTGAGCTCCGCTAAAGAGCGTGTCACGCCTTGGTTTTCGATTCCATACTGTTTATCTGATTCTTCCGCTGAATCAACGAGCAACAAGCTCAAAACTACTAAAAAACTGGCGGTTAGACTTAAAAAAGCCTTTTTAAAATCGACGGTATGGGGATTAATCAAAGCATATAAATCATCGTTGGGAATTTATCGCACATTGTACTTATAAGTAAAAATACTGCAATAGGAAATATAAAACAGAATGCTTATTGAGTCATTTGAGATATGTGCGTTAGGAATGGAATGGAAAGCAATGACGCCTAAGCTCAAGGGCTTAGGCGTTAATAGGTTTAAACATTAAAAGCTTTAAGCCTTACTAAAAAAAGCAACTCGCCAATAGGGAGTTGAAAGGCTCACTACAATTTACTTAGCAAAGTTTACAATCGGGAAGCACGGGAAGAAACCGTTATCAGCACAATTGATCAAGCCAATTTGCACGCCTTCGATTTTGTTGGTTTTGTTGAAGATACCAACCTGAACCGTCGACACTTCTGAAAGGTTCGCAGCACCCACATCAACCATAGTGTTGCCTTCAGAGTAGTTTACGAAGCTCACGTTCGCGCCTTTCACATCATTAGTGATGTTCACTGCACCCAAGTTCAAACCTGTCGTTTTTCCTGGGTTCCAGTTGAATATACCCAAAGAAGCACCGGTCATTTCTTGGTTTACTTTATGCGCACCAAAAATACCCAGGTTCACACCCGTCGTGGTTTGTGTTTCTGACATACCCACAACCGCAAGGTCGACACCTTTAACGTCGTTCACTTGTCCGTGAAGCAAAGCCAAGCGTACACCACCAACCGCATCTGAATCCGGAGCATTGAAGCCGTTGATCGTTGAAAACATAACAGGCGAAGAAGCAAATGCCGCCGGTGCCATTACTGCTGCAGACACAGCAAGTACTGAAAGTAATTTTTTCATTGGGGAGTCTCCACTGACTTATTGTTGACTTGATTAATCCATTTTCAATCAAGCATTTATTATCCATTATTCAACAGCTATCCATGTTAGATCAATGTCATAACTGTACTGTTGAATATAAGACGCAAAATCATAAAGAGCAATGGAAAAGCAGATCAAAGGAAGATGCGGGATGCGAGTAAACGAGATGCGAAGAGCAAAAAAAACGGAGACCGAAGTCTCCGTTTTCTAAAGCTTATGTATGGCTTTCTCTGTTATGAGAAAGGGGGATGATTACATCATGCCGCCCATGCCACCCATACCGCCCATGCCACCCATATCAGGCATTGCAGGGCCAGAATCTTGTGGCTTATCAGTGATCATCGCTTCTGTTGTGATCATAAGACCAGCAACCGATGCTGCGAACTGAAGTGCAGAACGCGTTACCTTAGTTGGATCTAGGATACCCATAGCAATCATGTCGCCGTATTCGCCAGTAGCCGCGTTGTAACCGTAGTTACCTTCGCCAGCACGAACATTGTTAGCAACAACAGATTCTTCGTCGCCAGCATTGGTTGTGATTTGACGGATAGGCGCTTCCATTGCACGTAGTGCAACGCGGATACCTACGTTTTGCTCTTCGTTGTCGCCTTCAAGGCCAGCAACTTTAGATGCAGCGCGGATAAGTGCAACACCACCACCAGCAACCACACCTTCTTCAACAGCAGCGCGAGTTGCGTGAAGTGCATCTTCTACACGGTCTTTCTTCTCTTTCATCTCAACTTCAGTCGCAGCGCCAACTTTGATTACTGCAACGCCGCCAGCTAGCTTAGCTACACGCTCTTGAAGCTTCTCTTTGTCGTAGTCTGAAGTTGCATCTTCGATTTGTTGACGAATTTGAGAAACACGACCTTTGATCATGTCTTCATTACCCGCACCATCAATGATGGTTGAGTTTTCTTTAGTGATCGTAATGCGCTTAGCTTGACCTAGGTCTTCTAGCGTTACTTTTTCAAGGTCTAGGCCAATCTCTTCAGAGATAACCGTGCCGCCCGTTAGGATAGCGATGTCTTGCAGCATAGATTTACGACGGTCGCCGAAACCAGGTGCTTTAACAGCCGCTACTTTAACGATGCCACGCATGTTGTTCACAACAAGAGTTGCTAGCGCTTCGCCTTCTACATCTTCAGCGATGATAAGAAGTGGACGAGATGCCTTAGCAACCGCTTCTAGAGTCGGAAGAAGTTCACGGATGTTAGACACTTTCTTGTCGATAAGAAGAATGAACGGGCTATCTAGATCAACAGAACCGGCTTCTTGGTTGTTGATGAAGTAAGGAGATAGGTAACCGCGGTCGAATTGCATACCTTCAACTACGTCTAGCTCGTCTTGTAGAGCCTGACCTTCTTCAACCGTGATAACGCCATCACGACCTACTTTTTCCATCGCTTCAGCAATGATGTTACCTACTGTCGAATCAGAGTTCGCAGAGATAGTACCTACTTGAGCGATCGCTTTCGTGTCTGAACAAGGAACAGAAAGGTTCTTCAGCTCTTCAACAGCCGCGATAACCGCTTTGTCGATGCCGCGCTTAAGATCCATTGGGTTCATGCCAGCAGCAACGGCTTTTAGGCCTTCAGCAATAATAGACTGAGCCAATACTGTTGCTGTTGTTGTTCCGTCGCCCGCCGCGTCATTCGCTTGCGAAGCCACTTCTTTAACCATTTGTGCGCCCATGTTTTGGAACTTGTCTTCAAGTTCAATTTCACGTGCAACTGAAACACCATCTTTAGTGATCGTTGGTGCGCCAAATGATTTGTCTAGAACAACGTTACGGCCTTTAGGACCTAGCGTTACTTTTACGGCGTCAGCCAGAACGTTTACACCTTCTAGCATTTTAATACGTGCGTCGTTACCAAATTTAACGTCTTTAGCAGCCATCTTAATTTCCTTTAAAATTCTTTATTAAATCAGTTCAATGTGTGGCGCGGATTACTCAACGATCGCCATGATGTCGTTTTCAGACATGATCAGAACTTCTTTGCCGTCGATCTTTTCAGTTTTAGTGCCGTAGCCTTCAGAAAAGATAACAGTATCGCCAACTTTAACGTCCAATGGTTGTACTGAACCATTTTCTAAAATGCGGCCTTTGCCAACAGCTAGAATAGTACCGCGCGTTGATTTTTCAGCGGCAGAACCAGTTAGAACGATGCCACCAGCAGATTTAGATTCAACTTCTTGGCGCTCAACGATAACTCGGTCGTGTAGAGGACGGATATTCATCGGTCGGATCTCCTGATAATTTCCATTTAATTTGATAGTTGCCACGATTGGCATGGGGTTACCCAATATGTTGGGGCGATGTGGAAGAACCCAAGGGGGAAAAGATAAAAATTGTGATCTGAAAAGCAGATAAGAGCAGATGCGGGATGCGAGTAAACGAGATTCGAAGAGCTTAAGAGCAGAAAATCGACAAGACTAAAAGTAGACAGAGAATTTCGTCTTTACTTTTCGAGTCTTGCCATTCCAGAACTAAGGGGCGAAGTGTCTGAAATTTCAAATCACAGGCTGTGCAGAAAAAAGTGGCCAGTGGGAATCCACTGACCATTGAAGGAGGTTAATCTCTTTTTCTAAACGCAAAGCGTAATAACACAATTGCAACGCTCAAAATGCCACCAAACAAAGTACCAAGCATAACGATTAGAGCACGGTTTGGCTTGTCTCGAGCAATTGGCTGTTCAACATTTTCCAAAAATCGAAAAGTTTGAAATTCAACACTTCGGTCTATTTCAAGATTATTCAACATATCTAACTTCGCATTTATTTGTTGAAGGCGAGGCTCTATGACACTCAGATTCTTTACCGATTCCAAAGCTTGAACTTTTGCAGCTAAACCTTTGGAACCTAAATCTATACCAAACAATTCATTGTCATTACCTGTTTGGATAGGTTTTTCTACCCCTGCGGCTTGAGCTATACCCATTGCATACTTGGTTCTCTCACTTTCAACCAATAACTGATTTTTGGCCTGACTTTCGAGAATTCGTTGCTGCTGAATTAGTTCATTGCGTTTTCCATGAACAATGGCTTGTAAGTTGTTAAAAGCATCTTCATGAACTTTAGCTACAGTTTTATCTATATAAGATGTCAGTAAATCAAAACTACTTTCTTTCGTCATAGTTTGAAAACTAACTAAATAAGGGGAATTTCGATCATTTATATCAACACTAGATGTTGATATTCTACCAAACCACTGAGCATGAAGAGCTCTAGTGGCATCTTCAGTCATCTCTATTTCATTTGAAGACATTGTCTTTCTAAAGTCTTCAAACTCAGAACTATTCTCCAAAAAAGCACGCTTGTTGTTAGTTGAGTTCAAAGTATTAACGAAGCGTTTAAATAAAACTTCCGAATTAACCAACATATCTAGTTCTCGGCTTACCAAAACAGTACCATCATCTTGGTAAATATTAAAAACTGGTTGAAACTGTTTTACTTGCTGTTGGTATGCAGCGATGTCTTGAGGTTGTGCTTGCACTATCTTAGCTTTAGAGGACCACCACTCCTGAGATGATAAGGCAAAGCCAATACTACTGATAGCAAACAAAGCCGTCACCAATATGATGATTAATTTACCGTCCCACATCGCCTTAAAAAGCTCTCTAAGGTCAATTACATCATTTGAATTATATGCTAGTGGATTTTCTGGGGAGTTCGATTGCGGTTGACTCTGCTGCTTCACTATAAATCTCTCAAAACATCTGAATTAATAACGGCAGAATGCTATCACACCGTATGCTGTTAGTATTGTGTGATTTGTAAACTTTATGAAAGCGATCTTCAGACTACTCACAATTCACTGTATCCTATCCATATTCTAGTTCAATCGGCGTTTTACATGCAAGATAAGCATGGGCTTCTTACGGCCCCGATAGCACAGACTTTACGTACCATGACCATACCGACCATATTCGGTATGGTGGCGATCTTGATGTTTAACCTCGTCGATACTTTCTTTATCTCATTACTGGGTACACAAGCCCTTGCTGCGGTGAGCTTTACCTTCCCAATCACCTTTGCGATTAACTGCATCACCATGGGGATCGGCATCGGCCTTTCGACATGTATTGGGCGCTTACTCGGTCAAGGCTGCGCGCAAAACGCAGCAAGGTTTACCTGTCATGGATTATTACTCGCGCTACTTCTGGTCTGTTGCGCTTCCGCCGTTGGCATTATCTCACTCGAACCCCTATTTACTTTGTTGGGTGCCGAAGCGGAGTTACTGCCTCTGATCTCCGAGTACATGCTGATCTGGTATATCACCATTCCCCTATTAGTGATCCCAATGGCAGGCAACAGTGCCATTCGTGCCAGTGGCGATACCAAAACGCCCGCTAAAATCATGATGCTGGCAGGGTTAATCAACGGCGTTCTCGACCCTTTGCTCATTTTTGGATACGGCCCCTTTCCTGAATTAGGCATTCAAGGTGCTGCAATTGCCAGTGGTTTCAGTTGGTTTGGCGCTCTGTGTTGCTCGCTGTACATCTTGATTAAACGAGAAAAGCTTCTGGCTTTACCGAATATCAAAAACATCCTTAGCGATTGGCATCAAATACTGACCATCGGCACGCCTGCTGCGCTGTCCAATGCACTCAATCCATTAGCGGGTGCCATCATAATGATGATGTTGGCCAAACAAGGAACCGAAGCCGTTGCTGCTTATGGTGCTGCCCAGCGTATTGAATCCATTCTTATTATTGTGTTGATGTCTCTGACCTCTGCCCTTACGCCTTTTATGGCGCAGAACTTTGGCGCAAACAACCCTCAACGCAGCTTTAAGGCACTGTTTCTCAGTATGCGTTTTGCTGTGATGTTCCAAGGTTTGATTTTCTTAATGATGGTGCCGCTAAGCATTCCTTTGGCCGCCCTGTTTTCTCAAGAAGAATCCGTACGAGGCATTTTGTGGCATTACTTGTTGGTCGTCCCTTTTAGCTATGGATTCCAAGGCATTGTGATGATGCTGATCAGCGGCATGAATGCGATGCATCAACCACTCAAAGCCTTTCAATGGAGCTTCATGCGTTTGTTTGTGTTTACCTTGCCCTTTGCGTGGATAGGCAGCCAAATTGATGGTGTCGAAGGGTTGTTTATCGGTTTAGCCTTGGGGAACATCATGGGTGGTATTTCAGGGTATTGCTTTGCACTTCGTGTGAGAGCTAAAGCAGATGCGGGATTCGAGTAACCGAGATGCGAAAAGATATAAGAGCGTAAGAGCAGGTGCGAGATTCGGGTATCGAGATGCGAAAAGATTTAAGAGCAGATGAGAGATTCGGGTAACCGGGATGCGAAAAGATATAAGAGCAGATGCGAGATTCGAGTAATCGAGATACGAAAAGATATAAGAGCAGATGCGAGATTCGGGTAACCGGGATGCGAAAAGATATAAGAGCAGATGCGAGATTCGAGTAATCGAGATACGAAAAGATATAAGAGCAGATGCGAGATTCGGGTAACCGGGATGCGAAAAGATATAAGAGCAGATGCGAGATTCGAAGAGCTTAAGAGCAGAAAAAACTAAAAGAAGGAAGATGACATGGAAGACACCATTTACAAAATGTTCTATGACGCACCGATTGGCAAGATGATCATTGTGAGCAATGGTGTGTCGCTGATTGAAATTGACCATGTAAATCATGAAGAGCTAATGACTAGCAATCCAGATGACCTTTGCCAACTGGCGACGAAACAGTTAGATGAGTATTTTGCAGGAAAACGTACAAGCTTTGATTTGCCACTGCAGCCAAAAGGGACTGACTTTCAACTTAAAGCTTGGGTAGCTTTAACCACCATTCCTTATGGCGAAACCATCAGTTACGGTGAGCAAGCAAAGAGAATGGACAAACCAAAAGCCGTAAGGGCAGTCGGTGGTGCGAACGGCAAGAACCCATTTAGTATTGTTGTTCCCTGCCATAGAGTCATCGGTGCAAATGGCACATTAACGGGCTACACCGGTGGTATGAACCGCAAAGAATGGTTGTTGAGCTTTGAGTTAAAAATGGTAAACAGCGAGCTAAAAATGCTAAACAACGAGTAATAGTAAACAACGAGCTAAAAATCTCAAACAAACAGATAGCCGAATAAACCAAGATACGTGTTTAAATGCTCTTTAAATCTTCGCGACAGCCCTTTAAATCTTCGCAACAGCCATAGCGAAACGTTGTTTTTTCGCCACCCATAACCCACCAACGATAAGAAAAAAAAACAAAATATGCAGCCATAACTTTGGCCCGACATCGGTGTTCAGTGCAGATAACGAACTGATAGACGGAAACTGTTTTGTCGTCACGAATTTCACCACCCATTCATTGGCTGGCGTTGCAATAAGCGTGGTTATCCAACCCAATACGGCGATTTGGATGAGGTTAACGGAAAGCGATGAATTGAAGATAAAAATAAGATTCGAAAGAAAGGCATAACACAATGAAACGCCAACATGCACAACCCACGACAACACCAGTGCACTCGTTGGATCATAACCACCTAACGTCACGTACGCAGCAGCGTGTCGAGATGTCAGTGTCGACATACCAAACAAAGGCTGAATCAAGATAAAGGCAATACTAGCCATCACCCCGACAAAAAATGTCATGATAAGCGTCTTTTTATTCATATTTTTAACTTCCATTAGAGAAATAGAAAAACACTCCAAGTGTTTATCGTATTTATCTTCATCAAACCAAATCAACAATTGAACGATCGTTCAATTGTTGAAAATTTAGCACTAACAAAATAGATGTGCAAGGTTTTGTTTATTTGATAAACAATGAGGAAATGAATCCATTTCGCTTCGATGCTCATGCTTAGAATCAGACTCAAACTCATCAAGAGCGGATGTCGGCCATATTGGCTATAAAATAGAAGCAGGATGAAAGATAGGTAGACAGGTAAAGAGATAGACACTGGTTTTACTGGCTTGACATTGAGTCCAGAAAAATCACAAAAAAACGGCCACACTCGCGTGTAGCCGTTCTCGTATTCGATGAAAAATAAGTAGCTATTTATCTAAAAAACATCTACTTAACTAAAATATCACCTGACATTTCTGCTGGGATATCAACACCAGACAGAGAAAGCATTGTTGGTGCTAAATCAGACAGCTTGCCGCCTTCTTTGAACTCAACGTCTTTGCTGCCCACGTAGATAAGTGGAACAGGTAGGTTAGTGTGCGCCGTGTGGATGCCGCCCGTTTCTGGGTTTACCATCATTTCCGCGTTACCGTGGTCTGCAGTGATTAGCAGTTGGCCGTCGGCTTCTTTGATTGCTTCAACCACTTTACCCAGACATTCGTCTAGCGACTCTACCGCTTTAACTGCTGCATCGTAAACGCCAGTGTGGCCAACCATGTCACAGTTAGGGAAATTACACACGATAGCGTCGTATTTGCCGCCTTTGATCGCTGCAACAAGCTTTTCAGTAAGCTCTGGCGCGCTCATTTCTGGCTGTAAGTCGTACGTTGCTACTTTTGGAGAAGCAACAAGCTGACGCTCTTCGCCTTCAAACTCGTCTTCTTTACCGCCGTTGAAGAAGAACGTCACGTGCGCGTATTTCTCTGTTTCAGAGATACGTAGCTGCGTTTTGCCTTCTTTCGATAGCCATTCACCGTAAGTGTTCTCTAGAGAAGCCGGTGGGAATGCACATAGAAGTGGGATATCTGCTGCGTATTGAGTCAGCATCACGAAATCGATCGCTGGGAATACGTTACGCTCAAAACCGTCGAAGTTAGGCACGAACGCACGTGTGATTTCACGAGCACGGTCAGCACGGTAGTTCATGAAGATAACCGCATCGCCATCAACGATAGCTGCTGATTCTTCGCCTTCCGCTTTGATTTCAGTCGCTTTCACGAACTCATCGTTTTCATCACGAGCGTAAGCTGCTTCTAGGCCAGCTACCGCTGTATCAAACGTGAATTCACCTTTCGCTTCGGTAAGAAGGTCGTAAGATTCTTGAACGCGATCCCAGTTGTTATCACGGTCCATTGCGTAGTAACGACCAATAAGCGAAGCCACACGGCCTTTGCCCAGTTTAGCGAACAACTCTTGGAAACGCGCTAATGTGTTTTCTGCGCTACGTGGCGGCGTATCACGGCCGTCTAGGAATGCGTGTAGGTAGATTTTCTCTGCGCCACGCTCTGCTGCCATTTCAACAGCTGCGTAGATGTGGTCTTCATGAGAGTGGACGCCACCTGGAGACATAAGACCCATGATGTGCACGGCTTTGTCTGCTTTAACTGCTTTATCGACAGCATTCACTAGCGCTTCAGTTTGAGCGAACTCGCCGTCTGCGATTGATTTAGTAATACGCGTTAAATCTTGGTATACCACGCGACCCGCACCAATGTTGGTGTGACCCACTTCAGAGTTACCCATTTGGCCATCAGGTAGGCCTACATCTAAGCCAGAAGCCGAGATTAGCGTGTTAGGTTGGTTAGCAATAAGACCGTCTAATACAGGTGTATTAGCGTTCGCGATAGCGTTGTCTTGGTTGTCTTCACGGTAACCGTAACCGTCAAGGATCACTAGAGCCATTGGCTTCTTAGCTGACATAGGACTGACCTCGTTCAATTCAAAATAAATCGGTATAAAAACAAATTAGCGTAATTTTACTACAGTTTACAGTCAAAACTGTAGTGGAAGATCAAGAAAGGGCGCAGGTAGGAGGATCGGATGTGAAAAAAAATGTCATTTTGTGTTTAAGGCACCTACAAAGCTTAATCAATAATACTGGCCAAAACATCGTAGCCACCATTCTTAGTTAACATTAAATTACATACTAAAACCAAATGTCACACTCAAAAAACAACGAACAAAACATACTCAACTGAGTGTACACATTGATACTTTTAACGTAAGATGCACGCAATTAAACTTCATACAAAACACTGGCTAGAGTTAATCATGTTATTAGAGCTATCATTTGTTGGTTTCTTCTCCTTTTCCTCACTCTTTTTAATGCGAAAAGTAGCAAAAGTCATCGGCTTAGTAGATAAACCCAATGAAAGAAAGCTGCACAAGGGTGCGATCCCACTGGTAGGCGGTATCGCTATCAGCTTATCGATAGGCCAGTTTATCGTCACGCACCCCGATGTGATCCCCCATAGCCAGCTCTTTTTAGCCTCTATCGCCACGCTGATTTTTATCGGCGCTCTTGATGACAAATTCGATATCAGTTTCAAGATTCGCCTTGTGGTTCAAGCGATCCTCTCCATTTGCATGATGTATTTCGCCGATATCCGACTAGAGAACATTGGTAACCTCTTTGGAAGCGGAGAGCTGCATTTAGGGTTTCTTAGCCCTGTAGTCACGGTACTTGCTGTGATTGGTGCTATCAATGCGTTCAATATGGTCGATGGCATTGATGGCCTGTTAGGTGGCCTTGCTATTGTTACCTTTGCGGGTATCGCCATTTTGCTTAAAATCGACAGTCAACACGGCCTGGCTTACTTGTGTGCTGTATTCATTGCCGCGACTATTCCCTATATCTTAATGAATCTCGGTATTCTTGGACGAGAGCGTAGAGTTTTCATGGGTGATGCTGGCAGCATGATGATTGGCTTTACTGTGATTTGGTTACTGCTGGGCGCAAGCCAAGATCCATCAGAAGCTATGATGCGACCGATTACTGCATTATGGCTAATTGCTGTCCCGCTGATGGACATGGCTGCCATCATGTTCAGACGCGCACGACGCGGTGACTCCCCTTTCAAGCCCGACCGTGAACACCTACACCATATTTTCCAACGCCTTGGTTTTACATCGCGTCAAACGCTCGCCATCATTTGTGCGATCGCAAGTAGCTTTGCTGGCTTCGGTATCTACGGTGAATTCCTAGAGATCGCAGAATCGACCATGTTCATCCTGTTTATGATATGTTTTGCTTCATACACTGTAGCCATGAGCTATGTTTGGCGCATTACAAGCTGGATTAGAAGTTGGCGTAACCTTCCAGAAAAAGTGTACTAATGATTAGAAGTGTATTAATGGCTTAGGTTTTCAATTGAAGATGATTGAGAGCAAAAGCGCTCAAGTCTAAAACTTCTCAAGTTAAACGTAAAAAGGGCCCAACCTCATCTTGAGATTGGGCCCTTTTGCTCATTATAGCTTGAGTTATGGCAACCTGAAAACTGAATGGACTAATCAATAACAACAGACAACGATGAATGAAACAGACAATAAGGGAAGCTAACTGCCGCTGCTATAAACATGAAAATGTTGTTATTTCTTCACTTCCATCACCTTATAATACTGCAGCTTCCTCAGATGGCTTTTCCTCTAACTTCTTCCACTTTCTTAGAATCTTGGCCATTTTAAACGAGTGCGTCATCGCGTAAGTGTGCAATAAGAAACACGCAACAATGGTGTAGAACATAATGTATTCTGGTACTTGGAAGTATTCGCCTAGTAACCCGAGCGTTGAGTACACCAATTGCACCAAGCAAATCACCACTAAAGACTCTCGAGGTGTAAAACCGATGCGCTGCATAATGTGATGAAAGTGTTCGCGGTCAGGATGGAACGGAGAATGCCCCTTACGAATCCGACGGATCATAATGGCCATCATATCAATCAAAGGCACCGCGATTAACCACAAGGCGGTCACAGGTCTAATCATATACTTGGCCTCCTCGTGTTGCGTTCCGCCAATTAACACCCAGATGACAATGAAGCCGATCATCATGCTGCCGGCATCGCCCATAAACACTTTACGCAGTTTGCCAAAATACCCTAAATTAAACAGAACAAAGGGTAATAAGATCACCACCATCACTGCCATAAAAAAGGCGTAAAACTCGAGTTCATAAGCGAAGAACACCACACCTAACGATGCAAACACCACCATGCTTAAGCCACCCAGCAGCCCATCAATACCATCGACCATGTTAAAAGCGTTAATGGCAGCAATCACGGCAATTACAGTAACAATACTGTCGACCACTATTGGGAAATCTAGCACGCCTAATCCGAACACATCACCAGCATGAGAGAGGGTTAATCCAGAATAATGCATGATGATCAGAGCTAAGATGGCTTGCACGCCCATTCGGAGCTTAAAGCTGATATCAAAACGGTCGTCGGCCACTCCAATCAATACCAGTGCCGTTAAGCACGCTGCGGCTATCTCTACATTCTTGAACTCAGCTGCATTCACGTAAAGGAAGTACAACACAGTAATGCAGAGAGAGATCCCGCCCACCAAAGGAACCACACCTTCATGATGTTTTCTGGCATTCGGTTTATCGACTAGACCAATGGCGTAGCCCACTTTACGCATACAGTACAACACCGAAAATGAAAGAAAGAAGAACATAGAGAGTTCGATAAGGTAATCAAACAGTGACATGGGTTTAAGCCTTTTTTGGTTATTGTTTGTCTCTAGCTAATATCTTAGCGATGAATTTTTTAGCTCTTAATCAGTTAGGAAAATCGGTAATTTCTGTATCCACAATTGGGAATTACTTGTTGTTAAGCATTGCCGATTTTTCAACCATAATATCAACCACCGCTTCGTGATACTGAACCACATAGGTCTCAACTGGTTTCAAATTAACATAGGCCATGCAACGCTTAACCCTGAATTGCTTATTGCTTATTGCTTATTGCTTATTGTTGCACGCTTTCAAACACTGTTATACTTTGTATTACATTGCACTACATAAAGGTATAAACATGAAAAATGAAATGCTGAGTACACGTATTGATCACGATACTAAAGTCGCTTTTACAAATATTTGTGATGAGGTTGGTTTAAGCACTTCCCAGGCAATAAAACTATTCGCGAAAGCTGTAATCAACCACGGCGGAATACCTTTTGATTTAAGGGTACCACAGCCAAACGATGTGACTTCTGCTGCCATCATGGAGCTTATTGAAGGTAAGGGACATAAAACGAATTCAGTTGATTCTCTACTATCTGAGCTCACTGAAGGTAAAGTTAACAATGTATGAGTTAGAATACTCAACTCAATTTAAGAAAGACTTCAAAAAAGTAAACAAGATGTCTATTCCTGACATTGTTGAAGTCGGGAACATAATATCCAAGCTGCAACGTGGTGAAACGCTCGATGCTAAAAATGTCGACCACTCATTAACTGGAAATTGGGTAGAGTTTCGAGACTGCCACATAAAGCCAGATCTATTACTCATCTACCGAATTTTCGACGGACAACTCCAACTGGCAAGGGTTGGCTCGCATAGTGATTTGTTCTGACCTCGACACTCATATGAAACTTAGTACCACATCTACTCCCTCTAGGCGTCACAAGCCGTCATCAAGCTTTGTCCCGATACCCACGCTCGGTTGGTGTGCAATGCATAGCTTTCAAGCTCTTGAGCAGACCCAACAGCACAGCGAAATTTGCCCCCAAAGCTTTCTGAGAGTTTAAGCCATTCCTCAGCCCCCATATTAAGCCGTTCAAGAGTCGTATTATCACATGGCGGAATATAACCACGCTTGTTTGGCCGAACCACTTGGCCTAATGCTTCCACTAGGGCTAAATAATCCAACAAAGAGAACTCAATGCCCCCTATCTTAGAAAACACCGAAGGCTGCATTTGTCGCTCATTCCCTAAAAAGCCAGCCAAGCCTTTAGCGGGTAAAGAGACGACCTCGCCTTTACCTTCATCGCCTTTGCAAGCCATAGAATGAATGCGTTCATAGACGGAAGTAAATTCAGATTCCTCTAATGATTGCGCCATGCCAGCCCGAACCGGATTCAAATCCACATAAGCCATGCAGCTTAACAGCGCTTTTTCATCCAACAAAGCTTGAGACTTAAACCGCCCTTCCCAGAAGCGGCCTTTACAACCTTCTTCTTTATTCGCTTCACGAGCGACAAACTCATTCAGGTTACGCATGAACCAAGAGATGTCCTGCAAACGCTCACGCCATTCATCAATAAGCTCAAGCGTTTTGTTGATTTCAGCTTTAGATTTTAACTCACCACTCAGCCAACGACTCACCAGCAAAGGCGCTTTGTATAACGTAATCCAACGCTGAACGACCTCTTCGTCATTCCAAGATTCCACCGACGCCGTATTAACATGCAACACCAAATGGTAGTGATTAGACATAATGGCATAGGCACACACATCAATCGCAAACACTTGGCTTAGCAACCTCATACGTTCGACCAGCCAAACTCGGCGATGCTCAAAGTTTTGCCCTGAATACTTATCCTCGCCACACAAAAACGCGCGACGTACACACCGTGAAATACAGTGATAGTAAGCAGTATCTTGAAGGGAAACTTGAGTTGAGCGTGCTTGAGTCATCCTGACCGCCAGTGAACAAAATCTAAACAGATAAACTAAGGCTAGTCGGCGATTTGAAACCTGTCAAATACATGGGTGTCCTATATTTTTTGATGTTCACAAACAAGCCAAGTTTCACCACCTATTGGGGAAATCAAGCGTAAACGTAAAACCCTCTCAGTTTTGCCTCAGCACTGAGACAGTCATCAGACCAGACTAAATCATGGTTTTTATAGGAGACTGTTACTCCGCAGAAATCAATAGCCTCGACCAATAAACCACAGATTAATTCACGGCATGGTAAACGATTATTGCATCAGCGAAGTATTATCCAGTTCAACGAGTCATTTAGTACGTATTTTTAATGCTTGAAGGGGTGGTTAACAAGCAATAAATGATTGTGATAATTTGGTAATACCACGGTGTAAAGCTGGAATAAGATCACCGCATATGTAAATATCCTATTCTATCTTTAATGCTATAACAGTTTATCTAGAGTCAAGTCTGACTTAGCTTTTGTTAAACCCGCCTTAGTAAACAAAAAGCGTATTACACTTATCACATGCCAATAAAAATGTTTCGAGATAAGTTTTCTGTTTTCATGTTTAGCCAAATGTCGCGCTTTTATATCAGGGTAATACATAGTTCTCTCTCCAACTAAATAGCTTCGATAACAAATATCAATATCTTCACAATACATAAAGTAGTTCTCATCGAAGCCACCAAGATTAGCATAGTGGCGAGCTTGAAATGCCAAAAAAGAGCCTGCCGCCCAATCAACTTGAGATGGGGCACTTAATGAAGATTTATCTAATATTGAGCTGTTCCCTAACCCTAAGAAAGATTTTGAAAATTGAATTAAAGAAGGAAAGTTTCGAATGGAGTTATCATAATTAGTAAATTCATTATCTTTAAACAGATTAATTGCAGCCAACTTAACTTGTTTTTCTTGCATATCAAAAATTAGTCGCTCAATTTCACAAACCTCAATAACAACGTCAGGGTTTAAAATAATAAAACAATCATCTTCAACCATCCCAAGCTTTGAACAACAGTGATTAAAAGCAATATTATTATTATGACCAAAACCATACCCATATCCATCATTTATCCAATGAACATTCGGATGTGAAATCCAAGCATCAAACTTATCTTGAGGTTTATTACTTTTAACTACAACTTGATATTTTTCAGCTAAAGCGGGTAAACACAATAACCGGTTCATTAATTCTGAGTGGCCATGTGATATTACAGAAATATAAACATTCATATTAAAATGGAAGTATCCTTAGAAAGTTTGCTGCCTTGCTTATCTTTTCCTGATAATAAAGGCTTGACTGAGATAGGCCAATCAATAGCTAAATTTTCATCATTCCAAGCAATTGAGCGTTCTGCTGATGGGTTATAATAGTCCGTACACTTATAAACAAACTCCGCCTCATCACTTGTCACGTAGAACCCATGAGCAAACCCTTCTGGCACCCACAATTGACGTTTGTTTTCAGCAGATAAGTACTCTCCTACCCACTGCCCAAAAGTTGGTGAGCCTTTTCGAATATCGACTGCAACATCAAACACTTCACCAGAAACAACGCGAATTAACTTACCTTGGGTGTTTTCAGTTTGGTAATGCAGGCCGCGTAAGATACCTTTCTTCGATTTAGAGTGATTATCTTGTACAAATTGAGTCGGCTTTCCCGTTACTAGTTCTTCAAATTGCTTTTGATTCCAGGTTTCCATAAAGAAACCACGCTCATCACCAAATACACTTGGTTCAATAATTTTCACATCAGAAATGTGGGTACCAATTATTTTCATTCTCCTACCCTGTAAACGCTTAAATGTTATTTAATGTCAATTTCAAATTACATATTTGAATAGAAACTGCTAATAATTCTCGATTACATAAACGAGAGTTTTGTGGTATTTTGCTATTTTTAGCATGATTCTGAAAATTTTATCATTATAACTCTCCTGAACCACAACCTCCAAAATCACATCAGAAAATTAAACCAACAAGGCGCAAAATAAAAGAAACATCACACTCATCAGAATAAAATTGAGTGATTATTTTAACAACTTTAATATAAATATTTACTATTTAAATAAATATGCAAACCCACCAAACCACTCACCAAAAAAACTTATGCTCCTCGATTCGAAGACAAACATGACTTACTCTTATTGAAGTTAATTCCATTCTAAACAAACTTCAAAATAATACTCTAGATAGTACCTTTTATACGAACTCGTAAACGCAATTTATCCAGTTAGTACACAATCACTATGTATAATCAATCTTGTTCAGTTATCACTTTCGGTATACACTACCTCCAACTAGCTTTCAATGAAATGCAGTTGCACTTTTTAAAAACCTACACAATGCAAATTAATGTTTTAACGTCATTAAAATCGTTCCACTTAATTCTTACACTGAATTGTATGAATATAACGATTGAAAAACAGAGGGTTAATGGCTAATAATAATGGAATAAATGTTTTCTGTATTTGCGATTTAAATAAGCTCTCTATTGATCTTGTATTATTAGCTAACTACTCCCGAATTCGACTGCGAAGTGCGACACTCTCAAATATCAAGCAGCCACTGCAATTTCTTCAAAAATAATAGCTGGTTGCTTGAAGTCTAAACACTTATTCGGTCGATAATTTATACGTGATACAGCGAATTCAATATCGCTGTCTGTTACCGTTGTTAAGTCGGTTCCTTTCTTCACATATTGCCTTAAAAACCCGTTAGCACTCTCATTGGCTCCACGCTCCCAAGAGCTATAAGGATGGGCAAAGTACACATCAGTCTCCAACGCCTTTGCGATGGTTTCATGACCTGCAAACTCTCTCCCGTTATCTGCCGTAATGGTATGGACATGTTCCCTATAAGGCATGAGTAGTTCTATGGTGGCTTTAGTGACATCATCTGCTGACTTCGATGGCACCTTCTTGACCACGTAAAATCTTGTTTTACGCTCTAAAATTGTTACCATACCACCTGTGCCAGGTTTGCCTAATACGGTGTCGATTTCCCAATCACCCAATCGCTTCTTACTGTCAACAATGCTTGGCCTATCATCGATAGAAACAGCATTCTTGATCGCTGGCGCTTTCTCTTTTCTACCGCGACGATACCGCTTGTGACCTTGCCTCAAGTGGCGATATAACTAGCCTCCTAAGCGTTTATCCTGCGCAACAAATCGATAGAACCACTCATGGCTGACCGCAGCACCGACTCTAGTTAATACACAGGAAATCTGCTCTGGACTCCAATCCCATTCTAAGGGGAGGCTGATAAAATCAACACGCTCCTGAGATAATTTGTATTTACGCGCTGATGTGCGTTTTTTGATTGAGAATACCTGAGCTTCGCTTGGGCAATAATGACTGCCTTTGCTGCCGCGTTTAAGCTCCCGATATACCGTAGAGCGATGGCACTGAACGGTTTTAGCTATTTCAGAAACCGAAATTCCCCGTTCTAAAAGAGCAGAAATCTGGTATCTTCTACTCTCGGTCAACTGCTGATAATTCATGGTAGTACTGCTTGTTTCTTTGGCGAGAAGAGCGTACCACTTTCAGCAGTTGGCTTCCTCTTCTACACCTTTCCATAAATGTCGCACTTATTATCTGAAATCGGGCTTAACTAAATAGGAATGAACTCAACACTATAACAGAAAAAATCAACAATCGTATTGAGCATCTAATCTTATAAATTTTATTCGTCAACCTCATTAAATAGGAACAATAGTAATTTCGAGAATTATCTTTGTAAGTGATAGAATTTACGAGAAATTAACCTCCATAAGTCAAGTAAATTCCAATAAGTACAAAACTTATAACGCATACACATTACAAAAATGAAGTTATATGAATACAATAACCTGGCAACTCATGATTAGCACCTATCAAATAGAGATGAGCTTCATTAATAAAGGTTGTTACCACTAGACAAAATACAGTGTCCTTAGTTAATAAAAAACCAGTTAAACAAAAGTCGTTTCAATTCTCACCATGAATATTAAAAAAATGCTAATAGATAATATGTTCAAACCTAGACATGTTCATAGTTTACCGCTCGCTTACTCTGTTTCTGGCGGTTTATAGCGCCCTTAACCTGTGTAAATTTTCCATTAAAAAATTTAGTGTTCATGCCCCTTAATATTATGGATAACTCTTTTTCCATAACGAACAGATTTAATCTCAACAAAGTTGTAAGTAAAAATGGAAAAAATAAAAGTCAGGGCTAGTATAGAAAAAATATAAATATAATTATATAATAACCCCCCAAAATCAATATAGTTAACATCATTCAAAGTAAAGTAAAATTCGCCCCCGACAACCTTCGATATAAGCTTAATCATTGCACCTATGTAATTTATTACAACACAATGAGTCAAATAAATTGAAAAAGATAAAAGCCCCATTAACTTAAAAAACTTTAATTTAAAAAAGCTTGAAATGGCTCCTAACTCAAAGGAAAAAACAAGGACTGAAATCATGAAAAGTAATGAGGAAATAGGGCCTACAAAATTAAAATCGCTGCTAACAGAAAAATATATTGCCAAGAGTAATAAAAACTCAACTATCGTTGCTAAAATCCTATGGACTTCAAGGTGTAGATCTTTAATTAATTCATAAAAATAATAAAACAAAACTCCACCAAAAAAGCAGCTTATACCTCTAGCTACATTAGGTGTACTAAACTCGAATTCTCCAATAATAAATATAAAAAAAATCATACTTAAAACTGTTGAAAGAACAATACTTCTCCGACCAAACAAACAAACTAGCAAGAAAAAAATAAAATACATATAAAATTCAACACTAATACTCCATGCTGGAGCATTAAAAGATGTCGGTATAGTTATAAAGCTCCAGGATTGCAAAAGCAGTATGTTAGGTAATAATTGTGCAATATTATAAGGTCCTGTAAAAGGCTCAGCTTCAAAACTAACATTGAAATTTAAAGCAATGACTTTTATTATTTGGAATAGTAATACTAATGACAGTGTAAAGATATGCAGAGGATATAGCCTAAATAAACGCCCAATAAAAAACTCTTTGAATCCAACATCTTTTCTATTTAAGTAGCCATGAGAAAGAACAAAACCACTTAAAACAAAAAAAAATTCAACAAATAAATAACTACCACGGAAAAAATCTAATTCCGTTACAGTACCAAACACATTCATATGGTATATAACAACAGATATGGCACAAAGCCCTCTAAAACTATCTAAAACTTCAAAACGGTCTTTCATAACGCTCCTATAATATAACCACCCATTATGGGAGGTAAATGTCACTATTTAAAAATGATTATTTATTAATTCCAAAAAAAGTGGTAAGGAAGAAAGGGAGAGTCACCTAAACCATAAGTTGATAAGAAAATTCGAAACTTAAATAAGAAGCCACACAAACCAACCAGGCAAAAGTATATATATGCATTTTTCCTTATTACTAAATTTCGACGTCTTAGATGAACGATGAAAGCACAAAATATAGTAATGAAAACTAAATTTTGAATTCTTAATCCCGCATAACTTACAAAAACAAGAAGGTAAGACATAATAGTAAAAAATAATAAATATAATATTACTCGTTCACTTCCCTTTCTTAAGTAAGGATACTTGATCCAAACAAAAATAAAACTAAGAGATAGAAACAATACGGAGAGACCTGATGATGCACTAGGCGAGCTCATAGTTTCATAAGCTGTTAACTTTGCAACAATGTAATCATTAAAATACAATAAAACAAAAGCTATAGATGCAATGAAAATAATGACTTTCTTGCATCCCTTACTAAATATAACATAAATAAGTCCGGAGACTACTATAGCCGATATATGAAGCATTGTTGCAATGACAGAAAGAATAAAGAAAAATGTGTATTTTCTATCTGATAATGCTTTCATAGAATATAAAATAACACTAAATGCCAGCCCTATCCTAATAGCATTCATTGTCATATCTATATAGAATATGGGGACAACGATAGAAGCAACAATAACGCCTTGAGTATCCACTTTCTTCACTGAAAAAAGTAAAACCAAAGTAAATATAACCACATAACATGAGAGTACAACTCTAGGTTCATTAAGTATAAATAACAAGAATGCAGATAAAAATGTATACAATGGTTCGTAAATCATTAAAGTATCAGGTTCAGATTGCAAATATTTTAAAAAACCCAAATACATTGGAGTATCAGGACCCACATCCCCTCTCAGAACTGAAAGTGTGAACATAGGAAAAATTGCAACAAAAAAAATCAAACTTGTATTCTTTGAATGCTTTAATGAAAAATGAAATACACAAAAAAAGTAAACTGTAACTATTAAATAAATCATTTTAAATAAGAAACCTAAGACTTCTAAATTTAAAGGCCAATTTCAAAGCGACTAAGAATAAGTATACTTTCAAAAAGGCTCCTTTTAAAAAACTGCTAGAATAGACGTATCGATAGGCAGTGCATCGCTCCTTAAAACGAAACAATTCCTTATCTAAAGTTTGCTCACTGAACATCGAGAAATCATGAGAAAACACATAATCTAAAACATAAAAATACTTATTGATTTTCGAGTATTTATTAAAAAAATCGTCGTCTGTACCATAAAATTTAATTAGCTCATTATAGCCAGGAAACTCATTTAAAAGAAATGAGGATTTTATAACCATTCCACTGTTTATAGCAAATCTATCTACCGATGATATTTTTCCAACTTCATCAGACTGCCACCTCTCCATAAATATGAAATTCAAGTTTGAGGGGCTTATCAATTTTTCCTCATGTTTTATTAATGGTACAAGTAAATTAATTTCCGGATCATAACTGATGGCTTTGTTAATAGAAGAAAAAAATTCACTATCGAATATTGAATCATTATCCAAAATAACCAAGTAGTCATAATTAGAAACATATTCTCTTATAACCGTGTTATATATATATGATAAACCTTTGTTTTCTCTCGAAAACCTATAATGAAAATTAACGCCAGTAGTGTTTAAAAATTCTACACTTGAGTTACTAGAACTAATCGGTCCATTCTCCCAGATAAGCACGTCACTAGAAGATAATATATCCCTAGATTTTATCAACGAATTAATTGTAGCGCTTAATTTCAAGTCAAGATTATAATTTACAACAAGAATTAGTAACTTAGGTTTCATAACTGTTCCTCACCTTCATTAATTATACCTAAGTATTTTCTATTTTGAAACTCTCGAGAATATTCGTCAATATCTATAACAATTCTCCGCTTTAATCCTGTAGAACTATGTAACTCAATGATACTTTCTAATACCTCTATAATCTCTTCTTTACTATTTTTAGAAGTAAACCCTAAGGAATTATTCTTTATGAAGATATTTGTATAATCGCTTTCATTGCCAATAGAGTATAATAACTTTCCACTTCTTAAGTAATCAAACACCTTACCTTGGATTAAAAATGAACCAGAAGAATCATTCGTAGTGTGCAAGGTTAGAAGAATGTCAGATGTCATCATGTAACTAAGAGATTTAGTTTGGTCAACATTGGGAATGATTTTTAAGTTTTCATATTTACTTAATAGACTTCTAGCTTCACTTGTATCAGATGCACCAACAAACAAAAGTTCAAAACGATCTTTAAACAAATCGTATGCTTCAAAAAATACCTTAGTACTTCTATAGGAATTGTCTTTAAAGTCAATACTACCAATAAAAGCAATCCTGATTAGACAGCTGCGTACTTCATCTAAAGGTTTCATTGAATTCCAGCTATCATTAGAAAACCCATTATAAATCACTTTTACAGGTTTATTTAATGTGAAAAACTTTTCAGTACTTACTTTTGCAGCTGGTGTAACTACTACAATTTCATCTGAATTATCAATAAAACTCCGCTCACGATAAAATGCTATACTTTTATTACCATTCCAAATACCCCAAGGGTCTCTGTAATCTAAAATAACTTTTACACCAGGAAATTGACGCTTTATACCCTTAGATATAGAGAAAAGAGTAAATGGTGGTCCACTAATAATAACAGTATCAAAATCGTTATTCGATATATGGTTAAAAATATCATCTCTATATTTCTTTATCCATAAAAATGCCCTCAAAGCTAATAGGTTTGAGGGCTCATTAAAAAATGGATTTATGACTTTATCTACAACCTTTCTGAGTAATGATTTAAAAAAATCTAAAGGATTGTATCTTGAAGTGGCATTACCGATATCCGATTCCAGTTTATTATTGCTTCCAAAAAAAATCGAGTCAAAGTTAACTAATTTACCAAAGTGATTTTTTTTATTTTTTTTTGCAGCAATTACCGAAACTGAAACTCCTTGAGAAGTAAGATTTTCAGCAAGAAAGTACATTCTCTGGCATCCACCAAATGTGCTTGAATACGGCAACATCTCGTAGGTTAATATTAAAACTTTTTTCATATCTTACCTAAAGTAATTAAATTGTAATGAAAGTCCCGAAAATAATTATAGAACCCACAGGTCATCTTATAATAAATAAAAACTTTTGAAGTTGCACCTAATTACCCCCCCCCCACCAACAACTATCATAAAGAAAAATAAATTCGAAAGCTAAAGTCACTTCTATTTAATCTAGCAGCGCCTCATCATATAAGGTAATCCTTTTCATTTACATTGCCAAAAATTAAGAATGAAAATAATATCAGATAATTTATACGGGATCAGACTTTTATAGGGAAAAGTTGAAATTTAAATGCTATTTCATAATTCGACTTAGTGAAGTTATATTGATATTAGCGCTAAGAAACTAAATACTTGGACATGGTTGTTGGCTATTTACCGATTAAGTACCCTTTTTTCAATAACGTGCCAGCTTAAATAAGATAACAGCAACACCAAGCATAAAGACAAGAGGACACCAAAATATACATTATCATAAAAACCATAAAATATAAGAGCTTGAATTACAGGAAAGTGCCACAAGTAGATGCCGTACGAAATGTCTCCAACTCTTTTTGATATCTTAAATATTGGGACATTAAAAGCTAGGATATATATTACTAAACCAACTAAAATTGGTTGAGTAATAGGGTTAAAACCTAATAATAATAGCAATAATGATGGTACCAGTAATAGCCTTATTCTATTAATTAACACCACATAATTAAACATAGCTCCAACCATGAAATATGACATAAGAGATGGTAACTGATTGTTGAGAGAAGGTGGTAAAGAATATTTACTAATAAAAAAACCAATTAAATAATAAGAGATAATAGAAGTAATACCAATTAATAAAATAACTTTAGGTCTTTGAAACCAACGATTTAAGAATCCGAATAGAAATGGGACAGTTAAATAAAATAGCACCTCAATTTTTAAGGTCCAGAGAGAACCATTTATAATACTCTCATCAAAAACTCCAGGCAAACTTGGCTTTAAAAAATTAAGAAACAATAAGTTGTATATTAAATAATCAAACCCACCGTTATTGACGTAATTATAAAAACTTAAATCAGAAACTAATAATCCTAGTAAAAATGACAGTAATATTACAAAAAAATATAATGGACACACCCTTAATAGACGTGATTTAACATATTTTTTAATATCATTATTAACTATATAACTTCTGGTAATTAAATAACCACTGACGATAAAAAATGCTTGAACGGCAAATGAACCAGGAAACATACTAAAGTACGTATGTCCACTCAATACACCTGCATGGTAAAATAAAACAATTAAAGCTAAAGCAATTCTAATTATATCAAAATTATTATCACTACTAGAACGCCTTACAAATAGAAACATCATCAATCATCTTATAAAATTAAAGAGAGTAACTTTATTATTCACCAAACTTACAACAAACGGCAGGCACTGTAAATAATGAAAATAGAAATACTTCAACGTCGTTGATTTAAAAATTTATCTAGATACCATATTAAGGATAGCACTACCGAAACAAAAACTTAACTAAATGTTTCGATATTGAATAAAGAACTAGAAATGGAGTTAATAAAGTTAAATATGGATTAACTTTATAAAGTTTCAAGTACATTTTTATTTCACCAGCCCTCATTAATAAATGATTAGAACTGAGCCCACCCTCAGACATAATTTCACGGTCTAGGGAAATTAATTTATCTGAATAATAAAATAATTTCATACCATTAAATGCAGATCGTAAAATATAGTCATGGTCTTCTGCATACCTAAGCTTTTCATCAAACATAATAGTATTAGTGTTCCTTACAGTCCAACTTGAAGTTGCTGCGAAATTTTTAATAAGGACCTTATGCTTAGGAACAAATTTTAAATATGATGAAATAAAATATTTTTTACTACTTGTAATACATTCACCATCAGAAATGCTGTAGTCATGCCCAATTACATCAACATTTTTATTAAATTTTATTATATCACTTGTAACTTGCAACTTATTCACATGCATTAGATCATCAGAATCTAGAAACACCAAAAACTTTCCAATGCTATTGGATATTCCAATATTTCTTGCATGCGACACACCATAATTCTCAGTCCTGTAATATCTTATAGGTTTAAGGGGTTTTTTTTCTATTAAATCATCAACTAGGCAGTGTGTACTATCGGTAGAGCCATCATTAACAATGATGATTTCTAAGCCACCTTGAAAGTTTTGATTTAAAACTGATGTTATGGCATTAACTATTGTTTTTTCATCATTGTATACCGGAATAATTATACTAAAAATTATATCAGTCATTTTATCTCTATCTTTCAATTCAATTAAAAACTTTGCAGTCTATTTTTTAACTTTATTTTCATTTCGAAAGTCGCTAGCTTCTAACTATTAATCTCTGATCTTTCTAATAACTAAGCGTTTAGTTACTCTAAATACTCGAGCCATTAAAAATAATAAATAATGTTCAAACTTATCAATTTGACTTGATGGTTTATCAGCACTCCCATCACTAATTGCTAATAAAAATTTATTAAAAACAACATCATCTTTAAACTGTAACGCTGATTTCTTTGTTTTCTCTGACAAGAGAATAAATTCATTTTCATTAAATTCAAATACCTTATTAATCAATGAACTGATATTTTGCACTTTTAGACCTAATGACTTTTCACCAACATTACCAGCAGGAAGTTCATGAAGAAAACCATAACTAACTGGTTTTTTTTCAAATGCGATAGGAACTATAGTGGGAATACCTGTAGAAGCAGCCTCTACAGCTGATGTCCCCATACCAATAAACATACTCTTACCATCGAGTACTCTTTCCATATCATTGTATTCAACTTTTCCCATATATTTTATAAAGCCACCACAGTCGTTACTCATTATCGTCTTTTTTAAATCTTCAACATCTTCACTTCCACCATCTCCATAAATATACCAAACTAAATTTGGGAATTTTTCTTTCAATTTAATTATTACTGGAATCAGAGACCAATTGTATGTTTTCATCAGAGAACAAATACGACCTATAGAAACTATTGTATAAGAATGATTATTAGGATTGGTTTCTTTTCTCATGCTCACAGGAAGAGGCACAATCTTGTGTTCAAAAACATCAGAGAACTGATATGAACACTCTTTATTCATAAAAATAAAATTATTCTCATTGTCCCCTTTCATTAGCATTCTTTTTGCTTTTGTCGTTAATGGATCATCTATATATACTTCTGGATTAACTACATACCAATATTTGGGACCTTTTATATTATAGAATTGACCTAGCACTTTGCTAAAATAATATCCATCAAATGATAATGATATAATTGCATGATATTCGGAATCTAATTTTGGTATGTGTTCCTTTATATTATATGGATAAAGAACTTTTCTCTGGGCTTCTACGCTAATAAATTTTAGCTTACAGCCTTTAGGGAATATACTAAGGACGCTAGTATTTGCATCAGATGATTTAAATAATATTGAAACTTCGAAATCTTGTTCTATTAGCTGTTTAGCCAATCTTGAAATTAATGTTTTTGTTCCACCTAAAACCTCAGCATCATCTTGAATAAATAATATTTTTGGTTTGCTCATTTTATCTCCAATTTAGCTAAGGTTACATATCTCAAAAATTTTGTCAGTTTATGTGTATCTGGTAGTTTATTCGACAATTCTCTTAGAGAGTATACGGTCATCAGACCAGAAACAAACCCTCCAACTAAAGACGAAACTAAAACTGAATAATTCAATGAGACATAAATAACAATTAAAGTGGAGGTCATAAATAAGCATAATATCCTAACAACACTCACTGACCATCTAAAATCAATTAAATATTTTGATACACACAATATCATTAAAGTATAAATACTGTATAGTAATGGGTATGCTATTGCTACTCCTTCAAGTCCAAGGTTATCCAATAGATAAATAATTAAAACAACATGAATTATATTTATTACTGTTTCCGTCGCTATAAATGTTTTTGATCTTCCTTTAGCTAATATAATGAATCCCATCGGCCATGAAATAACCCTACCTATGCACCCAATAGCAAACCATCTCAATAATTCAGCTGCAGCTGTAAACTCTGAAGAATAAAATAAATTCACAATCCAAGGAGAGAACGAAATTGTGATTAACAAACCAGGTAATGAAAGCAATAATCCAACTTCTGTTTGTTTATTTACTAAGTCGCACATTTTCTTTTTATTATCATTTATTGCGATTAGGCTTGGATAATAGTCTGCTCCCATTGCACCCAGGATAAAATTAACTATCATACCTGATAAAGCAAATGCTGCTGTGTAAATACCTACGGAAATCATATCTAATTCTTCTGATATAATTACTCTTGTTAAATAGGCGACTATGGCTATTAGTAAGCCATTCCACATAAATGCTAGCCCCATTTTCACCATACCGCCAGCTTCTATGAATGTATCCTTCCACGTTAGTTTAACTACGGCGATATCAATTTTTTTCACAAACCACAAAGCTGCAATTAATTCGCATATACTTAATAAAACTAAAGCCGGAATAATACCATCTAGTCCATATAGCCAATATAGCATAATGCTTATTACGGTACCTGATATAGCACCAATTATATTTAGCTTTGCCAAATCATTAATTTTTCGCATACCCTGAATTATTGCTATTTGCCCACCCTTTAAGTTAGAAAATAAAATAACGAGACTAACAAGAGTAATATTACTAGCTTGATCCGAGTTGTTAAACGTAATTTGACTTAACCATGGTGAAAGTAAAAATACTATAAAAGGGCCAGTTAGACCAGTTAGCCAGCATAACCTTCTAAGAGTTAGTACTGTTCGACCAATTTGTTGGGAATCACCTCTTTCTACAGCTTGTGCAATATCCCTTACAGCACTCGATTGAAGACCAAGTCCTGCTATAGTTGCAATCATATTGGTTATTGATTGATATGTTGCTAACAATCCAAGTCCTACAGGTCCAATTAGCAATGCTACAAACTTTACACGGACAATCCCAATTAGCATATTAATGCCTTGTGCACCGCCAATAATTGAGGAAGATTTAACTATTCTTGTGTAGGCATTTTTTTCATCAGACACTTGCAACCCTATCCTTTTTAAAAATCAAAAATGAAAATTGTTAATAATATCAATAATCTTTCTTACATTTTTCATGTCCATCACTGAACTTATTGGTAAACTTATCACTTCATTATGTATTTCTACAGTAATAGGTAAGTCCTTATTAAAAAAACCAGAATATGCTGCTTGTAAATGTGGAGGGGTTGGATAATGAATTAGTGTCTGTACCCCGTTATCTGATAGGTATTCTGAAAGTTTTTCACGTTTATTTGTTTTTAGAACAAATAAGTGCCAAACATGACCTTCCTCGTTGGTTACGCTAGGCAAGGTAATTGCAGGGTTATTTATTTCAGATAAATATTCATGAGCAACAGATTGTCTAATCTTGATTTCTGTATCTAGGTGTTTTAGTTTAACGTTAAGCATTGCTGCTTGGATTTCGTCTAACCGGCTATTTACGCCTTTGTACCTATTTTTGTATTTTTCATGTGAACCGTAATTACGGAGTGCGTCTAATGTGTCTTTGAGTTCACTATCATCGGTTGTTATTGCACCTGCATCACCTAATGCACCTAAATTCTTGCCCGGGTAAAAACTAAAAGCACCTGCATCCCCCCAAGAACCAGCTTTTTTTCCATTTACCTTTGCGCCATGTGCCTGTGCACAATCTTCTAACACTAACAAGTTATACTTTTCTGCCAGAGCCATAATTTCAACCATTGGTGAAATTTGACCATATAAATGCACTGGCAATATCACTTTAGTCTTATCTGTAATGTGAGGCTCGATCCCATCTGCAGTTAAGTTAAAAGTTTGGGGGTTGGGCTCTACAAGTACTGGGGTTAAATTATTTTCTGATATGGCTAGTATTGAAGCTATATAGGTGTTTGCAGGAACAATAACTTCATCACCGTCATAAATCTTACCCATTTCTTTCCAAGCACGTAGAGTTAACATTAAAGCATCTAAGCCGTTTGCAACTCCTATTGAATGTTGGCTACCACAATACGCTGCAAATTTCTGTTCAAATGATTTAAGTTCGTTGCCCATTATGTACCAACCAGAGTCAATAACTCTTGAGCACGCTTCTTTTAATTCAGCTTCGTATTGTTTATTTATTTCTTTTAAATCCAAGAAAGGAATCATTTCTTAACACTCATTTTTTTAAAATCTGAATATTCACGTATATAATCTTTCGAATCATAATAGTGAGAGGCAAAAACCATAAGTACGGCATCATTTGTATATTGATACTGAACACCCCAAGTCATAGGTGGTAAATAAAGCCCTTTATTGGGTTTATCTAGAATAAACTCTTCTCGATTAGTCCCATCATCAACTAATACGTTACAACTTCCATTTAAACAAATTAAAAATTGATGGCACTCCTTATGAGCATGCTCTCCACGTACTTCCTTATTAGGCACTCCAAATACTGTAAAATATCTCTTTACATCAAATGGAATTTCCTTATCGAATTCTCCTACTGATAGATTACCTCTCAAATCAGAGATTAATGGAAACGTGTGGGTTGTAACACCATTAACAGAGGTTTTTCCAGTGCCCTCCCAGTTTACTATTGTAGGGCTGAGTTTTTGCTTCTCTGTATTTAGATACGAGGTTATTACGGCTGGATTTCCTTTTACAATTGCGTTGTCCGGAACATTTCGAGTAACCACTGCACCAGCAGCAACCATTGCATTTTGACCAACTATAATCCCTGGTAAAATAGTTGCATTTGCTCCGATCGAAGCTTTTGATTTAATAATGGTACGAAGAAAGTCTTCCGGATACTCTTTGCTTCTAGGGTATTTATCATTAGTAAAGGTTACATTAGGTCCTATAAAAACATCATTTTCGATTGAAATCCCATCCCAAAGCTGAACCCCAGCTTTGATAGTAACTCTATCTCCAATCTTTACATCATTTTCAATAAAACAATGACTACAGATATTCACATTAGAGCCAATAGATGCATTTGGTAAGACAACAACGTATTGCCAGATACTCGTTCCAATGCCTACTTTATCCGTTTGTACATCAGATAATTTATGTATATTCATTTTAAATCTCTATTAGTGAGATAGGATGTAATGTGTATTTCTGGAAGTAACTGTGTGACATTATCTAAAGTTCAATCAATAAAGAAACATTTATAACCCCACTTATTGATTGTACTGATTATGGGTAAAAATAGTTAGTGTATCTATCTTAGTCACTTATTACATGGAACCTATCTGAAAGCTTTTTGGTTTAGTAATATAAACCACGTAAATGCATTTATTAGACTTGGAGTGGTTATGTTGTTAAATTAGCGTCGGTTTTTTAAAATCACTAATCATTCAAACTTTTATTGATTCTACATTTGCATAGCAAAGATATATTCATTACCAAATACTTTTAGCACTAAATTTTTGACATCTAGCACTTTGGTAGTAATTAGATTCATATTTACTCATATTCTTTTATTTGATCTAACCTGATACTCCAATTACTAGGCGTAATAGCAAAAGCATCTTCAATTTTTTTGCAATTTAAACATGAACTTACAGGCCTTGGAGCCGGAAGAGGGTATTGTGTGCCAGTAATCTTTTTGAGGTTAATTACAGTTAATTTTATACCTTTCTGCTCAGCAATAAAAAATATTTGCTTTGCAAACCCGTACCAACTGACATGGGGTAAACCTGAAAAGTGATAAATACCCGACTGTTCTACTGAACTATATTTATTAGCAATAGTAATTACAGCATTGACGATGTCTCCTGCGTAGGTTGGACCTCCAAACTGATCACCAATAATGCCTAACTCTTCTCTTTCCTTACCAAGTTTAAGCATGGTTTTTACAAAATTATTTCCATGCTCGCCAAATACCCATGCTGTACGTAATATAACGTGCTTACAACCAGAACCTTTAATTACTAATTCACCTGCAAGCTTACTTTTACCATATACACATTGTGGATTTGGTATATCAGTTTCAATGTAAGGTGTTTGCTTTAATCCATCAAATACATAGTCAGTTGAAATATGAATTAGCAGTGCATCATGTTTTAGCGCTTGTTCGGCTAGGTATCTAGACCCAATTTCGTTAATAGCAAAACTATTTTCAATATCCGTTTCTGCTTTATCTACCCCAGTGTGAGCAGCACAGTTAATGATGATGTCGGGTTTGATACTCTCACACGCTTTAGCAACTGCTTGTTCAGAAGTTATATCTAGAGAGCCACGGTTAAAACTATATAGCTCAAATTCATTACTCTCCTCTAACTTTTGGCTTAATAAAAAGCCTACCTGACCATTACTGCCGGTAACCACAATTTTTTTCACTTTAGTATTCATAGGAGTCACTTTAGTCCTAAATACTTTCATTAACGATTCGATTTAGGTACTGACCGTATTCATTTTTAAGCATAGGCTTTGCAATAGTTAATAACTCGTCATGGCTTAACCAGCCATTACGCCATGCAATTTCTTCTAGACATGCCACTTTAAGCCCTTGCACATTTTCGATGGTTTGTACGAAGCTAGATGCTTCGTGCAGACTTTGATGGGTACCGGTGTCTAACCAAGCAAAACCACGTCCCAAAAGCTCTACGTTTAAGCTCCCATCATGCAGGTACATCTCATTCAACGTAGTAATTTCTAGTTCGCCACGATGTGATGGTTTAACTTGCTTGGCCCATTCGACTACGCGATTATCGTAGAAGTAGAGCCCGGTTACAGCATAATTCGATTTAGGCTTAGTGGGTTTTTCTTCGATTGAAATAGCTTTAAAGTTTTCATCAAACTCAACCACACCAAATCGCTCTGGATCTTTAACCTGATAACCAAATACCGTGGCTAACCCTTCTTGCGCTTTATTCTTCGCATTAAGCAGTTGTTCACTAAAATGTTTACCATAATAAATATTATCACCCAGCACTAAACAGACATCATCTTGCCCAATAAACTCTTCACCAATAATAAACGCTTGTGCTAAGCCATCAGGGCTTGGTTGTATTTTATATTCTAAGTTAATGCCATAATCTGAACCGTCACCTAAAAGACGCTTAAAACCAGCTTGATCTTCAGAAGTGGTAATAATTAAAATATTGCGTATACCCGCCAACATTAGTGTCGATATTGGGTAGTAGATCATCGGTTTATCGTAGATTGGTAACATCTGTTTAGATGTACCTCGAGTTAATGGGTATAAACGTGTACCTGAGCCTCCAGCTAATACAATCCCTTTCATTATTTCTTAACCTTTGATTCTAGTTTTTCTACACCTAAACGCTCACGTTGGTAACTACCATCTTGTACGTTTTGGCACCATGCCGAGTTATCTAAATACCATTGCACCGTTTTACGAAGACCTGTTTCAAATATCTCTTCGGGCGTCCAGTCTAGCTCACGCTGCATTTTGCTCGAATCAATCGCGTAACGGCGGTCGTGACCAGGACGATCTTGAACGTACGTGATCTGCTCTGCATACGCTGACTCTTTCGGTACTAACGTATCTAGGATGTTACAAATCGTGTTCACGACTTCGAGGTTTTTCTTCTCGTTGTGTCCACCGATATTGTAGGTCTCGCCCACTTTACCTTCAGTCACCACTTTGTAGAGCGCTCGTGCATGGTCTTCGACAAATAGCCAATCACGAATTTGATCACCTTTTCCGTAGATAGGCAGGTCTTTGCCTTCAAGCGCATTAAGGACAACCAGTGGGATCAGTTTTTCTGGGAAATGGTATGGACCATAGTTATTTGAACAGTTGGTAACTATTGTTGGCAGGCCATAAGTGCGTAACCAAGCTCGCACGAGGTGATCGCTCGACGCTTTCGACGCCGAGTATGGGCTTGATGGTTCATACGATGTAGTCTCCAAGAACATTGGCAGCGCTGTGCCTTCTGGAGCTTCATCTGGATGTGGGAGATCACCATATACTTCATCAGTAGAGATATGGTGAAAACGAAACTCTTCCTTCGCGCTTTCTTCAAGCGCATTCCAATACTCACGAGTCGCTTCTAATAGCGTATAAGTGCCGACAATATTCGTTTCAATGAACGCGGCAGGTCCAGTGATAGATCGATCTACATGCGACTCCGCCGCCAAGTGCATGACCGCATCTGGTTTGTGCTCTTTAAACACTCGATCTAATTCTGTACGATTACAGATATCGACTTGCTCAAAGGCATAACGTTCAGATGAATCCACCTCACCAAGAGACTCTAAGTTACCTGCATAAGTCAGTTTATCAACGTTAACCACGCTGTCAGAAGTATTATTTATGATGTGACGGATAACAGCAGAGCCGATAAAACCAGCACCGCCAGTTACTAAAACTTTCATTACCAGATACCCTTCGTGTCAATCACAAAAAAATCATTTAACCTAATCTTCTTAAACTGCTTATGATCTACAAGCATCACATGAATATCAGTTTTTGATAACGATTCATCAATAGTCACTAATTTGATATTTTCATACTCAATTGACTCAATATTTGGTTCAATCGCCAGTACTTGCCCAGTATGAAATGCTGCTATTGATTTAGTAATATCTAACGCTGGGCTTTCACGCAAATCATCAATATCTGGTTTAAACGCTAAACCATAACAAGCAATAGTGACATCTTTTGCGGTTTTAGATGGGTTCGCTTGTAAAAATTCAACTAATGCAATTTTTACTTTATCAATTACCCATTCAGGCTTTTTATCATTAACATCACGCGCAGTTTTTATTAACTTAGCTAACTCTGGTGTTTTTGAAACAATAAACCAAGGATCTACTGCGATACAATGCCCACCAACTCCAGGTCCAGGTTGTAGAATATTAATACGAGGGTGTCGGTTTGCTAAAGAAATCAATTCCCATACATCGATATCTAACTCATCACAAATCATCGACAATTCATTAGCAAATGCAATCTGTACATCACGGCAACTGTTTTCCGTTAACTTCGCCATTTCTGCAGTGCGTGCATTGGTAATTACACAATCACCCATCACAAAGGTTTTATACAGTTCAACACTGCGTTCTGAGCAGCGCTTACTCATACCACCAATTACGCGGTCATTTTGTACAAGCTCTGTAACAACATAGCCTGGTAAAACGCGCTCTGGGCAATGTGCAACATTAACATCTGCACTTTCACCGTGTGTTTGAGGAAACGTTAAATCTGAACGCGCTTCACTTAACCATTCAGCCATTTGCTCAGTAGCACCGACTGGTGAAGTAGACTCTAGTATAACTAAGTCACCTTTCTTGAGTACTGGCGCAATTGCTTTTGATGCTGCTTCAATATAGCGCAAGTCAGGTTTTGGAATATCACCATCATTTTCGATAGGAAGAAATGGTGTCGGTACTGCGATCAAAAAAGCATCCGCAGACTCTGGAGTGGTTACGGCTTTTAAAAAGCCTTGCTGTACAGCAGCACTTACTAACATATCGAGATCAGGTTCTACAATATGAATTTCACCTCGATTGATGGTATCAACCGCATGTTGATTGACATCGACACCAATCACTTTTTTCTTACGTGATGCAAACATAGCAGCAGTCGGCAAACCAATGTAACCAAGTCCTACTACTGAAATTGTTTCAAATGACATAATTTATATTCCAATTCTTAACTTTCTAATTCGTTTAAAATTCTTTGGCACGCTTTGCCATCACCGTAAGGGTTATGAGCAAAACTCATCGCTTGATATGCAGATTTATCGATCAGTAATGTATGTAAGTTCGTTGTGATCGTATTTACGTCAGTTCCAACTAACTTAACCGTCCCCGCTTCAATGGCTTCTGGTCGCTCGGTTGTATCTCGCATAACTAATACAGGTTTGCCTAAAGAGGGCGCTTCTTCTTGAATACCACCAGAGTCAGTCAAGATAATGTGCGCGCGACTCATTAAGTAGATAAATGGCAGGTATTGCTGAGGCTCAATAAGATGAATATTGTCAATGTCAGCAAGAATACGATTGACTGGTTCACGCACATTTGGATTTAGATGCATCGGATAAAGAATTTGCGTATCTGGATGTGCTTTTGCAGTGATAGCTAGCGATTCACAAATACGCTCGAAACCACCACCAAAGCTTTCACGGCGATGGCCCGTCACCAGGATCAGTTTTTTGTTTGCGTCTAAGAACGGGAACTGAGCAGAAAGCGTTGCATTCAAATCTTTATCAGAATCAATCTTGTCTTTAACCATCAGTAATGCATCAATGACGGTATTACCCGTTACTGAAATATTTTCTGGATTAAAGTTCTCTTTGAGCAGATTTTCTTTTGACGTTGGCGTTGGTGCAAAGTGATATTTGGTTAGCGTGCCAGTTAGACGACGGTTACCTTCTTCTGGCCACGGAGAGTAAATATTGCCCGTACGAAGGCCGGCTTCAACATGACCAACTGCGATTTGCTCATAGTAAGCCGCTAAGCTTGCCGCGAACGTCGTTGCCGTATCACCGTGCACTAAAACCACATCAGGTTTGAACTCTTCTAGCACTGGTTTAAGCTCTAACAAAATACGCGCCGTCACTTCATTCAGCGTTTGACCGGCTTTCATTAAGTTCAAATCGTAGTCTGGCGTGATTTCAAATAGCTCTAATACTTGGTCAAGCATTTCACGGTGCTGAGCAGTCACACAGCACTTGGCTTCAAAGCGCTCATCAGCTGCTAGAGCATGGACAAGAGGCGCCATTTTGATGGCTTCTGGACGCGTGCCAAAAACCGTAAGAATTTTTTTCTTAGTCATTTTATGAAGTTTCCAACCGACAGGTGAAATTAAAGAAGTGATTTTTTATGAATTATTACCTCAGCAATGTTAAGCCATTGAGACACTTTTTATTCATTTTGAGACAATCTATTTTCGACAATCCCTTATAAAACCTAGATTTTGCTTACTTTCTTAAACCGCCCCAATAGGCCAAAAAACGGCTAATCAAACCTTTCCTGCTTGCCATCCATCCGAATTTGGGTACGCTACCGCCCTTAGGTTTGGCTCCTAAAGGCAATAATTACAATTTGTACGCTTTATGCGGTTTTCATACGGTTTTAAATATGCGGAGCATTCTAGCAAAGTAAGTGCATATTAACCAGTTTGAAATTGACTCTGGCATGACAAACAACTCACCACGCATTCAGCCACCGGAAGCATTGTACGTCTTGCAGGTATTGAGTGCCGATGTGGTAGCGGTTTTCTTGTGCTGCATCGCAATAGCGCTTTTCTATATCAATGAAAATATTGCCGTTTCGGTATAGCGACACGAAGCTTGGGTTGTTGTTTACCTCCAATAACGCTTTAATCTCAGTACGTGTTAGCCCTTGTGGGTAATGGGTAACAAGCAGTTTCAAGAACTCGCCAATGCGCCCTTCTACTCGCGCTATTTCTTTCTCTAAAATGGTTGCTTTTTCTTCCGTTGTCAGTTTTTTTAGGCTGATATAGTCCATTTGCCCTCTCCCTAATTCTACTTTTGTATCTTGACGTTTTTTGTCCGTATTCGCGTTTGGTCTGCCCTAGCCTTTGGTTTTCCTAAGCTCTTTGTTTTCAATAGCTTTGGGCTGTGCGAACAAGCGCTTCGCCTGTGAGTAATCGAATGGTCACTGCTTAGAATCCGTGCCGGGCGATTTAGCTTGAACTAGGGCCTTGATGCGCGCTTCGAACGGGTTGGTGGTGCTTTTGGCTTTGTAGTCCGCGAGGGCTTGAGATACGGGCGTGGGGTTTTGAGATTTGCTTTCGGCTTGATTGCTTTTGATAGGCTGCGCTTGGTTTGAAGCAGCTGTAGGCGCATCTACTTTTATTGCTCCTACGGCTTTTATCGATTGAGCTTTCTTTGAGGGTTTCACCGCTTTTGTTTGCTTAACCGTTTTTGCTTGTTTAGCCGCTCTTGTTTGCTTAAAGAGTGGCGATGAGTCTCGCTTCGCTTTGGCTTGGGCGCTTCTTCTTAGCCAGCCATTCACAAAGTGGCCTATGTGCTCGAAGGGCTTGCGCTTATCCGGGTTGATGTACAGCCACGCTTGCATGGCATGCAGTTCTTGCAGCACATCTAACTTTGGGTAGGTGCGTTCTAATATGGTGGTGAACTCATGATAAATCGGCGCGCTGCCCTCTTTGGTGAGCAGGTGAATTACAGCTTCACTCTTTTGGCTTATTGGTTTGGTGGCGTTGGCTTGAGGTGTCGAGATCTCATGTTCTTCAGAACCGCTTAGGGGATCAAGCACATCGGTGTCATCCAAGATGCCGTTTTTCAAACTCAACTCTGTTTTATGTTCTTTATGAAAGATTATGTGTGCAGGATGATCACTCTCCGTGTTGGATCTTGAGTCACCCTGGTGGGTGTCTGAATGATCTGTTTTCTCTGCTCGCTCTGTCTTCTGTGCATTTTCTGGCGAGGCTGGCGGTAAGCTTGTTTGTTCTACATTGCCGTTATCTAGGTCGGTTTGATCATTTACGTCTAGAGCTCTGGCTGCTTGGTCTAAATCGGCCTGCTGAATGTGGCTGTCGTTGGGTAGGCGCAGCTGATATATATTGCTGCGCTGGCGCCCTGAATCATCAAACCGCTTTATCCGCTTCACAAAGCCTTGTTTTTCGAGCTCGTTAACGTGTCGTTTCACGGTTCTTACCGACACTTCGCAATATTGCGCTAAGTAATTTAGGGAAGGAAAACACACGCCGCGCGCATCTGCGTTATCGGCCAATTTTAATAACACCAACTTGCTGATAGGCGAGCTGGTTTTTAATGGGGTAAAAGAAAGAATAAGAGAAACACACATGGTTAACGCTCCTTGTTAAATGATCATTCGTACAGAAATCCATTGATATAAAGGGCATTAACAACACTTTTTGGCGCTTTAGGGGCGAAAGGCCTATGCGATAAGTTGTAAGAAAAGATGTTTGGTTAATCACCTCGGATAGATATGCAACATCAACCTTATTGAGCAATAACTTTTCGAAGCACCTCTCACTTTTTTGTGTTCCGCCGTTTCCGCGCTATTCCCGCCAACCCCAATCAAGAATGTTGAAGTACATTGCCCTCCCCATGCAACAATAAGGTGCTTAATGAAGGCGATAGTTTCTCTTTTTATTTCAGCGTACCAACCCGGAATGGCGAGCATCGAGTGCCGTGCTAACACCCTAATTCAGTCGCGCCAGCCGTTATTTTTTAGTGATAGTGATGGGTTTGGCCAAGTACTGAGCTATGAAGCCGGCGGTTATAAAGAAAGCCAAATGGAAGGTTATTATTTTAATGAGGATGAATGCGGTGACGCCCCCAGCTATGAGGATATTTGTTGGATGATCAGCCGAACACGGCGCAGGCAACCACTGGGTTATTACGTGATGTATTTACGTTATGTAAACCACCACTCTGATTATGCCAAAACCGTAGCCACCAGTTTGCGACAACACATCGCACTGCACCCTAATTTAAAAGAATCGTTATCAACGTCTTTAATCGCCTATTTACAACAACACGAGGATTTATTTTGTCAAACACTCCACCAGCAACTGATCGAGTTCCACACCAGCCGTTAAAAGCGTCTGCTGATTCACAAGAACTGGCTGACACGGAAGAGCGAAGCCCTTCGTTAGAGCCTTGTTTTTCACTCGCGCCCTATTCCTTCAGTCTGGTTTCGGTTTTACTCCGTTTGCCTCATTGCCCGGCATTCTCATTTATTACGGTGCATTGCAGCGCCACGCCACCAAGGCAAGATGTAGACGTAGCCGAGATTCGCCGATGGCATAAAAAGAAAGGCTGGCGCGATGTGGGGTACCACTTTGTTATTCGTCGCAATGGGGACGTCGAACTTGGCAGGCCGCTATCGCAAACCGGCGCGCATGTGAAAGGACACAACAAGGGCAATATTGGGATTTGTTTGGTCGGTGGCTGTAATGCTGAGCTGCAACCAGAAGACAGCTTCACACTTGCGCAGCGTAAGGCGCTGTTTGGTTTGACGGCTGCACTGCAAGAGCAGTTCTTGATTTCAGATGAGAATGTTAAAGGGCATAAAGATTGGGGCGTGAATAAGGCGTGTCCGGTTATGGCTTTAAGAGCTTAAGAGCAGATGCGGGATGCGGGATGCGGGATGCGGGATTCGAGTAAGCGAGATGCGAAAAGCAGGAAGAGCGGATGCGAGTGACGGGTAGCGAGATTCGAAAGGCTTAAGAGCGGGAGTGACAAGAAAGGCGGTATATAACCATCAATCAAACAAGGAGCAGTATGACATTGTTCGGAAGAATATTCGGGAGCCAGTCTTCTATTAGCAAGGGGTTAGATGCACTCACCAACACAGGAGATGCGATGTTTTTTACTGATGAAGAAAAAGCGAAGCACAAGCTGGCACTGCTTAAAGCGTATGAACCTTTTAAGTTGGTACAACGCTACATTGTGTTGTTGTTCACCATCCCTTATGTAGCACTGCATGTGATGGTGATTCTGGGCTGTATGCACGGTTACGATTGGAAACCGTTGGGGGAAATGACGAATGAAGCGTTTGGTTATCCAGTGTTAGCGGCGATTGGTTTGTATTTAACGGGGGGAGTTATAAAGAAGTAGAAGTGCAGATGCGAGTAACGGGTAAACGGGATGCGAAAAGCGGAAAACAGAGATGGATATTGGATAACTTCTGAACTCGCCCCCCTATTAGACTCCGTCATTCCAGAATTGAGGGACGAAATATCTGGAATCTCAATGTCACGCTCAATTTACATGTTTGGAACCCACGACGAAAAGAGATTCCCTATCACGCTCGTGCCTCGCTGTAGGGAATGACGCCGTTATTTTTTACTATTAGGTGAAGAGATAAGATACAAGTAAACGGGATGCGAAGAGCTTAAAAGAATAGATGCGGGTAGCGGGTAAACGAGTAACGAAGAGATGAAGAGATGAAGAGCGGATTCGAGTGGCGCTTTTGATGTGACCCCATAAAAGTAGACACTTAATACAGAGCATTGAGTGTCATGAAAGTAAAATCACAAAGACAATATACAGACGAATTTAAACGAGAAGCTGTTCAGCGATCTCTCGATTCTTCTGATACCGTTAAGTCAGTAGCACTATCCTTAGGAATATCGCCGGTGCTACTTTCTAAATGGAGATGCCAAATGACATCGAAAAAGACTAACTCCCTCCCAATACCTAACCACGGCCCCGAAAAATCCGTTGCACAACTGGAGGAAGAGATCCGTCAATTGAAAAAGAAGCTTGAGATGGCAGAGGTGGAGAATGATTTCTTAAAGGAAGCGAAGGCTTTCTTCGACAGCCAAAAAGAATAAGGTTCGAGTATATCCTTAAGAAGGCCAGTGTGAAGCTTCCTGTCATACGACTATGCCAATGGTTGGGCGTTTCTAAAGCGGGTTATTACAAGTGGCTAACAAGGAAACCATCGAAGCGAGAGACAGACAATGAGTCTTTAAGTCACTACTTGAGGAGAGAAAGCAAAGCTCAGTATTGTATTCCAGGCTATCGAAAGCTTTGGGAAGCAGCAATCGCTAACGGCTTTATTTGTAATAAAAAGCGAGTACAGAGGCTTCTGCAGAATATGGGCTATAGCTCTTGCGCGAGCAAGAAGCGATATGGACGAGCGCCAAGACAAAATACGCTTATACCTGCCTATAACATTCTTGCCCGTCAATTTAAGGTGGATAAACCCGATCGAGTTTGGGTGTCAGATATAACTCAGGTGCGCTGTACTGATGGTTGGCAATACCTGTGCGTCGTCTTAGATTTGTTTTCACGCAAAGTGATTGGTTGATCGACAAGTCGCATTAATAACGCAAAGTTAGTGCTAAGAAGCCTGAATAAGGCTTGGGAACAAAGGCAGCCCTTAGGTCACGAGCTTTTGTTTCACTCCGATCAAGGTATACAGTATCGAGCGTTGGAGACGATCCGTTGGCACCGTAAACGAAAGATTAAAGTCAGCATGTCGAGAAAAGGAAACTGTTGGGACAACGCTTGTTCCGAAAGCTTCTTTGCGCAATATAAGACAGAGTGGATGAACAACTTAGATCAGCTTTCACGACAAGAAATGACGATGCAGAGTCGAATTTATATCGATACCTATTATAATCCAGTAAGAAGACATGGGACTCTAGGTGGAATGAGTCCCATGGACTTTGAACTAATCAACTAAACCCCTGTGTCTACTTTTTAGGGGCCATATCACTTTTCGTATCTCGCCACTCTCATCTCGTATCTGCCTTTCAGCTCTTCGTTACCCGGTTACTCGCATCTCGTTACAGCTTTCTTTACTTCTTGTCGCTCGAATACGTGTAGTTGTAGTAACCGTAGCCGTATGAGCTTGAAGCTTTCTTCTCGATGGCGTTGAAGATAACGCCTTTCACTTCGATACCGGATTGTTCAAAACGGTTACGAGCCACATCGATCTCTTTAATGGTGTTTTGACCGTAGCGCGCGACCATCAAGGTGGTGCCAGCGAAGGCACCGACAATGCTTGGGTCGGTTACCGCCAGTACTGGCGGGGTATCAACAATCACCAAGTCATACTCTTTTGATGCCCACTCCATTAGCTCTGCAAAGCGTGGGTGCATCAGCAACTCTGATGGGTTGGGTGGCACTTGGCCACGAGTAAGAATATCTAAGTTTTCAACTGGGGTTGGTTTAATGGATTGAGCAAACTCTTGCTTGCTGCTCAATACATCAGAAAGGCCATTGTCCCATTTCACACCAAAGCTTTGTTGTAGGTAACCTTTACGCATATCGGCATCAATCAACAATACCTTTTGACCCGTTTTTGCGGCTACTGCAGCAAAGTTGTTCGAGATGAATGATTTACCGATACCCGGTGCAGGGCCAGAGATCATCAAAACGTTATTTTTCGCTTCGAGCATCGCAAAGTGCAAGCTGGTACGAAGGCCGCGCAGTGCTTCAACCGAAAGATCCGCAGGGTTCGATTCAGCAAGCAGTGCTTGAGTGCCCTTGGTTTGTTGTTTCTTCGATTTAAAGCGGTTGGTTAGCTCAATTTGTAAATCTGATTTTGGTACCGCTGCGTATACCGGAAGGCCGATTTGTTCAATTTGGTCAGGGCTTTCAACACCACGGTGAAACGCCGCTTTCACCAATACAAATGCGACACTTAACATGCCACCCAGCAACGTTGCTAATACAACAATCAGCGGCTTCTTCGGTTTAACGGCACCAGAATAAGCCTGCGCGTCATCTAAGATACGAACATTACCAACGGTACCCGCTTTAATGATGCTTAGCTCTTGAACCTTGTTTAATAACTGGATGTAGATCTGTTGGTTTACTTCAACGTCACGTGTCATACGCAGTACTTCACGCTGTGTTTTTGGCAGCTTTTGCACTTGCTTGTTTAAGCGATCTTTCTCTCCCAATAACGTTTTACGTTTATCAAGCAGGGCTTTGTATGCTGGGTGATCTTTAGTGAAACGTTGGCTGATTTCACTCTCTTTAAACGTCAGTTCATTTAATTGCGCTTCAAGCGCTACCATTACCTTCAAGGTTGATTGTGCTTCTAAGCCTAAGTCGATCGATTCGTTCTTTTGACGGTAATTGTTCAGTACGTCTTCATAGCCAGTTAGCTCAGATTTAATGCCCGGAAGGTGGCTTTCTAAGAACTCTAGGCTCTTCTCTGCTTCTGCTGAATTACGCTTCACATTTTGTAAGAAGTAGATCTGGCTTATGTGGTTAAGGAGCTCAGAAATCTGCTGTTTGTTTTCGCCTTCAAAACTTAACTTCAGAATACCGGTTTGCTTTCCTTGCTCAGCCAAAGACAAAGAAGATTTCAACCATTCGATCGCTTGTAATCGGCTACGTTGGCCAATCGAGAATTCAAAACCGTTATGAGATTCGAAACCTGCCACGAACAAGCTGTAGTCGTCGGCGGTGGCTAGCTCACCCACTTTGCCTTTTAAGATAACGCGCTCATCGTCACGAACCAATTGGTAAGTACCCTGTTCGGCATCAACGATCTGAATAGTGTGTGCGTAATCGCTCGCATAGCTTGGCAAGGTAAAACGACTCACTGCGATGTGGTTGATGTCGCCGGTTAAGCGAGCAAACCCTTTACCTACGATAGGTGCATAGTTAGGTGAGGTCACAGTAGTTAAGTTAAACTTATCCACCGTTTCACCCAAGATCATACGAGATTTGATGATCTCCACTTCTGTCGTGGCAGAAGATTCCTGAGAGAACAACTCGCCCATGTCACCGACCATTGAAGAAATGCCGCCAGAGCTCTTCTCTTCAATTTGGATCAGTGCATCGGCTTTGTATATCGGCGTTGAAAGTAGAGCAAACGCAATACCAAACACAGCAAAAACGAATGTGGTCAGCATGATTAGCCATTTAGCGTCCAGCAGAATGCCAAGCAGTTTTCCTAAATCTATCTCATCAGAGTTATCTGTATGCGATTGCTGAGAGGGTTGTGTTGTCATTTGTTTGCTACTTCCTAAATTATTGCTATTTAAGAGACGATATATACGCTCCGCGTACTTCTCTTCTATATGATTCTGTTGGTGGTTTAGCCACACCTACGTGTAGAGCATGACATTTAAAAAGCTGTATTTTTAAACCTACAGTTTTTTTGCCCACGCTTGTGCGGCTTCGTCAATCAGCTTATAAGCGTGTTCAAAGGCTTCACGGCTTTGACGGTAAGGGTCAGGAATGTCTTTTTGGCCAATCCACTGACCAAATAGCATGGTTTTACCACGCGCCTCTGGCGATATTTGAGTCAGCGCTTCTAAATGGCCCTTCTCCATCACCAAGATCAAGTCATACTGAGCACAAAGCTGTGGCGTCACTTGCTGAGACTGATGGTTTTCAACATCGACCCCATTTTCAGCGGCAATTAAGATTGCAGTATCGTCTGCAGGCTTGCCGATTAAACGACTTTTTTCAGCAGCGATGCCAGCAGAGGCTACCTCTTTGTTCGGTAGCAATTTTTGAAGAACGCGCTCTCCCGTCGGGGAACGACAAATGTTACCTACACAGACCACTAAAATTTTATTAAACATAACTGACTTCTAATTGTAATGGGCTTATCAAGCTGAACGTAGCTATAAGCTAAATGATTTAATAAACGAAACAAGCTTTTAAACTGAGTTTACCGGCAAACTGTAATGTATTTATAAGCATAAAAAATCAGGTTACACGTTAAGTGCAACCTGATGATTAATATTCAGTTATTACCAATTACGGACGCGCAACATACCTTCGGTTAGGTTGTTGAAGCCTGAAATGGTCGGTACAAGCTGACCAATGACACGGTTCCAGCGGCTGATTGGTGCTGCCGTTACGTAAACAATATCATAAGGCTTTAAATCAAACTCGGTACCAATGACTAAAGCTGATGCGTCTTCCATATTCAGTTGGTAGATGTCCGCCATGCGTTCTGATTTATCATCTGAAGTTCGGATCACAAACACACCGGTTGCATCAGCAGTCAGCTGGTTGATACCACCGACATTACTGAGTGCTTCGGTTAGGCTCATCCCAACGCGATCAATTTTGAGTAGTTGAGGATCGTTCACCTCACCCATCACGAATACTTTCTGATTATCGTTACGAGGTACGTGAACAATATCACCCGCTTGCAGTAAGCGGTTTTGCGTTAGGTCACCACGTTGCATTAAACCGTAGAGAGAAAGGTTCTCTTCCACGCCATTGCGGGTTAATGAAACATTACGCCAATCAGCATCTTCAGACAAACCGCCAGAACGGTTCACAGCATCCAGTAATGTTAGTGGGATATTAGTGATTGGCTGCTGCCCAGGGCTAGACACTTCACCAGTAATGTAGGTTTTCTTAGATCGGAAAGCCGCTACGTTCACATCAACTTGAGGGCTTTCGATGTATTTAGCTAAGCGATTTGCAATATCAGTACGCACTTCGCGAACGGTTTTGCCGGCCACTTCGACGGTACCAATGTACGGGTAAAAGATGGTGCCGTCAGCATGAACCCAGTTACCCGCTTCGGTACTACTACGGTAAGAGCCCGCCGGAATCGTCAGTTCTGGGTGATCCCAAATGGTGATGTTTAAGATATCACCGACGCCCACTTGGTATTCGTATTTTGCAATATCAACATCTAGCGTCGGGTTGGCTTGGGAAACCGATAAAGATTCATTTCGGTAACTCGATACTGATTGCGCTGTCAGTGGGTAAAGGTTAACCACATCAGAGATATCAGATTCTTGCTGTTCCTCTGAAGGCTGAATCACATTCTTGTTGCCAGTAGAAAGGTGAGTTCCTGGAGTAGTACACCCTGCAAGCAATGCAGGAAGGAGCGCTAAAAGGAGACGATTTTTATTAATCTTCATGTTAACCAAGTCATAGAAACGGAATGTGTCGTGATATCCCAAAGGACACCCAAAGAAGTTAGAACAAACAATTTTATCAGCTACGCAGTATTTAAGAGAGTTAAGGAGAACCATTACCGTGACCTCGCTTCCATCTTAATATCAAAGATAGGAACGCTACCGCCCTTTGATATTCCGCGACATCACACTGCGTAGTTAATGTGCCTCTATCTATTTGGAATTGAGATAGAAGTTTTTTGTCGTAAACCGTGTCAAAGAGCGTACTTTCACGCGGTTATTTTATTGCGTAAGCATTATCCACAATCTGTGTTTATTATCAACCTAGTTGAATGGTTAAAGAGCAGATGCGGGATGCGAGTAAACGAGATGCGAAAAGCTAATAAGCAGATGAGAGTAGCGAGATACGAGTAAACGAAGAGATAAGAGCAGGTTCAAATCTCGATTATTCGATACTGCTTTTCCCCTGCTCTTCGTATCCCGCCTACTCGTTACCCGCATCTGCTTTCGATCTATTTAACGCTACTTGGTCTTTGGAACCAAGGTGAGCGCGCATCGGTTTGATCGAACAAGTTGTATTGCTTATTCAGCACTTGTCCGCCATCACGCGTGATCGGTAACCAGGTAAAGCCAGCGCGGCTTGAGCTTGGTTTCACGGTAACGAGATCAAACGGAATCGATACATAGAAGCCTTTGGTGTAGCTGCCTTCACCGTACTCTTCAGTTGTCATGTCGGTTAAGCTGACAAACGCACCGGCAATCACGCCGCTCTTGAACTGCTTAGAGAAATCGACACGAGTACCGATATCACCCGCTAGGAATTTACCCACGCCGACTTTCAGTAAGGTATCGCTCAAGAAGTCCCATTGTGGTGTGTAGTAACCGGTAATGAAACCAGTCGTGCCTTTATCGATCACTTTATACGTTCGGCTGCTGTCGTCTGGGTTGATTTGGATCTCTTCATCAAACGTGCCGAACCAACTCTCAGGATCTCGCTGGCTGATCGCCGTCATATCTGCGCCAATCGCCCAGTTTTGGTTGAATGGTCGATACAGGATTTCGCCACCTACGCCAGCAAACATGCTCTCTAGGTAACCACCGTAAGCTTGGGTGTAGACACCGCTGTCGTAGTCTTCAAACCAAGTCAGTTGTAAACGATCTAAACGAACCGGATCGTCAACATAAGAGCGGAACAATGTTCTTACTCTTGGCGTTTGGTCGGTGCCGTCTGATGGAATTTCGTAATTAAACTTGTCGTAGTTATCAATTAAGTTGACGTAAAGCGAGCCCGACAGTTCGACATTGTTTAACGCCCAGAACGAAGCGTTGGTGTATAAGCCCAAACTGTACAAGTAGAAGTTTTCAGCCGAACCAAACGATTGAGCGAGGTTTGGTGAAATCGACACATCGAATCGCTCTCGCCCATCGTGATAAATCACGGATTTCTTACGCTCTAGGTCGTGAGTGTTTGTTGCGTCACTGGTTTGAGCATTAAGGTAATGATTGTTCGCCGCCGCTTTGAATGCTTGTGCATCTACCGTTGTCTCGGTGAGTTCCAATGATTTATCGTTTTCGATGATTTTATAGGTATCGATGTAACTCGGTACCGCATTGGCAATCACGGTCGCACCGCGTTCAAGGGCGATGTCTCTGTCTCGGTATTTAACCTGAGTGCCCTTTAGCACAATACTGTTATCGTCGACCAAGATTTGTGCTTGTTCATAGCCCGCGACGGTTTCAAGTTCTTCTGCAAGGGCCGCCATGTCAATATCGTCAACCGTCTCGACATCGCTTGGGCGCAATTCTGCTGTTTCGGTATCTCGCCACACAGAATACATTTCATTGAAGTTGGTAGAGAGATCGAAACCAAGGGTTAGCGTATCACCTCGCTCATAGCTCACTTTAGCCGAACCCCAATCAGTGAAACGGTACACAGCGCCGACGTTCCATGGCGTGTGTTGTGTCATGTCGACACCACCGCGCACAACCGGGAAGTCTTGAGAGTAATCATTGCCATCGTATTCAAGCTTCAAGGTTAGCGGCTTATACGGGGTTTGGTATTCAAAGCCGCCATAAATCGCCGCATCACCTTTAAACCAGCGTTCAAAGTCAACACTGCCGCCATTGCCTTTAAAATCAGACGGGCGTTCACAATACTTGTCACTGGCTTTACACAATGGGTTGGTGAAGTTGCCACTGGTGCCCATGTATCCCCAAGCCATGCCCAAGGTAAAATCAACAGGGCCAAAGCGTTTAGTTGCCGCGACAAATTCGCCATCAAACAGACCGGTACCACCGAAGTCACGCACGCCTACCGACACTTCCGGTAAGTAGTACCCTTCTTCGATTAAACGCAGTTTAAAGTCGATGCCTTTATCGGTGTATTTAGTACAGCCACTGAATGAGTTTTGAGAACAATCTTGGTCCGCGCCTCCGCTATAAAGCAGATCTTGTACTTGTGTGTAACGAATGGTGGTTTCAAGCCAAGGCATCACCTGTAGGCTCACGTTATAAAAATGGTATTCATTGTTAAACGAAGCACTAAAATTAAACTCGCCTTCTGTTGCCATTCGGCCTGTTGGCATTTGCATCAAGCCAACACCACCAAAGTTCATTTGTGATGTTCTGTACTCTGTGTCGTCAAATGATGATTTCTCTGCTCTGATCGAAGAGGAATCAATGGTTGTTTCTGCGTTAAGCCTTTCACCACGAACCGTGTCTGCAAATACAAAGGTACTACTGGTCATTAACAAAGCACAGGTAACCGCTGTGCACACTGCCGATAGAGGGAATGATTTCTGTTTCAGCATTACAGGCCAACCTTATGACGTAGCAAATCGACGATATCTTGGTTCAACGTTGAGTATTCTGATGGCAAAGAGTAAAACGCCATAAATACGATGGCACCTGGTGCTAGGTAAACCGGCTGTTCGTTCCAGTAAGCGTATTGAATGGTTTGTACCACGCCATCTGGCTGAACAACATACGCCACGCTTTTATCTGCGGATTCACCAATAAAGCCGTTCGGCAATGCATCGAGATAATCATTCAACGTGCCATGCTCAATCAGATTCATTGTTACCGACTCTTTCATTGCCCCCATCAACTGAATAGATGTTGGTCGTTGTGGTAAGTACAGAGAAAAGGCTTGAGCTTGACTGGCTGACGGCTTGTTAGTATGGGAACTTGAAACAAGCAGTGGATTCTTATCTGATTGAGAGATAACCACATTGCGGTCTAACTCAATAAAAACTCGATTGAGGTATTGGAAAGAGGCTAACTGTTGCTTTACCAGTTTTGCTTCTGGTTCTTCTACCAAGAAAGCATCAAGTTGGTTAAATACATTGCGCTTTTTGGCTTCGATAGTTTTGTTAGCTTCAGTCGCTTGGTTAACTTCAGTAGCTTTATTAGATTCATTAGCTTGAGTATTGGTTTTATCAAACAGTTGAGCCGAAAGGGGGAAGTAACCAATACTGCCGCTAGCATTTTCTTTAGAGCTAGCGTTAGCGTCGTCTAACACCTGAAGCAATCTAACGTTAGCTTTATACTCAAGCGTCACACCTTGAAGAGGAAGCTCAATTGTTGTCTTAACCGAAGGCGTAACAACGTTAGATGCGGCAGAAGCGTAGCTAACAGTACACAGAGAGAACAGCACGCTCAAAGCTAACAAGTTTCTCATCATTAACAGAGCTCTCACCGTTAATAAAGTTCTCACCAATGGCAACCGACGTCCCGTCATTTTTGATGCGTGACTCATATAATTCATCATTTTAGTTCATTACCCTGTTCGTTAATTACTTTGATAATGCTTAAGGACGGTTAACTCAAGCCTTGTCATATCAGGGCCTAAATACTGTATGGTTTTGACCACTTTGCCTTTACTGTCGACCCAATATTCGTTGGTGATGTCTTGCTCTAACATTGGGAAGTTAATTTTTTCTTGGAACTTCTTAGTATCGATAGACGCTAACGGTGTTTCGATCGTTTCATTTCCCGCATACGTTCGGGTGATGTTCGCTTTATAGTCGAATCGATAATTAGGTTGCCAGTCGTACACCGCTTGCCATTTTTGAGCTCCGGGGTTGGCAGACACATCAAACGCAGAAGAAGAATCGGCTGACGAGTTGTTTCCAGAAGAGAACGTATTTAATGGTTGGAATGCCAAACCAGAAAGGTTTTCGTAAGGAAGCAATAGTGTTTGTACGACACGTCCATTTTCAGTGACGATCATCGCTTTGTCAGAAGACATCCACTTTAACTGCTCTGCGCCCGTTTGCGGGTTTTCACCAACGTACGCTAAGACCATGAAGATTTTACCTTGATCATTCACTTCTGCATAAATGCTGGAATAAGGTAAGGTTTGAATGTATCCCTTTGATAGCTCAACATCAGAGCTTCCAAAAAAGGCTTCATCAAAAGTAGAGTTAACGTCTTGAAACTGCTGAGAACAACCAGCAAGAAAAAGACCAAGAGATATGATTAGAGGTTTAAGCATGACGAGTTCTGCTTCCTAGCAATCTGGTTGCTGATGTCCAATATGGAAAATTAATCAATTAGATATAAAAAAACCACTTTATGCTTTCACATAAAATGGTTTTAAACATACATTAACTAAAACATGTATTACTCAAAAATTATCGAGTAGTTGTTGTAGTCGTTGCACCGCTTTCGTTAGAAGCAACCGCTACTGCTGCCGCTGCTGCTACTGCTGCTGTCGCTACTGCAACTGTTGTTGCTGTGCCAGCTGCTGCTGCAGATGCACCAGTGCCTGCAGCTGTGCCAGTACTTGAACCAGCTGCTGCTGTTTCTTCAGCTGCAAATGCAGCACCTGAGAAGCTAACTGCTAATGCAGCTGCTAGAGCCATCTTTTTCATAATGATTTCCATTAATATAAACGTTTATATGTAGAGGGTAAGTTTTATACCCTCAATCAGTTGCTCAGCTTAAACAACTGATTGATCATGATAGATAATAACCACAATCAAGTAAATAAGTAAATCATAAGCAATACCTTATAAATTGTATTGGGATTACTTATTGTTACGCAACCAAACTAGGTCACCGATACCATCAGTAGGGGAAAACTCTGCTGGAGAACTCAATAAAAGCTGACGAATTTTTTCATGCTCAAAGTTATGACACGCTGCATCTAAATCATCCATCAATTGTTTATATTCATCAATCGGTAAAAATGACTCATTGGCAGTCATTATCCGCTCGTGGGCTGTTTGAGCGACGTTGTCGCCAATTAATAGCTCTTCATACAACTTTTCACCAGGTCGCAAACCAGAGAATAATATTTCAATATCCCCGTAAGGATGTTGAGCATCTTTAACTTCTAATCCAGATAAGTTAACAAGGTTTGTAGCTAAATCGGTGATTTTAACAGGCTCCCCCATGTCAAGTACAAATACGTCACCACCTTTGCCCATGGCCCCAGCTTGTATCACTAGCTGGGCTGCTTCGGGAATAGTCATGAAGTAACGGATTATATCTGGGTGGGTAACAGTAATCGGCCCGCCTTGAGTAATCTGTCTTTTAAATAAAGGAATTACAGAACCAGAAGACCCTAAAACATTACCAAAGCGCACCATACAAAAACGCGTTCCGTTCTGTTTAGTTTTTTCTTGTTGGGCTAAAGCTTGAAGTCCGAGTTCAGCCACACGTTTAGTTGTCCCCATAACATTTGTGGGCCTAACAGCTTTATCTGTTGAGATAAGAACAAACGATTCAACATTCGCTTCAATAGCAGCCTTAGCTGTATAGTAAGTACCGAAGACGTTATTACGCACACCCTCGACCACATTATACTCGACTAAAGGGACATGTTTATAAGCCGCGGCATGATACACCGTTTGAACATTAAAGCTTTTCATCACAGTAGCTAAACGATTAACACGCTGCACAGAACCAAGTAGTGGAATGATATCCACATCGAGGCTAAGTTCTTCCACCAATAGCGATAGTTCACGGTCAATTTGGTATAAACCAAACTCAGATAACTCAAACAACAATAAGGTAGTTGGCTTTTGCTTGATTATCTGACGACAAAGCTCTGAACCAATCGACCCTCCAGCCCCTGTAACCATTACCACTTTTCCTTTGATATTGGCTTCCATTAATGACTGTTGAGGTGCTACGGGGTCTCGACCTAATAGATCTTCGATTGGTACGTCTTTTAACTCATCAATACTCGCGTTACCTTCGACAATATCTTTCATATCAGGAACGGTAAGAACTTCAGCTGGTAGATGAAACAACGAGTCTAAGATCTGCTTGCGCCTTGACCGAGAAGCACTAGGAATAGCAAGCAATATCTGCTCTACACTATGTTTGTTAAGTACAGGCTCAGATTCACTAATATCGAAAACACGCAGCCCCATAATGATCGTGTTCTCTAATGTTTTGTCTTCATCAATGAAGCCGACGACCTTATGAGTTTCAGACGTTCTTAATGCTAATGCTAGCTGGCGCCCTGCAGACCCTGCTCCATAAATTAAGACTTTTTTACGGCCTTTACTATTAGCTTGTGCAACTAGTACACGCACAATTAGTCGGGAACCACCGCAAAGTAGACAAAGGAAAGTTCCATAAATGATGGGAACAGAGCGAGGTACAGATGCATCCAAATAAAATGCAAGAAATGCTACTGTTGTCGCGGAAACTAAAGTACCAATACTAACGACAGCTAATGCATGGAAAGTAAGATAACGCAGAACGGCGCGATACAAGCCTAACTTACTAAATGTAAGCAATGTGATTAGCAACGTACCAATTAAGACATATTGATTAAGAACATCATTTAAAGGCTTAATATGACCAATTCGAGTCCAATATGCTGCATAAAACGACGCTACAACAAAGAGTGTATCAATAAAAATACTAATCATTCGCTTATTGAAACGAGAAAGATTCCAAATATAATTAAGCCTAGCCATATTAACCACTTATAAAAACAAAACGTCAGCATTGTACTGACGTTTTAATAAAAAATCTTAGTCTGAGTCTAAATATTTATGTATCAATTCAATTCTGAGCTTCAAAAAGAACTTTACGTAACACGCGACAAGTTTCATTAACTTCTAACTGAGTTAAAGTTGGATGAACCAAAAACATTAAACTGGTCTCGCCTAATTCAACCGCACTACTAAGTCGAGTGGTGGGGCGCAACAACGTGTTGTCAAATGCTTTTTCTAAATACACCTCAGAGCAACTCCCCTGAAAAGCAGGTACACCTTGCGCATTAATCGCATCGACGATCTTATCACGAGTCCAACCTTCGGCTAAATGTTCTGGCTCGATAAACAAATAATGCTTATATTCAGCGTGTTCACTGTATTCTGGCACGATAACACGACGAACAACAATCAAGTCTGAAACCGCGTCATCAATAGCTTTACCATTGGCTTGGCGTTTTTTTGTCCAATCTTGCATGTAAGTCAGCTGAATACGCCCAATGACGGCTTGCATCTCAGTCATGCGCCAATTGGTTCCAAAACTATCATGTAACCAACGAAAGCCCGGGGGGTGTTCTTTGTTATAAATCGAATCATAGTTTTTACCATGATCTTTGTAAGACCACATAAACGACCACAGTTCCTTATTGTTAGTCGTTACCATGCCACCTTCACCACCCGTAGTCATAATTTTATCTTGGCAGAATGACCAAGCACCAATATGACCAATAGTCCCTACGCTACGCCCTTTATATTTCGCACCATGTGCCTGAGCACAATCCTCGATGACATAAAATCCATGCTTAGCCGATAACGCCATGATGGCATCCATTTCAGCTGGCATACCAGCAAGGTGAACCACTATCACTGCTTTAGTTTCTTCAGTAAGTACCGCTTCAATTGATTCTGCGGTGATCGCTTGACTATTTAGATCTACATCGGCAAATACTGGTGATGCGCCAGCTGTCACGATTGAGGATGCAGAAGCTAAAAAAGTACGAGGAGTCGTAATCACCTCGTCCCCAGTAGTTACACCCAACGCTTTTAGTGCAACATCTAAAGCTAATGTGCCATTGGCAAGAGCAACTGCGTAATCACAATCGACCCATGCAGCAAACTCTTTTTCGAATTCGCGACATTCACTACCAGTCCAATAGTTTACTTTATTTGAAAGTACAACTTGGCTTACGGCATCCGCTTCCTGTTGAGTAAACGAAGGCCATGGAGAAAATTTGGTATTAAGCATTTTTAAGCCTTAATTTTTTAAACCTATCGCCAAAATTCGTTTTCTCTGAAAACTTGAAGCGAGCGGGAACTTTGTATTTATCAAGCCTTGCTCTGCAGTGGTTTCGGATAAGTTTTTTTGCATCCTTCTCACTTACATTTTCATGCAGCACTAGTTGCACTGCAACCATCTGACCTGTAATTGCATTTTTTTCGCTATACACCATACAATCATCTACGATATCTAGTTCAAGGATGACTGACTCAACTTCATTTGGTAATACTTTTTCGCCACCTACATTTATCACTTCTTTGCTGCGACCAACAATTTTTATGTAACCGCCTTCAGACTGTTCAACTAAATCACCGGTTTGGAACCACCCATCTTCAGTGAAACTGCTCATATCAGCATTAAGATACCCTAAAACTTGTGTTTTACTTCTCAACCACAACTCACTATTTACTATTTTGTATTCAGTGTTTGGATCATCAAGTTTCATCTCTAAACTATCTGATGACTTACTAGTTGTTTGTGCTATACCAGTTTCACTAGTACCAAAGGTTTGCATCAAACGAGCACGAGGAAACGCTTCTTTTAACTTAAGGAGAACACTTTCAGGCATTGTTTCAGTGCCATATGTAACCATTTTTAAACTTTTAAGGTTATACTTTTCATTGGCTTTAGCCATTAAAAGCATATTTAAAAAAGTCGGTGTTGAAGGTAATACATTTACTTTATATTTTTCGATCAAACTGCCAATATAGTCAGGGTTACGATTCGCAGGAAGTACGACTCTAGCCCCCATGGCTAGTGTATTTAATAAAGTATTTAAGCCGCCAATGTGGTCAAACATCAAGAAGACCAGCATATTCAAATTCTTGTTTTTTTTACCTTGAAAACTATTAACCAAATGATCAAAGTCATGGATCATTGCTTTAGGCTCACCAGTACTACCACTACTAAATAGAATTAGTCCAGAATGCATTTTCTCAATTAGATCAACAACAAGCTGGTGTTTTTCCAAGCTAGCTTCAGGCTTACTTAACTGATACTTATCTTTGTTTAAATGTAACAACCAGTCGCAATTTGCCACTTTGATACGAGCAGCAATCTCATCCTCATTATTTGAAACAATCGGGACAATAATTGCCTTATGCTTTAAGAGCGCTAATAGTAATGCTATAGAGTAGTAGTTATAATCTGACAACAAAACAACTACTTGGCCAGGCTCAATGTCACTACATATTTCCTGATAAAATGTCTCAGTCTGCTTTGACAGCTCAGCGTATGAGAACTCACCGTAGCTATCTACAATCGCATATTTGGTATTAAGCGCAGCTAAGTGTTCGATCATCCAAGACATTATTTCATTACTCCACCAAGATAAATAATTTGACCTGTAATAAAGTTACTTTCTTCTTTATTAAAAAAGTCTATAACATTTCTTACATCTTCTGTTTCACCAAAACGATGAATAATTTGCTGTTCAAGAAGCTCATCAAGTTTATTTTTCGGTATATTCCTAACCAAGTCAGTGTAAACAGGTGTCGGGCCAACAGCATTTACTCGAATACCAAACTCACCGAGCTCTTTTGCAGAAGTTCGCGTAAAGCTTTCAACTGCAGCTTTGCTGGCAGCATATACGGCCTCACCCGCTAAATCTAAAGGAACTGCAACTGTCGTATAATTAACAATTGACCCTCTTTTAAGTCTCATCATTACTTTTGACACCTCTCGCGTTAACAAAAAGGTGCCAAAGAAATTTGTTGAAAATACATTTTTAGCGTTGTTGTATGGGGATGTTAGCAAGTGGTTCATTGCCGCGATACCTGCATTATTCAACAATACATCAATAGAGCCGAAATCTTTTTTAACTCGCCTAATCATTTTTATTACTGCTTTTTCATCAGCAACATCAAGTTCAAAGTGCAGGTAGTTTTCATGACTTATGCTTGATTTTCCTCGACTACAACCAGCAACCTTGTGCCCTTGATTTAAATAGTACTCGGCCAACTCTTTACCTAAGCCTTTACGAGTACCTGTAATAATATAATTTTGCGATCTCATAACTAATCTTCCTGATGTTCAGCAATTAACAATTCAACATATTTAGATAAAGTCTTTACTGTTCGAAAAGGTGATGTTTTTTGACTCATAGCTCTTTCATCCGCAAGTGTCAAGTCAACATCAAACTCATCAGATATTGCAGCTTCTAGATCAGTAACTAGAAATACAACTCCCATACTATCAAGGTTTTCACCAAACAAACGCGTCTCTTCTGTTGCTTCAATTAAAGCACCAATGTCTTGATCTTCACCAACTTCTTTAACCGTATCTAATACAAGTTCTGTAACCTTATTCATTCATGTACCCCTAAACTCATTCCACCATCGATAACTAACTCAGTACCAGTTATCCATTTTGAATTATCTGATAATAAAAAAACAACTCCATTTGCAACATCAGTTGCTTTGCCAAGCCCGAGAGGATACGTGCCTTCCATTCTTTCTAAATACTCATCAGTGTACACATCAGAATGAGCGTCAATTAGCTCCGTCTTAACTGTCCCACAGATGATCGAGTTAACTCGAACCCTCTCAGGTGATACTTCTTTTGCTAAGGATCTCATCGCTCCATTTAGGGCCGCTTTTGATGAGCTGTAATTGACAATTCCAGTTGATCCTGTTGTCGCTGCAATTGAAGATATAAACACCACCGATTTATCGCCTTCAGTACAAGCTCTCTTATCTGTAATTCCTTTAGCTATTTCTAAGGCAGAAAATAGATTTAACGTAAATACCTCTAGCATTTTTTGGTGCGTTACAAATCGCAAAGGTAAAACTTGTAATACACCCGCTGCATGTACGAAGCCAGAAAAACGACCATGAGCTTTACTCAAGTTCAAAACCCAACGAGGTAATTTATCCAAATCTACCGTCAAATCCTTTGCTTCAAAAACAAATTTTTCTGGATAAGATTCTTGCAAGCTTTTTACTTTATCAGAGCACTTGCGAGAAACGCCAACAACACTATGATTATTCGCTAACAACAACTCAGCTGTGGCAAAGCCTATACCAGAACTAACTCCAGTAACTAAATAGAGCTTTCCCATGTCATTTAAGCCTCAATTTTTTGTCCATAAGATTTAATGAGTTGTTCAACGGTTTCAATTTTCTTTAAATCTTCGACAGATACATCAATTGAAAACTCCATATCAAAAAATGAAATGACTCCCAAATATGCCATTGAATCCCACTCAGGGAGTTCTGCCAACACAGCAGCTTCAGCTATTGTGTCGTCTAGCTGCATTATATCTGTTAGCTCTTCAAGAAACTGTTGCTTGTTCATTTTATTTCCTTTGGTTGATATATTAAAACTGGCGGGCTATATATGCCCGATAAATTTACTATTGCACTTGCCCATGATAAGCCGACACCAAACCCTGAAAGAATCAAGCGTTTATCACTTATGCTTAAATTCCGTCCAATTGCATCATTGATTGTACATGGAATCGATGCACTACTTTGATTGCCATACTTACTTACGGTCTCACAAGGAACCTTGTCCATTGGCAATTTTAAACGCTTTGCAATGTTAGTAATGATATATTTATTAGCTTGATGGAATACAACGTAATCCACATCGTTTATGTCTTGTCTAGCAAATTCTAATATTTCTTTTATTGCAGGTGGTTCTGTTTTAATAGAGAAATTAAACACCTCCCCACCATTCATTGCTAAATCATTTTCAGAGCGATAATTACCTTCTTCATCAATTTTTTCAACGGCGGTTTCAAGTGAACTTGGTTTTCGAAAGCCACCTGCTGGTTGTAATATATGCTGATATCCAGCACCATTTGTATGTAAACTAAAATAGCTTTCAACATCTGCTTCGGTATATTCGATCAAAGTTGCAGTACCAGCATCTCCAAACAGTGGGGCAGTTGCTCGGTCCCTTGGGTTTACGCACTTACTTAACGTATCGCCAGCCAAAAGTAAGACTCTTTTACATGTTTGTGACGCAACCATCATATGCGCCATCCACAAACCATAAACATATCCAGAGCAACCTAATCCGATATCAAATGAAGCCGCGTCAGTTGATAACCCTAAAACCCCATGAGCTATTGCAGCATTTGAGGGTTGCAGATAGTCAGGCGTTTGTGTTACAAAAATTAAACCATCAATATCTTTCTTATCGATGTCAATGCCACTAATGAGCTTTTCAGCAGCGTCGACGCAAAGGTCAAGTGTCGTTATTGATTCATCTGTCACATGGCGTTTATCCAGACCAATTGCTCGTTTAATTCGAGCGATTTGCTTTTCATTACCACCGTACAAGTGTACTTCGTCATCAATACAACGCACATCTTGTGGTACAACGGTAACTACACCAGTTATTTTTCCATTGTTAAACTTTGAATTTGCCATGATTATACCCTTTTAGCCGGATTACCAAATACTGTCATAGGCTTACGAATGTTACCAACGACCACACTTCCAGCACCAACTATAGTTCCCGCAACAATTTTCTTTCCTGGTAATATAATAGCTCTACCGCCGATCAAGCAAAAGCTACCAATCGACACATTGCCGCAAATTTCCACTTTTCCATTTATAGAAACGAAACCTTCAATACTAACATCATGCCCCAGTGTGGATCCCGTATTCATAAAAAAAAAGTCTCCTATAGATACATCAGCCGTAACTATACAACTAGGGGTGATAATGCACCCTTCACCAAGAGTAACATTACATCCAATTATACTTTCAGGGGATACATACGAGATGAAGGTATGATTTCGACTTTTAAGTTGAGTTACGATTTTTTCTTTTGTCACAGGTGACATAATCGCATTTAACAACTTCACTCCTTTTTCTCGCTTATATGTTGAAATTTTGCCTATTACTCCAACAGGATATTTGTAGCCATCAAGTGCGTTGATGTTATCATCAATAAAACCAATAACATCATATTTTGTGGGTTCTAATCGTAAATAAGAATAAAGCTCTCGCCCTAATCCACCAGCCCCAACAACAACAACTTTCTGTACCAAGTCATTCGTCTCGTTCATTTCCCTTAAAAGCCTCCATGGTAGCCTCACCATCCTGGTTGATACCTTCTCGAATAAACACTTTTTTAACAGTCAAAAATAATATTTTAATATCAAGAAAAAAAGATTGGTTCATAACATACCAAACATCATACTCAAACTTCTGTTCCCAACTAATCGCGTTGCGACCATTAACTTGAGCCCAACCAGTGATCCCAGGTCGAACATTATGCCGTTTAGCTTGGCGAGCATTATACAATGGTAAGTACTGCATCAAAAGAGGCCTTGGCCCCACTAGACTCATTTCACCCTTAACCACATTCCATAAGCCGGGTAATTCATCCAAGCTTGAGGACCGTAGTTTTTCACCAAACGGAGTTAGTCGTTCCGAATCCGGGAGAACATTACCTTGCGAATCTACGGCATCTTTCATTGAGCGAAATTTAACCATCTGAAAAGACTTACCCTGCAACCCTGGGCGTGTTTGTTTAAAAAGAACAGGTGAGCCTAGATTTTTTCTAATCTTCCATGCAACCAAAGCTATGATGGGAGAGAAGATAACAAGCGCGGTAAGTGAAGCACAAAAATCAAACAACCTTTTCATCGAACTTCCTCAAAAATTGAAATAAACTTAGAAACACCCTGTTTAAGTGACAAATGCTGCTCATAGTAATCTTTTCCTGCATTCCCAAGTTGCAACCGCTCTGTATCTGACAAACAACATAGGTGTGATATAGCATCAGCCAATGATTCTGGGTTATCTGGTTGACACGTGACTCCTGCTCCTGCTTTAGTTATCAAGTCGGAAGCATCACCGGAAACGCCCATAACGATTGGCTTACCCATTGCCATGTTTGCTTGAGTTCTTGATGGCACTGTAATCTCGAATAATTCATTTTTATTTAAATGAACAAGAAGCATATCCGCACTAGAAAGTAATGACCCAACTTGTTGCATAGAAACTCTTGGCAAAAAATATACGTTGCTTAATTTTAGATCTTCAACAGTCTCGATTGCCGCCTGTTTAGCGACCCCGTCACCGAGAAATACAATATTCACGTTAATATTTTGGTGGTCCAATATCTCTGCCGCCTGAATAATAGAAGGAAGCCCTTGAGCAAAACCAAGGTTGCCAGCAAACAATAGGTTTAAATTTCCATCTTCTGGTAGTTTAATGTCTGCCTGTTCAAACTTATTTAAAGCAGGTTCATTACACCAATTATAAATAACTTCGATTTTTTCGACAGGTACACCTCTTGATACTATTCTTTTTTTGAATCCAGGTGATAAAACGACAACTTTAGATGCTCTTTTATATACGAAGTCACAAGTTTTTCCGACTATATTAAGAACTCTCTTGTTATTAATCATCCCAGTTGCAGATAATGTATCAGGCCATAAGTCTTGTACATCAACAACAAAAGGTACCCTCTTACAAAACCCTAACAAACAAGCTGACAATGATGTTGTCAAAGGAGGGTGATAACTATAAATAACATCTATATTTCTAGTTTTTATCAGTCCTACAAGAAAAGTACTAATCGCGAATGACATATAATTTAAAATTCGTTTAGCTGCAGAGCCATCGTGGCTTGGATACAAAGGTGCTCGATGGATAGTTATCCCATCCATAACCTCTTTTTGGTAAAAGTTAATTTTATAGCCATCGTAAACTTTACCGCCAGGATAATTCGGAAAGCCAGTAAGAACTTCAACCTCATGCCCCTCATCACGGAGAGCTTGAGCAAAAAGAAGACCTTTAAAGGTAGGTTCTGGATCAAACCATTGAGTTAACAAAAGAATTTTCATATATGACTCTATCTTGTAACTCGTGAGTTAACCTCACGAGTCAATTCAATTAATACTCTTTCCAAACAACTCGCTTAACGTAATCAGTATACGAGTGAATGATTCTGACCATCTTGTCAGACACATTCGGCATGCTGTAATCGTATACGGGACGTAATAGACGCTCATTGCCACTTGGTTGAGTATCTAATACTTGTAGAGCCTGCATTACACGGTTTACACCTAGACCTACCATCATGACTGAAGCTTCTTCCATTCCCTCTGGGCGCTCATGTGCTTCACGCAAGTTTAGTGCAGGGAAGTTCATGATAGAGGATTCTTCATTAATCGTACCACTGTCTGAAAGAACCACTTTGGCATTCTTCTGAAGGTGGTTGTAGTCATGGAAGCCCAATGGCTTGAGTAATTGAATGTTATGATGAAATTTAATGCCTTGAGCTTCAATGCGGTTACGAGTTCGAGGGTGTGTTGAAACTATCACTGGTAAATCATAATGCTCTGCAACAGTATTTAGCGTTTCGGCAAGCTTCGCTAGCTGTTTCGGAGAATCTACATTTTCTTCACGGTGAGCACTCACCACAAAAAACTGCCCTTTTTCAAGTTTTAAACGAGCTAGCACATCAGAGCTTTCGATCTGAGGCATATAGTGATTTAATACCTCAAACATTGGACTGCCTGTTTTGATCACACGATCAGCTGGTAGACCTTCCGCAAGTAAGTAATCTCGCGCAATCGAGCTGTAAGTTAGGTTTATATCTGCGGTATGATCAACAATACGTCGATTCGTTTCTTCTGGTACACGTTGATCAAAGCAGCGATTACCCGCTTCCATATGAAAAATGGGAACTTTACGACGTTTCGCTGGTATTGCAGATAAACAAGAATTGGTATCACCCAATACTAGCATTGCATCTGGCTGGATCTCTTCTAATGCTTGATCGACTTTAATGATAACTTGCCCGATAGTTTCTGCAGCATTTTTACCCGCAGCATTTAAGAAATAATCAGGTTTACGCACCCCTAAGTCATTAAAGAACACTTCGTTTAACTCAAAATCATAATTTTGACCTGTATGGACAAGAACATGTTCACAGTGCTCATCCAATTTTGATAACACTCTAGATAAACGAATGATTTCAGGTCGAGTTCCGACCACCGACATTACTTTTAATTTTTTCATTTTAAATTCCTACAGTGGCTTTGCAAACGTGTCTGGCTTTTCTCGGTCAAAGATTTCATTGGCCCATAGCATTACGATTAGTTCTACGTCACCTATATTGGTCACGTCATGTGTCCACCCGGGAACCGTTTCGACAACTTGGTAATCATCACCAGTAACATCTAATTCGTAACACTCACCTGTTGAGATATGTTCAAACCGGAATTTTGCTCGCCCTTTAATAACTAAGAATTTTTCATTTTTTGAATGATGATAATGCCCACCACGAGTGATACCTGGATGAGCAGTAAAGAAAGAAAACTGCCCCGCATCCTTAGTTTTTAACAGTTCACAAAAAGAACCACGAGGATCAGTGTAAGCTGGCACTGTGTACGAGAAGTGTTCTGGAGAATAATAACTAATGTAAGTCGAATAAAGTGCTCGTAAGAAGCCCGAGCCTACGTTTTCCGTTATTAAAGATGATTTACTTGCTTTAAATGCCTCAAGTGCGTTAGCAACCTCACCAACAGTCGTAGGATAGATTGGCTTAATTGACTGCTCGCCAGATTCCTCATCATGGTTTAAATGATGAATAAAATGTTCACAAACTGTATCTATATAAACTAGATTGACTTTTGCTGTAGGGTCGTTGATTGTCAAAGGTAAATCATTAGCCACATTATGGCAAAAAGTAGCAACCATTGAATTGTAATTTGGTCGACACCACTTACCAAAGACATTTGGCAAACGATAGATATAGACTTTTGCTTGAGACTGAAAGCCGTATTCCTTTACAACATCTTCTGCCTGAGCCTTGCTAGCACCGTATGGGTTCGATTGTTCAGCTTGTATAGAAGAAGTAAGAAGAATAGGAGTAGCTTTGTTGAGCTCGTTTAGCTTGGTTACGATATGCGAAGTTAGGTCAGCATTGCCTTGTTTGAATTCATCATCATTTTCCGGCCGATTGACACCGGCTAAATGATAAATGAAATCTGCTGTTTCTAATGCGTTATCTAAATCTTGAAGTGAATGGGCTCGGTCAATTTTAACAATATCTGTAAAACCTTGCTCTTCTAATTGAAAACACAGGTTCTTACCAATAAAGCCTTTTGCGCCTGTAACTAAAATTCTCATTACACACCTTCAGGTACATTAAGACTACCAGCTTCGATATCAGCAATAAAATCCAACTTATGAAGTAGCTTAACCATACCAGCTACATCTAAACGTTCGGTATTATGAGAGTTGTAATCTTCAATAACACTTAAATCTTGTTCACCTTCTTCAACGTATTGTGAATAATTTAAATCTCTGTTGTCTGAGGGGACTCGATAATAACCACCTTGGTCTTCAGCAACAAACATCTCTTCACGACTACATAATGCTTCATACAATTTTTCGCCATGACGAGTACCTATCACATTGACTTCATGTTCGGGTTTAGACGTGATGGTTTTTAAAGCCTGCACTAAAACATCAATAGTCGCTGCGGGTGCTTTTTGCACAAAAATGTCGCCATTAATACCATGTATAAATGCATGCAATACAAGATCGACAGCATCATTCAATGTCATCATAAAGCGTGTCATATTCGGATCTGTAATTGTAATTGCATCGCCATTTATAATTTGACGCAAAAACAACGGAATTACCGAACCACGAGATGCCATAACATTGCCATAACGAGTAGCTGATATTACCGTTTTAGTAGGATCAACATTACGCGATTTTGCAACAATAACTTTTTCCATCATCGCTTTGGAGATACCCATCGCATTAATTGGGTAGACCGCTTTATCTGTACTTAGACAGACAACTCTAGCCACTTCGTTTGCGATACAAGCTTCTAGGACATTCTCTGTTCCCAACACATTGGTCTTAACAGCTTCCATCGGATGGAATTCGCAAGAAGGAACTTGCTTAAGTGCTGCGGCATGATAAACAAAGTCAACACCGCGAGTCGCAGACAGAATAGAGTTATAATCTCGCACATCACCGATATAAAACTTTAGCTTAGGCGAATTGTACTTCTTACGCATGTCATCTTGTTTTTTCTCATCGCGAGAGAAAATGCGAATTTCTTTAATATCCGTTTCCAAAAAACGGTCTAGGACTGCATTACCAAAAGAACCAGTCCCACCTGTAATCAATAATACTTTCTTGCTAAAAATGTTTAACATGCTTTTTCTTACCTAAAATTAAATCAACCGGATTTTTTAAGAACTCTGATACCTAGTTTATAAAAATACTCACACAAACCTTGAGGTAAAAAGTTGACCAACGACAAAAAGAACCCCGTAAATAAGCTATAAGGAATACCTAACTCTTTTAACAATAAACTAAATTCTCTATATGCCTCTCTGCTATTACTTTTACACCTCAGAGCATAGCTAATCAATCTCTTGTTATATTCTTTATTAAAAGACTCTAGTATATCTTCAGAGTATATAGAAGAAAGGTTGAGTATAACTTTCCTAAGAAACACTTGATACCTTAAGTTGGATAAGATCGAAGCTCTATCTTGAAGTGCTGACTTATTTTTAGCAGCTTCATTTTTTCCAAAGTAATTCTCACCATCTCCTCCTAATACTAAAGCTCCACTGTTGATATATTTGTAATCTGAAAACTCATGATTAAGCGCTACGGTTAGGTAAACTTGTGTATAAATACATGATGATAGGAACCTCTTGTCCAGATTCAATGAACAGACTTTTTCTCTATCAAAAATCAAACCAGAAAAAAGTATTGAGTTATAAATCAATTGAGCAGTAGGAAGTTCTAAAAGATCACACTTTGAGTCGACAACCCGATTCATTTCACCCGATTCAACATACGAGCTAATATAAAAAGGCTTATTACTTATCTTTAACTCAGAAATAACATCTAAAAATTTGTCCCCTACAATAAAGTCGTCATCACTCAATAAGTAAACATATTGAGATTTTGTGATGTAGAATGAATCCATAAGATTAGAATCATAACCCATATTCCTCTCATTTTCATGAAGACTAAGAGGGATTGATAATACATCTTGAAATTCAGAACAAATATCTTTTATATCGTTTATTAACGGTGAGACATCATCCTTAATAATTATACAGAATTCCGGACTATTAATTCCAATAAAATTCTCTAGAATTCTCCTGACTTGTTGGGGACGATTATATGATAAAATTACAACTGAAACTAACATGATATGAAATCCAAAATTCTATTTTTTATATTGCCTATATTAAAGGCAAACAACGATTTGACAAGAAATAAGGCTAGCTTAAACCGAAGGTTTAGTATCGAAAAAACAATTAGTCTAACGTGAGAGTAATTAAAATCCTTTACCCTAACACTGGGGTAAACCCTGAATATGATTTTTTTTCCGAAAATCTTCTTTTTAGTACTATCTTGTAATGAATCATGATCTATCCCATTGACTTTAATAGGCTTAATATTCCCACCATCAATAACAGTCTGGCAACAATATTCATAATCGACACATTCAACATGATAACTTCGATTATGCTTTAGTGATTTTTCATCTATTCTAAATAAACAACCACTACTTGGAAAAAAACCAGCTCTAAACTTTCTAATATCCTCGCTAGTGTAAAATATAGAGTAACCACCATTATCTTCCAGATCGCTTTTATATCTCACGATTATATCGCTTAACGTTTCTCTCTCAACAATAGTGTCTTGATCAAAGTAAATAAAATCACCACCTCCATTTTCAGCAATCACAGTTTCTAGGTCATTGAATGCAACACCGAGACCTGCATTAATGTTGTCCCCAAGGATATTAACATCCATTTTATTAAGTAAGATAATATCATCTTCACTGGCATGGTTCAAATAAACAAAAACATCAAGACCTTCGTCGATAGCATTTTTTATATTAACATACACATTGTCATCAGGATTATAAACAACGGTAAAAAAGATCAGTTCTTTATTCATACTAATATTCCGAATAATGTTATTCTAACTGCTTACAAGCAATAAAAAATAATAAGCAAAAAAGTAAATCCTCAAGACTTACATTTATAATCAGTAAGATTTACTCTACCTTGTAGTTAGTATTCCCTCTATTTGTTAAACAACTTAAAAAGTGGGCTGATAACACTAAATAAATTAATTGCGTGACTCCAGAAGAACCTAGAATGTAGACATCTTTAAGGTTTAGAAATGGCAACATAAAAAAACACACAACCACAAAAGGCTTAAATACTGAGCTATTTGTACAACTGGAGAGGAGGAAGGATATTATAAAAAAACTACCAACAAATAATAAAGTATAAAATAACCCACCAAAATTAGTTAATAGTATAACTCCAAGATCACTATCGATATAAGGAATACCATTGCTCCTGCCGAAGTTACCATCACCTATAATTAAATTCTCAGGAATAATCAGCATATTATTTATGATATAACTAATGGTATCACCAGATATTTGACCTGAGTTTTCAAAAAATAAAGAAAAAGCCCACATATAAAAATGCATTACCTTTTCGGTGTAAACAAAAAAAGTAAATATGAGAAAGCATAACACAAGAAGTAACACACGATAAAGGATCGATTTATTGATTTTAAAAATATGAACTGGGGAAATTAACGATAAAAAACAAATAAAAAGGATTAATATCATCCCTGTCCTTCCAGAGTATACGGCTGCAAGTGCACTAAGTGCAGAAAATAAATATAAATATATTTTTTTTATATTATTAAAACGATAGTTAGACATGAAAAGAAAGGCTATGAATACTGCAAAACCATAGAAAACGGACAATACTGAAAATCCACTCTCAAACATTCCACTGATTCGCCTTCCCAATTCGAAGTATATCCTAGCGGTTTCTGATAGACTAAATACATTATAAAAAACCAAACCAAAATCTTTATTATAAATGATAAATATTGAAAGGATAATATTAAGAAAAACAGCTAATATGATATTTCGTAAAATTAAATACTGCCAATCATCCAAATATAATCGACGATACAAATCAATAATAGTTCTCGATGAGAGAAATAACATGATAGATATAATTACAACTTTTATCACATATAAGTCAGAGCCAGAGTGATAATAGGATACCCCTAGAGTGATAAATAGTAAAAAGATAAGATACAGTACAAAATATAGACTAAACTTATCTATCCTAAATCCGAACAAACATTTAGAAATGAAAATTAAAGATAGTGGGATATTGATAAGATATAGCATTGGAATATCAAATATCCGAGAGGGGATCAAATAAAAGACCGTAAGTAAAAATAAAAGAAAACTAAATATAAAATTCATTGTTCTTTTTAAAAAAAACACATTCAAAACTTTCACCTTAAATAATTCCAGCGAAGAGAGTTATTAGTTAAACTATTTTTGAGAAGTGAAGATTTGTCCATAGAAATCATACTAATATATTATTTACTATTCAATTTTAAGACATCGTATAACAGGTAGATAAAGTTTTTAATCCCCATCACTTTAGATAACTTTAAGAGGGTTCGAAAATTTACTTCATTAGAATAACAATAATAACGTTTTTTTATTAATGTAACTACATCTTTTGATATAGCAATATTGGCATATCTACTACTAATTTCGTTCAACAATCTAAACTTCTCTACAACTGCAGCTCTTCTTTGCTTAACATTATTATTAGTGAGAGACTGTAGGAACCTAGCAATATAACCTTCTCCGACATCAGAACCAATAAGATTACTATCGTGCTGACGGTAATATATTAACTCATCTTTTACGTAACAAAGTTCTCCTCTAATCTCCGAGTTTGCTGCAATCCAAAAATCATGAGGGATACCTACAGGGAAAGGAAGTAATGAAGTGACAAAATCAGTTTCACAAAGTAAGGTAGCACCTGTTACAAAGTTATCTGCTAATATTATGTTTTTTTCATGCAACTTATCATATACGGAGTCGTCTAGTTTGCGTCCCTTTATATTTAGCTGACTATCTGTTACATAAGCATTACTAAAACAACTAAATTTATTTTTATCAATTATATTTTTCAGCATTTTTTCAGCTTTACTTTCCAACCAAATATCATCTTGGTCTGAAAAGAAAAAATATTTTGACCTTACAGATTGAACTAATACTTCGAAATTTTTCACATACCCAAGATTACCTAAATCATCATCTACTACGAAGATATTATCAAAATCTTTGGCTAGATCTTTTACTATCTCAATCGTATTATCTGAAGAACAATCATCTCTAATATATATAGCTTGGGGCCTAATTGTTTGCCCTAGTATGCTAAGAATTTGATCTTTAATGTATTGACTTCCATTATAAGATGCTAAGATTACATCATAATCCAAAATAAACCCTTAAAATCTTCATTGATTTTTATAAATTCGACAAACTAAATGCTTTATCCTAGCGAATTTTAACTGGAATAAAAATAATTACTGATTAAAAATATTTCACTAATAGTTTCTGTCTACAACCAACGACTTCTAAAATCATGAATTTTTTTCAATGGAATTAGTACATTAAGTATAAATAGAAATTTATACTTCAAAGAAGCAAATTTAAAAGCATTGTCAATGAGTTCGGTTCCATTAAGTAAATAATTTGCAATTGACGAGTTTCCTATCGAACTTAATGCTTCTGAAGTCACATTAGAGTGATGAGCCATATAAATCCTCATATTTAAGGTAGATAATCTAAACAAATTATATTTGGCTTCACTCTTAGTATTGGATGCGGACTCTGATAATATTCTATAAACAGCGGTAACATCTTCAAGCAACATAACCTCTCCTTTCATTGAAAGGTAAATCCATAATGGCCAATCACCTAACAACCAATTTTCAGATTCACTACCGTGCTCTAAGAAGAAACTGTCACAGTCAGTTTTTCGAAACATCGTCGTCAGAGTTCGAATGCGATTCTGTACAAACAAGCTTTTAGTGTTATTACTCTCTATCGGAACTTGACTAAGGATAACCTTATTTGAACCTTGATCTAAATCATATACATTTGTATGAACCATTGAAACATTATCATGGGAAATTAGATATTTTACTTGCTTGTCTAATTTTAATTTATCAATCCAAAAATCGTCACCTTCGCATATAGATATATATACGCCTTCCGCAACCCCTAATGCATTACTAAATGGTTTTTGACAGTTTTTTGAATATTGATTTTCATCTTGTAAAATAAGCCTGATAATTGATGGATATTTATTCTTATAATTTTGGAGTATTTCTTTAGTCTTGTCAGTCGACGCATCATCATGAATAACTATTTCAAACTTATATTCTGTTTCTTGAGACAAAAATCCATTTATCGTATCTTCTATATATGCTTCTTGGTTGAAAGTAATACAAACTATCGTTACATGAACCCTATCTTTATATTTCCAATATTTAGTAATTTCTTGTTCTGTTGGAGGTGATATTAGTTTTGTAAACATTAATCTATCCTGATATTGATATTGATATTGATTAAACTTATTAACATATACCAAATGAAAGAATAATTATTCAAATTTCATGTATTTTTAAAGTAAAACAATATTATATACATAGAATACCTTTAATTTAAGACTCTGGCGATTCTATTTTTATTTAAGTCTCTTCGCTGGATTTCCAAACATCGTAACGCTTGACTTGACTCTTGAAACAATAACACTACCTGCACCGATGATAGCACCGTCTCCTACACTGACCTTTGGAATGATAACTGCGCTTGACCCCATAAAAACTCTCTTACCTAATTTTGCAAATCCTGTGACATCGCAATGACCACTCAATGTCGAGTAATCTCCAATTGTGGCATCATGGCCAACAGTTGAGTTTACATTCACAGTAACGCACTTCCCAAGTGTTATATCAGTAGTCAAGGTTGTATTCGGACAAATTACTGTTCCTTCTCCAATTTTGACGTTAAAGCCAATAACTGCAGTCTGATGAATAAAGCTCAAAATATTAATGCCTTTATTAATATAAAACTCATACAGCTTATTTTTTTGCTCCGGCGAAGCAACAGCAATGATTACTGCATCATCTTGAGTTATTGCTGGACATTCTCTATCACCGACAATTCTGTGTTTTATTTCAGGGTAATTATCCAAATCGCCTTTATAATCACTAAGTAGGCCTCGAAGCACATAACCTTCATATTTAAAGTCAGACTCTCCTAGGTAACTGTAAATTTCTCGCGCAAAGCCACCGGCTCCAACTAAATATAGATTCACAAAATTCCCTTCTTAATTTTTTCCAACACTGTATTAACATCACTTACACTTAAATGTGCGTGCATAGGCAAACATAATATACGCTCTGAGGCACTCCGACTGTTTGTTGTACCGTAGTTGTGCTTATCAGTGAATACTGTGTCCAAGCTAGGAGCAAAATAGTGCCTTGATTGAATATCATTATGAGCGAGCATAGATGATACAGACTTCATTTGAGCTTCACTCTCTAATAAGATAGGCATGTAAGCACCATTAGCATTCGCTTCAGGGTGCCAAAGTGGTAGTTCCACCAACTCTTTTAAACCTTGACGATACTGGTAAAATAGCTCAGCTCTATGGTTTAAAATATCATCCATACTTTCAAGATTAACAAGGCCGACCGCGGCTTGGTATTCATTGAGTTTGGCATTGATACCTACATCAACAACACCATATCCTGGCCTGATTCCAAAGTTAATAATATCTTCAGCTCTTTCAAAATGGTCCCGATCTCTAAAGACAATAGCTCCGCCTTCAACCGTGTGAAAAACTTTAGTGGCATGGAAGCTTAACGTGCTTGCATCACCAAAGCTTAATACTGAACGATCGTTGACATTTACACCAAAGGCATGGGCTGCATCATAAATAACCTTAAATTTATGCTGTGTGCTTAATTGATCTATCGAATCTACATCACATGGATTACCATAGACGTGAGTCGCAACTAAAGTATCTGCTTTACATCCTAAGCGGTAAGCAGCTTCTACTGCTTGAGGACTCAAATTCAAGCTGTTTGGATCTATGTCAGTAAAAGCTAATTCGTCTTTCTGCCAATCAAATGCGCTCACTGTTGCGACAAAACTAAACGGAGTTGCAATTAAAGATTTACTTCCCATAGCTCGACTCGCCACTTGAAGTGCCGATGTACCATTATTAGTTAAGAGAAGGTTCTTTACACCCAAGTAATCTTCTAATTTACCGGTTAGCTCTTTGTGCATTGGTCCAAAATTAGTAAACCAACCATTACTGTTTACTTGCTCAAGTAATTTGTAGAGCTTTTTCAAATTAGGTTTTATAGGACTATTTAACGCGATCATTTATTATAACTCCAGGAAAGGTTTAGGTTATATTGACTAAACCTTTAATGTATTTTTTAGATCAATTAGCAAAGGACGTTGTAAAATAACCATCATTATTATATAACTAATTGATGCTACACCTAACATTGTGATTATTTTAAATATATTGTTATCCACATTATTACCAAAAACAAACCCAATAAAGGCAGACAATACGGTAATAAGACCTATAGGGAGTAAAGATATTAACTGTTTATAAGCAGTTAATGTCGATAACTTGCCTGTATAATACGTATTAATTAACAAAGATAAGAATGATGTAACAACCATTCCAACACACATTGCTTTTATACTAATAGGTACTGTCACAATCAACATAATAGTCATCATAATTTTCTTAATGACTTCTAACTTTAGGAAAAGATCCGATCGGCCTTTCACTTGAAGCATATTCAAGTTTATCGCATGAATAGGATAAAGTGAAAATGCTACGCTAATAATGCTAATATATTCAGCGCTGGCTTTCCAGCTTTCACCTAAAATAACATCAATTAAAGGTGTTGCAATAATACTAATCCCAAACATAAAAGGGAATATTATAAAAGCAGAAAACTGCAGTATCAATAAATATGACCGTTCTAATTTTTCAATGTCATGCTGCATGCTACTTAAAAGTGGAAAAGTTACTTTTTGAATAATTCCTGTAAGTGTCATTGCTGGTACACTTGAAAGCTTATCTGCCTGATTAAATATTCCAAGTTGTGCGGAACTGAAATATTTACCTATGATAAGGCCGTATATATTAGTGTATATAGTGTCTAGTAACCCAGACAAAAGAAGCTTAGAGCCAAACCCGAATAATTCTTTAAAAGATTCTATAGAGAATTGATGTTTTGGCCACCAAGGATCAATATAACTTAACATTAGCACATTAACCAAGGCTAGGGTTATTTGCTGTGCTACTAATGCCCAAACACCATAACCATTTAGTGCTAAATATAAAGCTAATGATCCACTAACTAAAAGTGAAGCTAGGCTACATTTTGCTTGTGTTTTGAAATTCAAATCAACACTCAACTTCACTTTTGGAATTACAGAAAAAGCGTTAATTATAATAACAAAGGCGATAAAACGAGTTAGCGATGTTAATTGAGGCTCCTGGTAAAAATCAGAAATATAAGGGGCCAAGCAATATAGTGATATATAACATATAATTGAAACGGCTAAACTAAAATAAAAAGTTGTAGAAAAGTCAACTTCACTTCTATCTAGCTTTCGAATTAGCGCCTGACTAAACCCAGCATTCACAAATACATTTGCAATAGCTATGAATATTGTCAATATTGCGACTAACCCGAACGCACTCGGACCCAGGAGCTTAGCTAAGGTTAAGCTAATAGCTAAACCTATAAGCTGTGCACCAAAGCTATCTAGCGCACTCCAAATGAAACCACTTTTAATTTTATCTTTGTCGACCATTGTCATAAAATGTCATTAAGTTGCAAAGCATTTTGGTCTTTAATCGATAAAAGCGGTACGCTATCTATTGGCCACTCGATACCAATAGTAAGATCATTCCACGCAATGCTTATTTCTGACTGAGGGTGATAGTAGTTTGTACATTTATACACAAATTCTGCCTCTTCACTCGTCACATAGAAACCATGAGCAAACCCTTCCGGCACCCATAACTGTCGCTTGTTTTCAGCTGATAAATATTCACCTGCCCATTGGCCAAAAGTTGGCGAGCCTTTTCGAATATCAACGGCTACATCAAACACTTCACCTGAAACTACTCGAACAAGCTTGCCTTGAGTGTTTTCTGTTTGATAGTGCAAACCACGCAAAATACCCTTCTTAGACTTTGAGTGGTTGTCTTGAACAAATTGGGTAGGTTTACCTGCTACTAGCTCTTCAAATTTCTTTTGATTCCAGGTTTCCATAAAGAAACCGCGCTCATCACCAAACACACTTGGTTCTATAATTTTCACATCAGGAATACGAGTATCGATTACTTTCATTTTATTATTCCGTATACGCTTGAATATTGTTTAACGCGGCCTTCCAATCGCTCGCTTTAACCGAGAAACCTAGCTTGATTTTTTCAGTACTTAAACGAGAATTGCTTGGACGCTTAGCTGGTGTTGGGTATTGGTTAGTGGTGATACTCGTTAATCTCGGTTTTTTCTCAAGAACGCCTTGTTCAACCGCAACATCAAAAATGGCATCAGCAAAGTCAAACCAACTGACGTGAGGTAAACCCGAGTAATGGTAAACACCGTACTCAACAGCATCACCTTGATTAATTCGCTTTGCTATTTGGATTAATGTATTGGCGATATCACCGGCATAAGTCGGCCCGCCAAACTGGTCACCAACAATACTTAATGCGTCTCTGTTCTCACCTAAACGCAGAATAGTTTTCACGAAGTTATTTCCACTTTCACCAAACACCCATGCAGTACGAAGGGTAATGTGTTTTTCACATGCTTCAGCGACCGCTATCTCACCCGCTAACTTGCTTTCACCGTAAGCACCTTGTGGATTAGTAGCATCCGTTTCCACATACTCGCCCACTTTATTGCCTTCAAAGACATAATCGGTCGAGATATGCAGCATTGCAGCACCAACGCTCTGCGCTGCTTGTGCGAGGTATTTGGGACCATCACGGTTTATCGCGTAAGAAAGGTCGACTTCCTCTTCAGCCTTATCAACGGCAGTATGAGCAGCCGCATTGATAATGATGGTTGGTTGAAATTCAGAAACAATCGCATTGACAACATCTTGATTCGTAATATCAAGGTGCTCCCTATCAAGTGCTAGTACTTTCGTATTTTCGTTGTTGGTTAACTGTTCAGTGAGGCAAGAACCAACTTGGCCATGACAACCAGTAATTAATACACGCATTAAGCCTCAACCTTTTTCTTTGTTTCATTAACCAAACGAGTTAAATACTGACCATATTCATTTTTCATCATTGGTTTAGCAAACTTAAGAACTTGTTCATCATTCAACCAACCGTTACGCCATGAAATTTCTTCTAGGCAAGCCACTTTTAACCCTTGTACATTCTCAATAGTTTGAACGAAAGAAGAAGCCTCATGAAGACTCTCATGCGTACCAGTGTCTAGCCACGCAAAACCACGACCTAATAATTCCACATTGAGCGAGCCGTCATTTAGATACATTTCGTTCAGTGTAGTGATTTCGAGCTCACCACGATGAGACGGCTTCACTTGCTTTGCCATTTCAACCACACGATTATCGTAGAAATACAAGCCTGTTACCGCATAATTCGATTTTGGCACTTCCGGCTTTTCTTCAATCGAGACCGCCTTCATTTCTGAATCAAATTCAACCACACCAAAACGCTCTGGGTCTTTGACTTGATAACCGAAAACAGTAGCGCCAGATTCTCTTGAAGCCGCGTTCTGTAATGTTCTTGAGAACGCCTGACCGTAAAAAATATTATCACCAAGCACTAAACATACGCTGTCATCACCAATGAACTCTTCACCGATAATAAACGCTTGTGCTAAGCCATCTGGGCTTGGCTGAATCGCGTACTCAAGATTAATACCAAAATCAGAACCATCACCGAGTAAGCGCTGAAAGCCCTCATTATCTTCTGGAGTCGTGATAATCAAGATATCTTTAATGCCAGCGAGCATTAATGTCGATATTGGGTAGAACACCATTGGCTTGTCATAGATTGGTAATAGTTGTTTTGATACGCCGCGAGTCAACGGGTATAGACGAGTGCCAGAACCTCCAGCTAGAACAATACCTTTCATTATTTACTTCCTTTTGATTCAGCTGTTTCTACACCCAAACGCTCACGTTGGTAGCTGCCATCTTGTACATTTCGACACCACGTAGAATTATCTAAATACCATTGCACGGTTTTACGAAGACCTGTTTCAAACGTCTCTTCTGGCGTCCAATTTAGTTCACGTTGCATTTTACTTGAGTCAATCGCGTAGCGGCGATCGTGACCAGGACGGTCTTGAACATAGGTGATCTGCTCTGCATACGCTGACTCTTTCGGTACTAATGTATCTAAGATGTCACAAATTGTATTTACGACTTCGAGATTTTTCTTCTCGTTGTGACCACCAATATTGTAAGTCTCGCCCACTTTACCTTCCGTCACGACTTTGTAGAGTGCTCGTGCATGGTCTTCGACAAATAGCCAATCACGAATTTGGTCACCTTTACCGTAAATAGGTAAATCTTTGCCTTCAAGCGCGTTGAGGATAACCAGTGGGATCAATTTTTCAGGAAAATGGTAAGGACCATAGTTGTTCGAACAATTGGTTACGATCGTTGGAAGCCCGTAAGTGCGTAACCAGGCTCGCACAAGGTGATCGCTCGATGCTTTTGACGCCGAGTATGGGCTAGATGGCTCATACGAGGTTGTCTCTAAAAACATTGGCAGCTCAGTCCCTTCTGGAACTTCGTCTGGATGTGGAAGATCACCATACACTTCATCAGTAGAGATATGATGAAAACGAAACTCTGCTTTTGCAAGGTCTTCAAGCGAATTCCAGTATTCGCGAGTCGATTCTAGTAACGTATATGTTCCAACTATATTTGTTTCAATAAATGCGGCAGGGCCAGTGATTGAACGGTCAACATGCGATTCAGCCGCTAGGTGCATCACTGCATCCGGTTTATGCTCAGCGAACACTCGGTCAAGCTCTGAACGATTGCAAATATCCACTTGCTCAAATGCGTAACGTTCGCTCGAATCCACTTCGATAAGAGATTCTAAATTACCTGCGTAAGTCAGCTTATCAACGTTTATTACGCTGTCAGATGTATTATTTATAATATGACGTATAACTGCTGAGCCGATAAAACCAGCGCCACCGGTGACTAATATCTTCACAAAAACTCCTAAAATAAAGTTTGAAAACCAAAAACCTAACACGCACGAGCAATATCCATTAGGCATGCTACCGCCCTTTGGTAACAAAGCGAAAACCACACTACGCATTTAAAATTTAAAATTTAAAATTTAAATTTCTCTATTATCTATGTATCAATGGATATAATCAAAAAAAAATCCAGTTATGTGCGCGGGTAAGCTAACTCTATGTACACCAAACCCCAAAACTCGCTATACTCCTGACCTATAGTTTTTCGCCCAATAACGAATAAGAGTTCAAGATATGCAAGAGTTAGTTCCATTTGTTCAAGAGAATATGATTTTAGCCATCGTATGGATCGGCTTGGTTGTTGCCATCATTGCGAACGTTATCAAGACATCAAACGCAGCCTACAAAGAGATCACGGCAGCGCAAACCACACACATGATTAACCGTGAAAACGGCATTGTGGTTGATATTCGTACTAAAGATGAGTTCAAAAAGGGCCATATTACGGACGCAGTTCACATTTTGCCGTCAGACATCAAAGCAAATAGCTTTGGTAGCCTTGAAAGCCACAAAGCAGACCCAATCATCGTAGTATGCAAGACAGGTCAAACCGCTCAAGAAAGCGCGAACTTGCTGGTTAAAGCAGGTTTCGAAAACGTAAGCGTACTGAAAAGCGGCTTAGTGGCTTGGAGCGAAGCTAACCTTCCTTTGGTTAAAGGTAAGAAATAGGTTAAAGGCAAGAAGCGGCTGACCGATAAACTAACTTTCAGGCTTTGTTCGATAAATATAATGAACAGAGTCTAATTTAAAATTTTTAAGGACAAGAAAATGGCTGAAGCAGCACAACAAGACGCACAACAAAACTTCGCAATCCAACGTATCTTCCTAAAAGACGTATCTTTCGAAGCGCCAAACTCTCCAGACATGTTTCAAAAAGAGTGGAACCCAGATGTAAAACTGGACCTAGACACTCAAAGCCGTGAACTTGGCGAAGGCGTTTACGAAGTCATCCTACGTCTAACAGTTACGGTTAAGAACGCAGAAGACACTGCATTCCTTTGTGAAGTTCAACAAGGCGGCATCTTCTCTGCAAGCGAAATGGAAGCTGGCCAACTGGCTCATTGCTTAGGTGCATTCTGCCCGAACATCCTATTCCCATACGCTCGTGAAACGATTTCTAGCCTAGTAGTTAAAGGTACGTTCCCACAACTGAACCTTGCACCAGTAAACTTTGATGCTTTGTTCATGAACTACCTACAAAACCAAGCTCAGCAAACTGAAGGCGAGCAAGCTTAGGTTTTCAAGTAGAGCTTACTTTTCGAAATAGAACTACTCTGACTAATGCTCAAATCGCTTATTTTTAAGAAGCTGGGCTTTTATTAGATAGCTAGTTTTCGTTAAATAGTTAGCTTTTAAATGCACATCGCAGCTTCTGCGATGTGCATTTTTTATTTACACTGTACTTTGATAGAGAGATTTTTCTTCTTACTTTAGAAAACATCTCAAGAACTCTTCGATTTCCCTCATTATTTTTAGGTGGAAGCATGACAGAAACAACTCGCCCGACTCACGCGAAAGCCGCTTACGGTAAAGACATTGCGATGACAGTGATAGGCGCAGGTTCTTATGGGACATCTTTAGCGATCTCTCTAGCGCGTAACGGTGCCAATGTTGTTCTTTGGGGACATGATCCTGTTCATATGAATCGCCTTGAATCAGAGCGTGCGAACAATGAGTTTCTACCAAATATAGAATTCCCAGAAAGTCTGATCATTGAGTCTGACTTAGAAAAAGCCGTGACTTCAAGCCGAGACCTTTTGCTTGTCGTCCCAAGCCACGTGTTTGGTCTCGTTTTAAATAGCCTTAAGCCTCACTTAACAGAGAACTCTCGTATCTGTTGGGCGACCAAAGGCCTAGAGCCAGAAACAGGCCGCCTACTTAAAGATGTCGCGCACGATGTGCTGGGTGATGGCTACTCGTTAGCGGTTCTATCAGGGCCTACCTTCGCCAAAGAGTTAGCGATGGGCATGCCAACGGCTATCTCTGTCGCTTCACCTGATGGAGTTTTCCTAGAAGAGCTTCAAGAAAAAATCCACTGCGGCAAAACATTCCGCGTGTATGCAAACTCAGATTTCATTGGTATGCAGCTTGGCGGCGCAGTGAAGAATGTTATCGCAATTGGCGCAGGCATGTCGGATGGTATTGGCTTTGGTGCCAATGCGCGTACCGCACTTATCACTCGCGGCTTAGCTGAGATGAGCCGATTAGGTGCAGCTCTTGGCGCGCAACCTGAAACCTTCATGGGCATGGCTGGATTAGGCGACCTAGTACTAACCTGTACTGATAACCAATCACGTAACCGTCGCTTTGGTCTGGCACTTGGCGCAGGCAAAGATGTCGATACCGCACAAGAAGAAATTGGCCAAGTCGTTGAAGGTTATCGCAACACCAAAGAAGTTTGGTTATTATCAGAACGCATGGGCGTTGAGATGCCAATTGTTGAACAAATTTATCAAGTGTTGTATCAAGGGAAAGATGCACACTTAGCAGCACAAGATCTACTTGCACGAGACAAGAAGTCAGAAAGGTAAAAAGCAGTAACGAGATGCGAGTAAACGGGTAACGAAGAGAATAAGAGCGGATACGAGATTCGGGTAAACGAGATACGAAAAGATGAAGAGCACATTCAAAGTTCGACGAAAATACTTTTCGTTACTCGCATCTCGCTACGCTAATCTGTTCTTCTAAGCTCACTCGTATTTGCCCCTTAAAAAATAATGGATGATAAAATGAAACACTGTGAACAACAAAAAGTTTGGCAATGCATTGTGAAAGAAGCTCGACAGCAGTCGGAGCAAGAACCTATGCTTGCGAGTTTTTATCATGCCACGATCATCAACCATGAAAGTTTAGGCGCAGCCCTTAGCTATATCCTAGCAAACAAGCTTAAGACAGCGTCAATGCCAGCAATGGCAGTACGTGAAGTGGTTGAACAAGCATTCAAGCAGGACCAATCGATAATTGATGCTGCCGCTTGTGATATCTGCGCAACGGTAAATCGAGATCCTGCAGTAGAGATGTACTCGATGCCTCTGCTTTATCTGAAAGGCTACCACGCTCTGCAAGGTTACCGAGTGGCTAACTGGTTGTGGAAGCAAGGCCGTATCGCACTTGCCACTTACCTACAAAACCAAATCTCTGTTGCTTGCCAAGTGGATATTCACCCAGCAGCTCGTATCGGTAAAGCGATCATGCTCGACCACGCGACAGGCATTGTGATTGGTGAAACTGCCGTCGTCGAAAATGATGTATCTATCCTTCAAGACGTAACCCTTGGTGGTACGGGTAAAGAAGGTGGCGATCGTCACCCTAAAATCCGCGAAGGCGTAATGATTGGTGCCGGCGCTAAAATACTTGGCAACATTGAAGTGGGTGAAGGCGCGAAGATTGGTTCTTGCTCTGTGGTTCTACAAGCCGTACCACCTCATACAACAGTCGCTGGGGTTCCTGCAAAAATTGTCGGTAAACCGAAAACAGACAAACCCTCTTTGGATATGGACCAAGGGTTCAACGGTCGCTCTCAGAACTTCATCCATGGTGATGGGATTTAAGAGCAGATACGGGATGCGAGTAACCGAGATACGAAGAGCTTAAAAGCAGATGTGGATTCGATTCAGCGAAATTCGAAAAATCAAGAGCAGATGAATACAACTAAATGACGATAATGATGAAACAAATTCGAGCCATTAGCCGGACTCTTCTGATATCTACCAGCCTTTGCGCTGCTCTTTTATCCACATCGTCATTTGCCGCCTCTCAGGGGGAACTGAAAGGCGTATCGAGTGAAATATCTCGCCAACAAAAAAACCTTTCCTCACAGCAGAAAAAACTCGATAGCCTACAAGCAAACCTCAAAAAACAAGAGCTATCCATCGCTTCGCTTGAAAAATCGATTCTAGACAGTAAAAAGCAACTCAATACGGCCAATGCAAATATTGCCAACTTAGACACCAAGATTAAAGCGCTTACTGCTCAGAAAAAAGTTCATACCGACAAGTTAGAACAACTGATTCAGACTTACTACATGACAAGTCGAGCTAAAGCGTCTTCTCACATCCTCAACACGGGTGTGGAAGAAGATCGCATCAGTCACTACTACCAACACCTTGCCAAAGCGCGCTCCGCAACAATCAAAACGATTGAACAGACGCAACTCGAATTAGAAGAAAGCCATAAACAGCGTCAACTTGAGCAAGCACAGATAGCATCACTGTTAAAACAGCAAACCACCAAGCGCGACAAGTTATCTCAGACTCAAACGCAGCGTAAGAAAACGGTTGGCAGTATCAAGAAAAACATCTCGGGTGACAAGAATTACTTGGCGGAGCTTCAGCGCAATGAAACTCGCCTAAAAGCTGAAATAGCGAAAGCAGAGAAAGCGGCTAGAGAAAGACGTAATGCAGTCCCTATGGATGGGTTAGCCAAACGTAAAGGCAAGCTACCTTGGCCGATCAAAGATAAAGTTCTGCATAACTACGGCTCACGCCAAACAGGTCAAATTAACTGGAAAGGCATGGTGATCAAAGCTAAGTACGGCCAGCAAGTTAAATCTGTTTATTCAGGCACGGTGGTTTTTGCTGAGTACTTGCGTGGTTATGGTTTAGTTGTGCTGCTTGACCATGGCAAAGGCGATATGACGCTCTATGGCTTTAACCAAGCACTACTGAAGAAAGAAGGTGACAAGGTTAAAGCGGGTGAAGCGATTGCACTTGCTGGTGACACTGGCGGCCAAACGCGCCCATCACTGTATTTTGAAATTCGAAGAAACAGCCAAGCTCAGAACCCAAAAAGTTGGCTGGTTCGATAAAGGGCAGATACGGGATTCGAGTAACCGAGATGCGAAGAGCTTAAAAGCAGATGCGGGATGCGAGCAACCGAGATGCGAAGAGCTTAAAGCAGTTGCGGGATGCGAGTAACCGAGATACAAAGAGCTTAAAGCAGATGCGGGATGCGAGTAACCGAGACACGAAGAGCTTAAAGCAGATGCGGGATGCGAGTAGCCGAGATGCGAAGAGCTTAAAGAGACGCCGGGTTAGAGTAAAATGTTACATGAAAAACGCTAGCCTAGTCGTCGCTCTACCCTGCTTTTCGTTACTCGTATCTCGATTACCCGCATCTGGCGTTAGCTGTTCAACGCCCTTACACCGTCTTCCAATAGTGTCAGCTGCTCAAAGCCTTGAGCTGTCGCAATCGGTTTAACGGTCGCGATCATCTGTAGCATTCCTTGATGTACAACTTGCTCTGTAATTTGGGCTTTTGGAGACATCGCAGATTGATAAGCTAACCAACCCGATGCGATCAAGTGAAGCGACGTTACCATCGACTTCATTTCCGTATCCGTTGCTTTGAGCAAGTTCAACTCAACGAAGGCTCTCATAATATCCACAAGATTCGTTTGCAGCTTTTCTTGCACGGCCATGTAATCAAGGTGGAGTTTTTCATCACGTGACAATATTTCAGGTAGGTTCGCATAGAAGAATCGGTACTTCCACATCAACGTGAAGATAGAATCTAAATAGCGCTTTAGTAGCGTCAGGCTTTCTTGTTGCCCTTGAATCGGTGTGAACCTTTCAAGCAACTCTGTTGAATAGAGCGTAAAAATGTCACGTACAATCTCTTGTTTGTTACGGAAGTGGTAGTAGAGGTTACCAGGGCTAATCTCGATATGCTCAGCAATATGATTGGTCGTAATACTACGCTCACCGTGCTCATTAAAAAGCTCTAGAGCAGCGTAAACAATCTTGTCACGTGTTTTCATTAGTTATTAGTATCCCTATCCGTTTAGTGGTCCAGTATATCGCCACTAAGCGGATAGATCGAGCTGATAACATCTGGTCGAATTAGCAAGCGCTAAAATTCACCTTCAATCCATAATACCTTTGATCAATCACTGCCAAAGAGGTCTCGTGTGTACACCTTATCTGCAACGTCTGATATTTCATCGACCATTCTGTTGGATACAATCACATCCGATACGGCTTTAAATTCTTCCAGATCAGAATAAACCTTCGAGTTAAAGAAATGCTCTTCTTCCAACACAGGTTCGAACACGACCACTTCTATACCTTTAGCTTTCAAACGCTTCATGATGCCTTGAATCGACGACGCACGGAAGTTGTCCGAGCCGGCCTTCATGATCAAGCGATAGATACCTACAATTTTAGGCGAGCGCTTAATAATGGACTCCGCAATAAAGTCTTTACGAGTGCGGTTAGCGTCAACAATAGCGCCCACAATGTTGTTTGGTACATCTTGGTAATTCGCCAACAACTGCTTGGTGTCTTTCGGTAAGCAGTAACCACCGTAACCAAATGAAGGGTTGTTGTAATGGTTGCCAATTCGAGGATCTAAGCCCACACCTTCGATGATCTGACGAGAATCCAAACCATGCGCTTCGGCGTAAGAATCAAGCTCATTGAAATAAGAAACACGCATCGCCAAGTAGGTATTTGAAAAGAGCTTTACTGCTTCCGCTTCTGTGGAGTGAGTAAACAGTACGTCGATATTCTCTTTTTCTGCGCCTTCAACAAGAAGATTAGCAAACACTTTCGCTCGCTCAGAACACTCACCAACAATAATGCGTGATGGGTGCAGGTTGTCGTACAGGGCTTTGCCTTCACGTAAAAATTCTGGCGAGAACATAATGTTTTCACAGTTTAAATCTTGCTTAACGCGCTCAGTATAACCAACAGGTACCGTTGATTTGATCACCATGACGGCATTGGGATTGATATCCATGACGTCTTTAATGACCGATTCTACAGAGCTGGTATCAAAATAATTATTTTTTGGATCATAATCGGTTGGAGTAGCAATGATGACAAACTCAGCATCTTTGTAAGCCGCTTTATCTGTTGTCGCCCTGAAGTTCAGCGTCTTATTTGATAGAAAGTGCTCAATCTCATTATCTACAATCGGCGACTGCTTATTATTCAGCATTGTCACTTTTTCATCGATGATATCTACCGCGACTACTTCATGATGTTGTGCTAACAGCATTGCGTTTGATAGACCCACATACCCAGTACCGGCTACTGCAATCTTCATGATAATACCTATAGTTTTGAGTAATTAACTCAACATAATTTATAACTTAGCTTGCCTTATCATACTCTGGTTGGGGAATTATTCCACTAGCCCGCTTTCTCCATTCCTTGCTATACTCGTGACAGTTCTGTATTCAAAAGAGTTAGAAATTATGATTATCGTAACGGGTGGTGCTGGCATGATTGGCAGCAATATTGTTAAGGCGCTAAATGAAGCGGGCCACAACGATATTCTGGTCGTCGACAACTTAAAAGATGGTAAGAAATTTAAGAACCTTGTAGACCTAGACATCACTGATTACATGGATCGTGATGACTTTCTAACTCAGGTTATGGCTGGTGATGATTTCGGTCATATTGAAGCGGTTTTCCATGAAGGTGCATGCTCTGCGACCACTGAGTGGGATGGCAAATACATGATGCTCAATAACTATGAGTACTCAAAAGAGCTACTTCATTACTGTGTGGAGCGTGAAATTCCCTTCTTATATGCCTCTTCTGCTGCCACTTATGGCGAAACCGATACTTTTATCGAGGAGAGAGAGTACGAAGGTGCATTGAATGTCTACGGTTACTCTAAACAGCAGTTTGATAACTATGTTCGTCGCCTAACCGCGGATGCCGTAGCGCATAACGAAACGCTTCCACAAATCGTTGGTTTCCGTTACTTCAATGTTTATGGTCCACGCGAGCAACACAAAGGCAGCATGGCCTCTGTCGCTTTCCACCTAAACAACCAAATGAATGCTGGTGAAAGCCCGAAGTTGTTCGCAGGTAGCGAAACCTTCAAGCGTGATTTTGTGTATGTGGGTGATGTCGCAGCGGTAAACCTGTGGTTCTTAGAAAACGGTGTTTCAGGTATTTTCAACCTAGGTACAGGCAACGCAGAGTCTTTTGAAGAAATCGCAAAAGCAGTAATCAAGCACCATGGTAAAGGCGAGATTGAAACGATTCCTTTCCCTGAGCATTTGAAAGGCGCTTACCAAGAGTTCACACAAGCTGACTTAACTAAGCTTCGCAATACCGGTTGCGACATCGAGTTTAAAACAGTGGCAGATGGCGTCGCTGAGTACATGAAGATCGTAAACGCATAGCTGTAGCTTTATATTTCAGATTAAGACTAATGGTGCATCCTGCTTTTTGGGATGCATCATTGGATAATCTAGTAAACATAATCATTCCCCGAGTGACCGATATAAAGTTAACTCTCTGATTTAAATAATATAGTGAACGAATGACCACACAACGTAATGATTTTGATCCAAAAGCTTACAATCCTGAGTTTGAATGGGGATTTCTAGCACCTAAATACTGGGGCACTTGGATTGCTGTTCTGTTATCGTCTTTAGTCTGCTTCTTACCTAATAGCATTCGTTTAGCATTAGCTAAGTTTATGGCTAAGCAAGCTGTAAAAATCAAGAATAAGGCTAACCGCCGAGCTCGCGTAAACCTTGAGATGTGCTTTCCTGAGCAATCTGTAGAACAGCGTGAAGAAACTCTCTATCAGTCATACGTTACATCCATCTCGTTTTTGATGGGGTTTGCTTCTTTAACACTAAAGAGCAAAACTTGGCTAGAGAACAACACTTCGATAAACAGCCTAAGCAACCTAACCGATATTACGGACAGTGGCGAGAATGTGATCTTACTGGTGCCACACACATGGGCTATCGATATCCCAGCGGTATTATTAGCTTCACGAAATTTACCTGTGTCTGCGATGGCGAAAGCACAAAAAAACAAACTCAGTGACTGGCTAATGCACCGACAGCGCGTGCAATACGGCGGTCGTGTTTATGATCGCAGTGGTGGTATCAAACCTTTCATCAAGTCAGTACGTGATGGGTACCTTGGTTATTATCTCCCTGATGAAGATCTTGGTCGTGAGCACAGTGTCTTCGTTGACTTCTTCGCGACTCAAAAAGCAACTATCTCAGGCCTTGGTCGCCTATCAAAACTAAGTAAAGCTAAAATTGTGCCCTTGTTTGCTCAATACGATAGCAGTACAGGCCAATATACCCTGGACTTCTACCCTGCTCTACCTTTCCCAACAGGAAGCGAAGAGGAGGATGCACGTATGATGAATCAATGCATTGAAGATTACGTGAGTAAGAACCCAGAACAATATATGTGGATCTTAAGATTACTTAAGACTCGTCCAGACAGTAATGTAAACCCGTACTCATAATATGAATTTATATAAAAACATTCTTAAAACCCTTATACTTGCTCCTTACCTTTTTGCTTTTTCGGGCATGCTAATCATTCCGAATGGTGATAAGAAAATGGCTATATTTTTAGTCGTTGGTTCTTTGGCTGGCTTGTTCTTTTCTAAAATCAACAATGTCAACCTAAAAGATCGCTTGTGTAATCCATATCTAATTATTGTTATATTAGTAACATTATATAGTATTTTCAGTTATTACACTCACGGTGCAAGCTCTAGAGAAATGAGGGCGTTAATCGTTACATCTATATTTCTAGCTTTTTTTCCTCTGAAAGAAATAAAAAACAAACTGCTAATTTCATTATTATTCACAGGCAGCTTAGTGCTATTTTTTAATAGTTTTTATTACCATCAAATTTTAGGTTACAGTAGATTTTCTGGATATATAAACCCAATCCCATACGCGACTATATGTGCAATAATTGGTTCCACAGCATACTCATTAATGTTGTCAAGTTCTGATGTTAAAGAAAAATGGATATGCACACTACCTTTACTACTTATTATTTACCCTTTAATAACAAGCGAGTCAAGAGGAGTGTGGTTAGCTCTTGTTTTTTCTATAATTTTAGTATCTTTACGCCATATAGCACATAAAAATCTCACGAAAAAAACAATAACCAATCTAATTATTCCTATATTAATAGTATCTATTGGGTCTTTAACATTACTAAAAGACAACATAGAGTTAACGATAAAAAAAACGCAATCAGAGATACATCAAATAGAATCTGGTGAGTTAAATAACTCCATAGGATTAAGATTTCAAATGTGGTTAGCAGCTCCAAGCTTAATAAAAAACAATATCATACTAGGTAGTGGTGATAAGCATCAATTAGAAATAAAACAACTATATGATGATGGAAAAATATCTTCCTCGTTATATGAATTTAACCCAACACACTATCACAACCAATTTTTAGACAAATTGATAAAATCAGGGATTGTTGGATTAATTATGTTAATTGCACTAATGATATATCCGTTGATAATTAGTCATAAACTATCAACACGTAAAGAAATGCTAGTTATTAGTATTGTATCTGTGATATTCATAGCATCACTGTCTGATGTACCGCTCAATCACCCACAACCTTTAATACTATTCTTGTTACTATTGTTTCCTATTTGCTCAAGATGTAAGAGAGTTTCCAATGACTAAAATCTTTGTCATAAATTTAGAATCTTCCACAGAGAGAAAAGAGAACATTAGTCGTCAATTAGATGAGTTATCCCTTCCTTTTGAGCTATTTTCTGCCGTGGATGGCAGAACATCACCTCCTCACACGTTAATCAGTCGTTACAGTGATGACTTAAGTCAAACATACAGAGCAAAGACACTGAGTGCAGGACAACTAGGGTGCTATGCAAGCCATTTTTTATTATGGGAAAAGTGTGTTGAACTCAATCAGCCAATAATCGTAATTGAAGATGACGCTCTTTTATTTAAAGAGGCATTTATTAATTTTATTCAAGATATCCGAGCTATACCAGAATCTGTAGAGTGCATTCGATTATTTAGAAATAAGCGTCGTAAATATGATTCTTACGAAGTGTTCGGAGCTAAATCTACCAGTATTCATAAGTTCACTAAAGGGCATATGAGTGCAACAGCCTATTTCTTAAGGCCTTCAGGAGCGAAAAAATTCCTTAAACACTCAAAAGAATGGTATATGGCTGTCGATATTTATATGGATCGATTCTGGCAAAACGAAGTCGAGTGTTACGGCACTGCAGTACCCTGTTTAACGAATGACCCAAAGTTTGATTCTGATATCGGATATGAAAAACGCACAAGCACCAGAAGTTTATTCAAGAAATGTAAGCGTGAATGGTTCAATTTAAACGAGACTATCCAACGTCACCTACATAACATAAAATTCAAAATTAGCATTAAAAAACAATGAACTTTACGTGGTTAAAGTGCTCTTATACGGACAAATTAGCACAGTCTTATCGAGGTAAATCATGATAGATGGAAATTCAAATCTTTATATTTGCTCTACGGTAAGGCATGTCATGCTAAGTGTTTTTCATGCTGTTAAATCAAATAAAAACTCAACCATTGTATTGTTTAATGACTACCAAAACATTCCCTCTACACTTATAAACACATCTAACCTACCAAGTAACATTAACATTATATTGGTTAGTAGAGATGAACTAACATCCGAAATAAAGCGAAAGGGTCTAATTGGTAAGTTTATAATAAAATCCTCTATGCTCGGATTACGCATCCCTAGTGTTTTAAAGAACTCTTTGACGTCCTATATTAATAATTATAAAAACATACTCCCAGATTTAGGTAGCTATGAACTTTTTGTTTTCAATGATGACAATAAGATGTCTAGACTATTTAGGTTGCTGGTTCCAACCTATAAAATGATTGAAGATGGAATGAGGAACTACATTGAAATTCCTATTCATAATCCAGTAAAAAAAATATTTAGACGATTTAAGGGCTACCCTTCAAAGACAATGATCATGGGCGAAAAAAAAGAGTGTCTAGAAATCCACCTTCTTTCACCTGAGAGATCACCCTCAAAAGTAAAAGACAAAGTAAAAAAACTTACTCTATCAAAATCAGGACACGCAGTTGAGGTAGTATCAGAACTATTCCAAGTCGATAATTACACAAATGAAAAAAGAACGATCATTCTTGCTACTCAGCCGACATCTAAAGAAAACGCTCTACGATTCAAAGATATCAACTTTGTCAAAAAGGTCTATCAAGACATTTACAAACAGGCAATCAATGCCGGCTATAATGTTGTTTTAAAGCTCCACCCTTCAGAACCAAAAGACGATTACAATAAACTCTTTAAGGGCGTTGAACAATTACCACCTAAGCTTCCGGTTGAGCTATTCCTGATGTTGTCTAATAAGAAAATGGGAATTGTGTCGTTATTTTCATCGGTCGGTATGGGATTGGAAGAGTACTGTGACGTTTTTCAGATATTGAAACAAGATGAAATAGCCGAAACAATCAATACTATTGCGAGCTTTGAGCAAAACCCTGCAGAATTAGATCTCAGGATTAAGCAAGTTTTACAAAAAATTGAATTATAATCACCTAAATTGATTATCCAATTCAGTTCAACATAAAGAGTAACTCTATGACTAATGCCTTATCACTAATCGGTCGTACGGAGATGCTGTTCAATTCTGATATAAAACAGCATCAAAATGAACTAGCAGACATAATATCCAAATCTAGTTTTCTTGTTTTAGGTGGAGCAGGCTCCATCGGCCAAGCGGTAACCAAAGAAATTTTCAAACGTAACCCTAAAAAGCTGCATGTTATTGATATTAGTGAAAACAATATGGTAGAGCTGGTTCGAGATATTCGTAGCTCATTTGGGTACATCGATGGTGATTTCCAAACATTTGCCTTAGATATTGGTTCTCTAGAGTATGACGCGTTCATCAAAGCAGACGGCAAGTTTGATTATGTGTTGAACCTATCAGCACTTAAGCATGTTAGAAGCGAGAAAGATCCCTATACATTGATGCGAATGATCGATGTAAACGTATTTAATACGGATAAAACCATTCAACAGTCTATTGATGCTGGTGCTAAAAAGTACTTCTGTGTTTCTACTGATAAAGCGGCAAACCCAGTCAATATGATGGGCGCATCAAAGCGTATCATGGAGATGTTCCTAATGCGTAAAAGTGAACAAATGGCTATCTCAACAGCGCGCTTTGCCAATGTTGCGTTCTCAGATGGTTCATTGTTGCATGGTTTCAATCAGCGTATTCAAAAACGACAACCTATCGTGGCTCCAAACGATATCAAGCGTTACTTCGTGACACCTCAAGAGTCAGGTGAGCTATGTCTAATGTCTTGTATCTTTGGTGAAAATCGTGACATTTTCTTTCCTAAGTTGAGTGAAGCACTTCATCTTATTTCGTTTGCTGATATTGCCGTGAAATATTTAGAGCAACTTGGCTATGAGACTCACTTGTGTGAAACAGAAGAAGAAGCTCGACAATTGGCTCATACACTTCCTGAACAAGGAAAGTGGCCATGTTTGTTCACTGCTAGCGATACAACGGGTGAGAAAGACTTTGAAGAGTTTTTCACGGATAAAGAAGAGTTGGACATGTCTCGATTTTCAAATCTTGGAATCATTAAAAACGACCCACTTTATGACCAAGAATTACTAACCTTATTCGAAGACAGCATTTTAGCGATGAAAGGCAAGAAAGCTTGGACTAAGGATCAAATTGTAAAACTATTCTTTACCATGATCCCTGATTTCGGGCACAAAGAAACGGGTAAATACCTCGATAGTAAGATGTAAGCGGAGTAAGTAATGAAAGCGACATCTATTGTTGAATTTGTTAGAGATACTTATAGAACTAATGAATTCATTCCGTTGCACGCACCAACGTTTAATGGCAACGAAAAAGCCTATGTTATGGAAACGATTGAAAGTACTTTTGTTTCTAGCGTTGGTAAATTTGTTGATGACTTTGAGCGAAAGATTGAAGCGTATACAGGTGCGGCTAAAGCGGTAGCGACAGTCAATGGTACTGCAGCATTACATGCGGCCTTGTACATGGCTGATGTTCAACGAGGAGACCTTGTTATTACACAAGCTCTGACTTTCGTTGCAACTTGTAACGCTCTTTATCATATGGGTGCCGAGCCTATTTTTGTGGATGTTTCTCCTGTGAGCTTAGGCCTATGCCCTAAAGCTGTAGATGCATTCTTAAGTGAGTATGCTGAAGTAACCAAGACGGGGTGTATTCACAAGAATACAGGCAAACGAATTAAAGCGGTTGTCCCTATGCATACCTTTGGTCACCCTGTCGAGCTTGATGAGCTGGTTGCAGTTTGCCTGAAATGGAATCTTGTTCTAGTAGAAGATGCAGCAGAAAGCCTAGGTTCTTTCTATAAAGGTAAGCACACCGGTACTATTGGTGATGTTAGTGCAGTCAGCTTCAATGGCAACAAAATCATTACCACTGGTGGTGGCGGTATGGTCTTATGTAAAATCAAGGAGCTAGGAGCACGAACCAAGCATGTCACTACGACAGCGAAAGTGCCTCATCCTTATGAATTTTTCCATGATGAGCCAGGTTTTAACTACCGCATGCCAAATCTGAATGCAGCGCTTGGTTGTGCACAGATGGAAGTGATTGAGCAATACCTTATTCAAAAACGCAGTCTTGCTAATCAATACATAAGTCTGTTTGAAGGGACTGACATTAAGTTTGTTGTCGAACCCAAGTACGCTAAATCCAACTACTGGTTGAATGCCATTATTTGCCCAGATAAAAAAAGTAGAGAAGAGATCCTTGCGGGCACAAATAGTGCAGGTGTGATGACTCGCCCAATTTGGCAGCTCATGCACAGGTTACCAATGTTTGAAAATGCAATGCGCGGTGATCTAACTTACTCTGAATTTATCGAAGCGCACTTAATTAACCTTCCAAGTACACCAGTGGAAATTAAAAGCTAAGTAGGTTTAATACACGATGCAGACACATAAAAAGGTCGCGGTCTTTACAGGTACCAGAGCGGAGTATGGTCTGCTCTTTTGGCTTTTAAAAGACATACAAAGCGACCCAGCTCTAACATTACAGTTGCTCGTTTCTGGTATGCACCTATCTCCAGAATTTGGTGATACTTATAAGCAAATAGAAAAAGATGGCTTCCTGATCGACGAGAAAATAGAGATTTTGCTCTCTTCTGACTCGCCGGTAGGAACGGCAAAAAGTATGGGGTTGGGCGTTCTAGGTTTTGCTGATGCATTGTCACGATTAGCACCCGATGTTCTTGTCATTCTTGGAGATCGTTTTGAAGCTCTAACTGCAGCGCAAACTGCCATGATACTCCGTATTCCAATTATCCATTTGCATGGTGGGGAAATAACCGAAGGCGCTTACGATGATGCGATCCGTCATGCTATTACCAAATTGAGCTACCTGCATGGCACGTCAACAGACGAATATCGAAATCGAGTCATTCAATTAGGTGAATCGCCAGAACGAGTAAAAAACGTTGGTGCGATTGGCTTAGATCACTTGAATAGAGGCTCTTTTATGACGATTTCAGAGTTGAGTGAATCACTGAACTTTGATCTTACAGGTCCTTATTTTGTAGTCACCTACCATCCTGTCACTCTCGGAGATGAATCCCCAGAGGATAGCTTTCAAGCTCTGTTAGACGCACTAGATGAATACCCGAATCACCAAATTATACTGACTTATCCTAATGCGGATGATGGCGGGCGTCGAATCATTCCGATGTTAGAGGCTTATGCAGCGAAACAACCAAGCCGCGTGCTGGCAATCCCCTCTCTCGGGCAAATACGCTATTTAAGTTCAGTCAAGCACGCTGCTGCAGTCATTGGAAACTCGTCGAGTGGTATTATTGAAGTTCCGGCTTTTGATGTTCCAACGGTCAATATTGGTTCAAGACAAAAAGGGCGCCTAGCGGCCAAAAGTGTGCTGAATTGCGAACCCAGTTTGGCATCTATCACAGAGGCAATTAGTGATGCTGTGAAGCGAAATTACAAGCTAGATGGTGAAACGATCATCAATCCTTATGGGCAAGGTAACACGAGTGGTCAGGTTATAGAAATGCTTAAATCCTTGCGTTTTGAACGCAGCAAAGCGTTCCATGACCTCACACTAGATAATGTATAATTCCTTTATAGACCGAGAACAAATACAAAAAGAGACTCTATGACATTAATAATTGCTGAAGCAGGTGTTAACCATAATGGGAATGATAAGCTCGCCTTTGAATTAGTGGAAGCTGCTTATCAAGCAGGTGCTGACATTGTTAAGTTTCAAACCTTTAAAGCGAAGAACTTGGTCACAGAGTCGGCAAAGCAAGCTGACTATCAAGTAGCGAACACACAAAAGCAAGAATCTCAGTTGGCCATGTTAAGTCGCCTAGAATTATCGTATGAAGTACACCATCAACTGGTTGCCCACTGCAATAAACTTGGGATTGAATTCCTCTCTACTGCTTTTGATTCTGAAAGCTTAGATTTTTTGGTGAACGAACTCGGTCTTAAGCGATTAAAGATCCCCTCAGGTGAGATCACAAACGCGCCTCTTGTTTTAGAGCATGCACGTACTGGTTGTGATCTTATTGTTTCTACAGGTATGGCTACATTGGCAGAAGTTGAGTCAGTACTTGGGGTTATAGCATTCGGTTATCTTACTGACGATGACAAACAACCCAGTATTCTGGCTTTCCAACAAGCTTATGCCTCGAATGAAGGGCAGAGGTTGCTTAAAGAAAAAGTGACTATCTTACATTGTACAACTGAATATCCAGCGCCAATGGAAGAAATTAATCTGAAAGCAATGGACACACTAGGCCTAGCATTTGATTTAGCGTCAGGCTATTCAGATCACAGTGAGGGAATAACTATTCCAATCGCTGCTGTAGCGCGTGGGGCAGTATTAATCGAAAAACATTTTACCCTTGATAAAACCATGGAAGGGCCAGACCACAAAGCTTCTTTGGAACCAGATGAACTCAAAGCTATGATCGATGCTATTCGCCAGGTTGAAGTCGCGCTTGGGACTAATGTTAAGAGCCCCACTGTTTCTGAGGTTAAAAACAAGACCGTAGCTCGTAAAAGCTTAGTCGCAGCAAAACCAATCTCTGTTGGGGAAACCTTTAACATGGAAAATTTAGTGATAAAGCGCCCGGGCTCAGGTATGTCTCCTTATAAGTTGTGGGAGCTTTTGGGAAAAACAGCAAGTAAGCCATATCAAGCAGGGGATCTAATCGTTGAGTAACCTTGAACTTCCCATTGTAATGATTGGTGGCGGTGGGCATGCTAGCGTGTTAACCGATATTTTGTTGGAGAAAGGACGAGAGATTGTTGCAGTTATTAGCCCAGATGACATAACTCAACGTGATGTTTTTGTGGGACTTACTCAACTCTTAGAAGACGCTGATATAACGGAGTTCTCACCAAGTGATGTTCTGTTGGTAAATGGTATTGGCATGATGCCTAAGTCTTCATTGCGAGAGAAAGTTGGAATCTATTTTAGCCAATTGGGTTATCGATTTGAGACCGTTATTGCGCCAACAGCTCATGTATCAAGTTTTGTTTCTCTAGCTGAAGGCTCTCAAATTCTAACTCAAGCCGTAGTGCAGACTGGTGTTGAGATAGGAGCCCATAGCATCATTAATACAGCAGCTCTCGTTGAGCATGATTGTATTATTGGTCAGCACAATCATATTGCTCCTCGAGCAACACTTTGTGGACACGTTAAAACCCATGACAATGTATATGTTGGAGCCGGGTCGACAGTAATTCAGGGTATTGAGTTGGGTAAAGGCTGTATTGTAGGGGCGGGCAGCACCATTGTTAAAGACGTTGACTCGCACACAATTACTTTCGCTAAACTAAATCAGGAAACTAAGTGGGTTGGAAATGATTAATAGTTGGAAAAAAGCCATCTTGTCACCGTCAGCAACACTTAAAGATGCGTTACAAATTATAGATTCAGAAGCACTCCGTGGAGCATTGGTCGTTGATGGCTTGCACACCTTGTTAGGTGTAGTCACAGATGGGGATATTCGTCGAGGGCTGTTATCGGGCAAAGGCCTTAACACTCCTGTATCTGATGTAATGAACTCGTCACCAGTAACAGCAACATCACTAAATTCAAGAGATCACCTAATTGAGGAAATGAATAAGCTCGATATCTTGTTCATTCCTATCGTTGATGACGGGAAATTAGTTGGCCTCGAAACTCTTCACCGCGCTCTAGTAAACAAACCAAGTTATCAAAACCCAGTCTTTATTATGGCTGGAGGTTTTGGTACCCGTTTGAAGCCTCTGACAGATAGCTGCCCCAAACCGATGCTAAAGATCGGTGATAAACCAATTCTTGAAACGGTGATACGAAGCTTTACTAAAGCGGGTTTCGTTAACTTTTATATCTCTACGCATTATATGCCCGAACAAATTCAAAACCACTTTGGCGATGGTAGTGATTTAGGCATTAACATCACCTACGTCCATGAGAATGAACCGCTAGGAACAGGTGGCGCATTAGGCTTATTACCTGACGACCTACCTAAAGATTTACCTCTCATTATGATTAATGGAGATGTTCTAACAAAGGTAGATTTTCAACGCTTGTTAGAATTTCATATAGACAATAATGCTGATGCAACGATGTGTGTCCGTGAATACGACTATCAAATCCCTTACGGTGTGATAAATGGAGAAGGAAACAAAATAACGAGTATGGTCGAAAAACCAATACAACGTTTTTTCGTGAATGCTGGCATTTATGTAGTTTCACCTCAAGTCATTGATTCTGTGCCAAAAAATTACCATATAGATATGCCTACGTTGTTAGAGCAACATATGAATAAACGCAACAATGTATTGATGTTTCCAATCCACGAGTATTGGTTAGATATTGGCCGCATGGACGATTTCAATCGAGCGCAGGCTGATATCCATAGCTTAGAGATGTTCTAATGATTGACACTAAAAGAGTATTGGCGATTATACCTGCCCGCGGTGGCAGCAAACGACTACCAAGAAAGAACGTGCTGCCTTTAGCTGGAAAACCATTAATTGGGTGGTCAATTGATGCAGCCAAAAAGAGTAAGTATGTTGATCAAGTATTCGTTAGCACAGATGATCAGGAGATAGCGGATGCCTCCTCCCTATTTGGTGTCGATGTTCCAGAACTAAGACCAGACCACTTAGCATCGGATACAGCAACGACAGAGAGTGTTCTAACTTATACGTTAGAAAAATTTGGACGTGACGTAGATATAATTGTACTGCTTCAACCAACATCTCCATTGCGAACGGCTCAACATATCGATGAAGCATTGGATCTGTTCATTGAAAAACAGGCTTTCTCCGTTGTTTCCGTTACACCATGTGAACACCCACCGCTTTGGGCTAACACGCTTCCAGAAGATGGCACAATGGGAGACTTTATTCGCCCTGAAGCATTAAAGCGCTCTCAAGATTGCGGTGATTTTTACCGATTCAATGGGGCTATTTATATCTTCGATGCTCGAAAGCTTATGGAGTATGGTGAAATTAAATACACGGAAAAATCCTTTGCCTACGTGATGGAAAATCGAGTTTCTTTTGATATTGACCAACAATTAGATTTTGAACTTGCCGAGTTTTTTATGAACAAAAAGGGCTAAACAGCCCTCTTCACTTTATATTACTGCTTAAGCAACTTCTCAAAAAATTCCAAATGCTTCTTCACTGTCACTCGTGAACTAAAGCTTTCATCTAGGCGCTTCTTAGCTGCTTCACTCATTGTTGTGCACTTTGCCTTATCTTGTGCAAGCTTATCCATAGCCTCCCCTAACGCCTTGGCGTCACCAGTCGGGACAATATAACCAGTCTCGCCATCTACAACGAGTTCAGGAGCGCCACCGGTAGTTGTCACTACTGAGGTTGTGCCATTTGCCATCGCTTCGACAATCGTGCGTGGTAGTCCTTCTCCGCTAATCGATGGCTGAACTTGAAAGTCAGCCATACACATGATTGAAGGGATATCAGTACGATGACCAATGTAGTGAATGCGCTCACTCATAGGGCTCGCTTTCATCTCATCAAAATGAGGCTCGTAGCCGCTGCCCGCTAAGATCAAATGGAAGTTCGGTGCAGTAATGTATTTGGTCGCCTCAAGTAAGACAGAGATGCCCTTACTTGGCCTTACGTGCGCTGCAGTAATCGCGACGACATCATCTTCATTCAAACCAAACTCAGAACGCTCGGTTGGTGGTACTTTATACCAATCCAATTCATGCCCTTTGTAGATGGTAACAACGTTATCTTTGTTCTTCCAAACTCGTTTTACCACATCTTGTCGCACCGCTTCTGAAACACAGACAATGCCGTCTACACGAGGGTGAAGTTGAGTTAAATAAGCACTAGGGTCATGTCGATATAACCCGCCAGTAGTGCCTCGATAAACGACTAATTTAACGTTGAAACCAATACACGCAAACGCCGCATTAGGTATCGTCTTTGAGTTAAAAGCATAGCAGATGTCGTAATCATGCGTTTTCAGCTCGTGGCGAATCTTTTTAATGGTATCAAAACAAATTTTACGCTTTGGATAACCATCAACGACTCGAATGCCGCACTCTTCTAACTTTGAGACATGCTCAGACTCACCTTGGGTCATAATAGTGACTTGGTGACCTTGACGCGCAAGCTCAATAAAGATCGCGGCTTCAGGGCGTAAACTGTTCCATGCATGTAAGTAAGATGCACAAACTAAAATCTTCATCTCTCAGTTCCTATTTGGTTTGGTCTTTTGAGCTGGCTTCTGAACGATTTTCAAGAATCCACAAACCGACGTATTTATTGAAATTCACTTGAGCGTAGGTCATCGCCATAATGAAGCCGACACTACCATCCATAAAGCCGCGGCGAATAATATAAACAAGGAAGAATGTCCATGCCGCTCGTAACAAGGCCAAAAATAAGCCGTGTGATTTCTTGCCTTTACGATGGTACTTTTGCGAGCCGAGCCAGGCGTACTGCGCTGCTTTATCTAGGCCGTGGCCATAGTCACGATGGGTGTAATGAAGAAGAAACCCCTTCAATATCCCTGTAGAGCCTTGCTCCGGAACGACCGTCTCATGAACTTCATCAAGCGTATAACGAGAGCCTTCTCTCTGAAATAACCTCAATACCGCACGAGCACTGCGACCATACTTAAGTGTTGTGCCATAAAGGGTCACTCCCCAAGGAAGTTTATAAGCAGTATGTTTGATTTGATCTTGTTTTAATAATTCAACAAGAGCCTTACTCATCTCTTCATCTAACGCTTCATCAGCATCGATTGATAACACCCAATCACATGTAGCTTTATCTAAAGCTCGTTGCTTTTGTTTACCAAAGCCCGGCCAGTCTGTGATGGTCACGTTATCTGTGTATTTTTGGCATATCTCTACCGTTGCATCCGTTGAGCCGCTGTCTAAAACAATCAGCTCATCGGCAATGTCGACGACAGATTTAAGGCAAGTTTCAATTCGGTCTTCTTCATTCTTGGTAATAACAATGACAGACAGGGTATGTTTTCTCATTATTCAGCCCTAGAATTTCCAATAGTTTAATGATTTACGGATCTTAAAGTTACGAATCCAATTTTTTGGCTTGTTATCTTGCCAGCCGCTTTCTAGCACATCAGTAATAGCACTCAGAACTCTCACTGAGGATTGCCCATCTAGATATGGAGTAATTGACGGACCGTAATGAGCGATAGCGTTATCTCTAGCTTCATCAGCTAGCATCGCTTGCTTAATTGCTGACTCTAATTGCTCGGCTTGAGTAATATTAATAAAGCTTGCTTGAGGGTCTCGATTATTTACCGTGACAACAGGCTTATTGAGCAACAAGAATTCCTGAAATATCGATGAGTTATCACACACCATGACATCGGCGCGATGCTGCATTTCAATCACTCGATCATTATCGAAAAAGAGAAGGTTATCCCCTTCCAGTGCCTGATATTTGGCTCGTGTCTCTTGATTCATTTTAGGGTGAAGAGTCACCAACCATTGCCACTGGCTCAGTTGGCTTAGGCGTTTAAGCTCCTCATAAACAAACTCTGCACACGATAAGCTTGGCGAAAACGTCGAGGCAAACAGAATTTGAGGTCTCTCATGACGGTTCTCACTAGTTTGATAATTAAACAAGCTATCGAGCTTCAGCCACCCGGTCTCTTTTACTTGAAAATAGCCGCGTTGCTTGGCTAACGGCTCAAGCGAACTTGTTCTTTCATGGCCTTCAGTGCAATACAAATCAAATAGACCACGCTCAGGGTATAAGTTCCCTCGTTTGCTCTCGTTCAAGCCATGAAATACTTGCACCTTCAATCCTGGAATAAACGCAGGAACACGATCACCAGGAACTAGAACAGCAGAAGGATTAAAGGCAATAGCTTCTGTCAAAGAAACGCTCTGCTCTTGATCCAGTAAAAGATGTTCAGAAGCGTCTTCACCAACAAGCAACCACTTAACCTCATGGCCGAGTTGCTTCGCGTAATCATAGAATGGGCGAAGAATAGCAAATGAATAATTTTGCTCGACGTAGAGCAAGAAACGATAGGTTTGATCGGTTTGCATAAGCGATGAGATAAAATTCACCATGTCCGTTTGAAAGCGCAACTAAGCATTTAATTATAACGCTCTTTACTTTCGAGATTGAAGAAAATACTCTTCTGAATATTGATTTTACCTTCTGGTGTCACTGTTCTTATGCTTATACGACTTATCTATACTCTCATATTGTCATTAGCTTCTCCGCTACTGCTGTATGGGCTTTATAAGAGCAAACCCGGAAAGCCAAGTTTTGGTCAGCGTTGGAAAGAACATTTCGGGATCACACCGCAAACTCAAGGTAAGAATCCTATCTGGATTCACGCAGTATCGGTTGGTGAATCGATTGCCGCCGTACCGATCATCAAGCAACTGAAGCGACGCAATCCAAACCAAGCCATCATCGTTACCACGACAACCAGCACGGGTGCAGAGCAGATAGAAAAACTCGGTGATTTAGTCGAGCATCGCTACATGCCGATTGATTTTCCTTGGTGTGTTCGAGGTTTTTTGAAGACTGTTCAGCCTAAACAGATGTTAATCATGGAAACCGAGTTATGGCCAAACACGCTGCACTGCGTCGCGAAAGCTGGGGTTCCTATTTCAGTACTTAACGCTCGTCTATCCGAACGCTCGTGCCAACGCTACGCCAAATTCCAACCTGTGTTTAACCTTCTAGCAAAAAACCTATCTCAAGTACTTTGCCAATACCCAAGTGATGCTGAGCGTTTTATACGATTAGGGTTAGATAAAACATCTGTGCATGTGACTGGGTCGATCAAGTTTGATATTGAAGTCTCAGCTGAACAAGCATCAAAAGGCAAAGTGTTACGTGAACAAATTGGCTTTGAACGCAGTGTATGGATAGCTGCCAGCACTCATCAAGGCGAAGATGAAATTATCTTAGACGCTCATAAACAGCTCCTTAAAGACAATCCTAATACCTTGCTGATGATTGTGCCTCGTCACCCAGAGAGATTTAACCAAGTCTCTGAGCTAGCTCAAGAGCACGGCTTCAAGACTATCACTCGAACGAGTCAGCAACCAATCACCTCTGATGTTGAAGTGTATATTGCGGATACGATGGGAGAAATGTTGGTATTACTCGGCGGGTCTGATGTGTGCTTTATGGGAGGAAGCCTTGTGGGCGATAAGGTGGGTGGCCACAATCTTCTAGAGCCTGCGGCACTGCAGTTACCTTTACTCAATGGTCCGAGCTACTTTAACTTCAGCGAGATCACTGACAAACTGCTGGAAGCCAATGCCGTGGTTATTTGTCAAGATAGCAGTGACATTGCAAGCCAACTCAGAGAGCTGTTCACCCAAACTAAATTACGTAAAGATAAAGGCTTAGCGGCTTATCAAGTAGTTGAACAGAACCGAGGGGCGTTGAATAAAACCTTGGGACACATTATTAATTAGCTAACATTTTTGGCTGTTCGCCATTCTTAACGAATAACTATTAACCTTGGTAGCCTTGCAATAACAGTTCCCAATCCGAATCTTGCCATTGAATCTGGCGCTTGTTCACTTCTTTTAAAAACGAGCGCTTTAAGCGATTTAAGTTGCCTTCTTTCCAGTCATCACCCGCTTGCTGACCACACTTATCAAAGTCAATAATCCACACCCTTTGCGAGTCATCAAGTAAGATATTATGAATGTTGAGATCGGTATGATTAACCCCAGCATCATGCATCTTGCGTACCTCTTGGCCAATTCGACGATAAACATCCGCATCTATCGGACCATTGACCAATACATCAACCAGATCCTTGGCATTGGGAATTCGTTCAGACATTAAGTCCGCTCGATAAAGTAGTCCGCTTTTCGTCGCCCGAGCGGCAATAGGCTTGGGTACATTCACACCTGCATTAGCTAATACATTAAGAACATTAAGCTCCATCGCGCAGCGCGTACTTTCCCAATCAGAGAAACGATATTGGTCTTCGACTAGCTTCCCAAACAACCCGCCACGGCGATAATGGCGCAGTGCAGCCTGTATTCCATCAAGCTGAATGAACCATGTGGTACCGCGTCCTTGAGCACTGCCTGAAATGGCATCTTGTTGCTGCCAATATTCAGCCTCAAAGATCTGAGCGATATCGTCCTCTGGTACCTGAGCCAAAAGTTCAGGGTCGTACCAAATTGTTTGGTTCTTGGTGCTAATCGTTTCCATCTATGAGGCCTTTGGGTCGCTTTTCGTCATTGCTATTTTACAACTAATGCGAGTATCTGCATAATTCTGATATTATTCACTTTTTTCGGGCACTTTATGTCACTGTTCTCAACTGCACCTCAATCTCTTTGCATACTTCGCCTCTCCGCGATTGGTGATGTTTGTCATGCTATTTCTGTGGTTCAAGCCATCCAGAAGCAGTGGCCTGAAACGAAAATCACTTGGATCACAGGTAAAATAGAAGCCATGCTGATCGGCGATCTACCCGGCATTGAGGTTATTGTTTTCGATAAGAAACAAGGCTTCAAAGGAATGCGTGAATTATGGCACCAGCTATCTGATCGTAAATTTGATGCTCTTCTGCATATGCAAGCCGCACTCAGAGCCAGCGTACTATCATGGGGGATAAAGGCGAAGTGCAAAGTGGGATTTGGAAAAAACCGTACTCGTGAAATGCAATCACTCTTTACTAATCGCCATCTACCTATTTCAGACAAGTTTCATGTATTGGATAACTTTGCCGAATTTGCTCGCTACATTGGTGTACCCTTCGATAAGCCTCAATGGAATATCCCTTTAACACCTAAAGATGAACAATTAGCAATCAGCACCATGGCAGACAAACCGACCTTGGTTATCTCCCCTGCTGCTAGCAAAGATTCTCGCAACTGGCTAACAGAGCGGTACGCAGCTATTGCTGACTATGCTGTCGAACAAGGCATGCAAGTGGTGTTATGTGGTTCTCCGGCACCAAGAGAAGTTAACCTAGGTAACGACATCGAAAAATTATGCCAATCGCCAGTAACCAACTTGATTGGCAAAACGAACTTGAAGCAACTGACTGCCGTACTGAAACATGCAACGGTGGTATTGGCACCTGATACTGGTCCAGCCCACTTGGCAACGACACAGTCAACGCCTGTAATCGGCTTGTATGCACACAGCGATCCTCGTAGAACAGGACCTTACAATGACCTTGATATCGTGGTGAGCGTTTATCAACAGCATGTAGAAGCACAACAAGGTAAACCAGTCGCAGACCTTCCATGGGGAACCCGTGCTAAAGGCGATGATTTAATGAAAGACATCACGCTCGACATGGTAAAGCAGACACTCGACAAAGCCTTAACTTCCATAAAAACACCAAGCAAGGACAGCTAATATGACCACACACGTTATCTACCCTGGCACTTTTGATCCTGTAACCAATGGCCACCTTGATATTATTGTTCGTGCCGCGAGTATGTTTGACCATATCACCGTTGGGGTAGCAGCGAGCCCAAGTAAAAAAACCATGTTTGAATTAGATGAACGAGTAGAGTTGTTACGTGATGCGGTGTCTCACTTACCTAACGTTTCTGTTGAAGGATTTTCGGGGTTACTGGTCGATTTTGCTAAACAGCAGCAAGCAAATGTGTTGGTGCGTGGCCTAAGAACAACCATGGATTTTGAGTACGAGTTTGGACTCACCAGCATGTACAGAAAGCTACTTCCAGGACTTGAAAGTGTATTTTTAACGCCTTCAGAGGAGTATGCATTCCTCTCTTCGACAATAGTTCGAGAAGTGGCCATTCATGGTGGGGACATTAGTCAGTTTGTGCCACAAAAGGTGGCAGCCGAGATAAAGCTAAAAACAACCAAATAACGACCCCTTCTCCCAAAAAAATAGCGCTCATTGGCGCTATTTTTGTTAATGCATTAATGTTTAGATCGAGTAGTAGGTTAGATAAAGATCAGATTTGTATTCTCAATGCGATTAGGAAGTCACATTTCAAAGAGACCTATTTATACGAATTCAAGTTATTAGTACCGATAAATTAATACGCCCCACCCATGACCTCTCTGATATTGCATAGCCAACAACAAGGCATAATTCATGTTGCCTCAACATTCTTGAAGCCCGTCACAACCATAACTGCTAACCAAGTGAACAATCATTACAAAAAGCCAGGTGAGTGATAACATAGTTCACTATAAATAAACACATCAATATAGCTCTATGAAATCATACTGTATTACCTTAAAAGAGAACCATTGTAGGCAAAAATCAACAGCAGATGCCCTTAAGGATGTTCAGGTTGATTTTGAGTTTTTTATTGGAGTAGATGCGCGAACCGATGAGCATCCTCTACTAAAAAGAATTCATGATAGAGCTTTTTTACACAATATGGGTAGGCCGCATGCAATTGGAGAGATTGGATGTTATGCAAGCCACTACCTTATTTGGCAAAAATGTATAGAGCTCAATGAACCCATTTTAGTCTTCGAAGATCATGCCGATATTGATATCAACATATTTCGTAATACTCTGACTATCGCCGAGCAGCATATTGAGCAGTGTGGCTTTATTCGCTTACAAGACAGTAAGAACAAATTACATTACTCAGTTGATAGGCACGATATCCAACACCTTGTAAAGTATTTGAAAGTACCTCAAGGAACCGCCTGTTACGCTATATCTCCCAAAGCGGCACAAGCTTTCATCGAACAAAGTTCAACTTTCAATTATCCAGTCGATGTATTCTTACGGAATACTTGGGTTCATAAACATCCCATGTTTGGTGTTTCTTCTGCAGGATTACAACGTAGTAAACAGCCGTCAATTATTGGTTGTCGTAAACATAAAGGTAAAAAAGACTATTCGGTGGCCTTTATGAAATCTACTAACAAAATAAAAAACATGATGCTCAACCTAATAACTAATTTTTACCACCTCTCTATCTTAGATAAAAAGCACAGGCCAAAATTATATAGATAGCGAAGCTAAACATTAACGCTCTCCAAAATTAAAAATAGCGCTCATTGAGCGCTATTTTTGATAAAACCGTGACTTTTTTAAAGCGAGTAATAGGCTTTATACCAATCCGCGAAAGCTTTCGCTCCTTCTTGGATCTTAACTTGAGGCTTGTAGCCAACCGCTTCAAACAGATCTTCCGTATCCGCGTAAGTCGCGTACACATCACCTGGCTGCATTGGCATGAAGTTCTTTTTCGCTTCAACACCTAGAGCACCTTCTAATGCTTCTATGTAATCCATCAATTTAACGGGGCTACCATGGCCGATATTAAATACGCGATACGGAGCAGAACTGGTTGCTGGTGAGCCTTGCTCAACGGTCCAATCTAGTTGCTTGGCTGGAATACGATCTTGTACACGAATAATACCTTCAACAATATCATCGATATAAGTGAAGTCGCGCATCATATCGCCATTGTTATAGATATCGATCTCTTTACCCGCCACGATTAGATTCGCAAACTTGAACATCGCCATATCAGGGCGGCTCCAAGGGCCGTAAACGGTAAAGAAACGTAGGCCGGTTGTCGGTACGTCGTATAAATGAGAATAGGTATGCGCCATTAGCTCATTCGACTTTTTAGTCGCGGCGTACAGTGAGATCGGGTGATCAACACTGTCTGCCGTATGGAATGGCATTTTTTGATTCAAGCCATAAACGGAGCTCGATGAAGCATAAACGAGGTGTTCAACCTTGTTGTGACGACAACCTTCCAAAATAGCTAAATGACCGACAAGGTTGCTATCAGCATACGCCATTGGATTATCAATTGAGTAACGAACACCAGCTTGCGCTGCTAAATGAATCACACGGTCAAACTTTTGCTCAGCAAACAGCTTCGCCATGCCTTCCCTATCAGCAAGATCAAGCTCGATAAAGGTCAGGCTTTCATGCTCAATGCGCTTTAGGCGATCATGTTTTAAAGAGACTTCGTAGTAGTCATTTAAGTTATCAATACCGATAACTTCATGTCCTGCCGCACATAGTCGCTCTGAAACTGCAGAGCCAATAAAGCCAGCAACGCCAGTTACTAAATATTTCATTCTACTATTCTCAATTCGTATAATTATTGCAATTGTAGCTACTAGACCGCATATCTACTAGCTTAAAAAAGTGAACATAGGTTCAGTTTTTCTATACCTGACATTGAGAGCAAAAAAACGTATTCCTCTGTCCGATTTTTTGCTCTTCAAGTTTCTCACCACAACTCGGGCACTCTGCACCCGCTTTTCCATAAACTTGCAGCTCTTGAGCAAAATACCCCGGCTTGCCATCCGCTTGTGCGAAATCTTTGAGTGTAGTACCGCCTTGTTTGATGGCGGTAGCGAGTACTTGTTTGATCTCTTTGGTTAACAAGGCCCATTCTTCTTTTGTCACTTTGCTTGCTGGCCGCAAAGGATGGATTCGTGAAGAAAACAGCGCTTCATTGGCGTAGATATTTCCCACGCCGACCACCACTTTGTTGTCCATAATGAACTGTTTGACGGCAACTTTACGCTTTTCTGCTTTTTCAGCAATGTAATCTGCGTTGAAGTCGTCAGTTAGTGGCTCAGGACCAGAACCCAGTAATACTGTATGTATTTCATCAGGCGCCGACCATAACCACGCACCAAAGCGACGCGGATCGTTGTAACGCAATATCTTGCCATTGGTTAACTTAAGATCCACGTGATCGTGCTTGGCCGCTGGAAAATCGGCATCTAACACGCGCAGTGAGCCAGACATCCCAAGGTGAACAATGGCTGTTCCGGTATCAGTTTCTATCAATAGGTACTTAGCTCGGCGTGAAATAGAGCGAATCACCTGCCCTTCTAATCGCTTAAGTTCTTGAGGGATATCCCAACGCAATTTAGGTGTACGAAAAGTCAGAGTTTTAATTTTCTCACCGACTAAATGAGGCGAGATCCCCATTCGGCTTACTTCAACTTCGGGTAATTCAGGCATAGTTAGTCGTCCGATTTAGGTGATTTTTCTGATATAGATAGCTTGTCTGACTTAAATGACTGGTCTGATTTAAAGGACTGGTCTGAGCCAAAACTTGGAAACAAGTAGCTCTCTTCAATAGACACCGCCAACCACTGATCATTCCAGTTTTTTAGCAGCCAGAACTGAGGCAGTTGATAATAGGTAATACGTTGTGGTTCTTCTTGATCTTGATACCACACCTCGATGGTGTGCGGGGTATTCAGTTGTGGTGAGAGGTCGGTATAGGTTTGAGAATCGACTTCGGTACCCACAAGCTCTTTCCATCGCTGCGACAACTCTTGTGCACTGGTAGTTTGAGGAAGTGTTGTCTCTTTAAATTGATAAACCCAATGATCGTCTTCTAGCACAACTGACCAATTAGCAAAGTGCAAAGCTTGAAGCTCAGCTGCTGGATTTAAAAGAGAAGGATAAGGGCTGCTGACCGTAACTTCAGGTTCGGGCTCGATCAAATAAGCTTTGATCAATGTTGGAAGGTTTAACACCCCAATAAAAGCAATCACACTGAACATGAGTATGTTGTTCCATCGGCGTCCACGATATCTCATCTGATTCTGCTCATCTAACCTATTGAGTGTTCAGTATATCGTGAAAAAGGCGATACTTTCTATGTTGCGCTATTTTCTATCACATAAGCCCATCGGCAAGTGTAACGTCTGTGCGGTAGGTGCCAAATTGAGCCAATGAAACTTACGTCTATCAAAAACACTTAGTCTTCTCGAAAAAGCTTAAGCTTCTCAAAAAACCTTAGACCTCTCAAAACAATGGGGCTTCCCAAATTTTGGGCATAAAAAAACCCAGCTATAAGCTGGGTTTTTAATTTATTCTTCTATAAAAGAAGAGACAAAGGGGCTATCAATTACTTGATTTTAGCTTCTTTGTACATAACGTGCTGGCGAACTACTGGATCAAACTTTTTGATCTCAAATTTGCCTGGCATGTTACGCTTGTTCTTGTCAGTTGTGTAGAAGTGACCAGTTCCAGCAGAAGATACTAGACGGATTTTCTCACGAATGCCTTTAGCCATTGCTTAATTCCTCTTAAACGTTTTCGCCACGTGCACGGATATCAACAAGAACAGCATCGATGCCTTTCTTATCAATAATACGCATGCCTTTAGCAGTTAGACGTAGTTTAACAAAACGTTTTTCGCTCTCTACCCAGAAACGGTGAGTTTGTAGGTTCGGCAGAAAACGACGCTTGGTAGCATTGCGTGCGTGTGAACGGTTATTACCCGTTACTGGACGCTTACCAGTTACTTGACATACTCGGGACATGAATGTCTCTCCAAATCGTTTCAGCTCGATATCAACCTTGGTGGCCGAACCTCTCTATCAATTCTGAAAATAGAGGTAAAAACCATAATGGAAAATCCATTCAAGGCTATCAAAGGTCGCGTATTATACTAACTTGACATGCATTGCTCAAGACCCGAACAGATCCTTTTTAAGGATTTCGTGATCTTTTTTTGAACAGGGCAGCTATTTGAGTAATCAGAGCTGATTTAAGGTTCTAAAATGTGGGCGGAATGATAGCAGATTTAACGCAACTAACAACCTAAAATGTGATTCAAATCCATCCGCGTTCTGCAAAAGAGATAACTTCGCCATCTCCAACCACAAAATGGTCGAGAATTCGGATGTCCACCAGCGCCAATGCGTCGGTTAATCTGCGTGTAATTCGCCTATCTGCTTGGCTTGGCTCCGCGACACCAGAAGGATGGTTGTGCGCTAGGATTAATGCAGCTGCATTATGATGAAGTGCCCGTTTCACTACTTCTCTAGGGTAAACTGATGCGGCATCGATGGTTCCTTCAAACATCACTTCATCCTTTATTACCCTGTTTTGATTATCTAGGAACAAGATATAGAAGGCTTCTCGCTGGCGATCGCGCAATATACTCGAAAGATACAACTTGGTATGGCTTGGGCTAGTGAGTGCATCCCCTCGAGATAAAGTCTCTGCCAAATAACGTTGCGTCATCTCTAAAACAGCCTGCAACTGGACATATTTCGCCTGCCCCATCCCTTTATGAGCACAAAACTCAGTCTCGGTTGCAGAAAAAAGTTGGCGCAGTGAACCAAAATCTTTGATCAACTTGTCAGAAAGCTCTAAAACATTCATTCCTTGTGTACCCGTTCGAAGAAATATCGCTAACAACTCCGCATCACTTAAAGAATCTGGCCCTCGACTCAGTAACTTTTCTCTTGGCATCGACTCAACAGGCATCTTACTTATAGGCATATAAAGGCTATTTAGGGTCATGAATACGATCCATCAGCTTAATGAGCTTGCAACCAGAGATCCTTTGATAAAGAGAAAAGGAAACGAGTCGCTAGCAAAACCGTGTAATTGATAAGTTTGATAACACCAATTTGATGAGCATCAAATCTGTTCGAATTCTGCTTCTAGGCACTAATCCTTTGTTCTGATATCGTAAGTCCCAGAGAAATTAAGGAACAGAATCATGCAAACATTGGTTAATCAACTGGATAACGCTGACCTACAAGGCCTAGCTGGAAAAAAAATCCTACTTGGCATTAGTGGTGGTATCGCTGCGTATAAATGTGCCGAACTGACTCGACGCTTAATTGAACGTGGGGCGCAAGTACAAGTCGTGATGACGAATGCAGCCAAGGAGTTCATCACTCCTCTCACCATGCAAGCCGTCTCTGGAAGGCCAGTATCTGATAGTTTGCTTGATCCTGCTGCTGAGGCTTCCATGGGGCATATCGAGCTCGCAAAATGGGCTGACTTGGTATTACTAGCGCCAGCAACCGCAGATCTTATTGCTCGCATGACGGCAGGTATGGGCAACGACCTGCTGACCACACTGCTTTTAGCAACCGATGCGCCAGTTGCGGTATCTCCGGCAATGAACCAACAGATGTACAGCCACCCGGCGACTCAAGAGAACATCGCGACGCTAAAACGTCGTGGCTGTGAAATCTGGGGCCCTGCCGCAGGCGAACAAGCGTGTGGTGATGTCGGCATGGGTCGTATGCTAGAACCAATGCAGCTCGTGCACCGTTGTGAAGACTTCTTCCAACCTAAGCCGCTTGCTGGCCGTTCGGTGTTAATTACGGCGGGTCCAACTCGTGAAGCCATCGACCCGGTGCGTTACATTACCAACCATAGCTCAGGCAAGATGGGCTATGCACTGGCTGAAGCGGCCGCTAAACAAGGTGCAACAGTGACTCTAATCAGTGGCCCTGTTTCACTTGCGACGCCAAACAAGGTCAATCGCATTGATATCGACAGCGCACAACAGATGTTTGATGCCGTTACTGCCAACGCAGCTCAACACGATATTTTCATCAGCTGCGCCGCGGTGGCCGATTACCGCCCTGAGACCATTGCAGACCAAAAGCTTAAAAAGGTCGATGGTAAAGACGACATGACCATTCAAATGGTTAAGAACCCAGACATTGTCGCTTCTGTAGCCTCAATGTCCGAAGGTCGCCCATTTACTGTTGGCTTCGCTGCAGAAACTCAAGATGTTGAGAAGTACGCGCGCGGCAAACTGGAAAGAAAGAACCTCGATATGATTTGTGCTAATGATGTCTCTGTCGAAGGGCAAGGCTTCAATAGCAGCAGTAATGAATTGCACCTTTATTGGAAAGACGGTGATAAATCTCTGCCACTGGATAGCAAAGACACACTTGGTTTCCAGATCCTCGATCAGATCCAACAGCTTATTGGTGCATAAACGCACAAATTTGCTCTGACAATCTGCTGACACCTCTCGATTCTGTTGACCTAGGGCTCACAAAACTAGGAAACAGAATTGAATGGTGTTTATAATCCTGCTTCACTCAATCCTCATCTTTAGGAAAGGAAGTAAATAGATGGCTGGTACTCGAAAATCAAACCGTCGTGAAGAAATCCTACAAGCTCTCGCACAAATGTTGGAATCGACCGAAGGTGCTTCTCGTATCACAACGGTAAAATTGGCCAAGCAAGTCGGCGTATCTGAAGCTGCGCTCTACCGCCACTTCCCAAGCAAAGCTCGCATGTTTGAAGGCCTGATCGAGTTCATTGAAGAAGCGTTGATGTCTCGAATCAACCGTATTCTAGATGAAGAGAAAGATACACTTGAGCGTATTCGCTTAGTCATGCAGCTTATCTTGGTCTTTTCTGAGCGCAACCCGGGGTTGACTCGTATTTTGTCGGGCCATGCCCTAATGTTTGAGAATGAACGCCTGCGTGAACGCATCAATCAGCTTTTTGAGCGTATTGAGACTCAACTTCGCCAGATCTTGCGTGAAAGGAAGCTTCGTGAAGGGAAATCGTTCCCTGTTGATGAGAAGATCTTAGCAGCTCAACTGCTCGGTCAGGTTGAAGGCAGCTTGAATCGATTTGTACGTTCTGACTTCAAATATCAACCAACAGAAAACTTTGATGCTTATTGGGCACTGCTGAGCGCTCAGATTAAGTAGCAATCAAATTAAGTAGCAATCAAATCTTAAGTGATGGTTATGACGACGAAAACTTCTCCGACAAACAGTACGGCACAACACGTTATTACTAAGCCACCTTTTACTCTGGCACTACTCCACCCTAAATACTGGGGAGTGTGGTTCGGTTTTGGGCTATTGGCGCTTATCGTTAATGTTCTCCCTTACCGTATATTATTACTGCTAGGTCGTTCATTGGGCTCTCTTGGGGCTCGCTATGGTAAAAAGCGCGTAGCGGTCGCAACACGTAACTTGGAACTCGCCTTCCCAGACAAGCCTGCTGATGAAGTCGCTGCCATGGTCAGTGAGAACTTTAAGAATACTGGTATGGCACTGATCGAAACCGGCATTACCTGGTTCTGGCCAACGTGGCGTTTCAAAAGAATCCTTGTGGATAAAGATACCCAAACGCTGCGTACACACAAAGCCAACGGTAAAGGTGTTTTGTTGTGCTGTGTACATGCCTTGAACCTAGAGATCACTGCGAGAGCAATGGCCGTTCTTGGTATTTCTGGTTTAGGTGTTTATCGCCCGCACAACAACCCAGCTTACGAATTCATTCAATACCGTGGTCGTACTCAGAACGGCAACCGTCTTATCCACCGTAAAGACGTGAAGCGTATGATTCGAATCCTGCGTCAGGGTGAGATCCTTTTCTATCTGCCGGATCATGACTATGGCCGTAACAAGTCTGTGTTTGTGCCTTTCTTCGCAGTAGAAGATGCGTGTACCACAACAGGCACCAGTATTCTGGCTTACACTAGCCGATGTGCACTTGTTCCGGGGTCTGGTTTTAGAAATGCCGATGGTAAGTATGAAATCATGGCGGATGAGTCAATCGAAGATGACTATCCACGCAAAGATGAAAAAGCCGCGGCCGCTTATCTAAACCGCTATCTTGAGAAAATTATCTTACGAGCTCCAGAGCAATGGATGTGGCTGCACAAACGTTTCAAAACCATGGAAGATCCAGAAATTGAGCGCGGTATTCGTTATAAATAGATAAGAAAGCAGCTCATCTCAATAGAAAAGTAAAAAGGCCCGAAAGAGTTATCTCTCTCGGGCCTTTTTACTTTTTCGATTCTTAACCTAGAGCGCTAAACCATCAGGTTCAACTTCTTCAGTTTACGAATTAGATACCATATTGAGCGCGGTACGCTTTTACAGATTCAAGATGTGCTGCGTCGGTGCCTTTCTCTTCAAGGAAAGTCACCAAATCAGTCAGACTAACGATTGAGATAATTGCACAACCGAAGTCACGCTCTACTTCTTGAATCGCAGACAATTCGCCTTTGCCTTTCTCTTGACGGTCGATAGCAACAAGCACACCCGCTAAGTCAGCACCGTTTGCTTGGATGATTTCCATCGACTCACGGATCGCAGTACCAGCAGTGATCACGTCATCCACTAGCATGATGCGACCTTCAAGTTCGCTACCCACTAGGTTGCCACCTTCACCGTGGTTCTTCGCTTCTTTACGGTTGAAGCAGTAAGGCGTGTCCACATCGTGGTGATCAGCGAGTGCAACCGCTGTTGTCGTTGCAATTGGGATACCTTTGTACGCAGGGCCAAATAGTACGTCGAACTCAATGCCTGAATCTGCCAATGCTGCTGCGTAGAAGCGACCTAAGCGTGCTAGGTCACGACCTGTATTAAACAATCCAGCATTGAAGAAGTAAGGGCTCTTACGGCCAGACTTTAAAGTAAACTCACCAAACTTAAGTACTTCTTTCTCTAGTGCAAATTCAATAAATTCACGTTGATATGCTTTCATGTTTTTCCTCTACGTTTATCCAATAAAACTTAATTAACTTAAACTCTTCTTAGTATCTTCTAAGTAGTCGTGTTTTCCGCTAGGCAACAAGCTTGCGAAACCCGTGAGCTTACGAGTAGTAAGTCATTCGGGTGAGTAAGCGCAGTTAACAACGCGGAGGGCGCGAATACGAAGAAGATAAAAAAATAGCCCCCAATGTGGGAGCTATCTAGAAACTAGTCGGCCAACGCAGCTTTCTGCGCTTCGACGATATCGGTAATGCCCTTATTCGCCAGGGCTAAAAGCTGCATCAGCTCTTCGTGGCTGAACGGTTCGCCTTCTGCGGTGCCTTGAATCTCAATCATCTTACCGTCTTCCGTCATTACAACGTTCATGTCGGTATCAGCGGCTGAGTCTTCAACGTACTCAAGGTCACACAGTGCTTGTGCACCAACGATGCCCACTGAAACTGCCGCTACGTGGCCTTTCATTGGGTTCTTTTTCAGTTTGCCGCTTGCTAGTAGGCTGTTGATAGCATCAGCCATTGCAACGCTTGCACCTGAGATAGAAGCAGTACGAGTACCGCCGTCTGCTTGGATAACATCACAATCGACAGTGATCATGATTTCACCCATTACTTTCAGGTCAACAACAGCACGTAGGCTACGCGCGATCAGACGTTGGATTTCCATCGTACGACCACCTTGCTTGCCGCTCGCCGCTTCACGACGGTTACGAGTGTGCGTTGCACGTGGCAGCATGCCGTATTCAGCCGTTACCCAACCCTTTCCTTGGCCTTTTAACCAACGCGGTACGTTTTCTTCTACCGTCGCATTACATAGAACTTTAGTGTTGCCGAACTCAACTAATACAGAACCTTCAGCATAAGCCGTGTAGTTACGAGTAATTTTAATTGGACGAATTTGATCTACAGCGCGGTCATTTGGACGCATTGGTATCTACCTTATTAACAGTCTGAAGTGATTTACTATCGAAAGAGTGCATCACCTAAGAAAGGGGTGAGACAGTTTTGATTGGGGCAAGATTATATAGCAGTTTATCTTTCAAATCTATTTACCATTCAAAGCGGCTTACGACTTAAAGCGACTTACGACTCAAAGATACCTACCGTGAAAGGCTATTTATCGCGGAAAAGCGACAGGCTTCGGGTGCACCCCGTATCGTGATACTATGCGTGCGCGTTATTTTCAGAATGATAAAAGACAGGAAAATTCGATGATTTATAGTATGACCGCGTACGCACGCAAAGAAGTAAAAGGCGATTGGGGTACAGCAGTATGGGAAATCCGTAGTGTAAACCAACGCTACCTTAAAACTTACTTCCGTATGCCTGAACAGTTCCGTGGTTTAGAGCCGATCTTGCGTGAGCGTTTCCGTAAGCGTCTAGCTCGCGGCAAGGTTGAATGTAACCTACGTTTTGAAGCAAACCCTGCTGCAAAGGGCGAGCTAAGCATTAACGAAGGTTTGGCTCAGCAAGTAATCAATGCGGCGAACCAAGTAATGACGATGACTGGCGAAGACAGCCGTTTGAACCCATTCCAAGTCATGAATTGGCCTGGTGTGATGGAAACGCCAGAGCAAGACATGGATGCCATCAACAAAGACCTGCTAGAAGCATTCAACGATGCCATCGCAGAATTCATTGACGCTCGTGCTCGCGAAGGCGAAAACATGAAAGCGCTAATCGTTCAGCGCCTAGATGCAATCACTGAAGAAGTCGTGAAAGTTCGTGCACGCATGCCTGAGATCCTAGAATGGCAACGTGAGCGCCTTCTTACCAAATTTGAAGATGCTAAAATTGAACTTGAAGGTTCTCGTGTTGAGCAAGAACTTATCCTACTTGCGCAGAAGTCAGACGTAGCAGAAGAGCTAGACCGTCTAGACTCTCACGTGAAAGAAGCAAATGTCGTCTTGAAGAAGGGTGGCGCTTGTGGCCGTAAGCTTGACTTCATGATGCAAGAGTTTAACCGTGAATCAAACACGCTAGCGTCTAAGTCTATCAGCACAGACATCACAGCATCAGGCGTAGAGCTTAAGGTTCTTATCGAACAGATGCGTGAGCAGATCCAGAACATTGAATAACAGTTTGTCAGTAACACGCTGTGAATAGCCATTAGCTGAATCAGCGTTGATTAACTAACAGTGTTGATTAGATCAAGATAAGCTCCTAGTTTTAGGGGCTTTTTTTATGGATACAATAATGACAATCAGGATGAGTAAGTTGAGCAGGTTGTTACACAGGAGATTTGTTTGGAGCAAGAGATAGATACAGCTATAGATAGAACAGAGAAGCGGATGTAGCAAAGGATTTTAGAATATTTTGAGGGGGGTATTACAGGTGGAACTAGAGGGGAAAGATTTAAGAGAGAAAGTGACGCAAGTTGCTAATGCAACTTGCGCCGACTTAAAATCTTATAGAGCTACAACGTTTGCAGCTTGAAGACCTTTTTGGCCTTGCTCTACTTCGAAAGACACTTGTTGGCCTTCTTTAAGAGTCTTGAAACCTTCAGAAGCGATAGCACGGAAGTGAACGAATACGTCAGCGCCGCCGTTGTCTTGAGTTAGGAAACCGAAACCTTTCTCTTCGTTAAACCATTTTACTACGCCGTTTGTTTTGTTAGACATGATGTGTCCCTTATATAAAAATAAAAAATTAATCGCCAAAAGTGCGATGCGCTGAAAGCTTGAATTATTTAATGTATCTATGAAGCCAAGGGAAACACTGAGAATAACAATGAAGCAATACTAAGGGTTTTACTTTACAACTGATGTTTCATTTAATAACTCTGAAAACAGAGCGAGGCCATTCTTGGTGATCTGGGTCGGGTTGTAAAGCTTTATTTGAAAATAATTGATGTTTTTTTGTTCGGTTGGCTTAAATTACAGCCCTACTACGCCATTAAGCTCATTTATAACGCTTTGATCTTAAGAAATTTACTCATAGTACGACTCTCTAAGCACTCCCCCTCAGGTAAGTCCGTATTCCTAGTATGCATAGAAAAGCTCAACCCCATCCCAGGTTTGAACCAGTAATTAAGACGACCTTATTTTCTGGTTGTTGAGCTTTATTTGTCATAATTATGTCTTTTTGATGATTAGCACTGATGATCGGGTAAGTCTTGGGTTTTATAGAGATCGGCAATGTCGTGATTCTTATCTCTATGTTTAGCTTCATCTTCCCTTATGCAGAAAAGCACATCCAAAAACGTAGCATTCTCGGGTAAGTGATAATATTTAATCGCAATTTCAGGAGCGGGATGATTGGGCAACGTGCCATCTTGAATTTTCGAGATATATTCGGAGTAACTATTACAAGCTTCCTCTTCAAAATACCCAACGATCCTATGCGCGGTTTTAGATGAGACTAAGTAGATCACGCCATAGATGAGTAGAAAGATGAACTGTAATAGCATCACTAAAATGCGTTCTATAATGGACGGGTTGGTAACGGTGAGGAAAATCATCAAATGCATCCGTTCATTATCCGCTTCGTCCAGTAGCTCTTTGATCCAACCACCATCGTCTTTCATGCGGCGCAGAGCTTTGAGGTGGTCGAACACTCCCGCCACCATGCCCGGCACCGCCGCTATGGTTTCCAACAACATGGCTCGTTTGGCTAAGTGTTTTCCATAAAACAAGTTAAGTGTCTTTTTGAGAAGTCGAGTAACAAGAAGTGCAACCTTTTCGGAGAAGATTTCAGGTTTATAATGAGTGCTTTCAAAATGCATAGCGTGTTCCTTATATGAGTCTAATACTTACTAATCAACATTCATGCCAAGACACAAAGCCTTATACAGCAAGGAAAAAACAACAATTAGAGTCATATTGACAAATAAAATAACGTAATAAAAGAGACACCCTTGTGTCTTTTGGACACATTAAGAGCAATAAAAAAACCCAGCAACATGGCTGGGCTCTTATTAGCTTATAACCTGATTGATTTACTCATCCGGTTGCTTGGTTCTTAGATCGACATATGGCCAATAATGGTGCCCAACACGAATCAAGAGTGTTGCTGCGGCCAAGATAAATGCCGCTAAAGATAACCAAACGATCAATACCGCATCGAGTTCTTTCATACCCAAAGTGATGTAACGAGCAATTGCCATCATCGCGATGTAGATGGGGTATCGCACTGGGATCTTACCGTTCATCACAAACTGCTGAACCATTGCCAACACTTCTAAATAGATAAACATCAGCAGAATGTCGGTCAATTGCACTCGGCGTTCAGCGAAGACATGCATGAACTCTTCGACCATCGCAAACAAGGTCGCCAATGTGATCGCCACCAGCAATACCGCTTCCATAATGTGGAATACTTTTAAAAACGGCTTACTAAAAGATTTAGGTAAGTTAGAAGGCATAGTCACTCTTCAAAAAATAATTAATCCAGTCTCTACAATAGCATGCATCAATATAAGTCGCGTACTGTCAAAGCATCGACTTGGGGATAACACCATCAATTCATCGGTAACCAACAATAAAAAGCAAAGGTAAGAAACAACAGATACAAAAATGGCCCCGCATTTACTGCAGAGCCATCTGTTTGTCTTTTACTTAACGACTGCTACTTAACAAACGTTATTTCGCCATTAGGCTTATAGCAGTATTAGGTAAGTTAAGAACACCACACACAGGCCGTAGATAAGCGGGTGTACTTCTTTGCGCTTACCTGCCACAACCATTGTGAATGCGTAGCTGATGAAGCCCATCGCCATACCGTTTGCTGGAGAGAAGCTTAGAACGGTGAACATGATGGTAAAGAAGGCTGCAATGCGTGACTCTTTCTTTTCCCAGTTAATCTGACCAAGACGACCCACCATGTAGATGCCTACCACTACCATCGCAGGCGCGACCATTGCCGCTGAGAAGATAGAGAAGATCGGGTATAGGAATAACGAGATTAGGAATAGGCCAGCCACCATGACTGCCGCTAAACCTGTTTTCGCACCTTGAGAAGAAGCAATACCCGATTCAGAGAACGCAGTGATCGATGTGGTACCAAGAATCGAACCAATCACCGTACCGCCCGCATCTGCCACTAGCGCCGATTTCGCGTTTGGCACCTTACCGTCTTTGTCGATGATACCTGCATCGCGGCCAACACCCACAATCGTGCTCAAGCCATCAAAGAAATCGACAATCAGGAAGATAAGTACGATGAACAACAAATCGAACATTTTCTCAGGCGTAAAAGCTGAGAAATCAAAGATAGCGCCAAAGCTGCCCGCCATGCTTGGTGGCATAGAAAAAAATTGGTCTGGGATTGGTGCGTTTGATGTGCCCATGAATACATCAGCAAGAATGGTCAGCGCGATAGCAGAAACGAACGAGATGAAGGTTGCTAGTTTAATGTCACGAACCATACAACCCAATGCGATGAAGATACTCACGTAAGCGATGATCACTTTCGGATCTGAGATGTCACCTAAGCCAACCAGTACAAACGGGTTAGAAACAATGATGCCTGCATTCTTAAGGCCTAAGAAAGCAATGAATAAGCCGAGAGATACGGTAATCGCTAGCTTCAAATCTTCAGGAATTGATTCAATCATCGACTTACGGATATTGGTCAACGAGAAAGCGAGATAAAGGATACCGGATAGGAAGATACCAAATAGCGCTTCATTCCAAAGTACTGCAACTGAACCACTTAACAATAGGCCTTTGAAGAATCCGTTCATACTCATGCCCGGAGCCAGCATGACTGGGTAGTTACCCCAAATACCCATGATAAGCGTTGCGATAGCAGCAGAAAGAGCCGTAGCCGTAAAGACAGCCCCTTTGTCCATCCCCGGGATGCCCCCCAGAATTGCTGGGTTAACCGCCAAGATATAACTCATCGCTAGGAAGGTAATAAAACCTGCGTACAGCTCAGTGCTGATCGTGGTCTTTCTCTCTGAGAGTTTGAACAGGGTGTCAAGCGAGCCAGACGTTTTCTGGGCTTTCAGGGTGGAGTCGGTATTCACAACAAAACCTATGTAATAAATTAAGAAATTTGAGATTCAAATGCTGTGAGAATAGAGGGGTCTCTACACTAAAAACTGTAGTCACCAAGGTAGGCTCGGTAGTAGAAACATCTAGTCCATATCACTAGATATATACAGCATTTAATCGTTTGCGCGGATTGTAAGGATTGAGATTAAAACTTCAACAAATTTTGTCCAGATCACATAAAAAAGTGAAGATGACGAGCCATTGCAGTTATACAAAGATCCTTGAAAAGATCATTCGCTGATAAATAACGATCAAGCCAGTTGTTCTCAATCATCTAAATATGCTACTCTTCGCCTCCATTTTTCTGACCTAATTTTCACCAGTTGCACCTATTAGTTTTACTAGTTATTCCTTTATAGACGCAACCACCGGAACAAAAATTAGGTCAGTGCTATCTTTTATAGTGTCGGTTTATCGCCTTCACTCAATCCAACCAACAGTGGAAATATACAGATGGGCATAGGTACTCTTTACATCGTATCTGCACCTAGTGGCGCAGGTAAATCGAGCTTGATCTCAGCAATGCTGGAAACCAATCCAACCTACGCAATGAAGGTATCTGTTTCACACACCACTCGCGGTATGCGCCCTGGTGAAGAGAATGGTGTTCACTACCACTTCGTAGAGAAACATCACTTTGAAGACCTGATTAAGAAAGGTGAGTTCCTAGAGTACGCTGAAGTATTCGGCAACTACTACGGCACTTCACGTGTTTGGATTGAAGAAAACCTAAACCGCGGTATCGATGTATTCCTAGATATCGACTGGCAAGGTGCTCGTCAGATCCGTGAACAAATGCCTCAAGCGAAGAGTGTCTTCATTCTTCCACCATCAAATGGTGAGCTAGAGCGTCGTTTAAATGTTCGCGGTCAAGATAGCGACGAAGTTATTGCGAAACGCATGAGCGAAGCAAAATCTGAGATTTCTCACTATGCAGAATACGATTATGTGATCGTGAATGATGACTTTGATGCAGCCTTAATGGACTTCAGAGCAATCATTCGTGCGGAGCGCTTAAAAGAAGATAAGCAAGCAGCTAAATACAGCGGCATGCTTACAGCACTACTAGCGGAATAATCTCTGATACCAATCGTAGTAAACAACTGGTCATTCTAGCTTGCTAAAAAGCCTGATAACGTCGTTATAATTTTTGATTGTAGGGTCACTACTTATCGAAACTCTTTGTCGATTAGAGCTGCCTTGTTCTCAAGCCTTTTTCCGGCGCTTTTTATGATCACTTATTTACTGTGATGGGTATAACTGGATTTTCCATTGAGATAAGTATACGGTGAGCTAGAAAGTCTCTAGTTAAACTTGTATACTTTCTCGTCATATAAAATTTATTAGTTAATTACTATTTGGAGTCCTCATGGCACGCGTAACTGTTCAAGACGCTGTTGAAAAAGTTGGCAACCGTTTCGACCTAGTTCTTATTTCGGCTCGCCGCGCACGTCAAATGCAAACTGGCGGCAAAGATTCACTAGTGCCTGAAGAAAACGATAAGCCGACGGTTATCGCTCTTCGCGAAATCGAAGAAGGTCTTATCACTAAAGACGTACTAGATGCTCGTGAGCGTCAAGAGCAACAAGAGCAAGAAGCGGCTGAACTTGCAGCAGTAAGCAGCATCGCTCACACTCGCTGATAGAATCAACGTCATTCGAACTAATTAACCTTCCGGGCCTTTAATTTGTATCTATTCGATAGCCTCAAAGACGTTGCCCAAGAATACCTAACAGAGCCTCAAATTGAGGCTCTGCGTCAATCTTATGTGGTAGCGAGAAATGCCCATGAAGGGCAAACCCGTTCAACGGGTGAACCATACATAATCCATCCTGTTGCTGTTTCAAGAATCCTGGCAGAAATGCGTCTGGATATCGAAACTCTGCAAGCCGCACTACTCCACGATGTAATTGAAGATACTGAAGTTACAAAAGAGGAGCTAGAAGCTCAATTCGGCAATACCGTTGCTGAACTGGTTGATGGTGTATCTAAGCTGGATAAGCTTAAATTTCGTGATCGCAAAGAAGCGCAAGCAGAGAACTTCCGTAAGATGGTTCTCGCCATGGTGCAAGACATCCGCGTTATCTTGATCAAATTAGCTGACCGTACTCACAACATGCGCACGCTTGGGGCACTTCGTCCTGACAAAAAGCGTCGTATTGCTCGTGAAACTTTAGAGATCTATTCTCCGCTAGCTCACCGTCTTGGTATTCATAACATCAAGACCGAACTAGAAGAGTTGGGCTTCGAAGCCCTCTACCCTAACCGTTATCGCGTACTCAGAAATGTAGTGAAAGCTGCGCGTGGTAACCGTAAGGAAATGATCCAACGTATCCATAGCGAAATTGAAGGCCGTCTTGAAGAAGTCGGTTTGTCTGCTCGCGTCGTAGGTCGTGAAAAGAACTTGTTCTCCATCTATAACAAGATGAAAACCAAAGAACAGCGCTTTCACACCATTATGGACATCTACGCTTTCCGCGTAGTGGTTGACACCCCAGACACTTGTTATCGCGCACTTGGCCAGGCTCACAGCTTGTACAAGCCACGTCCGGGCCGCATGAAAGATTACATTGCGGTACCAAAAGCCAACGGCTACCAATCTCTTCATACGTCAATGATCGGCCCTCACGGGGTACCTGTAGAGGTTCAGATCCGTACCGAAGATATGGAGCAAATGGCCGATAAAGGCGTCGCGGCGCACTGGTCTTACAAAGGCAGTGGCTCACGCAGTAGCAATGGGACAACTGCACAGGTTAAAGCACAGCGTTGGATGCAGAGCTTACTTGAACTGCAACAAAGCGCAGGTAACTCATTCGAATTCATTGAAAACGTTAAATCTGATCTGTTCCCAGATGAGATCTTCGTGTTCACGCCGAAAGGTCGCATCGTCGAACTTCCTGCGGGTGCAACAGCGGTCGATTTTGCTTACGCGGTACATACCGATGTGGGCAACATGTGTGTAGGTGCTCGTGTCGACATGAACCCTTACCCACTCAGTAAATCGCTGAAGAATGGTCAAACCATTGAGATCATCAGTGCTCCGGGCGCACGTCCGAATGCTGCATGGCTCAACTACGTGGTGACCTCACGCGCTCGTACTAAGATCCGTCAGGTTCTGAAGACAATGCGCCGTGAAGAGTCGATTACCCTAGGCCGTCGTCTACTGAATCACGCACTTGGTGAGCACTCTATTGCCGATATCGGCCAAGAGAACCTCGAGCATGTATTGTCTGACTTACGCCTAGAAAGTGTTGAAGACTTGCTAGCATCGATTGGTCTTGGCGAGCTGATGAGTATCGTCATTGCTCGTCGCCTACTGGGTGATGCTGACGAACTGACTGAAGTGAAAAACAACAGCGATGCGCCTAGGAAGAAACTAGCTATCCGCGGAGCTGAAGGTCTACTACTGACTTTTGCAAATTGTTGTCACCCGATCCCAGGCGATCACATCATTGCTCATGTATCTCCAGGTCGTGGCCTTGTGGTTCACCGCGAAACGTGTCCAAACGTTCGTGGCTACCAAAAAGAACCAGACAAATACATGGCGGTAGAATGGTCTGACGATTACGATCAAGAGTTCACAGCTGAACTTCAGATCGACATCCAGAACCACCAAGGTGCACTGGCAGAGTTAACGAACGTTATCTCGAAAACGGGCTCAAACATTCACGGTATTTCAACCGAAGAACGTGATGGACGCCTGTACACAGTGACTATCTTGCTGACGACCAAAGATCGTGTTCATCTTGCAAGTATTATGAAAAAGCTACGTGTGATGCCACACGCGCTGAAAGTAAAACGTCGTAAGAACTGATCTAAAAGCAGATAAATAAAGCAGATGAGAGATACGAGTCTCGAGATGCGAAGAGCAAAAGCTTTTCACCACCTCAACTCTTCGTATTTCGAGTCTGCTTTAATTTTTTGTACTGCCCTGTTTTCTGTGTCCCCCTTTAGTACCCCGTTTACTCGTATCCCGAACCTGCTCTAATCTTTTCGTATCTCGTTCACTCTCATCCCTCATCTGCTTCTAAGCTTTACCCTGTACAAAAATCCAGTAAAATGCTTGAATAGATTATCTCTCTTACGTTTATGAGCCTTGTTATGTCACAGCTTTTATCTGCTATCCCTCTCAACTCTTTATCTGGAGTCGGCGCTAAAGTCGCAGAGAAACTAGAGAAGGTTGGGCTTAACAATGTACAAGACCTGCTATTTCACCTGCCTTTGCGCTATGAAGATCGAACGCGTATCTATCCCATCGTAAAACTGCATGCTGGTTTATGGGCAGCAGTGCAAGGCAAGGTAATGCACGTCGATACCATTTTCGGTAAACGTAAGATGCTCGCAGTAAAGATCAGTGATGGTAATGGCACCATCACCCTACGTTTTTTCAACTTCACTGCAGGCATGAAGAATAACTTTGCTGAAGGCAAACAAGTGCATGCTTATGGTGAGATCAAGCGCGGTAATATGGGGCTTGAGATCGTCCACCCTGACTACAAATTCTTTGCGCCGAGGCAACAGCCAGACGTTGAAGCCAATCTGACTCCGGTGTACCCAACCACCGAAGGGCTAAGACAAGTCACGCTGCGTAATCTTACCGATCAAGCTTTAGAGTTAATCGACAAGGCCGCAGTTAACGAGCTTCTCCCATCCGGTTTATACGACCACCAAATAACACTCGCGCAAGCACTGCATACCATTCACAGGCCTCCGCCGGGCATTGACCTAGAGCTGTTTGATGAAGGTAAACACCCTGCGCAGCTACGCCTGATTATGGAAGAGCTACTGGCTCAAAACCTATCGATGCTGTCTGTTCGTAGTAAAGGGCAGCAAGACAAAGCGATGCCTTTCCCTCCAGTAAACACCCTCAAAGATAAGTTGTTAGCTCAACTTCCGTTTTCACCAACCAATGCTCAAGTAAGGGTGACTAAAGAGATCGAAGCCGACCTTGAAAAGCCACACCCTATGATGCGTTTAGTACAGGGTGATGTAGGTTCAGGTAAAACCTTAGTCGCCGCACTGGCAGCCGTTCGCGCACTCGAACATGGTCAGCAAGTGGCACTGATGGCACCAACCGAGCTATTGGCAGAACAGCACGCGATTAACTTTGCTAACTGGTTTGAGGCGATGGGCATTCAAGTCGGTTGGCTGGCAGGTAAACTCAAAGGTAAGGCTCGTGAAACTGAACTAACACGTATTGCCAGCGGCGAAGCGCAAATGGTGGTCGGTACTCATGCGCTATTCCAAGAACATGTCGAGTTCAAAAACCTTGGCTTAGTGATCATTGATGAGCAACACCGATTTGGCGTCCACCAGCGATTAGAACTGCGTGAGAAAGGCGCAAAGCAAGGCTACTACCCCCATCAGTTGGTCATGACCGCCACCCCAATCCCACGAACGTTAGCAATGACGGCCTATGCCGACCTCGAAACTTCGATTATTGATGAACTGCCACCGGGACGAACACCAATTCAAACCGTAGCGATTCCTGATACCAAGCGCGATGACATTGTTGAACGTGTGAAAAATGCGTGTCTCAATGAAGGCAAACAAGCCTACTGGGTGTGTACGCTGATTGATGAATCGGAAGTACTGGAAGCTCAAGCTGCAGCTGATACCGCAGAAGAGCTACAACGCAAACTGCCTGACGTAAAAATTGGTTTAGTCCATGGCCGTATGAAACCCGCCGAGAAACAGGCGGTGATGCGAGAGTTCAAAGAGAACAAGCTGCATCTATTGGTTGCGACAACCGTGATTGAAGTCGGTGTGGATGTACCGAATTCGAGCTTAATGATCATCGAGAACCCAGAACGTCTTGGCCTAGCGCAACTGCACCAACTGCGGGGCCGTGTTGGCCGAGGTTCGGTCGCAAGTCATTGTGTATTGTTGTATCACTCACCGCTGTCTAAAACCGCTCAGAAACGCTTAGGTGTGCTACGTGAAAGTAACGATGGCTTTGTGATTGCACAGCGCGACTTAGAAATCCGTGGCCCCGGTGAATTGCTCGGTACCAAACAAACTGGCTTGGCTGATTTCAAGATCGCCGATCTAATTCGTGACCAACGTTTAATCCCAGAAGTGCAGCGTATTGCTCGTCATATTCACGATAGCTACCCAGACAATGCCAAGGCGATCATTAACCGTTGGTTGGGTGAACGCGATGTTTACTCTAAGGCGTAGTTAACATTAAGGCATAGTTAACACTGAGACCACATTCAAACGTAAATAAGGCTTCCTCAAGGAAGCCTTTTTAGTGTGCGTTACTTTCATCAAGCAAGAGCGAGATTCCCTATTCGCTCGTTCCTCACGATAGGGAATGACGATCAAAGTAAACTTTCATCATCAAAGTCCATGGTTAGCAATTTGTCATCCCCGAGAGGGAAGAATGACCGAGTCGGGGATCTCTTAACAGTTCCCCGAACCGAACTTATCGTCATCACACGGACCGATGATAACTAGGGCTTCACAGGGAAACTGATCTGCGCTTTTAAGCCACCTTCACTACGATTATTAACCACTACCGCGCCTTGGTGCTGACTGACAATACGTTTCACAATCGCCAAGCCTAAACCGGTACCTTCACTGCCACGAGCGGTGTCACCACGCGTGAACGGTTCAAACAATTTACCGACTTGGTCTTGCGGGATCCCAGGGCCATTATCTTCAACGGTCACCCAAGCCAATTTATTATCAGCCGTCATGCCAGTCGATACCTTGACCCAACCATTGCCATAGCGCAGCGCATTCACCACCAAGTTACTCACGGCACGCTTCATCGCGATCGGGTTACCTAGCGCAGGCTTCATCGATTCTGGAATATCGGTTTCAATTTGTACCTCGTAGCCACCTTCTGAGCTAGAAACTTCTCGGGCAATATCATCGACAAATACCTCTTGGAATGAATCTCGATCAACGGGCTTTAGGTAATCCATAAACTGGCTGATGATCTCATTACACTCTTCGGTATCACTGATGATCCCTTCCGCTAAATAGCTATCTTCTGGCGACATCATCTCGGTCGCTAAGCGAATACGCGTTAACGGAGTACGTAAATCATGACTGATACCTGCCATCAACAAAGCGCGATCTTCTTCGAGTTCTTGGATACCTTTCGACATCTGATTAAAGGCTCGAGTTACCGAGCGGATCTCTTGCGCACCTTGCACTGGCAATGGTGGTGGAATATCGCCACGCCCCACACCTTGGGCGGCTTTCTCTAGCGCTATCAAAGGCCGGTTTTGCAAGCGAATGAACAGCCAGCCACCTGCGACAATCAACATCGCCATGATCAGGCTGTTACGGAACAGAGGCGCAAAGTCTTCTTCTTGCAGCTCAGACAGAGGAATACGAATCAAGGAGTTAGGCAGCTGCGCGATGTCCATCCACAACACGTAGCTCTCTTTGCCTAGAATCAGCCGTACTTCGGTTTCAGAGCCCAACTCTTTGGTCATCTCCTCACTCATCAGATCGATTGCTACTGCATGGTAATACTCACCCGCAGCTTCGCTGTCCTTGGCGTGAACCGTCACTCCGAGCTGCTCAAGCACACGTTGACGCAGTGGCGCATCAATCTCGATATCACTGCCTTGATCCAAGACGAGGTTTAGCTCGTGAGCCAGAATCTTATTAAACTGCTGCAAACTCGGCATCAATGCATAGTTAAACACCGCGTAATAAGAAAAGATTTGGCTAGCAACCAACAAGGTTAAAAAGAGCACTATCGACTGAGTAAAGGAGCTACGTATGCGCATAGAAGACCTAAAGTGAGGGATGATAAAGGGATATAGTGGGAACTATAGCTGTAAACCCTTGTGCTGAATACAAAACGGGCCATCACATATTAATGAGATGACCCGTAAGATTCACAGAATCGGTAAAGCAGCTATAGAGCTTATAAAGCTGGATTACACAGCTTTGCCATCTGGAACGAATACATAACCCAAGCCCCATACCGTTTGGATGTAACGAGGTTTACTTGGATCTTCTTCAACTAGACGACGCAGACGTGAAATCTGAACATCGATAGAACGCTCCATCGCTGAATATTCACGGCCACGAGCCATGTTCATCAGCTTATCGCGAGACATTGGCTCACGAGCATTCGTCACCAATGACTTAAGTACCGCAAATTCACCTGAGGTCAGAGGCATTGGCTCTTCACCACGGAACATTTCACGTGTACCTAGGTTCAAGCGGAACTCACCAAAGGCAACCACAGATTCTTCCGTACTTGGCGCTCCCGGAGCTTCAATCACTTGGCGGCGCATTACCGCTTTGATACGAGCAAGCAGTTCACGCGGGTTAAATGGTTTTGGCAGGTAATCATCAGCACCCACTTCCAAGCCCACAATGCGATCCACTTCATCACCCTTTGCCGTCAACATAAGGATAGGCAGCGAGTTGTTTGCGTTTCGTAGACGACGACAGATCGATAGACCATCTTCGCCCGGCAACATTAAATCCAATACCATCAAGTGAAAATTTTCACGGGTTAACAGGCGGTCCATCTGCTCACTGTTTGCCACGCTACGCACTTGAAAGCCTTGCTCTGACAGATAGCGTTCTAGTAATGCACGTAGACGAGCATCGTCATCGACCACTAAAATTTTGTAGTTTTCTTGCATGTAATGGTTCCACCTATTAAAGCTCAAACCTAAGGTTAAGCATTCTTGGTAAATTGTATATTGGTATAAGACATTAAAAATGTAACATTATTGGAGAAAAAGTCGCCTAAATAATTGTTAACGTATGTTGCCTTTCTATATATTCTATCTTAGAACATCATTTCATTAAGTCAGATTTATGAAAACCAAACTGATCACCCGAGAAGGTTATAACAAGCTCAAAGCAGAACATGACCACTTATGGCACGAGAAGCGTCCAGAAATCACTAAGATAGTCACTTGGGCAGCAAGCCTTGGAGATCGTTCAGAAAACGCAGACTACACGTTCAATAAGCGTTTGCTTCGTCAGATTGATCGCCGAGTGCGTTTCTTACGCAAGTTCCTGCCTGATGTCACGATCGTGGACTACTCACCGCAACAAGAAGGTAAGGTATTTTTCGGTGCTTGGGTCGAGATTGAGAATGATGATGGGGAAATGAAGAAGTTTCGTATTGTCGGCCCTGAAGAGATCTACGGCGATGCGAAAGGTTATATCTCTATCGACTCGCCAATGGCTAGAGCTCTGCTGAAGAAGGAAGTGGATGATGAGTTTACGGTAACCACACCGGAAGGCGATAAAGAGTGGTTCATTAACTCGATTCGCTACGCAGACGACGCATAAAGCTTATGGCTTATGGCTTATGGCTTATGGCTTAGCGTGATTAACCGGCCATCACAGGTCGAGCAGACAAACCCAAACTCCAGATAAAAGAAAACCCCGCTAGGCTTGCGCCTGGCGGGGTTAAGTCTCTATCGCAGCAATCCGGCTACTGTTTATCTCTTCGAGATAAGGTGCTCCCTGCATCTGTCCTTGATAGTGGCTAAATCCTTTAACCAATTTCCTTTTTGTTCATCGCCATCCTAGCGGTGTCCATTCTAGCCTGTCATCCTGACTGGCGAATCTCATCCAGAGATTATTACTTCCTTGCTGACCACTCATCCTAAGTAATCAAATCTTCATCCTGAAGATACCTAGTCCATTAGGCTTTTTCCTGTTCCTGCCAACTCCCTGTCGACAAGTTAAATATTACGGTATTTGGGCGAGTTTCCTAGATAGTCCCAAAAAACATTTCGAGTGAGAAATACGCCCTAAAACACCACGTGATTAAAAATCAACAACTTACAGTTAAATTAAGACATATTGACAGGTTTAAGGTGACTTAGGCTTACATCACGTGTGAGAGATCTCGCACAAAGCGGATATCACAAACGGAAATTCGACTTCTGACACGATAATTACACAGCCAAAGCTAGAAAAAGCGTACGCTCACCCCCATGTATTTGTCATGATATTAAATAAGAGATTCATCGGATGAGCCAAGCTATCTGTCGACTGATTGCTGAAGAACTGAATGTTCGTTCAGAGCAAGTCACCGCCGCAGTCAACCTAATTGACGACGGTAACACTGTTCCCTTTATTGCCCGCTACCGTAAAGAAGTCACGGGTGGCTTAGACGATACCCAGCTACGTAACCTTGATAGCCGCCTTTCTTATCTTCGCGAACTAGACGATCGCCGCCAAACGATCCTGAAGTCTATTCAAGACCAAGGCAAGCTCACGCCAGAACTGGAGCGTGACATCACTCAAGCCGACAGCAAGACGCGCCTAGAAGATTTATACCTGCCATACAAACCAAAGCGTCGTACCAAAGGTCAAATCGCGATTGAAGCAGGCTTAGAGCCACTCGCCGATACACTTTGGAATGAACCACAACACGATCCTGAAACCGAAGCCGCTAACTTCATCAGCAGCGATAAAGGCATTGTTGATACTAAAGCCGCGCTAGATGGTGCACGTGCTATCGTGATGGAGCGTATTGCAGAAGACGCAAATCTACTTGAAAAGATTCGCCAACATCTCACGCGTAACTCAGAACTCGTTTCACGTGTCGTGACGGGCAAAGAACAAGCTGGCGAGAAATTCAAAGATTACTTCGAACACAACGAAACACTCAATAAAGTACCTTCACACCGTGCGCTTGCGATGTTGCGAGGCCGAAATGAAGGCTTCCTAACGCTGGCAATGAATGCTGACCCTGAGCAAGAAGAAGGTGTACGTGGTTCTTACTGCGAGAACATCATCTCTGATCACTACGGTATTACCCTGAGCAGCGCACCTGCAGATGCATGGCGTAAGCAAGTGATTAGCTGGGCGTGGCGTATCAAGGTTTCTATGCACATGGAAACTGAGCTAATGGGCGCGATGAAAGAACGCGGTGAAATCGAAGCGATTGAAGTGTTCGCAACCAACCTTAAAGACTTGTTGATGGCGGCGCCTGCTGGCCCTCGAGCAACCTTAGGCTTGGACCCAGGTTTACGTACCGGTTCAAAAATCGCCATTGTAGATTCAACCGGTAAGGTTCTGGCAACAGAGACCATTTACCCTCACCCACCACAGAAGCAATACGACAAATCTGCACACGTGGTTGAGCAGATGGTTCGCCAATACAATGTTGATTTGATTGCGATTGGTAATGGTACGGCTTCACGCGAAACAGACAGCTTTGTTGCTGATGTGATTAAACGCGGCAACCTAACAGCACAAAAGATTATTGTCAGCGAAGCGGGTGCATCAGTTTATTCCGCGTCTGAGTTAGCGGCGAAAGAATTCCCGAACATGGATGTATCGATTCGTGGTGCAGTGTCTATTGCTCGTCGTCTGCAAGATCCACTGGCAGAGCTAGTGAAAATTGACCCTAAATCGATCGGTGTGGGCCAATACCAACACGACGTGAGCCAAACTATGCTCGCTAAGCGCCTAGATGCGATTGTCGAAGACTGTGTAAACGCGGTTGGTGTTGATGTGAATACGGCTTCTGCCGCACTGTTAACTCGTGTTGCTGGCCTTTCTAACACCATCGCCCAGAACATCGTGGACTTCCGTGATGAAAACGGTCGCTTCGAAGCGCGTACAACACTCAAAAAAGTCGCTCGTTTAGGGCCAAAAGCGTTTGAACAGTGTGCGGGTTTCCTAAGAATCATGGATGGTAAGAATCCACTAGACGCATCTTCGGTTCACCCAGAAGCTTACCCATTGGTGAAAGCCATCGCCGAGAAAAACCACAAAGACATCAAGTCTCTGGTAGGTAATACAGACTTCTTACGTGGTTTACATGCGGTTGATTACACCAATGAGAACTTCGGTGTACCTACGGTAACCGACATCATTAAAGAGCTGGATAAGCCGGGTCGAGATCCCCGTCCTGAATTCAAGACAGCAACCTTCGCCGATGGCGTAAATAGCATGTCTGACCTAGAACCCGGCATGATCTTAGAAGGTGTGGTTTCAAACGTAGCTAACTTTGGCGCCTTCGTTGACATTGGTGTTCACCAAGACGGTTTAGTGCATATATCAGCGCTAACCGATCGTTTTGTCTCTGATCCTCATGAAGTCGTGAAAACGGGGGAAATCGTCAAAGTGAAGGTGATGGAAGTGGATGTTCAACGCAAACGTATTGCGCTAAGCATGCGTATGAAAGATGAACCCGGCCAAGACAACCGCGCACAACGTTCAAGTGCACCTCGCACGCAAAACCGCCCGAATCAAAATTCGCAAGGTGGACAACGCCGCCGTGAAGAACCGCAACAAAACGCGGCGATGGGTGGTGCTTTTGCCGCTGCCTTTGCTAAAGCGAAGAAATAATAGGTCAATGAAACGACTGCGTGTCGTGAAATAAATAGCCTGTAAAAACAGAAAACCTGCATCCCTTAGGGTATGCAGGTTTTTATTATGTGTTCAAAAAAGACATCGAAGCTGAGCTGTATTCTACGTATTTTATACTCGAAATAATTGGGGTTGCAGCTAGGCAACAAGTAAGTTCATCCCTATGAGCATAGGGGTTCTATGTAATTAGGGTGAACTTACGCAGTTAACAACGCTGCGGCTTCAAGTATGAAGAGTATAATTACAACACAATCAGCATTTCTGATGGAGCATGAGGCGCAACAGCATGACCATAATGGTATTTTATGACCTTACGTCGTTTCTCCATCTGTCCCTCCTGGATCGCCGCATCTAAAACATGCTTTGGCAGGCGGAAACGCATGGTATAGCCTTTTCCTTGGTCAGCACTGTATGTCTTCAGTGCCAACAAGCTGAATAACCTATCAAAAGGATCTTGAGGCTCTTCATGGCTAATCGAATTGGCTTCTGACTCATTATCCATTTCATAACCAGGATGGTCTGAAGGATCCCAAGCCGACTGCTGCCTTCGTTTATCGTCCGGTTTTACCTTTCGTTCTGCATTGGTTTTTGCCAATGCTACTGCGGGAGCGACAGGCTCTCGAACTCTATTATCACGCGCAACTTGCTCTGTTTGCACATTAACGGATGGGGCGATCAGTGGCACACTTACTGCAGTTGCAGGTGACACAATCATCGCGAACTCTCCTCAAGAATCGCCCATCACTATTGCCATAACACTGCTGTGCTGAGTTACATAACAGGCATAGCCCAAAACTTACCGCAATCAGCTCAGGAGAGAGTGAGGTCTGAGTATCATGCAACGCTTTGGTTAGGTTATATATCGACCAAGCCAGCGATAAATTTAGCGATTATTTTTGGGCGAAGCTGACCAGTTCACTGCAAAAGGCATCCGCTTCAGTCATAAAAGGCGCGTGTGAAGACTGCGTGAAGATGTATTGCTCGGTATGAGGTATGGCTTTGTCCAAATATTTTGCAACCTTGATTGGCACAAGCCCATCTAATCGACCGTATAAACGCAGCATAGGCACAGAGATCTGTGGCAGTTGTTCACGGAGGTCGACATCAGACAGCATCTTTAAACCAGCCAATAATGAATCAGGATTTGGTAATGGGCGCGACAACACCGCTTGCTTGAGTTGTTTGACATCTTGTCTTGCTGAAGGGCTACCCATGGCCTGCAGTGCCATAAAGCGTTCGATGGTGGTTTGGAAGTCTTCAACCAGCTGCTCGGTGAATGCGCTTAATACGTTTGGCTGGATGCCTCGCCATAAAACCGGTTCTTTTGCGGCGGCGAATTTAGGAGAACTGGCGACAGTCACCAATTTGCTTACATAATCTGAGTGATGGAGAGCCATGTGCGTCGCGACCAACCCACCGAGTGACCAACCAACCCAAATCGCTTGCTTGGGAGCGTCGGCCAATAGTTGTTGAGCAATCTCTTCAAGATCTTGAGCGTGGCAGTGCGCGCTGTGTCCATACCCAGGAAGGTCAACAACATGCACTCGGAAGTCAGCTTCTAAAGCAGTAACCGTTTGCTGCCATACGGCACCATTCATACCCCAACCGTGAACCAGAACTAAATCAGGCCCTTGCCCAGAAACATGCCAATACAACGCGTCACTCATTCTCAATATTCCCTACTTTTTTCATCGGCGATTATCTGTGCTTTTCAGTATGGTGAGTAAAAGGAACACCATAACCCAAAAGCATCACGAGCTATGTTATCTGATTGGCTACAAAAACACACACCACGTCTGGTCACACCTCAATGCCATCTGTGCAAGCTAGATAAGTCGCACAGCGATGCTCACCCTCGATGGTGTGATTCTTGTCTTAATCTCTTTGAGTCAGTTCCTCGCTGCCAACGATGTGGCTTGAAAACACTGACGATCGTCGAACAGTGTGGTCAATGCTTATCTCAACCTCCACCTTGGCATCGTCTCTATTGCGTTGGGGACTACACCTTTCCAACAGCACGTTACATTCAACAAATGAAGTACGCCGATAAGTTTTGGTTTGCACGCGATCTGTCAAAGTTATTGGCTTCACGTATCGAGCACCCTGCTCCGCTGATCACCAGCGTACCTCTGCATTGGCGTCGATATATTCATCGTGGCTTTAATCAAAGTCAGCTGCTTGCTAATTACACAGCTCAAGAACTTGGTGTTAAAGATGAGGTGCTGTTCCGTCGAATTCGCTCAACCGCTTCTCAGCAAGGGCTAACTAAATCCGCACGATTACACAATCTAAAGAGTGCTTTTACGCTTCGAAAACAAGACTTTCAAGGAACTGTCCCTTCTCACGTCGCGATAATTGATGATGTTGTAACCACCGGCAGTACTGTGTATCAATTATGCCAATTACTACTTGAAGTAGGCGTGAAAAGGATTGATATTTACTGCATCTGCCGCACTCCTGAGCCCTCTGGATAAAAGCTGTGAATCGCTACTTGTACAGCAATCCAACAAAAAAGGGCTGAATTACAAATCTGACAGGAGTAGAATGGCGCTAATAACCTACAAATCTACTCAGGTATTCGTCGTGTCAAATATTACTATTACAGAAACCGCTCAAACTCATTTTGCCAATCTGCTGTCACAGCAGCCTGAAGGTACAAACATTCGTGTGTTCGTGGTAAACCCAGGTACGCAAAACGCTGAGTGTGGTGTTTCTTACTGCCCAACAGATGCTATCGAAGCGTCTGACACAAAGCTTTCTTTTGAAGCTTTCTCTGCGTACGTAGATGAGCTAAGCCTACCATTCCTAGATGAAGCTGAAATTGACTTCGTTACAGACAAAATGGGCTCTCAACTTACACTTAAAGCACCAAACGCGAAGATGCGTAAAGTATCAGACGATGCAACGTTGATCGAACGTGTTGAGTATGCAATCCAAACACAAGTGAACCCACAGCTTGCTGGCCACGGTGGTCACGTTAGCCTAGTAGAGATAACTGAAGAAGGTGCTGCTATCGTTGCATTTGGCGGCGGTTGTAACGGTTGTTCTATGGTTGATGTAACGCTTAAAGAAGGCATCGAGAAAGAACTTCTTCAACAATTCGAAGGTGAATTGACTGCCGTTCGTGATGCAACTGAACACGATCGCGGTGAGCACTCTTACTACTAAGCTCTTTTACGACTAAGCACTCATACAGTCTTAGCCAGTAGAAAGTTAAAGATTCAATAAAAAGGTTGATGCGCAAGCATCAACCTTTTTTTGTGTTTAAAACAGCAGAGTACTTTTGAACCGTCTATTTCTCGTTCAATGCCAATAATGACGGGCGGGTTACCATTTGGAGTAAGGTATTCAAGTGATCGCAATCGGTTCCTGATTCAATAATTTCAGGATATGAAAACTAGGATCTAGGAACTCAACTCTATTTCCCCTATATTAGAATGACTTTATAAGAAAGAATTCCAATGAGCTAAGGAGCGAGCGCAATGACAAAAAGGACCAAGCCAGAAATTTTGGCTCAACAAACTGTCGCTCAATCAAAACTATTCTCTATCGAGTCTCTCGATTTACGCTTTTCCAACGGTGTAGAGCGTACCTACGAACGCATGAAGCCCAGCGGTCGCAACGCAGTAATGATGGTTCCGATTACTGAACACGGCGATATTCTGTTGGTGCGTGAATACGCTGCGGGTACTGAACGCTATGAACTCGGCTTCCCAAAAGGACTGATTGATCCCGGCGAACAACCAAATGAAGCCGCGGTTCGTGAACTAAAAGAAGAGATTGGCTTTGGCGCTAATAAACTCACGCCTTTAAAAGAAGTGATTCTCGCCCCTTCTTATTTCTCTAGCAAAATGACGCTGTTTATCGCAGAAGAACTCTATCCAGAGAAGCTAGAAGGTGATGAGCCAGAGCCACTAGACATTGTCCGCTGGCCACTTGCTCAAGCCGAAGAACTGTTAACGCATCTCGACTTCTGTGAGGCTCGCAGTATTACAGCTCTACTATTAGCCCTTCGTGTATTAAACAATAATTAGAACATTCAGGCTCGCTCGAAGAGTAAGAGAATATTTATGCCGATAACAAAAGATTTGTCTCACCTCCTCCCTCCAGTCATTGAGATCGCACGATCGGCTGGACAGCTCATCTTAGAGATCTATGAGAAAAAAGATTACGAAGAGTTCACCAAGAGTGATGACACTCCGGTCACCAGTGCCGACCTTGCAGCACATAAGCTGATATTAAAAAAACTCAGTGAATTGACGCCTGATATTCCCGTATTATCCGAAGAAGACGCCGACATCAGCCTAGAGCAACGATCTCAATGGGATCGCTACTGGTTGGTTGACCCGCTGGATGGTACGCAGGAGTTCATTGCAAGAAGTGGTGATTTCGCGACAATTATTGCCTTAATTGAGCATAACAAGCCGGTAATGGGCGTCGTGTACGCCCCCGTTTCAGGTGTGAGCTATTACGCTTACAGTGGCAAAGGCGCTTGGAAGATCCCAGATCTTAATGACAGTGTGAAGATTAAGACACACCGCCATGAACTGCCAAACCAATCCATCGCGATGGCGATCAGTCGCCGTCAAGACATCAACCGCATCACTAGTCGTATGAGCTCTGCTTGGAACTACGACTTGGTTCCTCTTGGCTCAGCAGCGCTTAAAGCATGTTTAGTCGCAGAAGGTGCTGTGGATTGTTATCTACGTATTGGACCAACCGGAGAGTGGGATACAGCCGCAACCCAGTGCATTGTTGAAGAAGCCGGAGGCCGAATCCTAAGCACTCAATTAGAGCCGCTCTCTTACAATGAAAGGGATACTCTAGAGAATCCAAACTTCATTGTGCTTGGCGATGCGGACTTACCTTGGGCAGAAATCTTACAAGGTAAAGACTAAACTCGACGGCTTTGATCGTGGTTAACCAATTAAGCAGTTAAGCAGTTAAGCATTCAAACAAAATGGGCACCTCATTGAGGTGCCCATTTTTTATATCTCGTTATTTGATAACCAGCGGATGCTAGCTCAGAAGTCGATACCGAGTTAAAAACGACCTTGGTAAGTAAACTGATATTTACCTTGGCTGTCAGGGTTGCCCAACCACTTAAGCTGGCTCTGCATCGCTGATGGGAATTCTGCGCCTGGCTTAAACCATGCCGCCGAGGTGTAGCTTTGATTTGGCGTTACGCTCGCAGAGAACTCACTGTCCACTTGCTCACTCTTCTGGATGCCTTTAGCTGCAATGGTGTTGTCTTCACAGGTAATATCCGCAATCACAGGGCCGAGGTCTAATGAACCCACTGGCGAGTCGACTGCTGCACCAGACCAAGCAAGCGTACCTTCACCAGATTGGCACCAAGGCTGAACATGAACCGCATGTTTGATCGTCAGTTCAACTTGTCCGGCAATAGACACTGGCACTGGGATAGCCGGCGCATATTTCATCACGTTTCTTGCTGGCATGGATGCGACTAAGTTTTCCGCGTAAGCACCGCTCATGCTATATCCAACACGACCTTTACCGGATAAGTTCATATCGCTGTTACGACCAAAGCGAACCGCAAGCTCGGCTTTGGCTTGGAATAGTTTAGAGAACTGGAAGTCCCACTGCACTGAGCCGTAATTGACACACTGCCACGCAATATTGTTAGCGCGACCTTGCCAAACGGTGCCCTCAACGCCTTCAATGCTTAAACCACGCACAGCGGGCGCATGCTTGAGAGCAAAAGCGGCAGGCAAATGCAGCAACAAGCTTACTGAGAAAAAAACGATAAAAATGACGCTGAATAACAGGCCATATTTGAAAGATAAACCGCGTTTCACATTAACCTCGTTTAAACTGTAGTCGGTTGATCTCAATAACCCCAGGGCTATCAGAACGATCAATATCCATAAACTCAACCTCAACACCCTGCTTTTCTTTCAGGTATGTCAGCCAGTCAACGAACTTATTAAATGGTACAGGCTTAATCCACACTTGCAGCATCTCACCACGTGGTTGTACGCGTATCAGCTCGATGTTAAACCGACGCATAGAAGCAGGCACAGATTGGTTTAAAGGCTGGCTGGCACTGATGCCACCGCTGCCTCGTAGTTCAACGACTTGATTCGCTTTGTCCGTTACCCAAGCAAGAAGCTGCTTCTCACTTTGAATACGACTTTGTGCAAGTTCAGCTCGCTGACTGAGTGGCTGTAATAACCCCCAATAAACGACCCCCAACACCAATAAAACTGAGCAACCAACAACTAATCGTTGCTCTCTTTGACTTATTGAAGTCCACCACGCTTGGAGTGGTTCAATCATATTTCTCATCACTGATCTCCTTACGCAGGTTATTGATGGGGTTTAAGAGTAAAACTGCCAAATACGGCATCGCCATTACGGTTCAATGGCCCTTGCTCAACGACAAACTTCTCTTCGAGTTTCACCCTTGCGGTCTCAAAGTGTTGGAAGTCAGAGCTTTTCGCCTGAAGTCGAACCTCAGAACGGTTACCATCATAACGAATGCTTTCAACTTCGATCGACTTCACTTGTCCTAAGGTTTCAGGCAACAATGCTAGCCAACCGAGTAGGGATTCACCCTCGCCTGAACCACCGTATTTCTTAGCTTCATCATTCATCTGACGCTTAAGGTAGCTTATTGTCGGAATTCGTTGTTTACCTGGCAGCACAGCTCTAAAAATACGTTCACTCTCGGCTCTGTAAGCTTCGGCTTGCGCTTCATACTGCTGAACCTTCAATACTTGTTGAGTCACAATCACGGCCACCAGCAAACAAGCAGCAATCGCCACTTTCTGCCAAACACGCCAATATTTACTGAATGAAGATTTGGTTTTAAAGGTGCCAGTCAGTAAATTCACGCTGCTTGTGATCGCTTGCTGACTCAATAAAGACATCACCAATTCAGCAGGCTTAGCTTGCCACTCCACACCACTTTGTTGTTGAACGTCGTCGCTCGGCATCGCGGTGTAGCTGAAAATTGTCGTCGCTTGCTCTTCCTCACCAGCAACAACCCAGTCACTTTGCAGGAACATAGGTAACCATGCTTCGCTAATCGATACCGCTTGATAGTTACCTTGGCGCAATAACCAATGCTGGTCTATCTGCAACGCACTGATGCCTTGTTCTTCAAAAGGCACGGCTAGTGTATCTGGCAGCACCTTACGGAAGATAATATTGGCTTCGCGAAACAGCTCTAAAGCGTGTTTTAGCCATTCACGATCCACACCACACACGGTAGCGTGACTCGCGTCTTTATCTAAAATAGTCAGATGTAAGTCTTCGATATCTTGTGCCACTTCGTCTTCTAACAAAAACGGCAACATAGAGTCGAACTGGCGAGCAGCACCTTTCGGGATCTCAACACGCTTAATTAAGCATTCATTTCCCGGCAATAAAGCGATACAGCTGCGCTTTTCAGCGTAAGGCGTTAACTCGTCAAGCTGTTCCCAGCTAGACAGTTCGCCACTTGCTATCACTTCTTGTTGGCTTGTCGACCAAACTAACCACTGCACAGGGCTTTGTGGTTCGCTACTCAGTCGAACGGTCAGAAACTCGCTCACTGATTCCTCCAAAACGACGGCGTACTACCGTCACTGTTTCTCGATTACTACTATAGAAAAGCGTCCGTATACGTACACGTGACTGCTCAACTAATACCTCTGCATCTAGCTCAAAATAGGCGCTATCTACAGTTAAATATGCTTTCGCTTTCTTGCTGACTTCGGCACTCACGCCAACAATGGCAGGTTCGGCCATAAATGCGTCGACCGTATCCCAACCATCAAACGGGCGCTTGTCTATCAGCTGTTTGGCATCCGATTCACTTAAGCCTGGAGCAAACATCGCTTCTAATAAAGGCGCCTGTTTTTCCGAGAGTGTATTAACATTCAATCGGAAATCATCGGTGGGTAAAGCGCAAACAAATGGACGAACCTTATTCATCACCTCACCAGTGACCTGATAAACCGCTCGTAACTCGGATTCATCTGCCATTAAACCATTCGCCGCCAGATAAGATGGCTTCATCGCTTCATAGGTGCTGTCTTCTACGCCAGACGAAGAGGTGGTTCGGGTATCACCATCAACAAACTCCCAGCTGGAATTTGCGATAACCTCAGCCTGATAAGGCTCAACGTCTTGGTTTTCCAACAAGGTTTGCCAAACCGTGATTAAATAAGGTGTCTGGTTACTTGAAGTCGTCGTAACCCCAGCCAAGGCATTAAGATTAAAACACGCCTGAGCGTCAACGATTCGACCCTTAACTTGGCCATAATCGAGTGGGTACACTTGCTCTTCTAACGCCCACGGCTGGCTTAAGTTTACGGTATCACTGTCTTTGTAGCTTTGCCTAATGCCGTCTTGCACAAGCGCTTCCACACCAATGCTGTACCAGTAAGCTTGCTGGTAATTCAATTGATTACCAACACGCTTGAATTGAGTAAACAGACGTTCAGACATGCTGCCAGCAATAGTGGCCATGATCGCCAATAGCATCAAAATAATGATCAGCGCGACACCACGTTGTTTACGTCCCAAGGCTGACCTTGTCGCTATACGCTTATTAGTTCGATGAGTCATTATTCCCCTCACTACTGCCTGAAGAGTCATTACTTGAAGCATCATCGGCCTGATCTAGGGTGCCACCTGGAGTGAGATAAACACGTTCTATCTCACCATAGTCTTTCAGTGTCAGCTTGAGCCTCACCGCTTTCGGCAGGGACTTATCGGTTTGCCACTCTTTACCCCAGCGACTCCCGTCATAAAACTCGATTTCAAAGCTTTCGACATCATCAAGCAGAGGAGTAATCACACCTTCTTGGCCTGCAGGCGTATCTGGGTAACGCCACCATACACGCTCAAGTGTTTCTTCTTTGATGCGGTAGCCAACTTTCGTTACTTCTCCGCGAGGAAACTGCTGCTGCGGGTTGTGCCAACCTAGGCGAGTAAACATGATGCCAACACTGTCGGAGTCCAGTAAATACTCTTTCATTAAGATCAGCTTAGATGATGCTTCTTCACCATTGGTACGAAATTTTCGTACCGCCATCTGGCGAAAATCATTATCTAAAATGACTAAGCTACGTTGCAGTTGATTTAAACGAGCACTGCGCTCAATTGAGAGCTCGTTGCTGCGCTGAACCTGATTCACTACCTGATAAGCCGCCATACTTAACGTGGCAAAGATAGCGATCGAGACCAAAACTTCAATTAGGGTAAAGCCTTTACCTTTGGAAGAAAGACCTTGTTTACGCGGCGTAGGCTTATTTGCCGACATGCTTTTATTTAGCGACATGGTCTTAGTTGACCACACGCTCTTAGTTAACCACATAACTTCGCACCGTAACGACTGGAGACGCTTTCTTGCTGGTTGCCGCACTCACATCAAACGCCTTTAATAAATTATCGCTGGTATCGATGGGAGTCACCTTCCAGAACCACTCTCTTCCCGCTAACTCTTGCGTGCCCTGCGCTTTTTTAAGCTTCTCAGGATGCAGCATCACTAAGGCCATTTGATTATCAACGACCATCGCCGCGAAAGTTTTTTCTTCTAGATAGCTGAGCGTATTGATGTGCTGGGTGACGGCACGAATCACACTGATCGCCGCCGTAGCGAAGATAGCGAGCGCAACCAATACTTCAAGCAGAGTCATTCCTCGAGAACCAAGAGGCATACCACGAGAACGAGAACGGTTATTCCTCTTCATCTTCTTCTCCCGGCTCTAGCAATCGAATCACACCATTATCTAACACTCGAATACGCCAGCCATCTTGCACGGTATCACCGGTGTTTGGGTAGAAAGAAAGCGTAAACGGTGTCGTTTCAGCACTCGACAAGATGTAGATCTGTGGTGGCTTTGGCTTCTTTTCCTCTTCCAGATCCGCAAACATATCTTCATCAAATAAGCTTCCCGGATTAAAAAGGCGATCGTCGTCTTCCCACGCGCCGCCACCGAGTGTCAGTGTCAGTGCGAGGTCTTCTGGTAATTCAGTTGAAGAGGGGATCTTTTCGAACTCAGTTTCTTGCCAACCATCAGACTTCAAAGTCATCAAAACGTAAGTCGATTTCTTTTCATCAACACGAACACCAAAATCTAAACCACTCAAAATAGCCTCTTCATTGAGTAGCTGAATTCGCTGATAAAAGCTTTGAGCGTATTTTTTGGCAACATCTTTGCTGTTGGTAGGAATGGTCGAAATCACCGCGACCGCCGTTAGTGACAGTAGTACCAACACCAAGAGAATCTCAATCAAGGTGAAACCTGGCTGTGTTTGCTTAGTTTTCACCTTGTAGACTCCATCTGTTTACGTCCTACCATCAATAACGTATCAAGCTCAATAACTTATCAACCAACAGGAACGAATCAAGCAACAAGCCGAAGCTTATTGGAAATCCTGCATGTTCCAGTTACCGATATCCGCAGCGATACCTTCACCGCCTTCTTGACCATCAGCGCCAAGAGTGAAGATATCAATCGTACCGTTGTCACCAGGGCTTAGGTATTGGTACTCATTGCCCCAAGGGTCGTTTGGTAGACGCTTGATGTAGCCGCCGTCACGGTAGTTACGAGGCTCTGGGCTGCTTGGCTTTGTCACCAACCCGTCAAGGCCTTGATCCGTTGTTGGGTAAACGCTGTTATCCAACTTATACATATCTAACGCGTTTTCTAGCGCCACGATATCAGTAATGGCTTTTTGTTGATCCGCTTTCTCTTTGTTGCCCAAAAGGTTAGGTACAACAAAGCTTGCTAAAACACCAAGGATAACGACAACAACCATGACTTCCAATAGAGTAAAGCCTGACTGTTTTTTCATTTTATTTTTCATTATTTTCTCCAAATTACAGATAGCGAGTTAAGGGAAATGATGTCCTTCTTCTCGATAATCCAAAAACTAACGTCTGATGAGCAGTACGTTAACCACTCATTAAATTGTTCATTTCAAGCATTGGCATCAGCGTCGCCATCACGATAAACAGCACTAAGCCTGCCATCAACGCGATAAGGGCTGGGGTAAAAATACCTAGGGCGATATTAACCGTCGACTCAAAGCTTTGGTCTTGGTTGTCTGCCGCTCTTGTCAGCATCTGTTCCAACTGACCACTCTGCTCACCACTGGCGATCATATGCAGCATCATCGGTGGAAAAAGTTTGGTTTGATCCAACGCTTTACGTAGGCTCGCGCCTTCTCGAACACTGTCTGAAGCCTGTAATACTTGCTGTTTCACATGGTGATTCGACATGACATCAACCGCGACCTTCATCCCTTCGAGGATTGGAATCGCACTCGATGTACAGATAGAAAGTGTGCGTGCAAAACGAGAGGTATTGATCCCTTTCGCTATCTTGCCGATAAGCGGGATACTCAATAGTTTGCGATCCCAACTCATACGAACGCCCGGCTTTTTCAGCGCGGTCTTCACAACAACAATCACACCAAGGGTCAACAACAGTAATTGGATACCCCAATTCTGAATAAATTCACTCGATGCTAATAAAAATTGTGTCGATTGAGGAAGCTCTTGTCCCATTTGGATAATAGGCTCAACGATCTTAGGCACTACCGTAGCCAGTAGGAACGACACAATCGTCACCGCAAACACCACCAGCACGATTGGGTAGATCATCGCTTGCAGCAGCTTAGAGCGCATTTTCTGACGATTCTCAGCGTAGTCAGCCAGTCGTTCCAATACCGCATCTAAGTGGCCAGATTTCTCACCAGCTGCGACCATGGCTCTAAATAGCTCATCGAAGATGTGAGGGAAATCAGACAGACTGTCCGCTAACGAATAACCTTCCGTCACCTTAGAGCGAACTGCCAACAACATCGTTCGAATACGTGGCTTTTCAGATTGCTCGGCTACAGCCTTCAAACACTCTTCTAGCGGCATACCAGATTGAACGAGCGTTGATATCTGACGAGTAATTAAAGCCAAATCAGGTGTACTAATACCGCGTTTAAAGCTGGTCGATGGTTGAGCACCTTTTGCTGTCTTTGCTTTAGCCTCGGTCATCTCAACTGGCATCAAGCCAAGTTCTTTTATTCTTTGGCGAGCCTGACGAGCATTATCTGCTTCAATCGAGCCTTTTTTACTTTTGCCTTTGGCATCCAATGCTTTGTATTCAAATGCCGCCATACTAGACTTCCTTGGTCACGCGCATCACTTCTTCTAGGGACGTTACCCCTTTCAGAACTTTGCTCAAGCCATCATCGCGAATACTTGGGGTTGTGCCACGAATTGCCTTCTCAATCGCCTGCTCACCCGCTTCACTGTGAATCAGCTCTTGTACTGAGTCATCAATCATCAGCAGCTCATGAATACCCGTACGACCTCGATAACCCTTGTGGCCACACTCTTCACAACCTTTGGCATGGTAAAGCGTCAGGCTTTCTTTCTTCTTCAACCCAAACAGTTTCTTCTGCTCTTTATCGGCTTCATAAGGTTCTTTACATTCGTTACATAAAGTACGAACCAGGCGCTGAGCCAAAACACCCAGCAGTGAAGAAGAGATCAAGAAAGGTTCAATGCCCATATCACGCAGACGTGTAATCGCACCGACTGCAGTATTGGTATGCAGAGTCGACATAACTAAGTGACCTGTCAAAGAGGCTTGGACAGCGATCTCTGCGGTTTCCAAATCACGGATCTCACCAATCATAACCACATCAGGATCTTGACGAAGAATGGCACGTAAACCACGCGCAAAGGTCATATCAACCTTAGGGTTCACTTGTGTTTGACCAATGCCATCGATATCAAATTCGATCGGGTCTTCAACGGTTAAAATGTTTCGTTCATTGCTGTTGAGTTCTTGCAGGCCTGCGTACAGGGTCGTCGATTTACCTGAACCTGTCGGGCCGGTCACCAAGATAATGCCGTGTGGGCGCTGAATCAGCTTACGGAAGTTTTCATGGTTTTCTGCTGTCATACCTAAACTGTGCAAGTCTAGACGAGTGGCGTTTTTGTCCAACAGACGCATTACCACACGCTCACCGTGCGAAGAAGGCATGGTTGAAACACGAACATCAACCGCTCGGCCACCGATACGCAGAGAGATACGACCATCTTGTGGCACGCGTTTTTCCGCAATGTCCAATTTAGCCATAACCTTGACACGCGAAACCAATAACGGAGCCAGTTTACGGCTTGGCGCTAAAACATCACGCAGCACACCATCAACACGGAAACGGATACAAAGTGACTTTTCAAAGGTTTCGATGTGTATATCCGAAGCACCCTCTTTGATCGCCTCACCCAGCATCGCATTGATTAACTTGATAATTGGCGCGTCGTCTTCTGATTCAAGTAAGTCTTCGTCTTGAGGCAGCTCTTCCGCTAGTGAGAAAAAATCATCACTATCAGCACCAATGTCTTCCATGAGCTGACGAGCTTCTGACGAGTCACGCTGATAAGCATCGGTCAGTTTTTTATCAAACTCATCGAGAGTAATCGCTTGTGGCGTAAAACCATTTTTCACCACTCGACTCACTTCAATGATCGCCGCCGATTTCAGTGGCTCAACATAATAAAGTATCGGTGCGCGCTCTGGATGTTGATACTCCAACACCATCTTATAGCGATTCGCAAAGCTAAACGGCAAGCGCTGATAAGTACGTGCCGCCCCTACCAATTCAGCCATTATTCTTGTTCCATTTGATCGATGAAGGCTTGAATTTCAGCCGGGTGATTCATGTCGGCACCAAATTTAGGCAATACAGGGATGTTATCGTCTGCCATTAATTTCAGTCCTTGCTCAGCCTTATACAACTGCTCAGCACGGATGAAGTTGTATTTACGCTGGGTGATACCATCGGCTGTCATACCATCACGAATAATGGTTGGTTTGATGAAGACCATTAGGTTCTTTTTCTCAACCTGAGTACTGGTTGATTTGAACAGGTGTCCAAGCACTGGGATATCACCCAAGAACGGCACCTTCGATTCACTTTCCAATGCGCGTTCATCAATCAAACCACCAAGCACCAGCATTTGACCATCTTGAACAATCACTGACGTATTTAACTGACGCTTAGCAAAACGAACATCAACCGCGCCGTTTGCACCTAATACGTTCGATACTTCTTGTTCTATTTGCAGTTGAACCGAATCACCTTCATTGATTTGCGGCACCACTTTTAGCTTGATACCCACTTCTTTACGTTCAACCGTTTGGAATGGGTTGTCGTTACTTGAACCTGCGGTCGAGCCAGTTAAAACAGGCACCTCTTCGCCCACAATGAACGACGCTTCGCCGTTATCCATCACGGTGATACTTGGAGAAGATAGGATATTTGAATTTGAATCGGTCGCTACTGCACTGATCAAGGCGGTCCAGTCGCCCATTACCACGCTCATTGCCGCGCCATTAACACCAGAAAGAGCAGAAGCTAACGTTGAGTAGTCACCCTTTTCGGTGGTCGTCTCATTACGTTGGAAATTACCATCAGAGTCATAAACCGCGGTGGTCGTTTCAGTGTCTTTCGCTTCTTCTAAACCAACCATTACGCCACCGATTGACGCACCAGTGTTACCATACTGAATCACCGCACCAGTATCAAGGTTACCCCATTGCACACCAAGGTTAATACCGTCACCTTCTGCCATCTCGACAATTAGGGCTTCAATCAATACTTGAGCACGACGAATATCCAACTGTGCGATCACATCTTGAAGCGCATTCATGATGTCTGGCTGTGCGGTAATCACTAAAGAGTTGGTATCACTGTGAGCTGAGATCATCACTTGATTGCGCTGCGATGAACTGCCTTTAGTTGAAGTTTGCTTCTCTGATTGTAGGTTATCCGACACGCCTTTCAGCACATCAACTAAATCTTCTGCTTTTGCGTATTTAAGGTAAATAACTTGGTTATTGCCCTTGGTTGCCATTTCAACATCAAGCTGTTCAATCAGCCTTCTTAAACGGCTACGTACCTTAGGGTCACCTGAGATAAGAATCGCATTAGTACGCTCATCAGCAACTAATTTAGGTTGTAGGAAGGCAGGTGTATTTTTAGCATCTGTGGTTTTGCTTAACGCATCAACGATACGTACCATTTCTGCCGCAGAAGCATTCTTTAGCTCAACGACTTCAATCTCTTTATCACCTGCTTGGTCAACGCGCTTGATGATTTCAGCTAAACGGTTTACTACCGCCGCTCGGCCTGTAATAAGGATGATGTTAGCTGGGTCGTAGTGCACAACGTTACCCGCGCCTGCATTGTCGTTTAGTTGACGAAGCAGAGGAGAAAGTTCACGCACCGAGACATTACGAACCGTCACAACACGTGTCACCACATTGTCGCCTTTGATCGTGTCACTGTCTCCAACGACTGGAATTGCCGATGTTTTCGAATCTTTGGCCTTGATGATCTTAAGAACACCTGAGTCCATTTCGACAACCGCGTAGCCATACACTTCCAATACGTTTAGGAAGAAGCTGTAATATTGCTCTTCATTGAGTACGTCGTAGCTGCGTACATCGATTTTTCCGCGCACCGAAGGGTCAACGATGATCGTCTTCTCTAGGTTACGACCAACAATATTAATAAACTCTTGAATATCAGTGCCTTTAAAGCTGGCACTAAAATCACTCGCGATGGCTGCGGGTGTGCAGATTAAGCTTCCTGCCAATAACCATGCACTTTTCTTAAACCAATGCTTCACGTACTTCTCCTACACTTTCGTCCTTCGTTAGACGCAAAGTTTTAAAATTCAATAAACACTTCATGTTGTTGACCATCTCTCTCGACGACGAGGTTTAGCTCTGTCAGCTCTGAGATAGAACGGAATATGTTGCCCATAGCAGCAGGGTCTGTCAGGTCTTGTCCATTTAACTGAGTGGCAATATCTCCGTTTTGGAGCCCAACAGAGTTAAAAAGTTCTGAATCTTTGCCAGGGCTCACACGATAACCAATCACTTTATCGTCGCGTTTCACCTGAGACAGTCGAACATATTGGAAGATTTGTTGAGGATCTTTCATTATCTTCGCTTTAATTTCATCAAGCTTCTCTTCTGCAGAAGCGGGGTTGTTGCCACGCACAGAAGAAGAGGTACGAGGTGGCGCAGGCTCTGATACAGACAAACGCTTGTACTCAATACCTTCAAGCATCAGGGTTTCGTCTCGCCCAGAGTTATCGATGATCACACGATCGACTAATACGGCCTTGAGCTTAGCTCTAGTGCCTTCAATCTCTTCGTTAATTCCGTAAGTCGCTTGTGTGCCGCGATTGGCAATCACAGCCAAGCTCAGTTTTGGATTAGAACTGGCTACTGCACCCACTAAAACGAGGTTCAGTCGCGTCTTTGGCGCATCTTGGATAACTTGCTGTTCAACCACAGCAGGCGTGGTTGGGTTATAAGCACCAAACATATTGCTCTGCTGCAAAGAAGAGATATCAAGAGTCGATTGAGGCGTTGAAGACGAGGAAGCCGTTGCTGCCCATGGCACCACGGTTTGCTCAGCAGGTTCAATAAACCATGCAAGCTGTCCTAAAATCCATGCGGAAGCTGCGATCAACACACAACAAAGAACAAGGCTCAGTTTCTGCTGGAGTAAAAATCCATTCTCTAAAAATCGGCTCAGCACCGGAGAGTTATCCATGCGAAGTTTGAGCTCTAAAAAGTTCACGTTCCCTAACCCTTTCTATAACGAATAAAGCTGTAACCTACTAAACTATCAGCTTTTTTGTTCATAAATTCTGTTCCTGCTTATTAAAAGCATAAGATCCTGAACTATATCATAGCAAATCTATAAATCGGCATTACCTGAGCTATTTTGTAATCTTCCTTGAAAAAAAAGCCAATCGCCTCCACATAAGCTTCTACTAAATGTGATAAGCGTCATCAAATAAAATAAGTTGCATACTGTGAATAACAGTTAAACCGCATTCATTTCTAACTGAAAAGGCACTGTCCTATATGAAAACGACTAATGAAGCTGTCAGACTCGATAAATGGTTGTGGGCAGCACGCTTTTATAAAACTCGTTCAATTGCTCGCAACATGGTCGATGGTGGCAAAGTCCACTATAATGGTCAGCGCAGCAAACCCAGCAAAATCGTAGAACTTGGGGCAGTGATTACCCTGCGCCAAGGGAATGAAGAAAAGACGGTCACCATAGAGAAAATATCCGCACACCGTGGCGGGGCGCCAGTCGCTCAAACCCTCTATGAAGAAACCACCGAAAGCTTGGCAAAAAGAGAAGAGTTTGCACAACAACGCAAACTGAATGCTCATAGTCCAGCACCAGAACGTCGCCCAGATAAAAAGCAACGTCGTGACATCATTAAGTTCAAGACTCAATAAGCTAGAAGGAATAGCCAAATGGCAGACCCAATGTCTACAAGTAATGTTTTAAATCGCTACCTATTTGAAGACCTATCAGTACGTGGTGAATTGGTACAGATGGACGAAGCATACCAACAGATTATTTCTAGCAAGGAATACCCAGCGCCAGTACAAAAGCTGTTGGGTGAGCTACTGGTTTCAACGACGCTGCTAACGGCGACTCTAAAGTTTGAAGGTTCTATCACGATGCAACTGCAAGGTGATGGTCCAGTATCTCTCGCTGTTATTAATGGCGATAACGATCAGAAGATTCGTGGTGTTGCGCGCTTTGACGGTGATATTGCTGACGACGCTGGCCTGCACGACCTTATAGGTAAAGGCCACCTAGTGATCACTATCGATCCTAAAAAAGGTGAGCGTTACCAAGGTATCGTTGGTCTTGAAGGCGAAACACTTGCTGACGTTCTTGAAGGTTACTTTGCTAACTCAGAACAGCTAAAGACTCGTCTATGGCTACGTACGGGTGAACATGAAGGCAAAGCACACGCTGCGGGTATGTTGCTGCAGGTTATGCCAGACGGCACTGGTACGCCAGATGACTTCGAGCACCTAGAGCAGTTAACTGACACGGTTAAAAACGAAGAACTATTCTCTCTAGAAGCGAATGATTTGTTATACCGCCTATATAACCAAGAGAAGGTTCAGGTATTTACCCCTCAACCGGTTGAGTTCTTCTGTGGTTGTTCTCGTGAACGCAGTGGTGCCGCTATCATTACCGTTGCTCAAGAGGAGATCTACGACATCCTGAGTACGGAAGGTAGTGTTGCTCTTCACTGTGATTACTGTGGCACAAACTACTCGTTCGATAAGGGCGACGTTGATGCACTGTACGCAGAAGCAGCAGATAAAGGCGACAATACGGTTCATTAATTTACAGCGTACCAAAAACACGTAATTTACCCCAAAAAGGTCAGCACTAAGCTGGCCTTTTTTGTGATCAAAATAGCGCAAAGCCCGTAACATCTCGTAATAAAATCACCGCTTAATTTTAATTAATTAATAATGTTCTCGCCCCTAGCGCAAAGGTTTGCGTACAGGATAGACTAGTCGGGCCAATATGTGACGAGACGCTTAAAACCTCACGGTTAATATGGATATTTTTTGAGCTGTATCCCTGTTTCCCCCGAGCCTCGTTGCTAGCATGGTGAGCAGATAACAATAAAAAATTAATACAAAATCCCTACAAAATATCCTACAAGGAGCACCTATGACCGTTATGGAACATACTAAGGCTGCACAAATTGATCTAACTAAGCACGGACTGACTGGCGTTACTGAAGTTCTTCGTAATCCTAGCTACGAGCAGTTATTCGTTGAAGAAACACTGCCAGGTTTGGAAGGCTACGAAAAAGGCGTAGTAACGGAACTAGGCTCTGTTGCGGTTGACACTGGTATCTTTACTGGCCGCTCACCAAAAGATAAGTACATTGTTAAAGATGACACTACGCGCGATACCATGTGGTGGTCAGATCAAGGCAAAAATGACAACAAACCGATTACAACTGAAGTATGGAGTGAGCTGAAAGAGCTTGTGACAACTCAGCTATCTGGCAAGCGCCTGTTTGTCATCGACGGTTATTGTGGTGCTAACCCAGATACGCGTCTAAGTGTGCGTATTATCACTGAAGTAGCGTGGCAAGCGCACTTCGTTAAGAACATGTTCATTCGTCCAACTGACGAAGAGCTAGCAACGTTCGAACCTGATTTCGTGGTAATGAACGGTGCTAAAACAACGAACCCTAACTGGGAAAAGCAGGGTCTAAACTCTGAAAACTTCGTTGCTTTCAACCTAACAGAGCGCGTTCAAATCATCGGTGGTACCTGGTACGGCGGTGAGATGAAGAAAGGCATGTTCGCAATGATGAACTACCTGCTTCCTCTGCAAGGCATTGCTTCAATGCACTGTAGTGCAAACGTTGGCGAAGAAGGCGACGTAGCTGTATTCTTCGGCCTATCAGGTACCGGTAAAACAACCCTATCAACCGATCCTAAGCGTGAGCTAATCGGTGATGATGAGCACGGTTGGGATGACGATGGTATCTTCAACTTCGAAGGTGGTTGTTACGCGAAGACGATTCGTCTATCTAAAGAAGCAGAACCAGAAATCTACAATGCAATCCGTCGCGATGCTCTGCTAGAAAACGTAACGGTTCGTAGTGATGGTTCTATCGATTTCGATGACGGTTCAAAAACAGAGAACACTCGTGTTTCTTACCCGATTCACCACATTGACAACATTGTTAAGCCAGTATCAAAAGCAGGTCACGCTCAAAAAGTTATCTTCCTAACAGCGGATGCGTTTGGTGTGCTACCACCAGTATCTAAGCTAACTCCGGAGCAAACTAAGTACCACTTCCTATCTGGCTTCACAGCTAAGCTAGCAGGTACAGAGCGCGGTATTACTGAACCAACACCAACGTTCTCTGCGGCATTTGGTGCGGCATTCTTAACTCTTCACCCAACTCAGTACGCTGAAGTGCTTGTGAAGCGTATGGAAGCGGCTGGCGCTGAAGCTTACCTAGTGAACACAGGTTGGAATGGCACAGGCAAACGTATCTCAATCCAAGATACTCGTGGCATCATCGACGCTATCCTAGATGGCTCAATCGACCAAGCTGAAACTAAGGTTATCCCTATGTTTAACCTAGAAGTACCGCTAGCGTTGCACGATGTTGACCCAGCAATTCTTGACCCACGTGATACTTACACTGACCCACTACAATGGGAAAGCAAAGCGAAAGATCTAGCAGAGCGCTTCATCAACAACTTTGATAAGTACACAGACAATGCTGAAGGTAAGTCACTGGTTGCGGCAGGTCCTCAACTAGACTAACCCAACATCTGCTCGGGCTTAGCCAAAAGCGAACGCCCAATTTAAAATGATATTTTTGTAGCAAGCCCCTCTTTTGAGGGGCTTTTTTGTTGCTGCTTGCCCCTTTTTGTTCCACTCTGTTTTGAGACTATTGAAATTTAAGGCTTTCAGGGAATGAAAAAGGTATTCATGGTGATTGGCATTGTGGTGGCCATCATCGTTGCGACTATCGCAGCGTTGTTATTAAGCCTACAAACTCAATACCGATCGGATGTTGCTAACTTTTTTATCAAGCATACGCTTGAACAACCTGTACTCATTGAAGACGTTGAGTATCAGGCGCCTTATCACATCACCTTGATGGGCATTACCCAAAGCCAACCTGATAAACAAAAACCTCTCTATATCGACAAGATCGATCTTTGGTTCAGTCCCAGCTCGATTACAGAAGCTAAACTGGTCTTGGACTCCGTCTTGATCAGTGGCCTACAGTTGGAAATAAGCGATCTAGAGGCATTCACGCCGTTATTCACCCAACCAAACATCAAGCTCCACCAGCTAGCCATCAATAATCTCGACTTTTCGACCCCAGACTTTAATGCGCGAGGCATCGACCTCCAGATCTCCGATCCAACGTGGGATGACAACAACACATTGCTGCCTTATGGCAAAATCCAACTCTCAGCCACGCAGCTGTATTGGCAAGGAGAAGCCTTTGATAACCTGTTGTTTGACCTAGACTTAAAACCTAGCGATAGCACGATTTATGGCGCTTCATTTGACTGGCGCGGTGCCAAGATTTCAGGACAAGCAGAGCAGTATCAGCAAGATTGGTCATTGGTGAATGTGACCGTTGATGGCTTACGACTCAATCAGAAACAGGCCCAAAGCCTACTAAGCAAAGAGTGGGATGTAGCCGGTATTCAGATCAATCACATCAATAGCTTAGATATTCTGCGCAGCGACGTGGAATGGCAAGATGGTCACCTCGCAGCTTTTGATGCCTCACTAGAAAATATCCAACTGCCTTTTGAGCTGTGGAAGCAACAGAAAGCCATTTTCTCTCTGCAAGCAGAGGGAGTGACCATTGATGATGACATGTTCATAGAGCCAAGTATCAAGCTCAATTTAGATCCGAACCAGATTCTGATTGAAGACTTCTATACTCAATTCTTACAAGGCAGTATTCAACTTAATGGCGAAGTAACCCCTAGTAGCATTCAATTAGCGCAGCTCGACCTGCAAGGCATAAAGTGGATTACGGAAAGCCAAGATAAAGTTCTACCATCCGCTCGCCTATTGCCTTGGCTGACACAGCTTCAGCAAGCCTCTATTGACCGACTTAATATAGAACGTAGCCAACTTATCCAACTCGCAAAAAAACCTTACTGGCAGGTCTCAGGGCTGCATGTCGAAGGACATCAGGTTCAACTGCTGCAACAGAGAAAGTTAGGACTGTGGCAAGGCAAGTTGATGGTTAGCGCCAACGATGCAAGCTATCAAAATATTGTCAGTGTTCAGCCCGTGGTTGAAATGAATAGCGAACAAGGGAAATGGACGCTGACACGCCTGTTTATGCCACTAAAGCACGGCTATATTGAAGCCAACGCAACACTCGACTTCAACCAAATCAGTAAGCCATGGAGCTTAGATATCTCTGCCGATGGATTACCCATAGCACCCATGCTGCAGCAACTCGAATTACCGCTCGATGCAACCGGCTATGGTGAGTTTGAACTTCAAGCCGCAGGCTTGTATGGCGATTCTTTGATGCTCGGTTACTCAACCACTGGGCAACTCACTGGCAGTGTTCGCCAAGGTGTGATGACCTTTAACGATAAGCTTTCTGAAACATCGACTGATAACGTGTTTGAAATCCCAGAGCTTAATGCGAATTTTGACCGTGGTCGCTTCACTCTCGAACCAATGCACATTATTGGTGCATCCTCAGCAGAGCAAGGTACACAAAGAGTTCAAACGCTCAACGGTGAGGTCTCTGGAGAGCTCGATTTGCTAGAAACTAGCAAACACACTCTATCCATTTCGTTATCGGACCCATGCCATCAAATCTCAGGAAAGCTCACCCAAGCTGAGTATTCCGAGATTAACGACTGCCAACAAAAAAGCGCCACTCCACAGGAGTAGCGCCTTGTATCTTTAATCTTTATCTGTATCTGTATCTGTATCTGTATCTGTATCTGTTAGCCAGTGTCAGCTATAAGCTTACGTTGGAGTCTGTTGATAATCGCTTTTTGTAGTCAGGGATCAGCATATAGGTTCCCGTAAACTCAACCGCTTCCACATCGCCACTGTTAATGGTCACATGAATGATGATGCGAGCTTTTCTGCCAGACGCGAGGCGATCTAAATCGCCACTGATCCCATCCAATGACGTAGATGCGACTGGGTTTTGCTCGACTGGGTGACGATAACGAATATTACTGTCTGCCAGTACGATATCACCGGTCAGCCCACGTTCTTTCATCAGTAACCAAGTCATTCCCCAACCCGTTAGAGTCGCCAAGGTAAAAGCTGAGCCAGCAAACATGGTGTTATGAGGGTTAAGGTTGGGATTCAACTGAGCGCTACACTCAAACTGATAACCCGTGTATTGGTTGATCTTGATGCCCATTTTGTCACTGATCGGGATCTGATTTTCCCAACGCTGCTGAAGCTCATTACACCATTCTGGTTTGCGCAGTACATCAGCCATTGGATCAAGAGGTTTCACCATCTGTTGGTGACGCACAGGGCCACGCTGGTCATTAATTTCACCACGACGTTCAAACTCATTCTTCTCATAGAATGAGATCGCATCTTCACGTGCATTACACACCAAACGCTTCGCCCCTTCTTGACGTGCCAGTGACTCTAGCGCAACCAAGATGAGTGAGCCCATGCCTTTACTTTGGCGAGATTTCTTCACCGCCATATAGCGAATCTGCCCCTCTAGATCTGGGGTGATATAGAGACGACCAATCGCCATCGGGCGACCTCGACCATCGACAATCATGCGATGGTGACTCATGGCATCGTATTCATCGCGCTCTGAACCTACCGGCATTCGCCAAGGTTCACGGAGCATCTGCCAGCGAAAATGGTAATACTTGTTCAATTGATTTTCGGTGGTCGGTGTTATGAGTTTAAACATGCTTATTCCTTTAAGCCTAAACCTGCAGCCAGAATGTTACTGGGCCATCATTAACCAAAGACACTTTCATGTCGGCTGCGAATCGGCCACGTTCCGTTAGCAACACTGATTCACACTGGTCAGAGAAATAGTTGTAAAGACGCTCTGCATCTTCTGGGTGAGCACCACGAGAAAATCCTGCTCGTGTGCCTTTTTTGGTATCAGCTGGCAGAGTGAATTGAGAAACCACTAATACCTTACCTTCTACCTGCTTTACATTGAGATTCATTTTATCGTCTTCATCTCCAAAGACACGATAAGTGGTCACTCGTTCCATCAAACGTTTGGCTTTGGCTTCGTCATCACCTTTTTCTACGCCTAACAGAACCAATAAGCCTTGCTCAATCTCACCCACTACTTCGCCATCAACACGGACGGCAGCTTCACTTACTCTCTGGATCAGTGCTATCACTGTTGTTTCCTTGCTCTGTGATTTTTTCTTTATCCGACGAGTGTACCATTTCTTGAGAGTCACTCCACTGTTCCTGCTCGCCCAACGCGGCCGTCACCTCAGCACCCACCAACACAATCAACCAGCACAAATACACCCAGACAAAAAGAATAGGAATCGCCGCTAATGCGCCATAAATCAATTGGTAAGAAGGGAATTGAGTAATATAAGCCGCGAAGCCTTTCTTACTGAGTTCGAACAACAGAGCCGCAACCAGAGAGCCCGCTGCCGCATGAGAAAAGTGTATCTTTTTGTTGGGAACCAACAGATACAGACCGAAAAACGCAAAGAATGAGGTAATCAAAGGGAGCTTGCGAATCACGGTATTAAAGGCACTCGACACGACTTCGTTTTGTAACAAGTTCAATGATGTCACATACGACGTTGCAGCAATGCTCGCCCCAATCAAAATAGGTCCAAGCGTTAGCACCATCCAATACATTGAAAAGGACAACACAGCCCGACGCTTTTCTGTTACTCGCCAGATGTAGTTAAGGTTCTTATCGATGTTGGAGATCAACATCAATGCCGCAATGAATAAGAATACACTGCCCACCGCTGTCATTTTACCGGTATTGGCAACGAACTCGAGTAGAGCACCATGCACCGCATCTCCAGATGCTGGAACAAAATTGGTAATAACGAAGTTTTGAATCACTAGGCCAACATCAGCAAAGACTGAAAATGACGATAAGATAGAGAGCAAAACCGTCAACATCGGTACGATCGAGAGCAAAGTAATGTACGCCAAGTAACCCGCATTCACATTGACCCTATCGTGCGTCATTCGCGCCAAAAGATAGCGGGAAAACTGAATGCTCCCTGTGACTGCGTTTTTTATCTTCAACTTGTAACTCCCTGGTAACTCGTTCATAGTCCTAATTAATATTCCGTTGTATTAATCACGGTAAGTAAGGGTTCAAAAATAGCGTAGGAAAAAGGCTTGAGAACAAGGCAGCTTTTTTTGATAAGTAGTTATTCTACAATCAAAAATTCTAACGCTGTTATCGAGCATTTTAACAAGCTAGGTTGAGCAGTTATTTACTACGATTGATATTATTTAACTATAGGAAACTAGGATGCCTTATTTAATAGTTATAGTCCTCTCTATTTTTACTCTTACTGGATGCCAATCAGCTTATTACTCCGCCATGGAGCAAGTGGGTTACCACAAGCGTGACATTATGGTCGATAGAGTGGAAGACGCTAAAGAGTCGCAGCAGGATGCTCAGGAAGAGTTTACTAGCGCACTTGAAGCCTTGAGTAGCCTGACGAATTTCAGTGGCGGCGACCTTGAAGACATGTACAACCAAATCAACGATAAATACCAAGACAGCGAGAAAGCCGCACAAAATGTCAGTGATCGCATTGCTGCGATTGAAGACGTGTCAGATGCGCTGTTTGCAGAGTGGCAGAGCGAATTAGACCTCTACACCAGTGCTTCACTGCGCCGTTCGAGTGAACAAAAACTGCGAGAAACCCAATCGTCTTACAAGACCATGCTTTCAGCAATGAAACGCGCTGAGAAGAAAATGGACCCGGTACTCAACACCCTTCGCGACAATACGCTTTATCTAAAGCATAACCTCAATGCGAGTGCTGTCGGTTCGTTGCAGGGCGAATTTATGAGCTTAGAAAAAGACATCGCCTACGCGATAGAACAGATGAATGCTGCAATAGCAGAATCGGATAAGTTCCTAGCTCAACTGAACCAGAAGTAGCGCTACAGATAAAGAACACGATGCAACCTATCATTATTACTGGCGGCCCCGGAGCCGGGAAGACAACACTGATTAATGCCTTGGGTGACATGGGTTACCCAACCTTCGCTGAGTCCTCTCGCCAGTTAATAGAACAGCAGAGCCAACTTGAGAACGGTATCTTACCTTGGTTCGACCTACCGGGCTTTGCTCGCCTGTGTCTCACTGTCATGAATGAGCAAAAGGAACAGGCCAACCAGCATCCGGTTGCGTTTCTCGATCGCGCCATTCCAGATATCTGCGGTTACTTAACTCAGGCGAACCTTAAGATTGACGAAGTCTACCGAGAAGCTAGCCAAGGCTATCACTCACAAGCCTTGTTCTGTCGCCCTGAGGCATCGATTTACGTACAAGATGATGTGAGGCCTTATCCGTTTGAAGAGGCATTAGAGATTCACCACGCGTTAGTCAGAGTCTATCAAGAGCTTGGGTATGAGATTATCGAGGTGCCATTTATGTCAGTCGAAGAGCGGGCTCTATTTGTTAAAAGCCACCTTGGTATCAAAAGCTAGATCCCCACTCGATCGCTCCTCCCTCTTGAGAATGACGACTCGATGAATAGAGATGAAACACGCTCTTCGTATCTCACATCTCGTTTACTCGTATCTACTCCAACACCACATAAAACAAAAGCCCCGAGCAGCTAGGCTACTCGGGGCTTTCTTACTTATTCTAAAACGTATTGCTTGATAGCTAGAAGCTAGTCAGCTGGCAATTAAGCCTTAGCTGGACGTGCTGCACGCTTACGGTCGTTTTCAGTAAGAAGTTTCTTACGGATACGTACGTTTAGTGGCGTTACTTCTACTAGTTCATCTTCATCGATAAACTCAAGAGCTTGCTCTAGAGTGTGCTTGATCGGTGGAGAAAGAACTTGTGCTTCATCAGTACCAGATGCACGAACGTTCGTTAGTTGCTTACCTTTCAGACAGTTTACTGTCAGGTCGTTTGAACGGTTGTGAATACCGATTACTTGACCTTCATAAACTTCATCAGCGTGCTCTGTGAATAGACGACCACGAGCTTGAAGGAAGAACAATGCGTAAGTCAGTGCTTTACCCGTTGCGTTCGAAATTAGAACACCGTTGTTACGCTGACCAATGATACCGCCTTTGTAAGGACCGTAGTGATCGAACGAGTGGTAAATAAGACCAGAACCAGACGTCATTGTAAGGAATTCAGTTTGGAAACCGATAAGACCACGAGAAGGCATCATGAAGTCCATGCGAACACGGCCTTTACCATCTGGTGCCATATCTGTTAGCTCACCCTTACGTAGACCGATGCTTTCCATGATCGCACCTTGGTGCTCTTCAACTACATCGATAGTAACCGTTTCGAACGGTTCCATTTTCTGACCATCTTCTTCTTTGATGATTACTTCTGGACGAGATACTGCTAGCTCGAAACCTTCACGACGCATGTTTTCGATCAGGATAGAAAGGTGAAGCTCACCACGGCCTGATACGCGGAAACGGTCTGGACTTTCAGTTTCTTCAACACGTAGTGCAACGTTATGAACCAATTCTTTTTCAAGACGCTCAAGGATGTTACGTGAAGTTACAAACTTACCTTCTTTACCCGCGAACGGAGAAGTGTTTACTTGGAAAGTCATTGTTACTGTTGGTTCATCAACAGACAGTGGTTCCATTGCTTCAACATTGTTTACGTCACAGATAGTGTCTGAAATTTTCAGTTCACCAAGACCTGTGATTGCAATGATGTCGCCAGCGTTAGCTTGTTCTACTTCGTGACGCTCAAGACCTAGGTAACCAAGTACAGTACCTACTTTACCGTTACGTTTTTTGCCTTCAGCATTCACGATAGTTACTTGTTGGTTTGGCTTAACAGAACCACGAGTAACACGAGCAACACCGATAACACCTACGTAAGAGCTGTAATCAAGTTGCGAAATTTGCATTTGAAGTGGACCTTCAAGGTCAACTGCAGGTGCTTCTACTGTATCAACAACAGCTTGGAACAATGGTTCCATGTCTGTGCCAACTTCGCCTTCTTCCATTGTTGCCCAACCGTTTAGAGCTGAAGCGTAAACAACAGTAAAGTCTAGTTGCTCATCAGTCGCGCCTAGGTTGTCGAACAAGTCAAATACTTGGTCCATAACCCAATCAGGACGAGCACCAGGACGGTCAATCTTGTTGATAACAACGATTGGCTTAAGGCCGTGTGCGAAAGCTTTTTGCGTTACGAAACGAGTTTGAGGCATTGGGCCATCAACTGCATCAACGATCAGAAGAACTGAATCAACCATAGACATGATACGTTCAACTTCACCACCGAAGTCCGCGTGTCCAGGGGTATCTACGATGTTGATACGGTAATCATTCCAGTCAATTGCTGTGTTCTTAGCAAGGATTGTAATGCCACGCTCTTTTTCGATGTCATTCGAATCCATGACACGCTCTTCAGCTTCACCACGAGACTCAAGAGTGCCTGACTGTTGTAGTAGTTTATCAACCAAAGTCGTTTTACCGTGGTCAACGTGCGCGATGATCGCGATATTTCTTAACTTATCAATCTGTGGAGTAGACATGGATTCTCGATTCACTCATAAAAGGTAGCCGTCAATTATCTCAAAAGTTTGGATAATAACCGCTAGCTTGATTTAAAAAACGGTCAATAATATACCAGATTTTAGACAAAAACCCAGAAATATGTGATCTCAACCAAGGCTTTTTTCTTTATTAGCGATTCATATCCGCTTAACTTTGATTCAGTACAGTATCTAACAGCCTAATTCGTAGGATTCTAAAAAAGCATCAGCCGCAAGATAGACAGCCAAATCTCCGGCAAAATAACAAAAGTGGATTGACAACTTAGGCAATTCATTGCTGAATGGTGCTCGCTTATGTTTCATATTGGTGCACAGACAAGCAGTTGCACCAACAAGGTGCATTAGAAGATCATTTTGGTGCAAAAACCAAAGTTAACGAAACAAGAAAACAAGTAAATCATTGAAATTAATGGAATAATTTTTTTGGCACGTTTTTGGCTATAGATAAATCAGCATCGATTAATGCACTTATAGACATTAATCAATGCTAGTTTCAACCGAATCGAGCTAATACCGAATTAATAACACTGGAGGTTATCCAAGATGTCAGTAGAAAATGTACTATCCCTGATCCAAGAGAACGAAGTTAAATTTATCGACTTACGTTTTACTGATACAAAAGGTAAAGAGCAGCACATCTCTATTCCTTCTCACCAAGTTGATGCAGACTTCTTCGAAGAAGGTAAAATGTTTGACGGCTCTTCAGTAGCTGGTTGGAAAGGCATTAACGAATCTGACATGGTAATGATGCCAGACGCAGCTTCAGCTGTACTGGACCCATTCACAGAAGATGCAACGCTAAACATCCGTTGTGACATCCTTGAGCCTGCAACAATGCAAGGCTACGACCGTGACCCACGCTCTATCGCTAAGCGTTCTGAAGAATACCTACGTTCTACGGGTATCGCAGACACAGTTCTAGTTGGTCCAGAGCCAGAATTTTTCCTATTCGATGACGTTAAGTTCTCAAACGACATGTCTGGTTCTTTCTTCAAGATTGATGATGTAGAAGCAGCTTGGAACACAGGTTCTGACATCGAAGGCGGTAACAAAGGTCACCGTCCTGGCGTTAAAGGCGGTTACTTCCCAGTAGCTCCTGTAGATTCATCTCAAGACATCCGTTCAGCAATGTGTCTAGTAATGGAAGAGATGGGCCTAGTAGTTGAAGCTCACCACCACGAAGTAGCAACTGCGGGTCAAAACGAAATCGCAACTCGCTTCAACACGCTAACAACAAAAGCGGATGAGACTCAAATCTACAAGTACGTTGTACACAACGTTGCTCACGCATTTGGTAAAACAGCGACATTCATGCCTAAGCCACTAGTTGGTGACAACGGTTCTGGTATGCACGTTCACCAATCTCTAGCAAAAGACGGCGTTAACCTGTTTGCTGGTGATAAGTACGGCGGCCTATCTGAAATGGCGCTTTACTACATCGGTGGTGTAATCAAGCACGCTCGTGCAATCAACGCATTTGCTAACCCGTCAACTAACTCGTACAAGCGTCTTGTACCTGGTTTTGAAGCTCCGGTAATGCTTGCTTACTCAGCACGTAACCGTTCTGCTTCTATCCGTATCCCAGTAGTACCAAGCCCGAAAGCACGTCGTATCGAGCTACGTTTTGGTGACCCAGCAGCGAACCCATACCTATGTTACTCAGCAATGCTGATGGCTGGCCTTGACGGTATCAAGAACAAGATCCACCCAGGCGAAGCTATGGATAAAGATCTATACGACCTTCCAGCAGAAGAAGCGGCTGAAATCCCAACCGTTGCTGAATCTCTAGAAGTAGCGCTTAAAGCACTAGACGACGATCGTGAGTTCCTAACAGCTGGCGGCGTATTCTCTGACGATTTCATTGATTCTTACATCACACTGAAATCTGACGACGTACAACGCGTGAACATGGCAACACACCCACTTGAGTTTGAACTGTACTACTCAGTTTAATCTCCTGTAGAGATAAGCCATTTCTTACTGCAACCTTGTAAGAATCGCTGACTAAATATTAGGCTCGCCTCGCAGGCGGGCCTTTTTTATATACTCCCTCTCCCAGCTTCCTCGTACCATATTCGATACCAATCGTAGTAAATAACTGCTCACCCTAGCTTGTTAAAACACTCGATAACGTCGTTAGAATTTTTGATTGTAGAATAACTACTTATCGAAAAATCCTGTCTCGTTCTCAAGCCTTTTTCCTGCGCTATTTGTGAACATCAACTTACTGTGATTGGTATTAAACAAAAGCCCTCAGAGGCTGCTGCTATAAATACAATAAAATCAATAACAAAACCAACGCCAAACGTGAAATCACCTAGTGGTGAAAAGAGGCTAAAGATATGAAAAATATACTGTTCCTGATCGGGTTAACAGTCGCGCTCTCGTGCTCTGCTCAAACGGTGTATACCTGGGTGGATGAGGATGGTGTTCTCCACTTTAGTGATACCCCTACCGACCAAGATGCCAAATCTCTTCACCTACCGGATGTGCAAGCATCAGCGCCGGCTCCTAAATTTGAAGCCTCGACTCCCGTTGATGCTGCAGCTTCATCTACAACTAAAACAGCAACGCCAGCTCAGGCTCAAGAGAAAACAGAAAGCACGAAACGTGAGGCGCCAGCTCAACTAGCCCTCACCATGCTGACTCCCGTTCATGACCAAACTATCCGTAGCAACCGCGGCTTAATCCCTGTTCAAATAGAACTTAGCCGCAAACTTGGTATTGGAGAACAGTTGCAATTGATGCTCGATGGTCGTCGCTACGGCGCCCCACAAACCCAACCGAATTGGGAACTGAAAGGTATCGATCGAGGTACTCACACCATTGCAATTCAAGCACATAGAAGCGGCAAGCTTATTGCATCTACTAGTCCAGTCACCGTGTATTTACATCGAGCGACGCTCAAGTAGGCCAATGTGTTAAAAGAGACTGAATTACCTCTACTTTTCACCTAATCGAAGCAGCTTTCAGCGACTCTAATGAATTATCTTTAGCTTCTGGTTGATATGCGCCATACTTGAACTTAGCTACGCACCAATTTGGTGCAGTGAGAAAAACACCAGTTCAAGGACGAAATAGTGAATCGATCAGCCAAAAGCGACAGCATAGATACACATCATCTTTCCAGCGCCATTCTCGACAATATGGTGACCTCAACATTGATGCTCGATGAGCAACTGTATGTCCGATACGCCAACCCGGCGGCTGAACAACTCTTTTCACAAAGCGCGCGACGCATCGTCGATCATCCACTGAGCCAACTTATTCAACACGCCTCACTGGATTTGGCGCTTCTGACGCAACCGCTACAGAGTGGCCAGAGCATTACCGACAGTGACGTTACCTTCGTTGTTGATAACCGCCCACTGATGCTTGAAGTCACGGTTAGCCCAATCTCTTGGCAACGAGAAACACTGTTATTGGTTGAGATGCGCAAGATAGACCAGCAAAGACGCCTCAGCCAAGAGCTCAACCAACACGCACAACAACAAGCAGCTAAGCTGTTGGTGCGCGGGTTAGCACATGAGATTAAGAACCCACTCGGTGGCTTAAGAGGTGCGGCGCAGTTACTTGGGAAAATGCTTCCTGATCAGTCTCTTAATGAATATACACAGATCATTATTGAGCAAGCCGACCGCCTAAGAGCGTTAGTCGATCGCCTGCTTGGTCCTCAAAAACCGGGGACCAAGTCAGAAGAGAACCTACACCAGATACTTGAGAAAGTCAGGCAGCTCGTAGAACTCGAGTCGGGTTCAACGCTCGCCATCGAACGAGATTACGACCCGAGCTTACCGGACATTCTGATGGATTCAGCACAAGTTGAACAAGCGATGCTCAATATCGTGAGCAACGCGGCGCAGATTTTAAAGGCCCAAGAATCAGGGAGAATCACCATTCGCACCAGAACGGTGCATCAAGCCAATATTCATGGGCAGCGACACAAACTCGCAGCGCGCATTGAGATCAGCGATAACGGCCCCGGCATCCCCGATGATTTAAAAGACACGCTGTTTTACCCGATGGTCAGCGGACGAGAGGGTGGCACAGGGCTGGGACTATCGATTTCTCAAAACCTGATCGATCAGCACAATGGAAAAATTGATGTTGAGAGCTGGCCGGGTAACACCACATTCACGATTTACCTACCCATTTAGGTCAACAGAACCTCGCGATTGGACAGCGAGACGAAAGGCTTAACTCGGTAACACAAAGATTAAAGACATCATAAAAACAACAATGATTATCACAATAGATTTGGCTGCAAAGGAATTGAATTATGAGTAAGGGATACGTTTGGGTCGTTGATGACGACAGTTCTATACGCTGGGTCGTAGAGAAAACACTTTCATCTGCGGATATAAAGTGCGAAACATTTGCTGATGCTGAGAGCGTATTGCTTGCTCTTGAGCGCGAGACACCAGACGTTTTGGTGTCCGACATTCGCATGCCTGGCATTGACGGGATTGAGCTGTTACACCAAGTTCACCAGCGCTCTCCCGACCTGCCAGTGATCATTATGACCGCGCACTCAGACCTCGATGCAGCGGTGAACGCTTATCAAAAAGGGGCTTTTGAGTATCTGCCTAAGCCGTTTGATATTGATGAGACACTGACTCTAGTAGAGCGAGCCATCGCACACAGCCAAGAGCAAAAACGAGAACAAGCCAGCGAAGTAGCCGAAGAGACCAACGCACCAGAAATCATCGGTGAAGCACCGGCAATGCAGGAAGTTTTCCGAGCTATTGGCCGTTTGTCTCGTTCATCCATTTCGGTTCTTATTAATGGTGAATCGGGGACTGGTAAAGAATTAGTCGCGCACGCGCTGCATCGTCACAGCCCAAGAGCTAAAAAGCCATTCATTGCGTTAAACATGGCGGCAATCCCTAAAGACTTGATCGAATCAGAGCTGTTTGGCCACGAGAAAGGCGCCTTTACTGGCGCTAACAGTGTTCGCCAAGGACGATTCGAACAAGCCAACGGCGGTACTCTGTTTCTTGATGAAATAGGCGATATGCCACTCGATATTCAGACTCGACTACTGCGCGTGCTTTCTGATGGCCAATTTTATCGCGTCGGTGGGCATTCTGCGGTTAAAGTTGATGTTCGTATCGTTGCAGCAACCCACCAAGATCTTGAGCGCTTGGTGCATGACGGTGGTTTCCGTGAAGACCTTTTCCATCGACTGAACGTTATCCGAATCCATATTCCGGCACTGCGCGAACGTAAACAGGACATTGAAAAGCTGACTCACCACTTCCTAGCATCCGCCGCAGAAGAGCTTGGTGTAGAAGTGAAGACACTGCACTCTGAGACCATCATGAAGCTCAATCAGCTAAATTGGCCGGGTAACGTACGTCAGCTTGAGAACATCTGTCGTTGGCTCACAGTCATGGCGAGCGGCAGTGAAATACTCCCTTCAGACTTGCCTCCAGAACTGTTGGAAGAAAAAGTGGTAACGACCTCAGGGACTGGAGACAACTGGCAACAACTGCTCGCTAATTGGGCAAAGTGTGCGCTTGACTCAGGAGAAAAAGAGCTACTAACTTATGCGCTGCCAGAGTTTGAACGTATACTGCTAGAGGCTGCACTCAACCATACCAATGGTCATAAACAGGATGCAGCCAAGGTTTTAGGTTGGGGAAGAAACACTCTAACTCGTAAACTAAAAGAACTGTACTGACCTGATATGATTCTCGATGCAGCTACTTTTTTAACCAAAAAAGGGTCGCTTGGTTTGAATAGTGTCGGTACAATTAAGGTATGCCATTCACTAAGTTGTAGCTAAAGATGTCTTTGAAAACACAAATTACCTTGAGAACTGCTGTGGTTCTGCCATTCGTGATGATTTTTCTGTTCACTATGAGCGTAATGGTTTTCACTCAAAAGCAAAGCTACAAAGAGATGGTGAGTGATGTTAGTGCACGCCAACTAACATCACTTACCGACCATGTTCATCAAAGCCTGTCCAACTTTTTAGAAAAGCCATTTCACGCGAACCTCTCGCTCAGCCATAACATCGGCTACCACCACCTTTACCAAGCGGGAAATCTTAGCAAGGTCCAAGACTACATTCTTTATACGTTTTCAGACCATTTCACTGCTATACCTCAACTCGATGTGATCGGCTTTGGTTCTGAAGATGGTAACTATGTCGGTTTTCGTAAAGAAGCTAACAACGGCTATACCTTGATGGTACAAGACGAGCGTACTAACGATCAGCTGGTCATTTACCGTGGCAGCAAGATCAGCGAAGACATTCGATCGGTAATTTCAGGTTATGACCCGAGAGTCCGCCCTTGGTACACACCCGTTGCGACGCAAAAAAAGGCTGTATGGTCGCCAATTTATGCCAATGCAGATGAACGCCAAGAGATCACCTTATCTGCCCTCGCCCCTATCTATGATGACAACGAATTCAAAGCCGTCGTCGTTAGCGACATTAAGATCAATACCTTCAATGCGTTTCTCAAAGAACTCAAAGATAAAACGGATGCCTCTGTTTATATCATTGATAAGCAGCAACGCTTGGTCGCTCACTCGGGCGGAGGTAGCGTGGTCTCTTGGGGAACAGGGAAAACCAATAAGGGCCAACGCTTACTGGCATCAGAGAGTGCTAACCCGGTAATACGTGAAAGTGCGAGCTACGTAGACCAATTTCACCTAATCGATAATTTGGGCGTGCAGCGCTTTAGCTTTCGCCTAGACAACGAACGATACTTCAACCAGATCACCCCTTATGAAGATGAGCACGGCATCACTTGGTTTATTGGTATGTCGATCCCTGAAAGCAACCTACTCGGTGAATTACCTGAAAACCAAAGAAACAGTTGGTTGCTCGGGCTAGCGCTGAGTTGCATTGGTGTCATTGCTGGGTTAATTGCCTTTAATCGCGTAACCCAACCCATCACCTCAACAGCGGATGCGGCAAAGCGTCTTGCTAAAGGCGATTGGGACACGAGCATGCCAAAGACAGGGCATATCTATGAAACCAGCATGTTGGTGGAGTCATTCAATGAAATGGCCAACAACTTAAAGGCTTCCTTTCAAGCATTGCAGTCTCAGCTTACCTATGACTCATTAACCAAACTATACAGCCGCGAAGGCTTTATCGACGCTGCCAAGAAAAACCCTGCAAACGAAAAAGGCACACTTTATTTAGTGGGTATTGATCGCTTCCGAGACATCAATGACAGCCTTGGTCATTACAATGGTGACCAATTGCTTATCATTGCGGCCGCTCGTTTAAGAGGCACATTGCCATCCGAGTACCTATTAGCTCGCACTGGTGGTGATGAATTCGCCATTTACGCCCCGAACGTCATCCAAAGCGAGGAAGCTCAACTACTGACGAATCGCTTGCTTCAAACCTTTGCTTCCCCATTTTCAATGGAATCAGAAAGTGTCGTCATTAAGGTATCGATGGGCGTCGTCGGTGTATCTAACGTCCACGACATTGCGCTATTGCTGCGTAGTAGTAGCATTGCTTTGAGCAACGCAAAACAAGACAAAGCTAGTGTCAGCATTTACAGCCCTGAGATGGGTAAAGCATCAAGACATCGCACTAAGATGCTGGCGCGGATGAACCGAGCGATTGAACTTCAACAGTTCGAACCCTTCTATCAACCTATTATTGATCTAGAATCCGGATCGACCATTGGGGCTGAAGCTCTAGCACGCTGGATAGCCGATGAAGGCGTAATTTCACCACTTGAATTCATCCCTCTCGCTGAAGAGAGCGGGCTGATTTACGATATCGGCAAGCAAATTCTACATAAGTCGTGTCGCGATACTGCCATCGCGATTGAGTCAGGAAAATGGAGCAAGGACTTCTCTATTCACGTCAACCTGTCGGTCGATCAACTGAGTGAAAGTGGCTTTGTTGAACAAGTAAAAGGCACGCTACGTGACACCAAGCTACCAGCAAGCAACCTAACACTTGAGATCACTGAGTCACGCATCGTCGACAATGACCCAGCCATCATCGATAACATGCTGACGCTAAAAGCATTAGGCATCTCGATTGCAATTGATGACTTTGGTACCGGCTATTCGTCACTGGCTTATTTACACAAACTGCCATTTGATTGCTTAAAGATCGATCGTAGCTTCGTCAGCAAGCTCGAAAAAGAGAACCTAGACAGCTCGATCGTCGCGGCCATCGTTAACATCACCAAAGGTTTCAAAGTGAGCTTAGTGGCAGAAGGCGTTGAAAAACAGCAACAGGCAGAACTCCTCAAGCAACTAAAATGCCCACTGGCTCAAGGGTTCTTATACAGTCGTCCAGTTCCGTTTGATCAGTGGCCAACCGATCTCATCAATGTTCAAAAGAATACCAACGCTCAACCGAATAACGAAGCCAAACAAATGACCAAAAGTAAACAAAGCACCAAAAAGGGTGTCACCTAGTCAGGTAGAAAGTCTTCCGTTAGCAAGACACAGATACAAAAATGCCAGCATGATGCTGGCATTTTTTATGTTTTTATTCTCAATCGAACGATTAAATCACACGAGAGAACTGCTGTTGGCGAGCCTTAGCACGTAGGTATTTATCGAAACACATACAGATGTTACGAATCAGCAAACGGCCACGCAAAGTCACGCGGATTTCTTTGTCGTCGACTTCAACCAACTCATCGTTGATGAAGGTTTGCAGTAGCCCTAAATCTTCTTTGAAGTAACGATTAAAGTTAACCAAGAACTCAGATTCGATCATGGTTTTATCAAGCTTAAAGTTACAGATAAGCTGTTTGATCACTTCACGACGTAGAAGGTCATCACTGTCTAGAGCAACACCTTTCCAAAGCGCGTGGCGCAGGTCATTCACTTGAGCGTAGTACTTCTTCAGCTCTTTCTGGTTTTGAGCGTAAGCATCACCGACCATTGAGATAGCAGAAACACCGAAACCAATTAGGTCAGCTTCACCTTGGGTCGTGTAGCCTTGGAAGTTACGATGCAGAATACCTTCACGCTGTGCTACTGCAAGCTCGTCTTCAGGCAGAGCAAAGTGATCCATACCAATAAACTGGTAGCCCGCGCCCGTTAAAGTCTCAATGGTATCTTGGAGGATTGCCATTTTCTCTTTTGGTTCAGGTAAGTCTTCATCTTTAATCTTACGCTGCGCGGCAAACAGTTGCGGCATGTGTGCGTAGTTAAATACCGATAAACGACCCGGTTTCATTTCTAACACTTGCTTCAATGTTTCCGCGAACAAAGCTTGAGTCTGCTTTGGTAAGCCATAGATCAAATCAAGGTTGGTTGAACGGAAGCCTAGCTCTTTCGCACGTTTAACCATCGCAATGATGAACTCTTCATCTTGCTCACGGTTAACCAGTTTCTGCACTTCTTTATTGAAGTCTTGCACACCAATGCTCAGGCGGTTGAAGCCTTCGTTACGCAGGTGGTCAAGTACGTCTAGCTCAATCTCACGCGGGTCAACTTCAATACTGATTTCAGCGTCAGCTGTGAAGTTAAATTCCTCACGCAGAATCATCATCAAGCGAGTAATTTGTGTTTTGGTCAAGAACGTTGGCGTACCACCACCGAAGTGCAATTGCGTCACTTCACGGCCATTCAACAAAGAGGCGCGCTGGCGGATTTCATGTTCAATCACATCTAAGTACTCATCCGCTTTATGCGAGTGACGAGTAATGACTTTATTACAACCACAGTAGTAACAAAGCTTATGACAGAACGGGATATGCACGTAAAGAGAGAGTGGACGCTCAGGGTACTGAGTACACGCCATGTCGTAATCAGCGACGGTAAACGCTTCATGAAACTCCAACGCTGTTGGATATGAAGTGTAACGAGGTCCCGAATAGTTGTACTTGTTTAAGATCTCTTGATCCCAAACGATTTGCTGATTCGTTGTTACTGGCTTGCTCGACATAGCGGTAATTCCAATTTAGATCCGCGAGAACCTAAGGTCTCTCAAATCATTTTACATACATTAAAATATAGACGGGTTATTTTGCCACACGACCAGTAAGGTCGTTCCAAGACAAAATCAATTTTTCAGACAAAAACTCAGAACTGCTAGCTTGATCACTAACAAAGCGTCGGGATTAACGAGACGCAAAAGGTAAGAAGGCTCATTTAACATCGTCTATTAAAAGACAAGGCGACTTAAAAACAAGATGCATTTAGGACAAAAAGTCTTAAATGCATAGGTATTAAAAGCAGCGCGTCTTAAAACTGAATGTTAAACAAGCCTCTATATTTAAAAGTCTTAGTGACTAGATCATCTGAATGTTGATTTGGTTATTGAGAGGCTTAACCTTCTCCTGCAACCTTTTCAAATCTTCAATGACCGCATCATTCAAGCGAGTCTCCGCCTTATGGCGTGTGAGATTCTGCTGCATGCGCTCTTTCTTCGTCAGTTCCTGCCTTCCGTCTCCGCGAGCCATATCTTTTACGATATGGTACAGCTCAGAAAGAGCAGGATACTCAGAATCAAAATCGACACGCTCATCACCCTGAACGTTATCCATAATGATACACACTCGGATACTAATCTCAGGTAAGTCACACTGGCCTTGAATACCCGCTAAGCACAAAGTATTTACGTTTTCGTAAATCGTCGCGTTACGTTTTTCAATGGCAAGTGCTCGATGCTGCTTTTGCAACTCCGTCTGCTTCTTCACTTGAAGTAGAAGGTAACCTGCGTAAGAGCCCAAGCCGAGAATGATAATTCCACCAGCAATTGCTAATAAGGTTACGTTCATTGGCTATTAACCTTTAAAGCTGTCTAAGTCGAAATCTTCGAATTGAGATAGCAAGTCTTCGTCAGAGCTTGCTTTCTTCTTAGATGCAACCGGTGCTTCTTCGAAGATCTCTTCTTCATCGTCTTCTGGCTCTAGCAGACCTAAGCGGCCCATTAGGTGTTCGATACGATCAAGTTTCTCATCAACAAACTTCTGCAGACCAGCACCTAGGTTTTCACCATTTTCGATACGATCTAGCAATGTGTTCAATTGAGCATCATTCTCAAGCATCTCTAACTCTTGTTCGTTAGATAGCTTGCGCTCTTGTTTCGTCGACTTCTTCGCTGGTTCAACAATCAGCGGGATTTTTTTCTTGCTGCCTAAACGAGGGTCGCGAGCTAGTGCAGCTTTACGCTGTTTTGCTTCGCTACCATCTGAGTGACGGCTGCCCGACTTAAGGCCTTTACGCTTTTTAACACGCTTACGTTCACGACCTTCAACATCAGATTCACTACGGTTACGAGTAACCATAGGTTCCGGAGCGCCAAGTGCTCCCGGTTTTCTTGATTTCTTACTACGACCCATTACTGCACTTTCCTCAGTAAAATTACATCATTTCCAAAAAATTCTAGTTCGAGCTTATCCCGCTCTGCCAAAAACTGGAATGTTTGACGACTAAAGAAGACGACATGTGTCGGGTCATTCTTGTAGTGCCAACCAGCAAACGCGTCTACGTCTATTACTAGTTTAGTCATAAGACCAATCCAGCCCTTGGGTTTAACTAAATTCAACCATTGCTGCCACACTTTGTCTGGGTGATAAAGATGCTCTATCACCTCCGTGGCAGTCATAAAGTCATACGTTTTTTCCAACACAGAAGCTTCTGGGTGGTAATAGATATCGTACAACTCCATGGTGTGTCCGGCTTCTTCTAACATAATAGATAGCGTAGGGCCTGGGCCACAACCAAAATCCAACCCGTGTGAGTTAGATGAAATTTTGTCTGTTAGTGGATCCGCGATGCGAGATAGAAAACGGCGATAGCCTGCATCACTAGGATCGTTCTCATGGAGATCATAGTGTGCTTTCTCTTCTTTTGCTTCTAACCTTTGTTCAGGTTTAACAAATACCAGTTCACATTGCTGACATTGCAGATAGGCTCTGCGTTTGTCTTCAAAATAGTGATTCACGCCTTGGTGATGGCATAAGGGGCAAGTATACATAGCACATCCTTAAACAGGGATGCGAAACATACCAGAAACTGAGTTTATAGTGGAGAGGTATTGGGTGTTTTTTCATCAAATCAATAAAAAAAGCGATAGGAAAACCTATCGCTCTCTAAATCTGCCTATATCGGCCAAAATTTGCATACTCAACTTGGTACACAAATCTCCATTTGTTATTGGTGCTTTCCATGCCAAATTTGTTTGTTGTTCATCGTCCTGATGAGTTTTGGCTATCCTTTTCTAACACCTTGTTGCTGGGCTGTCCTAGCCTGATCCGTTTCTGTCTATACCGTTAGACTAGATGACCATCCGTATCTAAGTCAGCTCCTAGCTGATGGCCGTTACTTTACCGTGTTACAAAAAGACTACAAGAGTTCAAGCTCACACTTTTGTACACAAATCGATCACACATTGATAAATCAGACATCAGCAACAAACATATTAATAAAACCAATACAAAAGAAAACGCCCCGACCATTACTGATCGGGGCGTCTCTTCAATCTCGCTCGAGCGTACATTTCTTTACTCTGGCTAAGAGCAAGAAACCGACATATTAGTGTAAACCACCAACGTACTTCGATAAGGTATCAATATCTGCGTCTGTTAACTTTTTAGCTACATCACGCATCATCGCATTCATGTCGTTATTACGGCTACCATCGCGGAATTTCTCAAGTTGAGCCTTGATGTAATCTGCGTGCTGGCCTGAAATCTTAGGGAAACCAGAAAGTTCGGTACCGTTACCACGTGGACCGTGACAAGCAATACACGCCGTTACGCCGCGTTCTGCGTTACCCGCGGTGTAAAGAACCTTACCTTCATCTACTACGTTCTCAGGAGTAGAGTTACTAGAGATAGGTAGCGATGCGTAGTACGCCGCTAGGTCAGCCATATCTTCTTCAGATAAAGACATCGCCATTGCACCCATTACAGGTTCATTACGACCTTGCTTACCACCACTAGTCATACCGAGCTTAAGCTCTTTTAACTGCTTCTCTAGGTACTTCTCATGTTGACCAGCCAGCTTAGGGTACTGAGTGATCAGACTGTTGCCGTCAGCACCGTGGCAGGCAACACATGTTTGTGATTTGGCTTTACCAGCTTCAATACTACCTTGAGCCCATACTGAGCAGCTGGCTAAAAGACTCAAAATTAGCGCTAATTTCTTCATGACATTCCATTATAATTATCAAGCTTCCAGTACCACTCTATGTTGCCACTCATGGTACAATAGGCGACCTTATGCCGAGCACGGTTATTTTACACAAATTCACAAAAAAGTAATCAATCGACTACACAAAGTCGAGATGGAGTTAACAGTGAGCGTAAAAATTCATTATCAAAACACGCATTTCATTACCAGTGCACCTGATATTCGTCATTTACCAGAAGACGAAGGGATCGAAATTGCGTTTGCAGGACGCTCCAATGCTGGTAAATCTAGCGCGCTAAATCGCGTTACAAACCAAAAAGGCTTGGCGAAAACCAGTAAAACACCCGGTCGAACTCAGCTAATTAACCTATTTAAGGTAACGGACGGTTGTCATATCGTCGATTTACCAGGATATGGCTTTGCTCAAGTCCCGCTTGAGATGAAGAAAAAATGGCAGAAGTCGCTAGGCGAATACCTACAACGACGTGAAAGCCTGAAAGGTTTAGTGGTATTGATGGATATCCGTCACCCAATGAAAGACCTTGACCAACAAATGATCTACTGGGCTATCGATAGCCGCATCCCAGTACAAGTTTTGTTAACAAAAGCAGACAAACTGAAAAGTGGTGCGCGTAAAGCACAGCTACTGAAAATCCGTAATGATGCGAAATCTTTCGGTGGTGATGTTGCGGTTGATGTCTTCTCTTCAATGAAGGGTATCGGCGTTGATCAACTGCGTGCCAAGATGGATGAGTGGTTTGCCCCAGTGTTTGCTGATCAGATCATTGATGAGCTAGCGGACGAAGAGCACAACGACTCAGAGTAATTCCTCTACTTATCGCTATAGGTTAGAGCACTGACAACACGTGATTTAGCCTTATCAATACCCTTCCTTATATAGGTGGGGTATTTTTTTGCTCAAAAATTAGTGAGTTAAACCTAAGTCTTGAGAATTAAAGACAAGATTAATCAGTTAGAAACGAGAGAAGTGAACCATACTAAAAGACACATCTAAATAAACAGAACAATGAGAAAGGAATACTCATGTGGAAAACACCGTTGGCCATCATTGCACTAATGCTGGTCTCATTGACAGGGTTCGCCTCTGAAGCAGAACAAGAACAAGCCCCACTGATCAATGTTGATATGACCTTAGACTTAGATGGTATGGAAAAATACGCTCAAGATGCGAGTGAGTCTCTTGAGGTGATATCGCAATCTTTGCAGGCGATCGTCAACAACCCCAACCTTAGTGAAGACCAACAACAAGCTCTGAACCAAACCGTTGAAAGCATCAACAAGCTTGCGAGCTCTACCAAAACATCACTCAATCAACTCCCACAAGCCTTAGACCAATCTCGACTCGCCTTTAAAAAGACCAGTCAAATGCTGTTGGATGATATTCAGACCAAGATCATCATTGCGTTAGCAGCCGTTATCGCTGTCATTGTTATCGCTTTGACTGCTATCTACCTACTCATCCTAAAACCCATGCAGCAAACCTTGGTGAAAGCGACCAACAATATCTCTTCTATGGCGCAATCCATCCAAATCACCGCCGAAGCGCTGAAATACAGTACTGAGAAACAACAAGAAATCATGGATTACATTGAGCATTCACCCACTCAATACACTGATAAATAAGGTGTAAGCGATCAATCCTTTATCGGCAACTTGTAAAATAAAAGTTATTTTAAATGATAAAACAATTAAATTAGAGACGGATTTAAATTACCAAATGCTGATCGAGTTCCAGATCTAAGGCAAATCAGGTGTTTATCACTGTGCTTGAGAAAGCGTAAGAAAAGACACTAAAAAGGGCGGGGTTGCGGGAGTAATAGTAGGTTAGAAATATTTTTCTTTCGCACAAGAAAAAACGCCCCAGTCAAATACTGACTGGGGCGGCTGAATCAGCCTAATCCAATAACGTGAAACAAAAGGTCTGAAAGATAGAACATCTTACCTCTGTACCCTACAAGATTTAATGTACAACAATTGCTCAGAAATGAAAACAATTTTTGTAGTTTTTTTTCATGAATGTTTTATTAAAACACCTAAACTCTTCTTACGGCTCAACTTTATTCGAGACAAAAAAAAGCCAGTGTTTGTGCACTGGCTCATACTAATTCACTCAATAAGGTCAAAAACTGATTAGTGGGCTTGATCCCAGTTGTCACCGTGGCCTGCTTCCGCGACTAACGGTACTTCTAGATCAGCGGCTGACTCCATCAATTGTTGTACTTTACTTTCAATTTCGGCTAAAGCTGACTCTTGAACTTCAAATACCAATTCATCGTGTACTTGCATCAATAGCTTCACACGACCATCGCCTTCCGCTTGAATCCATTCATCCACTAACAACATCGCTTTCTTGATAATGTCTGCCGCCGTACCTTGCATTGGCGCATTGATCGCCGCACGCTCAGCGGCTTTACGACGCATGCCATTACGAGATTGAATTTCAGGCAGGTGCAAACGACGACCGTAAATGGTTTCAACGAAGCCTTGCTCTGAAGCCGCGCTGCGTGTGTCTTCCATGTACTGCATTACACCAGGGTAGCGTTCAAAGTAAGTGTCCATGTAGTGCTGTGCTTCACCACGAGGAATACCCAGTTGCTTAGCCAAGCCAAAGGCACTCATGCCGTAAATAAGGCCGAAGTTAACGGCTTTAGCACGACGACGCTGTTCAGTGGTAACTTGATCAATAGCCACGCCGATAATCTCAGCAGCCGTTGCCGCGTGAATATCTTTGCCTTGTTGGAACGCTTCCAGCAGCGCTTTATCACCCGATAGGTGCGCCATGATACGCAATTCAATTTGAGAGTAATCGACCGCTAGGATCTTCCAACCATGTTGTGCAACGAATGCTTGGCGAATACGACGACCCTCTTCATTACGAATTGGGATATTTTGTAGGTTTGGATCCGTCGAAGACAAACGACCGGTTGCCGTTACCGCTTGGTGGTAAGAAGTATGAACGCGACCCGTTTCAGCGTTGATCATCTTCGGTAGTTTATCTGTGTACGTCGACTTAAGCTTCGCAAGACCACGATACTCAATGATCAGCTTAGGCAACGGGTAATCAAGGGCCAGCTCTTGCAACACTTCTTCGTTAGTTGAAGGCGCACCTGATGGCGTTTTCTTGATAACCGGTAGACCCATTTTTTCAAACAGGATCGCTTGCAGCTGTTTTGGCGAGTTCATGTTGAACTCTTGCTCTGCAATCTCGTAAGCTTTCTGCTCTAACTCATCCAGACGAACCGCAATCTCTTGTGATTGAGCCCCTAGCAGCATGTCATCGATGAATACGCCAGTACGCTCAATGCGAGACATCACAGGAATCAGTGGTACTTCGATTTCTTCATAGATGGTTTTAAGCTTTTCATCTTGCTCGATGTTTTCCATCAGGCGGTTATGCAGACGTAGTGTCACGTCAGCATCTTCTGCAGCGTATGGAGACGCTTCACCCAGCTCAATCTGGTTGAAAGTAAGTTGTTTCTTACCTTTACCTGCGATTTGCTCAAATGAGATGCAGCTATGCTGTAGGAAGCGTAGCGCTAGGCTGTCCATATCGTGCTTGCCACCTACGCTATTGAAAACGTAAGAAGCCAACATAGTGTCGTGTTTGATGCCCTTCATCTCGATACCGTAGCGCGCTAGCACACTCATATCATACTTCAGGTTTTGACCCACTTTTGCTTGAACATCATCTTCAAGAATCGGCTTAAGCTGTTCAAGTACCCAATCACGGTCCAGCTGCTGCGGTGCATCTAGGTAATCATGAGCAACCGGCACGTAAGCGGCAACGCCTTCTTCGGTTGCGAATGACAAGCCAACGAGGTTCGCGACCATGTAATCTAAGCTGTCTGTTTCAGTATCGAAAGCAAACAATTCAGCTGCTTTAAGCTTTTCTAGCCAAACATTGAATGACGCTTCATCTAGAATCGTTTCGTAGTTGCTGCGATCAATCGTCACGGCAGACGTATTCATCTCCACGGTAGACGTTGTTGCAGAAGCGCTGCTGCGTACTGAACCAGCTCCCGTTGCTGCAGATCTTTCATCCGCCTCAACCACACCACTACCACCTTCAAGCAGCTCGTTCAACCAAGATTTGAAAACCAGTTGGCCGTATAGTTTGATCAGCTCGTCGATATTTGGCTGTGCTTTGACGAGTGACTCTGGTGTCTCTTCAAGTTCAACATCTAACTTAATTGTCGCAAGCTGGTAAGACATATCAGCATTGTCTTTATTATCAGCCAGCTTCTTAGCCATGGTTTTCGAACCACGGAAACCAAGCGCCGCAATATCATCAAGATTTTGATACAACTTTTCGATACTACCGATACCTTGCAGCAATGCCGTCGCAGTCTTATCGCCAACACCTGGAATGCCCGGAATGTTATCTACTTTATCGCCCATCAGCGCGAGATAATCGATAATAAGCTCAGGCGGAATACCAAACTTCTCAATAACACCTTCACGATCCATCACCACGTTGGTCATGGTGTTGATTAGGGTAACGTTGTCATCGACCAGCTGCGCCATATCTTTATCACCGGTACTAATAAGCACAGGCATACCCATCGCAGAAGCTTGAGAAGCCAACGTACCAATCACGTCATCTGCTTCAACGCCGGGAATAGAGATAAGTGGTAAACCCATCGCACGAATCACATTGTGCAATGGTTCTATCTGGCAACGAAGATCGTCAGGCATAGGTGGGCGGTTTGCTTTGTACTCTGGGTACATATCATCACGGAACGTTTTCCCTTTCGCATCAAAAATAACCGCAATACGATCAGAAGCAAATTGACGCATCATGCTGCGTAGCATGTTAACCACACCATAAACAGCATTCGTTGGGATATCACCATTGCTCATGGTGCCAGGGTAAGCATGGAACGCGCGATATAGGTAAGAAGAGCCATCGATCAGAATCAATGGATTATCAGGAATACGAGCCATAATGTTTGTGAATCCAGTAAGTACAGAAATTATCTGTTAAGAATGCCACGTCTGTTGGTTGGATTCTACGTTGTCGATCTGTATCCGTTCACTCGGTTGTGTTCGTAATAATCGATTTGTTGTTATTTTTTGTTCTTAGACACAAGCGTTCTGTGGATAACTCTGTTTATATTATTTACCCACCCTGTTGAGAACTAAGGTAAACCACCGAAAAAACGCAAATAAACCACTGAAAATAAACGATAAAATTACAGATCGAACATATGATCAACGATCTTTTCTCGATCTTGCATTGTGGAAAAGAATGCTGATGGCGTTTTATTCATAAAAAAACGTGCCACTAAATATGCATCTTGTTGAAATGGAGGTATAAAAAAAGCGACACCCGAAGATGTCGCCTAGCAAAAACCGGTAAAGCCATTCAAATTGAATACCACAGCTTTACCTAAAAGCTATAAATTACACTGGAAGCAATGTGAGCAATGTCGTGTCAAAAAGAACTTAGTACAAGTTCGCGAGAATTCTGTTGGGTAACCAAGTAAATACTTGAGTACTTAACATCCTTGTGAACATTTCCTCATTCCCTAAGACGAAGTTAATAATAATGATTCTCATTTAATAGTCAACACTTAAATGATAATAAATCTCATTTAATTTATAAACCGTTAACCGCAGTGCTCAAATTTGCTTCAAAAAATGAATTCTATGGGCATTAATGTCTTCTTTTTCTTCAAATTTTTCGATTAGGTAACCGTTTCTCAATAACAGGCGCAACATTGCAGGGAACTGGTTACGAGACTTAACCTTTAACTGCTTGTAGCCCTGCTCTTGCGCCCACTGTTCTTGAGCGTCTAATTGCGCCTGTGCAACGCCTTTGTTCCTCGCGAGCGGTGATACGCCACCAAACCAGCTATAGAACGTGTTTTCATCCAATTCATAACCGATCTTAAAACCCAGTAACACACCCGCCTCTTCAGCAACGAGGAGCAGGCTTGTTTTACCCGCTAATCGCTCCGATAAAGACGCTACACTCTCTTTTTTGGCGAACTCGGTAATCTGTTCAACAACAGAAACAACCTCTTCTAATGAGCCTTCACGCACAATGACAGACATCTTGTTTCATCCTCATAAAACAAAAGGGCTGGCACAACGGCCAACCCTTTGGTGATCATATGGTTTGCTTGATCGTACTTACCTGCCTTGCAAGTGCTCAGCAGCTTGTGCGTTATCTTCAGCAAGCCACTCTGCGACATCTTTAGCGAAATACGTCAGGACGCCATCAGCGCCAGCACGCTTAAAGCACAACAGTGATTCCATTACGGTTTCGCGCTCTTTCAGCCAGCCGTTTTGAATCGCCGCTTTGTGCATCGCGTATTCACCAGATACTTGGTAAGCAAACGTAGGCGCTTGCAGTTCGTGCTTAACACGACGAACAATATCAAGGTAAGGCATGCCTGGTTTCACCATCACCATGTCCGCACCTTCATTAAGATCCATCGCGACTTCATGAATTGCTTCATCGCTGTTGGCTGGATCCATCTGGTAGTTCTTCTTGTTACCACCTTTCAGGTTCGAAGCACTGCCAACTGCATCACGGAATGGGCCGTAGTAGCACGATGCATATTTTGCAGAGTACGCCATGATTTGAGTATGAATGTAGCCAGCTTCTTCTAACGCTTCACGGATTTTACCAATACGGCCATCCATCATGTCTGACGGTGCAACCACATCAGCACCCGCTTCAGCGTGTGATAGTGCCTGCTTGATTAAGACTTCAGTCGTCTCGTCATTCATCACGTAACCATCTTCATCGATGATGCCGTCTTGACCATGAGTAGTGAACGGATCCAGTGCTACGTCAGTAATCACACCCATATTTGGCACGTGCTCTTTGAGTAAGCGTACTGCTCGTTGTACCAAACCTTCTGAGTTATGAGCTTCAGCCGCGCATAAACTTTTAGCATCTTGGTTCACTACCGGAAACAGAGCAATCGCAGGAACACCCAATTTTGACAGGTAATCCGCTTCCTCAAGCATAAGATCGATAGACAGGCGTTCAACACCTGGCATTGACTCGACAGGTTCACGACGCTCTTTACCCATAAGAATAAACATTGGGTAGATGAGATCATCCACAGACAATTGATTTTCTGCCATTAGGCGACGGCTAAAGTCGTGCTTACGCATACGGCGCATACGACGACCTGGGAATTGACCTTGAATTGAAACAGACACTAGATTCTCCTTGCCTAGTCTAAGCACCAAAATGCTCAGATATGAAAGTGCTAAATACAGGCAAAAGCATATCACTGATGGCTCAGGACGCTAACAGTAAAATATAAAACCCACTCAAAAACAGGGATAAATGGCAAAAAATGACCTTCTCCTCACACTGCCGTATACTCATGACAACTCAGAAAAGACCGCTTTCAGGACACAACAATGATCGACACCCATGCCCATATTTACGCGAGCGAATTCGATGAAGACCGCGAACAAGTCGTGCAACGCGCGCTTGCTCAAGGTATTGATACCATTCTGCTGCCGAACATCGATTTAGAATCTATCGAGCCAATGCTCGCGACGGAAGCTCAGTTTCCTGAGGTGTGTCGTTCAATGATGGGCTTACACCCTTGTTATGTGGATGCGAATATCGAGCAAACCCTCAAAACCATTCGAGCTTGGTTTGATAAACATGACTTTATCGCGGTGGGTGAGATTGGTATCGACTTGTACTGGGATAAAACCTTCAAGGCTGAACAAGAGATGGCGTTTGTGACTCAACTGCAGTGGGCAAAAGAGCTTGATCTACCTGTGGTGATCCACACTCGTGATTCCATTGAAGAGACACTTAACCTACTTCGTAAAGAACAAGATGGCAGCTTACGCGGGGTATTCCACTGTTTTGGCAGTAGCTTAGAGGAAGCTCAAGCGATCAACGAGCTAGGCTTTCATTTAGGTTTAGGCGGCGTATCGACCTTTAAGAACTCGGGGATGGATAAGGTGATTCCACATCTTGATATGAATTACGTCATCCTAGAGACAGATTGCCCATACTTAGCACCAACACCGAATCGCGGTAAACGCAACGAGCCCGCGTACACCGAACTGGTGGCAAAACGCATCGCTGAATTACGCGGAATTACCCTTGAAGAAGTCGAAAATATAACCACCATCAATGCTAAATCATTGTTTAATCTATGACAAATCTATTAATAAGTAAATATTACGGATTTATCCTCAATTCATTTGAGAAAACTAGGTGATATGTATACTATCAACCGCCTGCATATGGAGGTAGTTGATTATGTGTGATCACTCACAACACTTACAACGTCAACATCGAACTCTATGGCATAAAATTTGGGGCATCAAAGAGCTCTATATATGTCAGAACTGTGGTTATCAGTTAAAGATTCGATAAACAGACATAATAAAAAAGCGGCCTAGGGCCGCTTTTTTATTATGTGATTTTTACTGAAGAACTCTAACGATCATGCTCATCCGTAATGACTACGGCTTTTATAGCATCTGCAAACATGGCATCTGCGAATTAAGACTCCGCTTCTTCCTCTTCATCCGCATCTGGTTTACGCACATAGAAACGCGCGAAGAACAGACCAATCTCAAACAGAATACACATTGGAATCGCCAACAGTGTCTGCGAAATCATATCAGGCGGCGTTAGCATCATGCCGACAATAAACGCGCCTACAACAATGTAAGGACGCTTCTCTGCCAGTTCTTTAGGTGTCGTTGCACCCGTCCAACATAGCAAGATAATGGCGACTGGCACTTCAAAAGCGATACCAAAGGCAAAGAACAGCGCGAGTACAAAATCAAGGTAACTCGATATGTCGGTTGCGAACTCTACTCCCCCTAATGATATGGCGGTAAAAAAGCCAAATACCAGCGGGAATACAATGAAGTAAGCGAACGCCACACCACAGTAAAACAGCAATGAGCTTGAAGCCAATAACGGCATGATCAAGCGCTTCTCATGCTTGTATAAGCCCGGAGCGACAAAAGCCCACACCTGATACAAAATAAACGGAACCGCGAGGAATATAGACGCGATCAAGGTCAGTTTTAAGGGTGTGAAAAATGGTGACGCTACATCAGTTGCGATCATCGTCGCGCCTTCAGGTAAGCGATCTACCAAAGGTGCAGAGACGAACTCATAAATATCATTAGCGAAATAAATTAGCCCAACAAACACCACCAGAACAGCAACAATCGCGCGCAATAGGCGATTACGCAGTTCTAGAAGATGGCTAATTAAAGGCTGTGTCTGCTCAGTCGAAGACATGTCAAACCTCTTAAACAGGAAGATCGAAAAGGAGCCGCGTGTATCTATCCAGTTGAATTGGTATCCACTTGAATAGTTATTTACTTAAATAGCTGTCTACTTAAATAACTACATAAGTATCTGGCGACTCCTCCTTGCGAGACTATTCGGCTTTCTTATCTGACGGTGCTGAAGCTTCACTGTTGATCTGAATAGTTTCAGATTCCACAGTTTCCGTGACACTAGGTTCAGTCTCACTCGGCTTATCAGACTCAGGCTTGGCATACGGGCGTTGAACTTGAGCAGCGGCCTGCTTAAGTTCATCAACTGATGCTTTTAGGTCTGGAGATAAATCTTCCATACCCATTTTTTCCGCCTTGCGTAGGTTTTCTTGCAGCTCTTGCACCTTAAGCTCGTGAGAAAGTTCATCTTTCACACTGTTTGCCATGCTTTTCGCTTGTCCAACAAACTTGGAAATACTGCGAATCGCCACAGGTAAACGCTCAGGTCCTAAAACGACTAACCCAACGACAGATATTAATACCAGTTCCCAAAAACCGATATCAAACACGATTTACGCCTGCTCTTTGTCTTTCTTTGTTTCAGCAGTCGTTTCAGCGCTAGCTTCTTTCTTCTGCTGTTCAATGTTCTTTGGTTCAAAGTCTGCGTCTTTCTTATCTGCAGGCTTATCTTCATCGCTCATTGCTTTTTTGAAGCCTTTCACCGCTGAACCTAAGTCACCGCCCATGCCGCGCAGTTTCTTCGTTCCGAAAAGTAAAATTACAATCACAGCAATGATTAGAAGTTGCCAAATACTGATACCACCCATTGTCATTGTCCTCGGGTCTGTCTACACATAAAAAATATTAAGGGAGTCTACTGTCTAACGACGGTAAGCTCGCCAACTTAGCAGCCAAAATGTGACACCTGCGATGCCACAGCCCATAGATAGCTGCTCATAAGGGCTTGAAACTAATATTGCGGAGCATACGACTAAAGTAGCTCCAACGCCAAACAAAAACTTTCCTGTTGCTTGCTGACGCTTACTATCTCGGTAACCTTGATAAAGCTGATCCATTCTGTGGTTCATCGCTTTACCTTGGCGCAAGCTGTCATAAAGTAGCTCTGGCAGCTCTGGCAGTTTTTCTGCCCAGAATGGCGCACGCTCTTTTACTGCGTTAATCACAGCTTGCGGCCCCACCTGATTCATCATCCAGGTTTCAAGGAAAGGCTTCGCCGTTGCCCACAAATCAAGTTGCGGATACAGCTGACGGCCTAGGCCTTCGACATACAACAAGGTCTTCTGAAGAAGCACCAACTGAGGTTGAACCTCCATGTTGAAACGTCTTGCTGTATTAAATAAGTTTAGCAACACATGGCCAAATGAGATCTCGCCAAGTGGTTTTGCAAAAATTGGCTCACACACCATGCGAATCGCGAACTCGAAATCGTTGACGTTGGTGTCGTGTGGAACCCAACCCGAATCCACGTGCAGCTCTGCGACCTTACGGTAATCTCGATTGAAGAAGGCCAGCAGGTTCTCTGCTAAATAACGCTTATCTTCACTGTTGAGCGTGCCAACAATGCCACAATCCAAACCAATCCACTGAGGGTTATCCGGATTTTCTGGATTAACGAATACGTTACCCGGGTGCATGTCGGCATGGAAAAAGCTGTCTCGGAATACTTGAGTGAAGAATACCGTCACGCCACGTTCTGCCAACAATTTCATGTTAGTGCCGTTGGCGTTTAGAGTTTCAATATCGGAAACCTGAATACCATAGATTCGCTCTGACACCATCAGGGTTTCACTGCTTAAATCAGGGATAACCTCTGGGACATACAGCTCTTCGCTGCCTTCAAAATTACGTCGCAGCTGAATGGCATTGGCTGCCTCTCGGCGCAGGTCCAGTTCATCAATTAACGTTTTTTCGTACTCGTGAACGACCTCAACCGGTTTCAAACGACGTGCTTCAGGAAGCGACTTAGCGACTATACGCGCCATTCGGTGCATCAGTTTTAGATCTGCATCAATCACCGGGCGAATATCAGGGCGAATTACCTTCAGAACAATCTCGCGGCCGCTCTCTTTAAGCTTTGCCGTATGCACCTGAGCGATAGAAGCAGAGGCCAATGGCTCGATATCAAAGTCGGTAAACCAGTTATCTAAACTGCCACCCAGTGCCTTTTCCATATCTTGCTTGGCCAATGCGCCATCAAATGGAGCGACTTGGTCTTGCAATAACGCCAATTGATCAGCGATATGAGGAGGGAACAGATCACGACGTGTCGACATCATTTGACCAAACTTGATCCACACTGGCCCAAGTTCTTGCAGCGCAAGGCGTAAGCGATGACCCAACTCTTTATCTTGATGCTTGTTCTTAAGCCAAAACAGTGACTTTCGCGCCAGTAAAGGAGCTTTAGTCAAATGGTGCTCAGGCATCAATTCATCAAGGCCGTACTCTAACTGTACCTTGATAATATGATAAAGACGTTTCAGTTCTGTTGGGGTCATATTTTCTCCAACAGAGCGTTCAACTTAGCTTCAAGGCGAGCTACCGAGCTTTTTACGTCATCAACCTGATCGCAAAAATGCACCACTTCTAACGGAGCCGGTGCAATCTTCCACTCTTCTGTCAGAACCTGAGCAACATGGTTTTGATGCTTAGTTGCTTGCTTCGCCACAAAACCACCGACGTTTTTAACGCCTTGTACCACGGTATGCGCAACCACATCGCCCGTTACGCGCGATAGCCACTCTTCTAAGTCCGGCTTGCAGTCTGTCATCAGCTGAGCAAATTTTTGTGCGAGTTGAATGTCACCCTCTAAGATCAGCTTATCTTGCTTGATCAGCTTGGTGATGTTCGATTGCTCACGCAGTTCAGGCAGTACCGATAGGTTCAAAGATAGGTAGCAATCAGGTTGCCCTTCGAATTCAGACAACACATCGATTTGTTGGCTAAAAACGAAAGTGAGTGTTTTATTCAACTCTTTCAAATTGACTTGAATGATCTGCCCCTTTAAACGAGACAAACGACGAACCAAGGCTGGATCATCGTTCACGAAAGTATTTAAAGAGGTTTCAATAACCGCGGTTACCAATGGATCAAATGGCATGACTGTCCTTACCTTTGAAAACGGATAAGCGTTAACCTATCCGTTCTGTCTTTATTCTTATCTTTAGCACGCCCTACGAGCCTGCTACCAAGTTCGACTAGAACTTGTAACCACGGTGCAGCGCAACAATGCCGCCCGTTAGGTTGAAGTATTTCGTATTTTCAAAACCCGCTTCTTGCATCATGCCTTCCAAAGTTTCTTGGTTAGGGTGCATGCGGATAGATTCTGCTAGGTAACGATAGCTGTCTGCGTCGTTGGCAATCAGCTCACCCATTTTTGGCAACAGGTGGAAAGAGTAGGCATCGTAAACCTTTGAAAGAGGCTCAAGTACTGGCTTAGAAAACTCAAGAACCAACAGACGACCGCCCGGCTTCAGCACACGGTACATTGAACGCAGCGCTTGGTCTTTGTCGGTAACATTACGCAGACAGAAGCTGATGGTAATGCAATCGAAGTAGTTATCTGGGAAAGGCAGCTCTTCAGCATTGGCTTGAACGTAATGTACGTTGCCAACAATACCGCTATCACGCAGTTTATCGCGGCCAACATTCAGCATTGAGTTGTTGATATCAGCAAGAACCACGTGGCCTTTTTCACCAACGATACGCGAGAATTTCGCAGTCAGGTCGCCAGTACCACCACCAAGATCTAGGATGCGTTGACCAGGGCGAACGCCACTGCAATCAATCGTGAATCGCTTCCACAAGCGGTGAACACCACCCGACATTAAGTCATTCATGATGTCGTATTTAGCGGCTACAGAGTGAAATACCTCTGCTACTTTCGCGACTTTTTCGTCTTTTGCGACTGTTTCGAAACCAAAGTGTGTGGTTTCTGACTCTACTGCTGAATTTGTCTGCACGCTTGTGTCCATAATGCTGTTATCTACCATGGTAAGTTCTCATCGACAGTACACTCTCTATTTAGAGGCGCTGCGGCCGATTAGTTTACTTTATCCTCAGTAGGTTGTCTTTCTACTAAAGAGACATTTTCTGAAAAAGCCTCATTTTGCGCCATTTCAGCCAAGCCTACCGAAATCGGTTTCTTCACCTCAACACCGAGTTGCTTGAAGCTTTCTGCCTGACGAATCACGTTGCCACGCCCAGTCACCAGCTTATTCATCGCCCCTTGGTAGCTTTGGTTGGCTCTATCTAATGAACTGCCGAGACCTTCCATATCATCAACGAACAGGCGTAATTTGTCGTAAAGCTTGCTCGCACGTTCCGCGATAACTTGCGCGTTCTGATTCTGTCTATCGTTGCGCCACAAGTTATCAATGGTACGCAGTGCCACCAGCAAGGTGGTTGGGCTAACCAAGATAATGTTTTGCTCCATCGCATCTTTAACTAAGCTAGGGTCGGCTTGAATCGCCACCTGAAACGCAGGTTCTACCGGAATAAACATCAACACATAATCAAGGCTCTGTATGCCTTTGAGTTGATGATAATCCTTCTGGCTCAAGCCTTTAATGTGCGCGCGCAATGAAGCCAAGTGATCACGTAATGCAGCATCACGTTGTTGATCAGTTTCAGCATTGAAGTAACGCTCAAACGCCACCAAAGCCATTTTTGAATCCACCACCACTTGCTTGTCTTGTGGCAGATGCACAATCACATCTGGCTGGTAACGCTTGCCCGCATCGTTTTGCAAGTTCACTTGAGTTTGATATTCATGACCTTCGCGCAGCCCTGATTCTGCCAGCACCCGTGCCAGTACCACTTCGCCCCAGTTACCCTGCTGTTTATTATCGCCCTTTAGTGCTTGGGTCAGATTAACCGCTTCACGTGTCATGCTCTCATTAAGACGTTGCAGGTTTTTAAGCTCATGTACTAAGGTGTGACGCTCTTTGGCTTCTTGGCTAAAGCTGTCGTTCACTTGTTTCTTGAAGCCTTCTAGTTGCTCTTTCAGCGGCGACAACAAACCCTCTAAGCTTTGCTTGTTTTGTTGATCGACCTTAGCGGTTTTACTCTCAAACAGTTGATTCGCTAACAGTTCAAACTGCTGCTTAAGTCGAGATTCTGCTTGTTCTAGCAGTTGCAGCTTTTCACTGTTGGCGAGGTTTTCTTGGTCATGTCTTGCCTCTTGCTCTCTAAGCTCAGCCTCTAACTCAGACTTATGCTCCTTAAGAACATTGATATCATCGGCATACTGTTGGCGCTCTTGCTTGACCGCCTCAAAGTAGCGCAGCTTTTCCATCGCGGCCATCACCTTGCCATGGGCTTGCTTGAGCTCGAATGCCGCTTTGTCTCGGTCATCATCCAACTCATTAAGCTCTTGTTGCGCCTCTGCGAGCGAGGACTTGAGCTGAGATTGTTGAGACTCATGCAGCAAACGGTCGGACTCTAGCTGCTGTTCAAGAAGTCGCTGTTGAAAAGAGAACTTCTGTTTGATCCACCAACCCACCACACCGCCGCTGACGAGCGCGCCAGAAATAGCAGCAATAAGCGGTGCTTGATGTTCGATAATCCATTGCATGATAATGATTTAGCCTAATTGGAAGTAACTCATTAAATGGTATTTTGATACTGGATAAATGTCCAGTTTGCCGTATTAAATTTCGACAGATAGACTAGGCGCTCCGTATTCTGTCCCATCAAATTAGAATGAGTTGCTATGAACGAACGTCGTGCCTTGGGCTTTGGCCTTTCCGCGGTATTACTGTGGTCAACAGTTGCTACTGCTTTTAAGCTGACCCTTGCTGAGTTTTCGCCGATTCAAATGCTGACCATTGCCAGCATAGTGTCATCAATGGCACTGATCGCCATCTGCGCCTTTCAAGGCAAGCTTTCTCAGCTGAGTACTACGTTTCTTTCAAACCCTTGGTATTACCTACTGCTCGGCTTGGTCAATCCACTGGCCTACTACCTGATTCTATTCAAAGCATACGACCTATTGCCAGCATCTCAAGCGCAGGCCATCAACTACAGTTGGGCAATTACGCTAACCTTGATGGCGGCGGTTTTTCTGGGACAAAAGATTCGTAAGCAAGATTGGATTGCTTGTACCTTCAGTTATGCGGGTGTGGTGGTCATTGCCACCAAAGGCGATGTGCTAGGAATGCAGTTCGATAGTCCACTCGGTGTGGCTCTGGCGCTACTTTCAACCTTGCTTTGGGCGGGATACTGGATTCTAAACACCAAAAACAAGGCTGACCCTGTGATTGGCGTACTGCTTGGGTTCTTAGTGGCACTGCCCTTCGCGATCGGTTTAACCATTTACGAAGGCGAGAGCTTTAGTCAAATCACAGCGAAAGGTTGGATGGCCGTGACTTATGTTGGCCTGTTCGAGATGGGCATTACCTTTGTCTTATGGCTATCAGCACTGAAGCTGACCAACAACACAGCGCGTATCAGCAACCTGATTTTTGCCTCACCGTTTATCTCGTTGATGCTACTTTCCACGATTATCGGCGAAGAGATTCACCCAGCGACCCTGTTTGGCTTGGTACTGATCATTGCCGGCTTGGTGATTCAACAGGTCAAGTTTTCAAAAAACAAACCTGCGTGACTGAGTAAATGAGCTAAAAGACTCGATTGAGCACGAAAAGCTATCGATAAATTCGAATCTAGAGCTGGATTACCGCTTATAGATACAAAAATGGCGAGTTATATGACTCGCCATTTTTATGTAATTTAAAATCTAATGGATAAGCTCAAAGCTTAAACCCACTGGCCTGCTGCGAAGCCTGAGCTCCAGCACCATTGGAAGTTATAGCCTCCTAACCAACCTGTTACGTCCATGACTTCACCGATGAAGTAAAGGCCAGAGACCGTCTTACATTCCATCGTTTTTGAAGATAGGTGATTGGTGTCTACACCGCCTAGAGTCACTTCGGCCGTTCGGTAACCTTCCGTGCCGTTTGGCGCAATTTTCCAGTTCTCTAGATGCTCTACAATGTCATTCAGCTGCTTTTCGTTGAACTGTTTGAGCGGCTTGTCTTCCAGCTCTTTGCGGTCAATCAACACTTCCACAAAACGCTTTGGTAATGCTTTCGCCAAGGTGTTTTTCAGGCTCTGATTTGGGTGTTTCTCACGAGAGTTTTCAAGTAGTTCAGCAACGTCCACTTCTGGTACTAGATTAATCGAAACCGATTGACCCGCTTTCCAGAAGGAAGAAATTTGCAATACCGAAGGCCCAGATAGGCCGCGGTGAGTAAACAGCAACGCTTCTTTGAATAAGGTGCCGTCTTGCGCGGTGATCTCGGCAGGAATCGCGATTCCTGAAAGCTCAGCAAAGGCTTCTTTGTCTTCTTTATGCAGAGTAAATGGCACCAAACCCGCAGTAGTCGGCATCACAGACAAACCAAACTGCTCAGCAATCTTATAGCCAAATGGCGTCGCGCCTAGTTTCGGCATCGATAAACCGCCCGTCGCCACGACAAGTGAGTCACACTCAACTTCGTCGGTATTAAGGTGCATCTTAAAGCCAGCGTCTGTTTTTTCGATTGAGTGAACATCACAACGGTAGCGCTGTTCAACTTTCGCCTGCTTACACTCTTCAAGCAACATGCTCACGATGTCTTTTGCAGTATGGTCATTCACACAGAACAATTGACCGTGGTCTCGCTCTTCGAACTCAATACCGTACTTGCTCACCATCGAGATAAAATCCCAGTTGGTGTATTGAGATAAGGCTGACTTCACGAAGTGAGGGTTGTTACATAGGAAGTTGTTGGCTGAAACATCATAGTTAGTGAAGTTACAACGGCCGCCACCTGAGATTAAAATTTTTCTGCCTGGTTTCTTTGCATGATCAACCACCAGCACTCGTCGGCCACGTTTACCCGCTTCCGCAGCACACATTAAGCCCGCGGCGCCCGCACCAATTACGATTACATCAAACTTTTCACTCATTGGGGTTCTGCTTTCTTCACTTTTACACCTCGAGTACGCCCTGTTCTCGAAATGCCATCAATAAAAAAGGATGTGCATAAACAGCACATCCTTACTAATTGCTCGCTATTCTAGCGGCAATTTTAAACTTTGCAATTGATGTTCAATTGTACAATTTGCAGACAGCAGCAAAAACACTACTTGGCTTAGCGAACCAACAACCGAAGCTTTACACCAAAACCTAAACTCTACTTCACACGTACTAAATAACTTAGACGATGAAAGAAGAAAGCAACGTTACACCCAGCAGAGCGGAAGAAAGTATAAACAACTGTCTTACGCGATCACACTTCGACATAAACACTTCGTCGTGGTGATGGTGATACTCTTTGCTTTTGATGTAACTAAACAAGCGAACCTGTTTGGTCATATTGCCATGAGTTGTGAAGAATCCACCTCCGTCTACTTGTTGATAAAGTAGAGGATGTGCTTCTCGCATTATATAAATGAGTGTTCTTAGCGCAGTAAAATATCGCGCCCAGTTCACGCAAGTCACAACCATTAGTGCAAATAGAATAGTGTCGCCGCTGATCATCCTTTCCTCCCTACATCTTCATAAGAAAACTCAAAAGAAAAAGATAATCAGTGTCTTTCCCGTACTACCTAAACGGCAGGAGCTTCCATAATTGAAGATGAACCATCTTTTGCCAATTGCGCTAGGTCTTTATCAATAAAGAACAGTGCTTTACCGTCTTCACCAACAAGCTCTAGCTTATCCAATACACCTTTAAACAACTTCTCTTCTTCGTGTTGCTCTGCAACGTACCATTGCAGGAAGTTAAAGGTTGAGTAATCTTGTGTGCTGAAAGCAACGTGAGCCAGTTTGTTGATCTTTTGAGTAATCATCTGCTCGTGTTCATAAGTTTCACGGAACACTGCACCAAGGCTATCAAATTCATGTTTTGGCGCTTCAATCGCACCTAGAATTGGCATTGCACCTGTTTCACTTACGTAAGTGAAAAGACGCTGCATATGTTCCATTTCTTCTACTGCATGAACACGCAGAAACTCTGCTGCACCTTCAAATCCTTTGTCTTCACACCAAGCACTCATTTGTAAGTATAGATTGGATGAGAAAAATTCTAGGTTAATTTGATCATTCAGTTGCTCAACCATAGTTTTTGACAGCATTTAAGACTCCTAATTACATCCTCAATTTTCTCTACTATATCACTATTTAATGAATATCTCGCAGGCCATTAGTTAACCAATATTTCGAGCTGTCATTACGCAAGACAGTGGATATGAGATCACTTCAGCAAAAAAAGCCATCGCATAGTGCTAATCTTAAATCAGACAATGAATAAAGGAGGTAGCGATATGAGTTACAAACATATTTTGGTCGCGGTCGATTTATCAGAAGACAGCAAATTAATTGTGGATAAAGCGGTAGCATTGGCTAAGCCATTGGAAGCCAAAGTCTCTTTTATCCATATCGATATTAACTACGCAGAGCTGTATACCGGCCTGATTGATATCAACATGGCAGAAACCCAACATAACGCGATGGAAGCATCTCGAGTTCAGCTGCAAAATTTTGCTGAGCATGCTCAATACCCAATCACCCATACCTTAGTAGGCAGTGGCGATTTGAGTCATGAGCTGTGTGACACCATCAACGAGTTCAATGTTGATTTAGTGGTTTGTGGTCACCATCAAGATTTCTGGAGCAAGCTACTTTCTTCAACACGACAACTGATCAACGCCTCTCCGGTTGATATGCTGGTCGTGCCTCTAAGAGATTCAGAAGACTAATGAATTAAGGTTAGGTAACATACAGCTCATATCTTATTAACGAAGTTTTACTATGAGCTATTTAGCTGGTGTTACCCTCCTATGGGCCTTCTCCTTTAGCCTGATCGGCGTTTACCTTGCTGGTCAGGTTGATGCTTGGTTCTCTGTACTTATGCGTGTTGCCCTTGCAGGTATCGTGTTTCTTCCTTTCCTTAAGTTCCGTGGCGTCTCGCGTAAACTGATCGCTAAATTGATGGCCATTGGTGGCATCCAGCTTGGCTTAATGTACTGCTTCTACTATCAGTCTTTCTTGCTGCTATCCGTTCCTGAAGTCCTTTTGTTTACCGTTTTTACCCCAATTTACGTCACGCTTATTTATGATTTCCTCAAAGGGCAATTCTCTCCGTGGTACTTAGTGACTGCGGCAATTGCGGTATTGGGCGCGGTATTCATTAAATTTGCGGGCATCAATGAGAACTTTTTAGTTGGCTTCCTCGTCGTGCAAGGCGCGAACCTGTGCTTTGCTATCGGTCAGGTGAGTTACAAGGTGGTGATGGAGAAGGAATCGACTGAATTACCTCAGCGAACCGTATTTGGTTACTTCTACTTGGGGGCGTTATGCGTCGCTTCCGTTGCTTTCATGCTACTGGGCAATCCAGAGAAGCTGCCAACCACCACTCTTCAATGGGGAATCCTTATCTACCTTGGCTTGATTGCTTCGGGGCTGGGTTACTTTATGTGGAATAAAGGCGCGTGCATGGTCAATGCTGGCGCACTGGCTGTGATGAACAATGTCTTAGTTCCAGCTGGCCTTGTGGTGAACATCCTGATTTGGAACAGAGATGTCGATTTGGTTCGATTGTCTATTGGTGGTGCCGTTATCTTGTTCTCTTTGTTCGTCAATGAGACGTGGGTGAAGAAGCGCGTAGCGAGAGATGCTAGCAATGCCTAGCGCGTTGAGCTAACAAGCTGTATTTAGCTAATAAGCTTTGTTTGACTAGCAAGATTCTTATTTAAAATAATACCCAGAAAGCAAAAGAGCGACCGTAGGTCGCTCTTTTTAAATCATCTGTGTAGCAATAAGCTCTTCGAATTAACTTCAGTGGATGTGATTGTGGCTCACCACCTGAGTCTTACTTTCAGTGAAGGCAACGTCATCAAGTTGTAGGTTGATGCGTTCCAGGTCACTTTCCAGTTTTTGGCTTTTCTTAAACAGCTTTTGCTGCTTCTTAATCATCTTCGCGAGCTTTTTGTTGTACTTCTCTTGTTTCTTCGCCGCTTTCTTCGCTTGTTTGAGTTCAGCTTTCTCATCGCCGCTCGCCTTCGCCATCAATTTTTTCAGCTTGGCTTTTTTCAACGCAACTTTATCCGCTTTTTCTACGATAGCAGGATCAAAGATTTGTACCGTTGGCTCAACGCTGTCCATTACCTCGATAAGAGAAACTTCTGGAGTTGGCAATGTTTCAGCAAGTAGACCACACGCAACTTTTTCTTCAGCGGGTTTATTCTGACAATCAATCGGTGGGATGGCTGTTGGTTTGCATAGGTTCGCTTGATCCGACGATGAGCGCGCACAAGAGCGGCACACGAACTTTGGTTCAGTCACCAAACTGTGGATTTCTCCCAAGTGCTCGGTGATATCTCGACGGTTTAACTTACAAAAGCGTTTAACCATGCTACAACTCCAGCTAAGAATAATAATGATTCTTAGTTAGATATACATCCGTAACGCGACTATCGCAAGTGTTAAATAGTGATTTATCGTATTTATGACGGAAAATTTTCTTAGCGTGTCTCTAAGTTATTGATGTCTTAACTAGGTCATTGATGCTTTCACATACACATCAAAACGGTTCTTTTTGGTTTCGATCGCCATGCTCGGTTTTTGCTCGTCTAACCACGCCGCGTAATCCGGCCTTTTGACCACAACTCGCTTAGATGCGAGCTTAAGGGCTGGTTGCAATAAAGCATCAGCATCCATATCGGCACCCACCAATGATTGGAATACACGCATCTCTTTCTTAACCAACGCCGATTTCTTCTTGTTCTCAGGATGCGGGTACATTGGGTCTAGGTACACCACATCAGGCTGTTCGAAATTAGGATCGTTGCTGAGTTTATCTAACGCATCGTGACTTGAAGCGTGAATCAACTTCATACGTTCAGTTACCCAACCACCGATGTCAGGGTCTTGTTGAGCTCGCTGCAGACCGTCATCCAATAATGCAGCCACAACTGGATGTCGCTCTACCATCTGAACTTTACAGCCCAACGAAGCCAGCACAAACGCATCACGTCCTAAACCAGCGGTACCATCGAGGATAGTTGGCGTTGCACCTTTGTTTAAACCTGCCGCTTTAGCAATTGCCTGACCTTTACCACCGCCAAACTTGCGTCTGTGACCAACTGCCCCTCCGACTAAATCAACAAAGATAGCGCCAAGCTTCGGTTCATCGACTTTACGTAGCTCAAGTCGCTCGCAAGTCAGTACCAAAGCAAAATCGCTGTTTTCATCATGAGATAAATTCCAACGGGTCGCTAAGTCATTTAGATGATCGATTTGGGTAGCATCTTCGCAAATCAGTTGTAGTTGCAAGGTCGTCTCCAACAGACAGTAGTATTCAAAACAAAAGAGGCAACCAGTTTACCTGATTGCCTCAACAATACATATTAGCGGTGCAAACTATTAGTAGCTCTGAAAGCGATTAGCGCTGCTAGTGCTAAAGAATACTCATCGTGCAGCTTGGTTCAATTAATCCAAGTACTCTAACGTTCGCTCTTTTTGTAACTCTTCAATGAGCTCAGCAAGTGGTTTAGGTCGGCCTATGATGTAACCCTGTGCGTAGTTCACACCAAGTTCGATCAGCTTGTCGATTATCTGGGTATTTTCAACAAACTCAGCCACCGTGTGTTTACCCATCTGCTTAGCTAAATCATTGATCGAGCGAACCATCACATGGTCCATCTCGTTGACAGCAATATCACGCACAAACAAGCCATCGATCTTCACGATGTCGACCGGCAGTTTCTTTAAGTAACCAAACGACGATAATCCAGAGCCAAAGTCATCCAGTGCAATCATACAACCAAGCTCTTTGATTCGAGTAAAGAACTTGATCGCCTGCTTCATGTTACTCATCGCAGCCGTTTCGGTGATCTCTAAACAGATTTTATGGCACGGTATCGACGAGTCTCTCAAGCTCTCAATCAAGAATTCGACAAATTCTCGATTACCCATAGAGTGACCAGACAAATTGATAGAGCACATTCCAAGTTCATCTATCACCTTTGGTCGATGTTCCAACCAAGCGAGCGTTTGGCTCACGACTCGGCGGTCAATCAAGTGCGCTATGTTATAGCGCTCTGAGGCTGGCATGAAGATCCCCGGGGAGATGTATTCACCTTGGATATTCTTGATACGAACCAAGATTTCGAAGTGCATTTTCTCGCTGTTTTTATCTAGGCCAAGAATGCGCTGAGCAAACAACTCCAAGCGATCGTTAGCCAAAGCCTCATGCACTAGATTCACGCATTCCATCTCTAGGTGACGACGACGCAAGTCTTCATCATCTTGATGGTAAAGGTTGTAACGGTTACGCCCTTCCTCTTTAGCAGCATGGCAAGCAGCATCGGCCTGAGCATGTACCATCTGTGGTGAGGCCGCAGTATGGTCAATCAATCGGATACCAATAGAGCTGGTAAGATTAAGGCGAATATCACCCCACAAGAATGGGTTCTCACTCATCGTCGAGATAATACTGCGACACACATTCACCGCATCTCGCTCAGTACAGTCTTTCATTAATACTGCAAATTCGTCACCACCCATTCGCGCTAACACGGCATTGTATGGCAGTACCTCTTCCAGCAGCTTGGCACTAAACATGATTGCGGCATCACCCGCTTCATGCCCCGCCGTATCGTTCAAGACCTTGAGTTGGTCTAAATCCAAGAACAACATAGCGTGAGTTCGCATGTGGCTCTCAACCTCTTTGAGCGCCTTTTGCAGCTCTTGTTCAAAGTGGTTACGGTTAAACGTGTCCGTCAGCAAGTCATAACGAGCTTGATATTCTAGCTTTTCCGACAGCTCACGAGTTTCGGTAATGTCTTCTCCAACAATCAACAGCTGATCAGACTCAACCAGCGGGCGAATATTTTCACGAATCCAGATGGTGCTGCCATTAGCATGGCGATATTCAATATCACGACGCCATACGCCACGAATCTTATGCTGTGGTTGCAATAAGATATGACGCGGGATCATTGAGTTTCCATCGACATAGAACTCTCTAGGACGATGACCTAGTAGCTGGTCTAGCGGGTAGCCTAGTAACTGCTCAGCAAACTGGTTCACTTGTTGAATGCGATTATTGCCATCGAGCGTAATCATCATCACGGGTTGTTTGTCGTAATACAGCTTGAGATTCGCTTCACGCTGGAACAACTTATTCTCCGCGAGCTTACCCGAGGTAACATCACGAGCTTCAAATAAGAACTGAACATCATCCTCTTCACTGCCCGGCATAGGCTTTAAAGAGATATCCAACACCATCGCACCACGATCACGACACCACACCTCAGCTTCAAATCGCAAAATCTGGTGTTCATCGCTCGAGATAAAGTATTCCTTCAGTTCTTGCCTTGCTGAGTCTTCCCAGTGTTGGAGGCTTTGAAGAGGTGTTCCCAATTTATAGCCTTGGTTATAAAGCAGCTCATGTAACTTACTGTTACTCGACAGTAATACACCGCCCTTATCAATGATCCCCATGAACTGCAGGCTTTGGTCGAATATCGACTCCAATAACAGTTGGCTTTGTCGGCTGGTACGCTCACTTTTCTTAAGGCGATTGAGGTAATACACCAAGGTTGCGATGACACACGACATCACCAAAAACAGCAAACCTATGGTGCGAATTTCATCTCGGTAGCGCACTAAAAATGACTTAGGCTTGTTGAGAAAAGTCACCGCCGCTTCATTCTCTGCGCCCAAATCCCATCGTGATATTTGTTGGTAATCAAGTTTGATTTCTGGCGCGCCAGCAACCACTTGGGGCAGCGGTTTATCCGGATTAGCGAGCACATTCAGTAGCACTCGCCCAGTGTCTCGTCCTTGCGTTTCTCCACTGTGGATCACGCCACCAATCGCACCAAACCCAAGTCCTAAATCATGCACGATATACAATGGCATCTGAGTTTTTTTGTTGAGCTGACGCCAGTCTTCTTTGCTACTGACACGACCATTGATGTCGCGGTAGTAGGCCCAGAACAACAAGCTTTTGGTTAGATCAGCGCGTTGCGCGAACGTCATCAGTTCTTGATAAGAATCAGGCGTATATTGCTCCACCAGCCCAGAGAACTCTGGACGTTTTTGTAGGAATAGTTCCACTTGGGCGCGAATAGCTTCACCCGTTACCGAGTGATCGGTAACCACGTAAACTTTTTTAACCGTCGATTGAAGTCGATTGATCAGCTCAATATTGCTCGCCATATCAATATCTTCAGTGATACCAGTTGCGTGCAAGCCTTCAATCATTTGCGGAGAGAAATTGTTGATGCCACCAAAAATAACGGGCGTGCCATTGAGTTCGGGCGCTAAGCGTTTCATCAGATTGAGGGCGTTATTATCACTGACGACTACAGCGGCAAACTCTTCATGCGACAGCTTGGTGCGGTATAGCTGATAAATTCGCTCTAAGTATTCAGCGTTTTGAGTTCGCTTGGTATCGAGATAAACAACCCGGTAAGACAACCCATCTCGATCGAGTTCTTCAGCCAGCCCTTTATGGAAATCATCCGTCCAAAAAAAGCCTTGATGATAAGAGTGAATAACCAACACATCTTTTGCCTGAGCTGAAGCAAAAACACTCCAACACATCACAATAAAAAATAACGAAAATCGCACTGAATTCACCCTAACCCTATAGTTACTGCTAATATTATCACCCTTGGCTATGATGTGTACTCAAGCCGGTATGTTTTTCATTCAATCTAAGGATTATGCATGTCCACAACTACAGCTCGTCTAGATGATCTAGACCGTGCCATTCTCAAAACTTTGATGGAAGATGCACGTACTCCTTATGCTGAAATGGCAAAGCAGTTCGATGTCAGCCCTGCGACGATTCACGTTCGCATCGAAAAGATGAGATCAGCAGACATTATTGAGCGAACAGAAGTTGTGGTAAACACCAAAAAGCTAGGTTACGACGTGTGCTGCTTTATTGGTATTAACCTTAACGCAGCCCGCGACTACCACTCGGCCATTGCGAAGCTAAATGCTTTAGATGAAGTGGTCGAGGCGTACTACACCACCGGTGCTTACAATATTTTTGTAAAGCTGATGTGTAAATCGATAGAAGAATTGCAGTTCGTGCTGATTGATAAATTGCAGGCGATCGACGAGGTTCAATCGACAGAGACATTGATTTCATTGCAAAACCCTATCAATCGCAATGTGAATCCCTAGCTCACATACGAACTAGATTCTTTGGGGTGTCCCAAAAAGAAAAGGCTGAACGCAATGTTCAGCCTTTAATCTATCTAGCTTATGTCGTCTCGAATCTAAGCTCTGTTACCTAATATAAGCTATGCAGCTAGCAATAAGGTAATCACAAACCTAAGCTTGAATACCCGCATGACGCAGCATTGCGTCGATTTGAGGCTCACGACCACGGAAGCGTTTGAACAGCTCCATTGGCTCTTCACTGCCCCCCATCTCAAGAATGTTGTTCAAGAAGCGATTACCGGTTTCAGTATTGAAGATACCCTCTTCTTCAAATGCAGAGAACGCATCTGCAGACAATACTTCTGCCCACAGGTAGCTGTAGTAACCTGCACTGTAGCCACCAGCAAAGATGTGACCAAAGCTGTGCGAGAAGCGGTTCCAATCAAGACTTGGCAGTACCGATACCTTAGACTTCACGTCGGCTAGTGTTTCTAGTACGCGAGCACCGACTTCTGGATCGTATTCAGTGTGTAGCGTGAAATCGAACAGGCCAAGCTCTAGCTGACGCAGGATAAACATCGCTGACTGGAAGTTCTTCGCCGCTAGCATCTTCTCTAGCATCTCTTTCGGTAACGCTTCACCGGTTTCGAAGTGACCAGAGATGAACGACAGCGCCTCCTCTTCCCAACACCAGTTCTCTAGGAACTGACTTGGCAATTCAACCGCGTCCCAAGGCACGCCATTGATTCCTGACACAGCACCCGCATCAACTTGCGTTAACATATGGTGAATACCGTGGCCGAATTCGTGGAATAAGGTAACCACTTCATCGTGAGTAAATAGCGCAGGCTTATCACCGACTGGCTTGTTGAAGTTACATGTTAGGTAAGCAACAGGCGTTTGTAGATCACCAGATTGAGTAATGCGACGACCGCGACAGTCGTCCATCCAAGCGCCACCACGTTTGTGTTCGCGTGCGTATAGATCTAGGTAGAAGCTACCGCGCAATGTGCCTGTCGCATCAAAGATGTCGAAGAAGCGCACTGAATCATGCCATGTATCCACGCCTTCACGCTCTGTTACCGACATACCAAACACACGGTTTAGTACTTCGAACAAACCAGAAACCGCGTTCGACTCAGGGAAGTATGGACGAAGCTCTTCATCAGAGATCTCGAACAAGTTCTGTTTTTGTTTCTCGCTGTAGTAAGCGATGTCCCACAGGTTTAGCTCAGAGACGCCAAACTCTTTCTCAGCAAACTGACGTAGCTCTTCTACTTCACGCTCACCTTGTGGTTTGGCTTTTACTGCTAGGTCGTTAAGGAAACCAAGTACTTGGTCTGGCGTTTCTGCCATCTTAGTCGACAAAGATTTTTCGCTGTAAGTGCTAAAGCCAAGCATGCGTGCGATCTCGTGACGCAGCTTAAGTTGCTCTGTGATGATCTCAGTGTTGTCCCACTTGCCAGCATTTGGACCGCGATCTGAAGCACGAGTTACGTAAGCTTCGTACAGCTCTTTACGTAGTTCTTGGTTATCACAGTACGTCATCACCGGTAGGTATGATGGGATATCTAGAGTCAGTAGGTAACCTTCCTGCTCTTTAGCTTCTGCCGCGGCTTGTGCTGCCGCCAGTGCTGATTCAGGCATACCGGCCAGTTCAGCGACGTCTGTGATCTGCTTGCTCCAACCCATGGTTGCATCAAGCACGTTATTTGAGAATTGAGAACCTAGCTCAGACTGGCGCTTGCTGATCTCACCGTAGCGATGCTGTTCGTCCGCTGGTAAGCCAATGCCTGATAATTCAAAATCACGCAGTGCGTCAGTGATGGTTTTTTGTTGAGCTTGGTTTAATGCCGAGAATGCTTCGCTCGCCTTGATCGCTTTATACGCTTCGAACAAACCTTTGTGTTGGCCGACCCACGTGCCGTACTCAGAAAGTACAGGCAGGCAGCTCTCATAAGCGTCACGCAGTTCGTCGCTGTTCATCACAGAATTCATATGGCTTACAGGTGACCAAATACGGCCTAAACGATCATCCACTTCATCAATTGGAGCAACGAGGTTGTCCCAGCTTGGTGAAGTATTACCTTCAAGTACTTGTTCTATCTTGTTGCGACACTCTTCAATCACTTGCTCAACCGCTGGCTTAACGTGCTCAGGTTTGATCTGTGAAAACGGAGGTAAGTCCGTGAAGGTTAATAGCGGATTAGACATATAAACATTCCTTTGGCTTTAGAGACTTTCGTCTTTTTTGTAATGAGGTCGTCTTACAGTCATCAGGCTCAGGGGCGCCCTAAAAAATCACCTGCGAATAGTTATTAGATAGTGCCCAACAAGGCAAATTTCAATAGTAGAACCAATAACTAACTGCATATTGCTAGCGACTGTTCCTGAATTGTTCGAGAATTTATGGTCCATTGGGGGTTATAATAGTCAAACTAACCCCACCTACACTAACCACACTCTAATTCGAGAGTGTTACGAGAGTTTAATTTGTTAAGTTATCGCCACAGCTTCCACGCGGGCAACCATGCCGACGTAGTAAAGCATATCGTACAGAGCCTTATTCTTAATTCTTTGAAACAAAAGGATAAGCCTTTTGTTTACCATGACACTCACTCTGGTGTAGGTCGTTACGACTTAACGCATGAATGGTCTGAAAAAACGGGCGAATACAAACAAGGTATTGCACGCGTCTGGGCACAAACAGAACTTCCTGAAGACATTCAAAGCTACCTTGAGTCTATCTCTGCACTCAACAATGGCGAAAAACTGCGTTTCTACCCAGGTTCACCACGTGTTGCACGTGCACACCTGCGTGATCAAGACCGCATGGTATTAACCGAACTTCACCCAGCCGATCACCCTCTGCTTGAGCAAGAGTTCCACCGCGATCGTCAGGTATCTATCTACAAAGAAGATGGCTTCCAACGCCTAAAAGGCAGTCTGCCACCTAAAGAACGTCGTGGTTTGGTTCTTATCGACCCACCTTACGAGCTGGCAAAAGAGTATCGTGATGTTGTGACTGCGATTGCTCAAAGCCATAAGCGCTGGGCAACCGGTATCTACGCAATTTGGTACCCAGTGGTAAATCGCTGTGATATCGAAGACATGATCGAAGGCCTTGAAGGCTTAGGCATCAACAAGATTCTACAAATCGAACTTGGCGTATCACCAGACACCAACGAGCGTGGCATGACAGCATCAGGCATGATTGTTATCAACCCACCTTGGAAGCTAGAAAGCCAAATGAACGAAATTCTTCCATTCTTGAAGGAAGCAATTGCGCCGGCGACCGGTCACTTCAAAGTAGAGTGGATCGTACCCGAGTAATCTCGAACTTAACGTCATCGTCTGACGAATACTCAGCAGACTGTGACGTACACGAATAAATTTTAAACAGGGAGATTGAGTTCAACCGATCTGCCCTCAATATAATAATTAGACAATTTAAGAATCTATAGGACGTAGGTGTTCAGTGCGCTCACTGTACCCACAACCTTCAATAAATGGAGAAAGTAATGGCGACTCATTTTGATTACATCTGTATCGGCGGCGGTTCAGGCGGCATCGCATCAGCTAACCGCGCAGCAATGCACGGTGCAAAAGTTGCACTTATCGAAGCTCAAGACCTTGGTGGTACTTGTGTAAACGTTGGTTGTGTTCCTAAAAAGGTTATGTGGCACGGTGCTCAAGTTGCTGAAGCAATCAACCTATATTCAAAAGACTACGGCTTCGACGTTGACGTAAAAGGCTTCAACTGGGGCAAACTGGTTGAAAACCGTCAAGCGTACATTGGTCGTATCCACCAATCTTACGATCGCGTTCTTGGTAACAACAAAATAAACGTAATCAAAGGTTTTGCTAAGTTTGTAGATGAAAAAACCGTTGAAGTTAACGGTGAACACTACACAGCGGATCACATCCTGATCGCAGTGGGTGGTCGTCCAACCATTCCAAACATCCCTGGCGCAGAGCACGGTATCGACTCAAACGGTTTCTTCGACCTGATGGAGCAACCTAAGCGTGTTGCTGTAATCGGCGCAGGCTACATCGCAGTAGAAATCGCAGGCGTACTAAGTGCACTTGGCACAGAGACACACTTGTTCTGTCGTAAAGAGTCACCACTTCGCAGCTTCGACCCAATGATTGTTGAAACACTGGTTGAAGTAATGGAAGCGGAAGGTCCAACACTTCACACGCACTCTGTTCCTAAAGAAGTAGTGAAAGAAGCAGATGGCACGCTGACTCTGCACCTAGAGAACGGCAACACTCAAAACGTTGACCACCTAATTTGGGCTATCGGCCGCCACCCAGCAACTGACGCTATCAACCTAGCATCAACTGGCGTTGCAACAAACGACCGTGGCTACATCAAAGTAGATGAGTTCCAAGCAACCAACGTTCCTGGCATCTACTGTGTTGGCGACATCATGGAAGGTGGCATCGAACTAACACCTGTTGCTGTTAAAGCCGGTCGTCAGCTTTCTGAGCGCCTATTCAACGGTCAATCAAACGCGAAGATGGACTACACGCTCGTTCCTACTGTTGTATTCAGCCACCCACCTATCGGCACAATTGGTCTAACGACTCAAGAAGCTGAAGAGCAATACGGCAAAGACAACATCAAGGTATACACGTCTGGTTTTACTGCAATGTACACAGCAGTCACTCAGCACCGTCAACCTTGTAAGATGAAGCTAGTATGTGCTGGCGAAGAAGAGACTGTAGTTGGCCTACACGGCATCGGTTTCACTGTTGATGAAATGATTCAAGGCTTCGGCGTTGCAATGAAGATGGGCGCAACCAAAGCAGATTTCGACTCTGTTGTGGCGATTCACCCAACTGGCTCAGAAGAGTTTGTTACCATGAGATAATCAACGCCTTTTGTTGATAACTCTTAAAAAGCAGGCCTTGTGCCTGCTTTTTTTATGCCCCCTCTTGAACCTTACTTCCCAACTCCACGTAACACAGGTACTGACCTATCTAGAACAGCAATGGAGTTTGTGATGAATCTACTAATTGAATCATTTGAAGGCGGGATCTACTTGGCTTACCAAATCATTGGTGAGCAAAAACAGTTAATCAAAGACGACCACCAGCACCCAATGAAGTTTTTGAGTGTTAACCAAGCACGCGACCACTTTAGCGACCAAGGCGTGGCGTCGGCAATGCTGGTTCACAACAGTGCCTACGACGAAATGTGTGGAGAGCATTGTGGCCACACCCAACCGTTCGAGATTGATTTGAAGTGGAGTTAAATGAACTTCAAATCAATCGCGATAAATATTAAAAGGCTTACATCAATGTAAGCCTTTCTTATGGGCGTAACTTTCCCTCTTATTTACTTAAATCAACGCAATGTCCGCTTCTGTCTGCGTTTGATGTTTTGCTCTTTCACAATAAAATCGAACAGTGGAGCGAAGAGGTTGGCGAATAAGATAGCCAGCATGATGCCCTCTGGATAAGCAGGGTTGAGCACGCGAATACCAACCGTCATCACACCGATAAGAACCCCGTAAGCCCATTTACTCTGATTGGTAAAAGCGGCGGAAACTGGGTCGGTCGCCATAAAGAAAGTACCAAAGGCAACGCCACCCAACACAAAGTGCCAGTAGAACGGCATAGAAAACATCGAGTTGGTTTCGGATCCGATCCAATTCATCAAACTAGAGGTCGCCACAAGGCCAATAATCACACCCGCAACAATACGCCAAGAGGCTATCTTCATGGCAATCAGAATCAGACCCGTCAACATGATAAGCAATGAAGAAACCTCACCCATCGAGCCCGGTATATTACCGACAAACGCATCCATCCAGGTGATCGCCTCGCCAGTCATATTATTGATAAGCGAAGTACTGCCACCCTCATACCATTGACTCAGTGGTGTCGCGCCTGAATAGCCGTCAGCGGCAACCCACACAAGTCCACCCGACATGTTGGCTGGATAAGCGAAGTAGAGAAACGCGCGGCCTGCTAGTGCAGGATTAAGGAAGTTTCGTCCTGTACCACCGAACAGCTCTTTGGCGACAACGATACCAAAAGTGATACCTAATGCGGCTTGCCAGAGCGGAATGGTTGGCGGGAGGATTAGTGCAAACAGCACCGAGCTGACAAAGAAGCCTTCATTAACTTCGTGCTTGCGAACGACTGCAAACAAGACCTCCCAGAAACCACCCACAACAAACACCGTGGCATAAACGGGTAGAAAATAGAGTGCACCAAGCAACATCTGGTTTGCCCAGCCACTTGCCATCAATGACTGCGCATCACCAAATGCCCAAGACAAGCGCCAGCTGCTTTCAATAACAGAGGTAAGTTCGTTAAGTTGATAACTGGACGTTAATGCGAGGAAGCTTTGGTGTCCGACGTTATACATCCCCCAAAACATCGCGGGAAAGGTCGCTAGCCACACCAGGATCATGATTCGTTTGAGATCGATACTGTCTCTAACATGGGTCTGGCCTCGGTTTACGTTGCCGGGCGTATAAAATATGGTCGCAAAAGCCTCATACACAGGGTAAAGCTTTTCGTACTTCCCTCCAGCTTCGAAGCGTGGAGCCACGTCTTCTAATCGTTTTTTTAAACTCATAATCTCAATCACCTTATTGCTTGAGTTATGGTTTTCTACGCATCAACTGCCTTATTTGAACAATTTCTAGCGATTTTTAGTCAAATTCGTATAAAGAAAGAGTGTCCAGAAGTCGAACCGATGTTGAAAAAGGAAGGTGTAGAAGGTGTATAAACAACAAAGCCCCAGCAATGGCTGAGGCTTATTTGGTATTACAACGGGTCTTCGTTATTTCACACACATCACATTAAGCAATGAAGAACCTTTCAATTGGTTTACGTTTCCGTTGGTAAACAGACCTTTCTTATCTGCGCCCCAATAAGGGAGATGCATTGGCCAGTTCTGTTTTTCCATAACTTTTGAGCTCAAGATGCTCTGCCATTGCTTTTCCGTCATCAGTTTCATGTTGACCTGATTACACACCAACTCAGCGCTATCGAAATCTAGGCGGCTCCAAGGCTTACCTTGCTCCATATAGAACTGCTGCTGATGGTCTAGAAGGTAAGGAATCGCATATTGGCTACCCGCAACATTGGCTGTCACACGGATTTCGATTTCCAAATCGTTGTCTGAATTCGCGTTACCGCTTGGTAGCGCCTGAATAGCTGCAGCACTCGTTACCGCTGCCGCTTGCTTCGCAGCCACAGGTTTCGGAGCTGGTTTTGGTTTTACAGGGGCCTTAGGCTTTACAGCTTTTGACTCTGCCGGTTTTGCAACGATAGGCTGTGATGAGGTTTTCGACTTATCGACCATGCGAATAAAGGCTTCACCATAACCGGGAACCTTGCGCACCTGAGCTAGGTCTTTTCTCGCATCAGAGAAGGTAGAATAAGGTCCGATTAAGCAACGATAGTCTCCACCTTCAGGCTTCATCCAAACGTTGGTCGAGATCTTCTCATATAGGGGCTTTGCTCGGTTCAGTGACAAAGGCTTATTCAGCAGACCACATTGAACCCAAAACAGCTCGTTATCTGAATGACGTTTAGGCGCCTTACTCCCCCAAACACCCTTGCCGATCGGACATGATTGCTCTAGCTGTGGTAATTGGTTAGTGCTTGCCTGAGTTGCATCACATAGAACCGACTCTGCACTCACTTGGCTCGAGACCAAAAGGGATGCAGCGATAAGCCCCATACGATAATTTCTCGTCACAGCACGACATACAGCATTCATTGTCAATTTCATAACCACCACTTAAACCCTCACGGGCTAATTATTACCGAATCTATGTCGATAAAACATGAATTCCATTTTAAGTATTATTGACACTATCAATGATACTAAGTTCCAGATCCATTAAGCAAAAAAAGAGCCGTAATTGCTTACGGCTCTTAATTTAGTGACTTTTTTATCTAAAAATCAATCAGAGCTATCACCCTTTATAAATTTTAGGGTTAAACACGTCACGTAACCAGTCGCCTAATAGGTTAATAACTAGAACCAATGTTACCAAAAGCACACCTGGGAATGCTGTGATCCACCATGCTCCTGAGAAAATGTAGTTAAAACCTGTACTGATCAGAGCACCCAGTGATGGTTGGTCTACCGGAAGACCTAAACCTAGGAAAGAAAGTGCCGCTTCTGACATGATGGCATTTGCCACCTGTACCGTAGAGATAACCAAAATTGGAGATAAACAGTTAGGCAGAATATGACGGAACATGATGCGAGGCGCTCTAAAGCCCATCACACGCGCCGCTTCTACGTATTCTTTCTTCTTCTCTGCCAATACCGATGCACGAATCGTACGAGCATACTGCGGCCATTCAGCAATACCGATGATCACCACCAGCATAACAACGGCATATTGCGCATAGAAGTCACTGCCGAAGCTAGCCTTAAAGATGGCCGAGACAATGATCGCAACCATCATGGTTGAGAACGAAAGCTGAACATCGGCAAAACGCATCAAGAAGCTATCAATACGGCCACCGAAGTAACCCGCAGACAGACCAATGATGATACCTAGAGTCAGCTGAAGGCCTACCGCTAGGAAACCGATCGTCAATGACAGACGCGAACCGTAAAGCATAGTAGATAAAATATCACGGCCTTGCTCATCCGTTCCGAGCAAGAAACGTTCTTCGCCATCTTCCATCCATGATGGTGGAAGCTCTGAATCCATGATATCAATCGATGTCACGTCGTACGGGTCTGTTGGCGCTAGAATAGGTGCTGCTAATGCCATCACTAAAAAGATTGAGAAAATGGCGAAACTCACCATTGCCACTTTGTCGCGTAAGAAGTAATACACAATGTCTGATTGCTTAAAACGTTCCCAGCGAGACGGCACTGTCGATGTCTGTTCCATGATTATGCTCCTTTCCCTGTGATGTTAACGGTTGGGTTGATAACACCGTAAAGCAAATCAACAATCGTGTTAGTCACTACGAAAATAAGACCAACAAAAATAACGTATGCGGTAATCAGTGGTGTATCTACACGGTTGATCGCTTCTAAAAATAAGAAACCTGTACCGGGCCACTGGAAAACCGTTTCAGTAAGAATGGTGTATGCCACCATAGTACCAATCTGAACACCACCAACAGTAAGAACCGGTAGCATGGTGTTTTTCAATGCGTGTTGGTAATAGATTTTGTTTAGCGCTAAGCCTTTCGCTTTACCAAACTTAATGTATTCAGAACTTAGAACCTCTAGCATTTCAGAACGAACTAGACGAATAAACAAAGGCAGCATGATAGATGCCAGTGCAATGCTCGGCAGTACTAAGTGTGCAAGGCCATCGAGCGTTAAGAAGCCAGACTCCCAACCAAACCAGTTTGCAGTATCACCACGTCCAAATGACGGTAGCCAACCTAGCTCAATAGAGAACACATACATCAGCATGATTGCAGTTAAGAAAACAGGTACCGAGATGCCGATACTACTGCCCGCCATGACCAATTTAGTGAAGAAACTTTTTGGGTGTATTGCAGAATAAACGCCTAATGGAATCGACAGACAAACAATAATCAGAGAAGCACCGAACACAAGTTCAAGCGTCGCGACCAATTTGTCTAAAATTACGTCCACAGCAGGGCGTTTAAAGAAATATGAAGTACCAAGATCACCTTGTAGGGCTGCGCCTATAAAGCGAGTATATTTTGTAACGAAGGGATCATTTAAGCCGAGTTCATCGCGTAGCGCTTGACGCTCCGCCTCTGAAACAGATTGACCGACTAACTCACGTAACGGGTCGCCCAGGTTATCCTGAATGGCAAACGCCACCAAACTGATCACAAACATCACTATCAGTGCCTGAAACAGGCGCTTGACCAGAAACGTAACCATTCCTTGCCCCTTATCTATCCATGACTGTCTAATCGAAATCCGCGACTAGACAACAAAAAATTCAGTCTTAAAAAAGGTATTTAGCCAGACTGAAGGAAGACCAAATACCGAAACTTAAATCTATATCTTAATAATATTGAGAGCCTGAAAGCTTCAGGCTCTCGATTCTAGCAAGCTAGATTATTTTACAACTAGGTCGCCGAAGTAAGGCATAACCATTGGGTTTACTACGTCTGCTGCACCTACGTTAGATTTCGCGCCCCACGCTTCACTTTGCCAGTGTAGAGGTACGAATACTGCGTCGTTGTAAAGTGTTGCTTCAACGCCTTTCAGCATCTTAGAACGCTTAACAGGGTCAGTTTCAGTGTTAGAAGCTTCTACAATCGCATCCATTTCTGGGTTTGAGTAACCAGAACAGTTGTATTGACCACGGCCAGTCTCTTCGTTACGAGTCATTGTTAGGAACTCGTTGAAGTTAGCTGAATCTTCTGTATCTGAGTGCCAGCCGATCATCATCATGTCTGCTGAACATAGGTCAAACTCAGGCCAGTACTGTGCTTTAGGCATCGTCTTAAGATCAACTTTGATACCAATCTTAGACAGCATTGCCGCAGACGCTTGCGCTACTTTTGCATCGTTCACGTAACGGTTGTTAGGCGCTGCCATAGTTAGTGTAAAGCCATCTTCGTAGCCCGCTTCTTTCATCAGCTCTTTCGCTTTTTTCAGATCGTAACGAGGAACTAGATCTTCGTTGTGACCCGCGTAGCCTGTTGGGCTTTGCTGACCAGCAGCTGTCGCGAAACCTTTCATGATTTTCTTAACAATACCTTCATTGTTAATCGCATGAACGATTGCTTGACGAACGCGCACATCTTTCAGTGCTTCGTTGCTGTTTTGGTTCATTTGGAACGTAATAATACGAGTACCAGGTAGCGTTACTAGATCGATGTTCTTAGCGTTTTTAACACGCTTGTGATCGTTTGGTGCTACAGGGTGAATCATATCCACGTCACCAGAAAGAAGTGCTGCTACACGCGTTGCATCTTCTTTGATTGGCACAAGTGTTAGCTTGTCTACGTTACCTTCAGTTTCTGTGTCCCAGTAATCGTTGAAACGTTCGAACGTTACTTTAACGCCTTGCTCACGTTGAGTTACGATGAATGGGCCAGTACCTGAAACGTTAGTCGAAGCGAACGAGTTACCGTGCTTAACTAGCTCAGATTTATCATTACCTTCCGCTGTTTGACCAGAGTAGAACTTGCTGTCCATTGGGAAGATGTAAGTTGCTGTTTGTAGTACTAGTGGGTAAGCCGCTTTTGATATTAGCTCAACTGTGTAGTCATCCACTTTTACCATTTTTTCGTATGGCGTGAAGATAGACTTAAAGTCTGGAGAAGCTTGTAGACGTTCAAAAGTCCACACAACATCATCAGCAGTCAGTTCGTTACCAGAGTGGAATTTCACACCTTTACGTAGGTTAAAACGGAAAGTCGTATCATCAACACGCTCCCAGCTAGATGCTAGGCGGCCTTCAAAATCCATCTCTTGAGTGAAACGTACTAGAGGGTCAAACACCATGTGAGACATTTGCAGTGTGCCACCAGACAGCTGCTCGTGCGGGTCAAGTGATACTGGGTCAGCTGCGTAGCCAACGGTAATATCTGCTGCTGCTGCACTAAAGCTTAGGCCAGCTGCCATTAAAGCTACTGCTAATTTGCTTTTCATGGTTTTCATTGCATAACTCCTTCATGCGGGAATCCAGATCCCTAGTTGTTGTATTTGCGTCTGTTTATTGTTTTTAGCAAGCCAAACTCCAGCCTGCTGATTTTTATATCGCGGCTTTTGCCACTGCTTTTTCTTCTCTTAAACCCGTGAATTCAGGCATTAAAGAAATTAGGTGTTTGCTGTATTCATGCTGAGGCGATTGGAACAACTGCTCTGTTGGCGCTACTTCCAATAGTTCTCCCATTTGCATCACACCAACACGATCACACATTTGACGAATAACCGGTAAATCGTGACTGATGAACAGCATGGTTAGGTTGAGCTCGTCTTGTAAGTCTTTTAATAGATTAAGAATCTGAGCCTGTACCGACACATCCAACGCCGACGTAGGTTCATCACAAATCAGAAGACGTGGGCGAGTTGCCAAGGCGCGAGCGATAGAAATACGCTGACGTTGGCCACCTGAGAATTCGTGTGGGTATTTAACTCCAGCCATCTTGCCTAAACCAACGTGCTCTAGCAGGTCGTGAACGATCTGACGAGTTTCATTCTCGTTGCGCGTAAGCTTATGGAATCGGATAGGTTCAGCAATGATGTCGAAGATCTTCATTCGAGGGTTCATTGATGTGTATGGGTTTTGGAACACCATTTGCATTTGGCGACGCATTGGGCGACGCTCTTTCTCAGACTTAAGCCCAGTAAGGTCAATACCTTCAAAGGTCACTTTGCCTGAGTTAGGTGCGTACAAGCCAGCAATCACACGAGCAATCGTTGACTTACCCGAACCAGATTCACCCACAAGACCAAAAGTTTCACCTTCGTGTACTTCAAAGCTCACATTGTTTGACGCCTGAACGTACTCACGACGACTCTCAAAGAAAGAATCCTTGGTGGTAAAGCGTAAGTTGACGTTTTCAACATTCAACAACGGGCCAGTGTAATCACGGTGATCTTGGCTTTGACCTAACCAGTGGTTTTTCACATCAAGTGGTTCCATCTCGTGCGCTTCTTCGATGTAACTCACAAGAGGGAAACGATCGAGTTTACGATCTGAACGCGGAACCGCTGAGATAAGACTGTGCGTGTAAGGGTGTTCAGGAGTACCAAGGACTTTCGCCGTCGGGCCAAACTCAACTAAATCACCACGATACATAACCGCTACGCGATCGGTAACGTTAGATACGACACCCATGTCGTGCGTGACCAACATACAACCTACGTTCTTCTTAATACATAGGTCGCGAATTAAACCCAAAATCTGGTCTTGGATAGACACATCCAGTGCGGTTGTTGGTTCATCTGCGATGATTAAGTCAGGCTCACCTGCCAATGCGATCGCGATAACAACACGCTGACGCATACCGCCAGAGAATTGGTGTGGGTACTGCTTTAAACGGTTTTCTGGTTGCGGAATACCAACTTGATTCATCAAGTCTAATGAGCGTTGGTAAGCTTCTTGATCCGAAACCTTCATGTTGGCATGAATCGTTTCTTTTAACTGCTGCTCTACTGTGAATAGAGGGTTAAGAGAAGTCATTGGGTCTTGGAAGATAAAACCAATCTTTGAGCCGCGAACAGAACGCATCTGTTCAGGAGATAGGCCAGAGACTTTTTCGCCATCCAAAAATACCTCGCCGCTAGCAATGCGACCAGGAGGGCTCAGTAGATCGATCACAGCATTGCCTACTGTTGATTTACCGGCACCAGACTCCCCTACAACGCCAACAATCTCACCACGTTCAATGTTGAACGAAAGCGATTTAACTGCTGCGTGAACTCCATGACGAGATGGGTATTCGATACGAAGATTTTTTACTTCTAAAAGTGACATTACCAGACCTCTACTGCTTTGGCAGCTCTCTGCCCTGTCTGCAAAATTGAATCCATTCTTACCAGAATATTGTTCTGATATTTTATACGGTTGACAATTTGGCAAATAATTCACAGAAAAGCAACAAAAATAGGATAAAAAGTCGACATTAAACGCTTAACAAGCAAAAGCACCACATAACTATTCACCCAGAGAGCATATAGTAATAAAAATCAACATTCTATTGTCGATAATAAATACTCACAAATCCCTTACTACCACTTACTTGTAGAGTTAAAACTATGGTTAAAAGCAGATCTCACTACCAGTCACTAAAAACAAATAATTATTCCAAAAAACAATTAACACTATAGAAACAAACGCTAATTTTCGTCATTTAAGCAAACAAAACAACCAGATAGAAGCGTATTAACCATATATATTACCCCTAACATCATTTCAACGAATACCAACCAGTGAAACGAAAGACTTACTAAAATGGAGACGATTTTGAGCGACTTGATGTAAAGAAAACTGTTAAATACAGGCCTTAGAGAACATATTTAGCGTCAAATTTCACTTTTCATAGAAATCTTTAGACCAAACCTATTAATTTGTCGAATGATTGGCGGTGAATTTTATATAAAATTAGATATCGATCAGCTCGTTTAATAAAGCCGACACCTCTAGAAAGGCGCGATAATCTAGAAAAAGGTACGAGTTCTCCTGATACAAAGGATGGATTTTACGAAGGCCACATCAAGCAAGACGTTGAAATATTTAGGGTATCAGTATTCAAAATCAAGAATAACTTCAACGACAGATGTCAAAAATCTCAACCTTTCGACTGAAGCCTCTATTGTGGTAAATAAAGAGAGATTCGGCACGGAAGCGCTTCCTGTGGCTTGACGAACCGCCGAGCTGGCGATTCAAGTCGCAGCTCTCTGAACCCAAACCACCTAAACTCCAAACGTAAAAAGCCCCAGTCTTTCGACTGAGGCTTCGGCTTCTTAATATAGTCGGTTAAGAGAGGCGCGGCAGGGCTCCCTGCGGACTGGCGATCCATCAGCTTGCAGGCAACAAACCCACGACCTTCTGGTTCCAACTATCTAAATTCCAGACGTAAAAAAGCCCCGTCATTTCTGACGAGGCTTCTTAAGGTGGTCGGTGAAGAGGGATTCGAACCCCCGACCCTCTGGTCCCAAACCAGATGCGCTACCAAGCTGCGCTATTCACCGAGACGTTTCGTTTGATTTCTCAAACTGGGAACTTCAAAGAAGCTACCAAAATTAATGGGGTGGCTAACGAGATTCGAACTCGCGACCACCGGAATCACAATCCAGGGCTCTACCAACTGAGCTATAGCCACCACTAATTTTTTATATAACCACTTAAAAGCGATTATTGAAATAGTGGTCGGTGAAGAGGGATTCGAACCCCCGACCCTCTGGTCCCAAACCAGATGCGCTACCAAGCTGCGCTATTCACCGACTAATTTTGTATCGACTCTTGGGAATAATGAATCAACACTGGAAGCCGAAGCTACCGATATTTTGTAAAGAAAGAATGGGGTGGCTAACGAGATTCGAACTCGCGACCACCGGAATCACAATCCAGGGCTCTACCAACTGAGCTATAGCCACCATTATTTCTTTTTTGCCAATTTCTCACTTACCGAAGTAAGAGACCGGATGGCGCGCCTGAAAGGATTCGAACCTTCGGCCTTTGGCTCCGGAGGCCAACGCTCTATCCAGCTGAGCTACAGGCGCATGCCCTGTCGGCGGAGTGGAATAATACGTATATCACCCAATGCCGTCTAGTACTTTTTTAACTTTTTTTTCTGTTTGGTCTCTTTTTCGACAGTTAATATGTGATAAACCCCTTATTTGAGTACTACAACCCGCCACAGCTTATAAGTTGTTGTTTATTGCAACAACTTATCGGGATATAATCACCCATTATTTACATTGGTTTAACAGTTGCTCTTTGCTGGTGAAGCCAAAACACCCTCCAACACTATAAATTGGTAAGCACGTACTTACCTTGGGAATGTAAAGTGAGTTTAATGGATATGTCTCGTCGAATTTTAAGCGTTGTCATCGCAGTTTTAACCTTTTCAACTGGCGCAATGGCTTCAGGCCTTAGCGAAGCAGAGCAAGATGCAATTGCTGAACGCATCAAACCAGTTGGTCAAGTTTACCTAGTCGGCAGCGAACCAGTAGTCGCAGAACCAACAGGCCCTCGTGATGGCGCAACAGTTTACGGTACCTTTTGTATCGCTTGTCACGCATCTGGCGTAAGTGGCGCACCTAAAACAGGTGATGCTGGTGATTGGGGACCTCGTATTGCTCAAGGTCGCGATATCCTCGCTAACCACGCAATCAACGGCTTTAATGCAATGCCAGCGAAAGGTTCATGTATGGACTGTTCAGACGACGAAATCAAAGATGCTATCGAGCACATGATTGCTGGTCTGTAATTTACCGTTCTGTAATTAAAAATACCCAATTCAAAAAAGGTGACCCTATGGTCACCTTTTTATTTATCTCTATTTAATGCTTTCAGAACCAGACGCTACTTTTTGTTGAACATCGCACGAATATTAGCAATGTGTGCCTGTCCTTTTTCCATTCTTTCTTCAGCGGATTGTGGTTTCTTAACGCTTTCCCACTCCACATCCTCATGCGGCAACTCGTCAAGGAAGCGGCTTTGTGTTGGCTTAATCAATTCACCATACTGACGACGTTCTCGACACTTAGTAAAAGTCAGCTCTTTCTGCGCTCGCGTAATCCCTACATACATAAGACGACGCTCTTCTTCTACATTACCTTCATCAACACTGGTTTGGTGTGGCAAGATGCCCTCTTCAGCCCCCATCAAGAATACATACGGAAACTCTAGGCCTTTCGAAGCGTGCAATGTCATTAGTTGAACTTGGTCTGCATCGTCATTATCTTCCCCGCGCTCCATCATATCGCGTAAAGTTAAACGTTGAACAACCTCTCGTAGCGTCTTCTCTTCTTTATCATAGTTGTCACCTTCGAGGTCGGCCACAATCCAGCTATAGAGATCAGACACGTTCTTCATTCGCATTTCAGCGGCTTTAGGGCTTGGAGAGGTTTCGTAGAGCCAGTCTTCGTAATTAATGTCACGAACCAAAGAGCGAACCGCCTCAACTGTATTACCACGCTCTGCATTATCCGAGATACGAACAATCCAATCGCTGAAACGACGCAGGTTTTCCAAACCCCGGCCCGTCAGCGTTTGCTCTAAGCCCATTTCGAAGCTGGCTTCAAACAGGCTTTTACCGCGCATGTTGGCGTAGCTGCCTAATTTTTCAAGCGTAACTGGGCCGATCTCACGACGTGGTGTGTTTACAATACGCAAAAAGGCGTTGTCATCATCAGGATTCACCAACACACGTAGGTAAGCCATGATGTCTTTAATTTCTGCTCTGGCGAAAAAGGATGTACCGCCTGAGATTTTGTAAGGCACACGGTTCTGCATCAAGGCTTTTTCAATCAAGCGAGATTGGTGGTTACCGCGGTAAAGCACTGCGTAATCTTTGTATTCTGTGCGATTCAAAAACTTGTGGGCGATGATCTCACCGGTAATACGCTCTGCTTCATGCTCTTCATTCTTAGCATTTAATACCTTGAGCTTTTCACCATCTGGGATCTCAGAGAACAGTGACTTCTCATAGACGTGCGGATTGTTGGCGATCAAGATGTTCGCTGCTCGCAAAATTCGACTGGTCGAGCGGTAGTTTTGCTCTAGTTTGATCAAGCGTAGGTTCGGGTAATCCTCACCTAACAAAACCAAGTTTTGTGGTTTTGCGCCACGCCATGAGTAAATAGATTGGTCATCATCACCTACGACCGTCAAACGACCACGTTCACCCACCAGTAAACGAACCAACTCATATTGGCTAGTGTTGGTATCTTGATATTCATCGACCAGCAAATAACGAATACGAGACTGCCAGCGTTCACGCACTTCTTGATTGGTTTTCAGTAGCAATACTGGCATCGCAATCAGATCATCAAAATCGAGTGCGTTATAGGCCTTCATCTGCTTCTGATACATCTCAAAACAGAATGCAAACAACTGTTCTTGTTCGCCTTGAGCTCTTGCTTTCGCCTGATCTGGCGTCAGCATGTCATTCTTCCAATTTGAGATGGTACTCATCAAAGAACGCAGCAGATCCTTATCACCATCGATCTGTGTTTCGGTTAGTTCTTTAAGTAGAGCTAACTGGTCTTGGTCATCAAATAACGAGAAGCCTGCTTTCAGACCCAGCGCTTTGTATTCTCGGCGAATGATAGTTAAACCCATGGTATGGAACGTTGAAACGATCAGACCTTTAGATTCACCTTTACCCAGAGTTTGACCCACACGCTCTTTCATCTCGCGTGCCGCTTTATTGGTAAAGGTTACCGCTGCAATATTACGAGCCTTGTAGCCACACTCTTGAACCAAGTAAGCAATCTTGTTGGTGATAACACGTGTTTTACCCGATCCAGCGCCCGCTAATACTAAGCAGGGACCAGAAACATACTTCACGGCTTCATCTTGTCTTGGGTTCAGTCTCATTTGATTCTCAATTTGGTCTAGAGGGGCGAATTCAATTGCGCGCCTATAATAATGCTGCAACACCACGAATGCTACGTTCTCTTATACAAGATTTTTACGCGACTTGTGTAAAACTTTGTTGCACATGTGTATGGTTCTTGGGCTATAATGAATGAACGTTCATTCACTGGTGATGGAATAATGACAACTCATGCACCTCAGGATAAACGCCAACAAATACTTTCTGCCGCTGAAAAGCTCATTGCGGAGGTCGGTTTTCAAGGCCTTTCAATGCAAAAATTAGCCAAAGAGGCGGGAGTTGCTGCAGGCACTATCTACCGCTACTTCGATGATAAAGACCACTTGATAGATGATGTTCGAGTGCTCGTGACTCAACGAGTAGCAGATGCTGTTCAAGAAGGGGTTGATGATTCGGATCCAATTAAGCAACGCTACCGTACTATGTGGTTGAACATATGGAACTTAGCGGGAACGAACTTAGCCGCGATAAAAAATCGGGTTCAATATGACTCACTGCCCATCACAAATAGCCTAAACTTCAGGGAACTAGAACGTAAAATGTTTGCCCAAGTTGAGCTGCTATTTAATGAGGGTAAAGAGCAAGGACTGTTTAAACCACTTGATAATGAAGTATTAAGCGGCTTGAGCTTAGCGGCTAGTGTATCTCTAGCGCGAAAGCATTCTTTAGGATTTTACCAACTCGACGAGGCAGAACTAGAATCTGCAATAGAAGCCAGTTGGGATGCAATAATTAAACACTAGATCGGAGTTTTGACCATAATGAAAAAGTGGACTTTCTTCATGTTACTCATCGCTGTACTTCTTTTCGGCAGCGTTATTGGGTTCAACATGTTCAAACAACAAAAAATTGCTGAGTATATGGCCAACCGCCCTGAACCAGAGTTTCCAGTAACGGTTACTGAAGTTCAGCCGATCGACTGGGTTCCAGTAATTGAAGCTATCGGCTTCATCGAACCTAACCAAGGTGTCACGCTAGCGAATGAAACCAGCGGTGTTATTGACCAAATCTCTTTTGGTTCTGGTACTGATGTTAAAAATGACCAACTTCTTGTTCGTCTTGATTCTGGCGTAGAAAAGGCAAATCTAAAGAGTTCTGAAGCTCGCCTGCCTGCGGCAAAAGCAAAATACAAACGCTACCAAGGCCTGTATAAGAAAGGTTCTATTTCAAAAGAAGCATACGATGAAGCAGAAGCAAACTACTACTCTCTATCTGCTGATATTGAAAGCCTAAAAGCATCTATCGAACGCCGTGAAATTCGTGCTCCTTTCGATGGCAAAGTGGGTATTCGTAACGTGTACCTAGGTCAATACCTGCAATCAGGTACAGATATCGTTCGTTTAGAAGATACCAGCGTGATGCGCCTACGCTTTACTGTATCTCAAACAGATATCTCTCGTATCAATGTTGGTCAGGCTATCGACATCTTTGTTGATGCTTACCCAGAGAAACCGTTTGAAGGCTCTATCAGTGCCATTGAACCCGCAGTAAGTATCCAAAGTGGTCTTATTCAAGTTCAAGCAGACATTCCAAACAATGATGGCAAGCTTCGTAGCGGCATGTTTGCGCGTGCTAACATCATTCTGCCTAAGCTAGAGAACCAAGTAACGTTGCCTCAAACAGCGATTACTTTCACTCTATATGGTGACAATGTTTACATCCTGACGGAAGAAGACGGCGTTCAACGTGTTGCTCAACATGTTGTAAAAGTAGGTGAGCGTACCGCTGAGATTGCACACATCCTTGAAGGCGTTAAAGCCGGCGATACGGTTGTAACTTCTGGCCAAGTACGTCTAAGTAACGGTGCCAAAGTTAAGGTTGTTGAAAGTGATGCAATCACTCCACCATCTGAAACACCTAAGCTGTAACTGGAGGCACAATGCGCTTTACTGATGTTTTTATTAAACGTCCAGTTCTAGCGGTATCCATCAGCTTTTTGATTGCTCTGCTTGGCTTACAAGCAATCTTCAAAATGCAGGTGCGTGAATACCCTGAAATGACGAATACCGTCGTAACCGTAACCACGAGTTACTACGGTGCAAGTGCCGATCTTATCCAAGGCTTTATCACCCAGCCCCTCGAACAAGCTGTGGCTCAAGCGGATAATATCGACTATATGACTTCTTCTTCTGTACTTGGTAGTTCTACGATTACCGTAAACATGAAGTTGAACACCGACCCGAATGCGGCGTTGTCAGACATACTGGCCAAGACAAACTCGGTACGGTCTCAGCTCCCTAAAGAAGCCGAAGATCCAACCGTAACTATGTCTACCGGTTCAACGACCGCGGTACTTTATATTGGTTTTACCAGTGATGAGCTCGTATCAAGCCAAATTACCGATTATCTAGAGCGTGTAATCAACCCGCAGCTATTTACGGTAAATGGTGTATCTAAAGTCGACCTATATGGTGGTATGAAATACGCACTGCGCGTATGGCTAGATCCGTCAAAAATGGCAGCTGTTAACCTCACCGCTACTGATGTTATGTCGGTATTGGATGCCAACAACTACCAATCAGCGACAGGTCAAGCTACTGGCGAATTCGTTCTTTATAACGGCAGTGCCGATACGCAAGTATCAAACACTGAAGAGCTAGAGAACTTAGTCGTTAAAAGTGGTGAGGGTGAAATTATTCGCCTGTCTGACATCGCTAAGGTTTCTTTAGAAAAAAGCCACGATATTTACCGAGCGAGTGCAAACGGTAAGGAAGCGGTTGTTGCAGCAATTAACGCGGCACCAAGTGCGAACCCTATCAACATTGCCGCTGATGTCCTTGAGCTTCTACCTCAATTAGAGAAGAACCTTCCAAGTAACATCTCGATGAATATCATGTATGACTCGACTATTGCGATTAATGAATCCATTCAAGAGGTTATTAAAACCATTCTTGAAGCGGCATTAATTGTACTCGTCGTAATTACTTTGTTCTTAGGTTCATTCCGTGCGGTTCTTATCCCGATCGTTACTATCCCACTGTCTCTAATTGGTGTGGCTATGGTAATGCAGGCGATGGGCTTCTCTTGGAACCTAATGACGCTACTGGCAATGGTACTGGCTATCGGCTTAGTAGTTGATGATGCCATCGTTGTATTGGAAAACGTCGACCGGCATATAAAATTAGGGGAGTCTCCTTTCCGAGCTGCCATCATCGGTACTCGTGAAATTGCAGTACCCGTTATCGCAATGACATTAACGCTAGGTGCAGTATATGCTCCTATCGCAATGATGGGTGGTATCACAGGCTCGTTGTTTAAAGAGTTTGCACTAACCCTTGCTGGTGCTGTTTTTGTATCGGGTATTGTGGCGTTAACGTTATCGCCAATGATGTGTTCAAAAATGCTCAAAGCTCACGCCGAGCCAAGCAAGTTTGAGCAGAAAGTACATAGCGTACTAGACGGCATGACCAATCGCTACGAGCGTATGCTTGGCGCGGTAATGCAGCATCGCCCAGTCTTCATTGGCTTCGCTATCATCGTATTTGCAAGTTTGCCACTGTTATTCAAGTTCATCCCTAGTGAGTTAGCACCTTCAGAAGATAAAGGTGTAATAATGCTTATGGGTACAGCACCTTCGAATGCGAACTTGGACTACATGCAAAACACCATGAATGACGTAAACAGCCTTCTGTCTGATCAGCCAGAAGTAGCGTATGCGCAGGTGTTTACAGGTGTTCCTAATGCAAACCAAGCTTTTGGTATCGCATCAATGGTTCCATGGAGTGAGCGTGAAGCAAGCCAGTCTGAAGTAGCAAACCGTGTTGGTAACTTGGTGAAAGATGTTCCTGGTATGGCCGTAACAGCCTTCCAAATGCCAGAACTTCCAGGTGCAGGTTCAGGCCTTCCTGTTCAGTTTGTTATTACAACACCGAACAGCTTCGAGAGCCTATTCCAAATTACGACAGAGATCTTAGCCGAAGTATCGACAAACCCGCTGTTCGTTTATTCAGATCTTGATTTGAATTACGACTCAGCAACCATGAAGATCCATATCGACAAAGACAAAGCGGGGGCTTACGGCGTGACGATGCAAGATATCGGTATCACTCTAGGTACTATGATGTCTGATGGTTACGTAAACCGTATCGACTTGAATGGTCGTTCTTACGAGGTTATCCCTCAAGTTGAACGTAAGTTCCGTCTAAACCCTGAATCGATGAACAACTACTATGTTCGTGGCGCAGATGGTAAAGCAATTCCTCTAGGCAGTTTAATCACGATTGATGTTGTGGCTGAGCCTCGCTCTCTTCCTCACTTCAACCAATTGAACTCGGCTACGATTGGTGCGGTACCGGCTCCAGGCGCTGCAATGGGTGATGCAATTGCGTGGTTTGAAGACACAGCTGCCAATAAGCTTCCAAGTGGCTATAACCATGACTACATGGGTGAAGCACGCCAATACGTAACAGAAGGTAGCGCACTTTACGCGACCTTTGGTTTAGCGTTGGCTATCATCTTCTTGGTATTGGCGATTCAGTTTGAATCTCTAAAAGATCCACTGGTTATCATGGTATCTGTACCACTGGCGATTTGTGGTGCCCTAATAGCTCTGGCTTGGGGTGCGGCAACGATGAACATCTACTCGCAAGTTGGTTTGATCACCTTGGTCGGCCTGATTACCAAGCACGGTATCTTGATCTGTGAGGTAGCGAAAGAAGAACAGCTACACAATCACAAGACTCGTATTGAAGCGGTAATGGAAGCGGCGAAGGTTCGTCTTCGTCCAATCCTGATGACAACGGCTGCGATGATCGCGGGTCTAATCCCACTGATGTACGCAAGTGGTGCGGGTGCGGCTCAGCGTTTCAGTATTGGTATCGTAATCGTTGCAGGTCTAGCGATTGGTACTATCTTCACTCTGTTTGTACTGCCAGTGATTTACAGCTACTTGGCTGAAAAACACAAACCTCTACCTGTATTTGTTGAAGACAAAGACCTAGAAAAGCTAGCTCGCGTCGATGAAGCAAAAGCGGCGCACAGAGAATTAGCTGATAATAAGTAATCGCTAAGTCGTATTAACAATAAAAAGGCTACTTCGGTGGCCTTTTTTTGTACGCCATAGGCGACATATCAAGTGTGATTAAATAGAATAGTGATAAATATTCAGGAGTTTTAATTGATATGTTTGATCCAAAAAAACTAGAGCAGATTGCTAAGCAGATCCACGATTCTATGCCTCAACCAGTAAAAGAGCTTGGTTCAGACGTAGATCAAAAAGTTCGTCAGGTTATCCAAGGCCAACTGAACAAGCTAGACGTTGTAAGCCGTGAAGAATTTGATGTTCAAACACAAGTACTACTGCGCACTCGCCAAAAGCTGACTGAAATGGAACAAAAGCTAACGGACTTAGAAGCAAAGATTGCCGACAAGTAAGCGTAAAGCAAGAAAACTGAAAGGGTTGGTGTGAAAGCACCAACCCTTTTGTATTTCTGAAGATCAATCAAGAACTGAAAGTCGACGAAGACTGATCAAACAATGTTCATTTGATTGATTTTTAAGATTTTGTTACTAAAAGCAAAAAGGCTTGGTCAACGGCGACCAAGCCTTTTTATTAGATGTTGTGTTGCTTATTTATAACTCCAACCTGTAAGGAGTTAGTGATACTGCTTCGCTTTTTCTGCAAATTTATCAGTATCTAAGCTACTAATTAACCGCCTACAGCGATGCGCTTCATGTCGCTCATGTAGCTACGTAGCTCTTCACCAATGTACTCTACAGGGTGGTTACGGATAGCTTCGTTTACTTCAATTAGCTTAGCGTTATCAACTTGGTTAGATGTTTCACCTAGACCGCGGCCGATTACGTCAGTTGCTACTGAAGGCATGAACTTCTCACGTAGTAACGGTGTTGCTACGTTAGCGAATAGGTAGTTACCGTACTCAGCAGTATCTGAGATTACAACGTTCATTTCGTAAAGACGCTTACGAGCAACTGTGTTTGCGATTAGTGGAAGCTCATGTAGAGATTCGTAGTAAGCAGACTCATCGATGATACCAGATGCAGTCATAGCTTCGAATGCTAGCTCAACACCGGCACGAACCATAGCAACCATTAAGATACCGTTATCGAAGTACTCTTGCTCTGAGATTTCTACGTCAGAAGTTGGGTAGTTTTCAAATGCAGTTGCACCTGTCTCTTCACGCCAGCCTAGTAGGTTCACGTCATCGTTCGCCCAGTCAGCCATCATAGTGCTAGAGAAGTGACCAGAGATGATGTCATCCATGTGCTTATTGTAAAGTGGACGCATTAGGTCTTTAAGCTCTTCAGAAAGCTCAAACGCTTTAACTTTAGCTGGGTTAGATAGACGATCCATCATGTGAGTTACGCCACCGAACTTAAGTGCTTCAGTAATCGTTTCCCAACCGTATTGTAGAAGCTTGCCTGCATAGCCTGGTTCAATGCCATCAGCAATCATCTTCTCGTAAGATACGATAGAACCCGCTTGTAGCATGCCACATAGGATAGTTTGCTCACCCATAAGGTCAGATTTAACTTCAGCTACGAAAGAAGACTCTAGGCAACCTGCACGGTGACCACCAGTACCTGCAGCCCAAGCTTTAGCGATATCCCAGCCTTCGCCTTTAGGGTCATTTTCTGGGTGAACAGCGATCAGAGTTGGAACACCGAAGCCACGCTTGTACTCTTCGCGAACTTCAGAACCTGGACACTTAGGTGCAACCATTACTACAGTAAGGTCAGCACGTAATTGCATGCCTTCTTCAACAACGTTAAAGCCGTGAGAGTAACCAAGAGCAGCGCCTTGCTTCATTAGAGGCATTACTGTTTCAACAACGTTTGTATGTTGCTTGTCTGGAGTAAGGTTGATAACTAGATCTGCTTGAGGGATTAGCGTTTCGTAGCTACCCACAACAAAGCCGTTTTCATCAGCGTTTTTGAATGATTGACGCTTTTCATCAATTGCCGCTTGGCGTAGAGCGTAAGATACGTCTAAGCCAGAATCACGCATGTTCAGACCTTGGTTTAGGCCTTGAGCACCACAACCAACAATTACGATTTTCTTACCTTCAAGATATTCAGCTTCTGTCGTGAATTCTTCACGATCCATGAAACGGCAACGACCTAATTGGTCTAGTTGTTCACGAAGGTTTAATGTATTGAAATAGTTAGCCATTCTAGGGCACTCCTTTAAAAATAAGTCCGTAAGGTCGATATCTCTCTATCGAATGACTTCATACTAAAACAGACACTCCGTTGCTGAAAGTGATATATTCACAATTAGTTATTGCAATAAATGCAACATGGAAACGATCACAAAACATGAACATAAAATCTCTACAATTATTTATACATTTATGTGATAGCAAGAGTTTCAGCAAAACCGCTGCTGCTATGCACGTCAGTCCTTCAGCACTTAGTCGTCAGGTACAAAAGCTTGAAGAAGAAACGGGGCAAGAATTGCTTATTAGAGATAACCGCAGTGTTGATCTCACTCCAGCAGGAAAGCACCTATTGCCAGTAGCATTAAGCATCGTTGGAGAGTGGCAGCAATACAATCTTCACCTGAAAGGTGGTGAGCAAGAACTTAAAGGTGAAATTCGCATATTTTGCTCGGTAACGGCTAGTTACAGCCACCTACCTGAGCTCATAACCGAATTCAGAGCTATTCATCCGTACATTGAATTTAAGCTCTCTACAGGCGATCCGGCTCAATCCATCGACAAGATTTTAAATGATGAAGCAGATATTGCTATCTCAGCGAAGCCAGACATTCTTCCCTCAAGATTAGAGTTCGAAACCATCAGCGATATACCACTGTCAGTCATCATCCCATCCGGTGTGAGTAGTTTTAGCCAGCAGCTGCAATCAGATAAACCAAACTGGAATGAAGTGCCTTTTATTATTCCAGAAGCAGGTACTGCACGAGAGCGTGCGAACGCGTGGTTCAAAAAGATGAAGATAAAGCCCAACATTTACGCTCAGGTATCAGGTCATGAAGCGATCGTAAGTATGGTTGCTCTTGGTTGTGGGGTTGGTATCGCGCCAGACGTTGTAATCAACAACAGCCCTGTGAGAGATAAAGTCGACCGCTTAAAAATAGAGCCAATCAAGCCGTTTGAATTGGGAGTGTGCTGTAAGCGATCGCAGTTAGAAAATCCGTTAATTAGAGCATTTTGGCAGGTAGCTGAAGGTAAATACCTTAAAGACTAGTTATCTATAAGTGATAACAAGCAAGTGTGGAGTCACAGATAAAGAGCACGTTAGTGCTCTTTTTTGTTTTTCTAAACGACAAATATGAAAAAAGCCCGCTGATTTCTCAGCGGGCTTTTCAATGGTGGTGGAGGGATAGGGATTTGAACCCTAGAACCGCTATTAACGGTTGCCGGTTTTCAAGACCGGTGCTTTCGACCACTCAGCCATCCCTCCAACAAATTGTCATCAATAGATTAGTACACTAATGATGTTGTTAATTGCTAATGCAAGTAACGATATTTAAAGCCTGGCGATGTCCTACTCTCACATGGGGAAACCCCACACTACCATCGGCGCTATTGTGTTTCACTTCTGAGTTCGGCATGGAATCAGGTGGGTCCACAATGCTATGGTCGCCAAGCAAATTTTAAAATTCGGAAAGCTTATCTAAAAGTTATTTCTCTTCAAACTCATTCAAGGTCTGTCTTTGAGTCCACAAAACCCCTTGGGTGTTGTATGGTTAAGCCTCACGGGCAATTAGTACAGGTTAGCTCAATGCCTCGCAGCACTTACACACCCTGCCTATCAACGTCGTAGTCTACGACAACCCTTTAGGACACTTATAGTGCCAGGGAAAACTCATCTCAAGGCTCGCTTCCCGCTTAGATGCTTTCAGCGGTTATCGATTCCGAACTTAGCTACCGGGCAATGCCATTGGCATGACAACCCGAACACCAGAGGTTCGTCCACTCCGGTCCTCTCGTACTAGGAGCAGCCCCTTTCAATTTTCCAACGCCCACGGCAGATAGGGACCGAACTGTCTCACGACGTTCTAAACCCAGCTCGCGTACCACTTTAAATGGCGAACAGCCATACCCTTGGGACCGACTTCAGCCCCAGGATGTGATGAGCCGACATCGAGGTGCCAAACACCGCCGTCGATATGAACTCTTGGGCGGTATCAGCCTGTTATCCCCGGAGTACCTTTTATCCGTTGAGCGATGGCCCTTCCATTCAGAACCACCGGATCACTATGACCTGCTTTCGCACCTGCTCGAATTGTCATTCTCGCAGTCAAGCGGGCTTATGCCATTGCACTAACCACACGATGTCCAACCGTGTTTAGCCCACCTTCGTGCTCCTCCGTTACTCTTTGGGAGGAGACCGCCCCAGTCAAACTACCCACCAGGCACTGTCCGTAATCCCGATTCAGGGACCAACGTTAGAACATCAAAACTACAAGGGTGGTATTTCAAGGACGACTCCATCACATCTAGCGACGCAATTTCATAGTCTCCCACCTATCCTACACATGTAGGTTCAATGTTCAGTGCCAAGCTGTAGTAAAGGTTCACGGGGTCTTTCCGTCTAGCCGCGGGTACACTGCATCTTCACAGCGATTTCAATTTCACTGAGTCTCGGGTGGAGACAGCGTGGCCATCATTACGCCATTCGTGCAGGTCGGAACTTACCCGACAAGGAATTTCGCTACCTTAGGACCGTTATAGTTACGGCCGCCGTTTACCGGGGCTTCGATCAAGAGCTTCGACCGAAGTCTAACCCCATCAATTAACCTTCCGGCACCGGGCAGGCGTCACACCGTATACGTCATCTTACGATTTTGCACAGTGCTGTGTTTTTAATAAACAGTTGCAGCCACCTGGTATCTGCGACTCTCGTCTGCTCCATCCGCAAGGGACTTCACTGATAAGAGCGTACCTTCTCCCGAAGTTACGGTACCATTTTGCCTAGTTCCTTCACCCGAGTTCTCTCAAGCGCCTTGGTATTCTCTACCCGACCACCTGTGTCGGTTTGGGGTACGATTCCTTACAATCTGAAGCTTAGAGGCTTTTCCTGGAAGCATGGCATCAATGACTTCACTACCGTAGTAGCTCGACATCGTATCTCAGCGTTAATGAAAGTCCGGATTTACCTAAACTTTCCGCCTACATACTTGAACCTGGACAACCGTCGCCAGGCCCACCTAGCCTTCTCCGTCCCCCCATCGCAATTGTAAGAAGTACGGGAATATTAACCCGTTTCCCATCGACTACGCCTTTCGGCCTCGCCTTAGGAGTCGACTTACCCTGCCCCGATTAACGTTGGACAGGAACCCTTGGTCTTCCGGCGAGGGAGTTTTTCACTCCCTTTATCGTTACTCATGTCAGCATTCGCACTTCTGATACCTCCAGCAGCCCTTACAGACCACCTTCAACGGCTTACAGAACGCTCCCCTACCCCACATACCCTAAGGTACGTAGCCGCAGCTTCGGTGTATAGCTTAGCCCCGTTACATCTTCCGCGCAGGCCGACTCGACCAGTGAGCTATTACGCTTTCTTTAAATGATGGCTGCTTCTAAGCCAACATCCTGGCTGTCTGAGCCTTCCCACATCGTTTCCCACTTAGCTATACTTTGGGACCTTAGCTGGCGGTCTGGGTTGTTTCCCTCTCCACGACGGACGTTAGCACCCGCCGTGTGTCTCCCGGATAGTACTTACTGGTATTCGGAGTTTGCAAAGGGTTGGTAAGTCGGGATGACCCCCTAGCCTTAACAGTGCTCTACCCCCAGTAGTATTCGTCCGAGGCGCTACCTAAATAGCTTTCGGGGAGAACCAGCTATCTCCAGGTTTGATTGGCCTTTCACCCCTAGCCACAAGTCATCCGCTAATTTTTCAACATTAGTCGGTTCGGTCCTCCAGTTGATGTTACTCAACCTTCAACCTGCCCATGGCTAGATCACCTGGTTTCGGGTCTAATCCTAGCAACTGTACGCCCAGTTAAGACTCGGTTTCCCTACGGCTCCCCTAAACGGTTAACCTTGCTACTAAAATTAAGTCGCTGACCCATTATACAAAAGGTACGCAGTCACACCACGAAGGTGCTCCTACTGCTTGTACGTACACGGTTTCAGGTTCTATTTCACTCCCCTCACAGGGGTTCTTTTCGCCTTTCCCTCACGGTACTGGTTCACTATCGGTCAGTCAGTAGTATTTAGCCTTGGAGGATGGTCCCCCCATATTCAGACAGGATATCACGTGTCCCGCCCTACTCGTTTTCACTGATTATGATGTGTCGGTTACGGGGCTATCACCCTTTATTGCGAGACTTTCCAGACTCTTCACCTGCATCATTAAAAGCTTAAGGGCTAATCCAATTTCGCTCGCCGCTACTTTCGGAATCTCGGTTGATTTCTCTTCCTCGGGGTACTTAGATGTTTCAGTTCCCCCGGTTTGCCTCCTGTTGCTATGTATTCACAACAGGATACTTACTTATGTAAGTGGGTTTCCCCATTCAGGAATCCCAGACTCAAAAGGTTATTACTACCTAATCTGGGCTTATCGCAAGTTATTACGCCTTTCATCGCCTCTGACTGCCAAGGCATCCACCGTGTACGCTTAGTCACTTAACCATACAACCCGAAAGGGTCTTAGCGTATGGCAACTAACCAAGGTTTTTGGTTGTCATCAAGAAGGGTTAATTCTTGATAACTGTTTGCCGGACTCAATTGTGAATCAATGTAAACATTGATTCGAATACAAGACACTTGAATGTGTTTGTTGTGTTTATCTAATGAAAGATAAACATTGAGAACTTTTAAATTTGATTGAATTACTCGTAAGTAAATCAATCAGTCAGCTTTCCAAATTGTTAAAGAGCAAGAGTTTTTTAAGTTTTAAACTTTCAAAACCATTTTTAAATACTCTCTTACGAGAATGCTTAAAGATGGTGGGCGATACCGGGCTCGAACCAGTGACCCCCTGCTTGTAAGGCAGGTGCTCTCCCAACTGAGCTAATCGCCCATGATAGTTTTAATTCCTTCATGGAGAAAGAATGGTGGAGCTATGCGGGATCGAACCGCAGACCTCCTGCGTGCAAGGCAGGCGCTCTCCCAGCTGAGCTATAGCCCCATATTTTTATTTCCTTGGGAGGAAATGGTGGGTCGTGCAGGATTCGAACCTGCGACCAATTGATTAAAAGTCAACTGCTCTACCAACTGAGCTAACGACCCAATGGTATCCCGTAGGGGAGTCGAACCCCTGTTACCGCCGTGAAAGGGCGGTGTCCTAGGCCTCTAGACGAACGGGACACTGCTAATTCATCTCTACTTTAAAAAGCAGAAACAAACTTCAAAGAACCTTGGGAGTTCTTCTACTCTTTTCTTTTCTAAACCTAATCAATCTGTGTGGACACTCATCGTGACTATCTTCGTATAAGGAGGTGATCCAGCCCCAGGTTCCCCTAGGGCTACCTTGTTACGACTTCACCCCAGTCATGAACCACAAAGTGGTGAGCGTCCTCCCCGAAAGGTTAAACTACCCACTTCTTTTGCAGCCCACTCCCATGGTGTGACGGGCGGTGTGTACAAGGCCCGGGAACGTATTCACCGTGACATTCTGATTCACGATTACTAGCGATTCCGACTTCATGGAGTCGAGTTGCAGACTCCAATCCGGACTACGACGCACTTTTTGGGATTCGCTCACTATCGCTAGCTTGCTGCCCTCTGTATGCGCCATTGTAGCACGTGTGTAGCCCTACTCGTAAGGGCCATGATGACTTGACGTCGTCCCCACCTTCCTCCGGTTTATCACCGGCAGTCTCCCTGGAGTTCCCGACATTACTCGCTGGCAAACAAGGATAAGGGTTGCGCTCGTTGCGGGACTTAACCCAACATTTCACAACACGAGCTGACGACAGCCATGCAGCACCTGTCTCAGAGTTCCCGAAGGCACACCTGCGTCTCCGCTGGCTTCTCTGGATGTCAAGAGTAGGTAAGGTTCTTCGCGTTGCATCGAATTAAACCACATGCTCCACCGCTTGTGCGGGCCCCCGTCAATTCATTTGAGTTTTAATCTTGCGACCGTACTCCCCAGGCGGTCTACTTAACGCGTTAGCTCCGAAAGCCACGGCTCAAGGCCACAACCTCCAAGTAGACATCGTTTACGGCGTGGACTACCAGGGTATCTAATCCTGTTTGCTCCCCACGCTTTCGCATCTGAGTGTCAGTGTCTGTCCAGGGGGCCGCCTTCGCCACTGGTATTCCTTCAGATCTCTACGCATTTCACCGCTACACCTGAAATTCTACCCCCCTCTACAGCACTCTAGTTCACCAGTTTCAAATGCAGTTCCGAGGTTGAGCCCCGGGCTTTCACATCTGACTTAATGAACCACCTGCATGCGCTTTACGCCCAGTAATTCCGATTAACGCTCGCACCCTCCGTATTACCGCGGCTGCTGGCACGGAGTTAGCCGGTGCTTCTTCTGTTGCTAACGTCAAGAGATAACGCTATTAACGTTACCCCCTTCCTCACAACTGAAAGTACTTTACAACCCGAAGGCCTTCTTCATACACGCGGCATGGCTGCATCAGGCTTTCGCCCATTGTGCAATATTCCCCACTGCTGCCTCCCGTAGGAGTCTGGACCGTGTCTCAGTTCCAGTGTGGCTGATCATCCTCTCAGACCAGCTAGGGATCGTCGCCTTGGTGAGCCATTACCTCACCAACTAGCTAATCCCACCTAGGCATATCTTGACGCGAGAGGCCCGAAGGTCCCCCTCTTTGGCCCGTAGGCATTATGCGGTATTAGCCATCGTTTCCAATGGTTATCCCCCACATCAAGGCAATTTCCTAGGCATTACTCACCCGTCCGCCGCTCGACGCCCATTAACGCACCCGAAGGATTGTTAGTGTCGTTTCCGCTCGACTTGCATGTGTTAGGCCTGCCGCCAGCGTTCAATCTGAGCCATGATCAAACTCTTCAATTTAAGATTTTGTGACTCAACGAATACTGACTTCAAAACTATTCTTTATAAATAAAGAGTGTAATTTTAAAGCTATTACCATTCCAACAGAATGGTAATGAATTGACTGTGCCAAAATTAAGTAAACTTAATTTTGTATTGGTCACTCAGTTCATTGAAATCAAGTTTGTTACCGAAGTAACTGCCATTCCTAAGAATGACGTTTTGATATTCATCAACGAGTGCCCACACAGATTGATAGGTTTAAATTGTTAAAGAGCTTTTCCTTTTTGAGGTTCGCTCAAATCGGACGGCCATTTTAGCGATTTAAGTTTTAGTGTCAACCACTATTTTCAAAACTTTTTTCAAGCGCTTAGCTTGGCTAATTTGACCTGCTGATTCGTTTTGGTTTCTTACGAAGCCTTCCCGTTTCAACGAGGTCGCATTATAGAGATTTCGATCACACTGGCAAGCCCTTTTTGAAGTTTTTCTCGTTTTTTTATTCGTTCGATTAAAAAGAGCACAAAACGCCTCAAAAGTAGGCTTTTCTCTTACATCTCTTGCAATTTCTTAGAGAATAAAGAGACTTTTTCCCAGTTCGTATACTCAACTTCCTTGGTTGTGTCCGTTTCTCCGCCTGTCATATTCATAATGAAGCGAATCATGGTTTTATCGAACCAGTTATAACGAGGGTAATAGAGAGCACCCGCGAATACACCGATTAGAGTCGGCTGCCATGGTGACTTAAGAAGAAACTTCTTAATATAGGCACTACCTTCAGGGGTGTCTTTACCTTGGTCTTCTTTACGAGCCGTTAAGTTAACGCAGAAGAAGGCAACCTTATTTGATTGCAACTGAGCAAGGTTGGCATCAATGAACTTATATAGCTTCTTATTAAGGTGGCCGTAACGAATAGATGCACCAATCAGCACTCTGTCGTATTGAGCAAAGTCGACATTACTAATAGTGTGCAGATCTTGAAGCTCACATTCGAACTCATTCATTTCTTCTTTTATATAGTTCAAGATCTTCTTGGTTTGCCCTTCACGGCTTGAATACAAAAATAGAGCTTTTGCCACAATGTTGTCCTTAGCTACGCCAAAACGTAGGGGTCAATAAAATTAATAAGGTGAATATCTCTAAACGACCAAACAACATAGATACGATCAACACCCATTTGGCCTTATCATTCACATCGCCAAAGTGCATTGCCACTTCACCTAAGCCCGGGCCAAGGTTATTCAACGTTGCCGCTACGGCAGAGAAAGCACTCAGCTCATCCATCCCAGTAGCAATAAGAGCCAACATACAAACCACAAAAACCAATGCGTATGCAGAGAAGAAGCCCCAAACCGCATCAACAACACGTTGTGGTAACGCAGAACCGCCAACCTTGATGGTATAGACAGCACGCGGGTGAACAAGACGCTTCATTTCACGAGCACCTTGTAGAGTAAGCAATAAGATTCGAATGACTTTCATACCACCGCCCGTTGAACCTGCACAGCCCCCTATAAAAGAAGAGAACAGAAGCAGCACAGGTAAGAATAACGGCCACTCAGAGAAACCTGTGGTGGTGAAGCCTGCTGTCGTAGATATAGACACCGTTTGGAACAACGCTTGATCAAAAGCATCGTAATACGAGTCATAAGAGTGGTGATTAAGCAGTAATAAGAAACAAACTAAGAACAAGACTGCTTGAATAAAGATAAAGGCGCGGAATTCAGGATCTTTCCAATAATACTTAGGATGCACACCACCAGAAGCAAATGCAGCAAAGTGAAGCGAATAGTTACACGCAGAGATAAGAAGGAACACGACCGTAATCATGTTGATAGCCGGACTGTTGAAATAGCCCATACTCGCATCGTGAGTCGAGAAGCCACCAATCGCAATAGTAGAGAAACTATGACTGATAGCATCAAAGAAGCTCATGCCTGCAAGCCAAAACGCCACCGCACAAGCAATCGTTAGACTCAGATAGATGTACCAAAGCGCTTTTGCCGTTTCAGCAATACGCGGAGTCATCTTACTATCTTTTACAGGGCCCGGGATTTCTGCACGATATAACTGCATACCACCGATGCCGAGAACCGGAAGGATGGCTACCGCTAATACGATGATGCCCATACCACCAAACCATTGCAGGAATTGGCGGTAAAACAGAATCGCCTTAGGCAGATCATCGAGGCCGACAATAACGGTCGCGCCCGTGGTTGTTAATGCAGAGAAGGATTCGAAGAAAGCATCGGTTACCGACACATTGGGGTTATCGGCGATCAAAAACGGCAGCGCACCAGCACTACCGATTACCGTCCAGAATAAAACAACAATCAAGAAGCCATCACGCGCTTTCAATTCATGCTTATAACGTCGGTTTGGAAACCAGCAGGTTGCTCCACAGAATAAGAGAACAAAAAAGGTCGTCACAAATGGCACACCCGCACCATCTCGATAGATCAGAGCGACGAGCGCAGGTGCGAGCATTGATACACTAAAAAGTGCTAATAATAATCCGACGATTCGAATAATTGAGCGAAATTGCATGAGCTATTGAACGAAGCGAAATGCTTCACACTTCCTAGTTGTCTTTGACTTTCGTTACCAGTGCCTTAGCACCGCTTTTATTGATCATGGTTTGGGTAAACGAATCTACCTGAAGGAGCTCTATTTCAATAATAAGCTCAACTTGAACACCATAATCCGCTTGGACTTCAACAGCCTGATGCTGAGCCATGATGGATTGTGCAATCGGCACAAAGCCATAGTCTAACTCTAGCCGTAATTTTGTGGTTATTTTTTTCTCGATAGTTTGAAGCAGCTTGAGAGCTTGTTGTACTCCACCACCATAAGCCTTAACTAAACCACCAGTACCGAGCTTGATTCCGCCTGAATAGCGAGTGACTACAGCCGTTAACTCGCCAACACCTGAACCAGACAGTTGCGCCAAGATAGGCTTTCCAGCAGTACCCGAGGGTTCGCCATCATCACTAAAGCCCCACTTCATCGAATCTTCAGGTCGCCCTGCAGCAAAGCCCCAACAGTTATGTCGCGCTGAAGAATGCTCTTTTTTTACCTGTTCAACGAACTGCTTAGCAGCTTCTACACTTGGAGTATGAGCAAGATGAGTAATAAAAACGCTCTTTTTTATCTCTTCTTCAAATAAAGCCGACGCTGACGGTATTAAATAGGGCTGTTCATTCATATCGTTAACTTAATTATTAAGAGCGGCGAAGTGTATCACGCGTGAATAATAAGGGTTAGAGGATCTGTGCTGTCGCACAATGTTAAACAATTGTTTAAAAAATGTATTGAAATTAATCAAGCAGAGGTACAGACTAGAATAACTGGTCTTACCAGGTGCTCTACAATAATAGAAAGATAACAAGATTCTCTCAAACAATCGTGGATTGTATGTCATGGAGATAGACAATGATTTACCAAGCTAACACCCTACAGGTAAAGGAATTACAAGATGGTATTGCGGAATTAAACTTCTGTGCACCGGCATCTGTAAACAAACTCGACCTTGCAACTTTAGAATCACTAGATAAAGCGTTAGATGCTCTTAATGCTCACGCAGGATTACGTGGTTTAATCTTAACTTCAAACAAAGACGCGTTCATTGTGGGCGCAGACATCACTGAATTTCTTGGCCTATTTGCTAAGCCAGAAGCAGAACTTGATGAATGGTTAAGATTCGCTAATTCAATCTTCAGCAAGCTCGAAGACCTTCCTGTCCCAACTCTTTCAATGATGCGTGGCCATGCCCTTGGCGGCGGCTGTGAATGTGTACTCGCTACCGATTTCCGTATCGGTGACAAGACCACCAGCATAGGTCTACCAGAAACCAAACTTGGCATCATGCCTGGTTTTGGTGGTTGTGTGCGCCTACCTCGTGTTATCGGTGCTGACAGCGCGATGGAAATTATCACTCAAGGCAAAGCATGCCGTGCAGATGAAGCGCTTAAAGTTGGCTTGTTAGATGCGATTGTAGAAACAGACCAGCTGCTAGAGTCAGCGATCAACACTGTTTCTTTGGCAGCCAATGAGAAACTTGATTGGCAGCTACGCCGCAAACAAAAAACGTCAGCGCTTTCACTAAGCAAACTAGAAGCGATGATGAGCTTTACTATGGCTAAGGGCTTAGTGGCTCAAAAAGCAGGGCCTCACTACCCAGCTCCGATTACTTCTGTGATTGCAATTGAAGAAGCAGCGCGCAGCGATCGCGATGCGGCGTTAGACATCGAACGCAAACATTTCGTTAAGCTAGCAAAATCTGAAGAAGCGAAAGCCCTTGTCGGTTTATTCTTGAATGACCAATACATTAAAGGCTTAGCAAAACAAGCTGGTAAGTCTGCGAATAAAGCAACTGAACGCGCAGCAGTACTTGGCGCTGGCATCATGGGTGGCGGTATTGCTTACCAGTCAGCATTGAAAGGCGTGCCAGTGATGATGAAAGACATCGCACAAGCGTCTCTTGATCTTGGTATGAACGAAGCTTCTAAGCTGTTGAATAAACGCTTATCACGCGGTCGCCTAGATGGGTTCAAGATGGCAGGTATTCTGTCTTCTATTACTCCAAGTCTACATTATGCAGGTGTTGAGCAATCAGATGTGATTGTGGAAGCGGTTGTAGAAAACCCTAAAGTAAAAGCGGCAGTTTTGAGCGAAGTGGAAGGTTTGGTTGGTGAAGACACGGTTCTTACATCAAACACCTCAACGATTCCAATCAACCTGTTAGCGAAATCTTTGAAGCGCCCAGAAAACTTCTGTGGCATGCACTTCTTTAACCCAGTGCACCGCATGCCTTTGGTTGAGATCATCCGTGGTGAGCATACTTCAGAAGAAACTATTAATCGCGTGGTTGCTTACGCAGCGAAAATGGGCAAATCCCCTATCGTTGTTAATGACTGCCCTGGTTTCTTCGTAAACCGCGTACTTTTCCCTTACTTTGGCGGTTTCAGCATGTTGCTACGCGACGGTGCTGACTTCACTAAGATCGATAAAGTCATGGAGCGCAAGTTCGGTTGGCCAATGGGCCCTGCGTACCTATTAGACGTTGTGGGCCTAGATACAGCACACCACGCACAAGCTGTGATGGCGCAAGGTTTCCCTGAGCGTATGGGTAAAGAAGAACGTGATGCGATTGACGCGCTTTATGTCGCTGAAAAATACGGCCAGAAGAACGGCAGCGGTTTCTACACATACAGCGTAGACAAGCGCGGTCGCCCTAAGAAGACCTTCTCTGAAGACATTCTTCCTATTCTGGCTGACGTATGCCAACAGCCACAAGACTTTGATGACCAGACCATTATCCAACGTGTGATGATTCCTATGATCAACGAAGTGGTGCTTTGTCTAGAAGAAGGCATTATCGCGACACCGCAAGAAGCGGATATGGCACTGGTTTACGGTTTAGGCTTCCCTCCATTCAGAGGCGGCGTATTCCGCTACTTAGACAGTGTGGGCATTGGTAACTTCGTTGAAATGGCGAAAGGCTACCAAGACTTAGGTGCAATGTACCAAGTTCCTCAACTATTGCTTGATATGGCAGCGAAAGGCGAAAGCTTTTACGACGGCCAACAAGCCAGTTCTCTGTAACCCACATTTGGAAAAGGAATAGCAAAATGAATAATGTAGTTGTTGTTGATTGCCTTCGTACCCCAATGGGACGTTCCAAAGGTGGAGCTTTCCGTCACACTCGTGCTGAAGATCTGTCTGCTCATTTGATGAAAGGCATTTTAGAGCGCAACCCAGAAGTAAACCCTGTCGAGATTGAAGACATTTACTGGGGTTGTGTACAACAAACGCTAGAGCAAGGCTTCAACGTTGCACGTAACGCTGCTTTGCTTGCTGGTCTACCGATTGAGATTGGTGCGGTAACGGTCAACCGTTTATGTGGCTCATCTATGCAAGCTCTGCATGATGCAACCCGCTCTATCATGGTTGGCGATGCTGAAATTTGCCTGATAGGTGGTGTCGAACACATGGGTCATGTACCAATGAACCATGGTGTTGATTTTCACCCAGGCATGTCTAAACACGTAGCGAAAGCTGCCGGTATGATGGGCCTAACGGCTGAGATGCTAGGTAAAATGCACGGTATTAGCCGTGAAGACCAAGACGCATTCGCAGCACGCTCACATGCTCGAGCTCAAGCAGCAACAGTTGAAGGTCGTTTCAAAAACGAAATCCTGCCAACAGAAGCTCACGCAGCAGACGGTTCACTGTTCACTCTGGATTACGATGAAGTCATTCGCCCAGAAACTACGGTTGAAGGCTTATCTCAGCTTCGCCCGGTATTTGACCCAGCAAACGGTACGGTAACAGCAGGTACTTCATCAGCACTGTCTGATGGTGCATCGGCAATGCTTATCATGAGCGAAGAGAAAGCCAACGCACTTGGCCTTAAGATTCGCGCTCGCGTGAAGTCAATGGCTATCGCAGGTTGTGATCCTTCAATCATGGGTTACGGCCCAGTACCGGCGACTCAAAAAGCGTTAAAACGTGCAGGTCTGAACATTGAAGATATGGGTGTAATTGAGCTTAACGAAGCGTTCGCTGCTCAATCTCTTCCATGTGCTAAAGATCTAGGTCTACTGGATGTAGTTGACGAGAAAGTAAACCTTAACGGTGGTGCGATTGCACTCGGTCACCCACTGGGTTGTTCTGGCTCTCGTATCTCGACCACCCTAATCAACCTGATGGAAGCACAAGACGTGAAATACGGCTTAGCGACCATGTGTATTGGTTTAGGCCAAGGTATTGCAACGGTATTTGAACGCCCATAGCGGTCGTTAGTTGTAATACTTGTAGGGTAATCTTTTGTGCAGCTATATTTATATAGCTGCACTTTTTATTACTTGGTATCCAACAATGCATCAATTGCGTTCAGCGAACTCAGCGAGAGAAAAACCAACACTGACATCTATGCACAAAACGCATAGATTCAATGTTGATGTTTCATTATTTTTTCTCGGATGATTCAACTAAAGTTACTTCAGTTTCCTAATATTCCTCCTACGGAGCAGATCATGTTTAAAGCACTTGTACTAAACCAAGAAGACAAAAAAACTATCGCATCAGTTTCTCAAATTGATGAGTCTCAATTACCAGAAGGTAACGTGAAGGTTGATGTGAGCTACTCTTCTTTGAACTACAAAGATGGTTTGGCGATTACAGGTAAAGGGCGCATTGTTCGTAACTTCCCTATGGTGCCTGGTATCGACCTTTCAGGTGTGGTTTCACAATCTGATGACCCACGCTACAAAGCGGGTGACGAAGTTGTTCTAACGGGTTGGGGTGTTGGTGAAGGTCATTGGGGTGGCATGGCTGAAAAAGCGAGCCTAAACGGTGATTGGTTAGTGCCAATGCCAGCGGGTCTAGACGCTAAGAAAGTCATGGCGATCGGTACAGCAGGTTTCACAGCAATGCTTTGTGTGCAAGCTATCGTGGATGCAGGCATAAAACCAGAAGACGGTGAGATCCTAGTCACTGGAGCAAGTGGCGGTGTAGGCAGCGTGTCTATTACGCTACTTAACCAACTGGGTTACAAAGTGGCTGCGGTTACTGGTCGTGCTTCTGCAAACGGTGAACTACTTAAATCACTAGGTGCGACACGCATTGTAGAGCGTGCTGAACTTGAAGAACCAGCTAAGCCACTAGAAAAACAACTGTGGGCTGGTGCTATCGATACGGTAGGCAGCAAAGTACTTGCGAAAGTATTGGCACAAATTGATTACAACGGCGCGGTTGCAATGTGTGGTCTAGCAGGCGGTTTTGACTTACCAACCACAGTAATGCCATTCATTCTGCGTAATGTTCGTCTACAGGGTGTTGATTCTGTAATGTGCCCTCGAGAGAAACGTATTAAAGCGTGGGAACAACTGGCTGAGCTACTACCAGAATCTTTCTACGCTCAAGCAACCAAAGAAGTGTCTTTAGATGGCGCAATTCAAGCTGCAGAAGACATCACTAACGGTCAAATCACTGGTCGTGTAGTCATTAAACTATAGACTCTCAAACATAAAGTTATCAAACCTTAAGCAACAACTTTAGGCTTGGATAACCTAAAACAACAAAGGGCTGATTTTTATCAGCCCTTTTGCATTTTTGTCATTAGAATCAAGTGAACCAAAGCTAAGACCTCAGTTAACCCAAACCTACATCCGCAATCCGTTTTTGAATCAGCTCACCACACTCTTCTTTTACCACTCTTCTTAACCATTGTTGTGAAGCAGAAGAATCGCAGCGCGAGTGCCAGATCAGTGAGTAATCAAACGGCATAAACTCAAATGGTAATGGCTTAACAACCAAGTCATAGCGATCTGCCACTAAATAAGCCAGATCGGCTGGTACAGTGATCACCAACGGCATTCTATCGACAATCGCTAATGCAGCTTCAAGGTGATAAGCACGCAACACCATTTTACGAGGCTGTTGATTGGCTAATGCGTTGTCTAATAAAGCCTTAACACCATCACTGATCGCAATCATCGCGTGCGGGAGTGATACATAGTCTTCAAGGCTTAAAGACTGATCCGCCAATGGGTGGTTTTTAGATAACAGACACGACACACCGACCGGCCCCAAGACCTCTTGATGAAGTGGTGCAATGCTGCCACTCGGACGACAGATCGCCATATCAACACGTTCGGTACTCAGCTGTTTAAACAAATGCTCATGCTGCAGCGGTGCAAACTCCAAAGATATGTTCGGCGCTTGTTCATAAATCTTAGGTAATGCATAAGGCAAGATGGTTTGCATCGCGTAGTCAGTAGTCGCAATCAGAAAGCGTTCACTGCAATAGTAAGGATCGAAATCACTCGGGCTCAGCAGTTGGCGGAATGACTCTAAAGGCTGATCAATACGCTGGCTGATCTCGAGTGCTTTTTTGGTGGGGATAAGGTGCTGACCTTGGCGTGTAAACAGCGGATCGTTAAGTAGTTCTCTTAAGCGCCCTAACACTCGACTGGTTGCCGATTGACTTAAGTTAAGGCGAAGCGCAGCCTGGCTAACACTGCCCTCTTCAATCAATACTTTTAAGGCGACCAATAAATTTAGGTCTCTACGATAGATGTCTTCTAATTCCACGCCACTTACCTAGTTGTATACAACTGTCATTAGTTACTAAGTTGTTTATAGCATGCTTTAGATAAAAAAAATCCCGCAATTATGCGGGGAAGCCCAAGAAAATCTGGGGATAGTGTCGGAATGTTGTCGTATCGGAATTTGCTTGTTGTATTCGGGTTAGTGCTCTTGCTCTTCGGCTATACCTTGCCAACGGCGCATCTCTACCCAAATACCAATAATCGTTGCTACTATGCCAAAGATAGGCATCAGTGAGGTCTCTGTCGATGAGCGTAAAACTAACGCACAGAAAGAAATAAAACAGAGAACTGAATAAATTGTTAATCTATCTAATCCTGTCAACATCGCCACTCCTTAGCTAGTTGCCTTTGTTTCAAGTTGTTATCAACTTGTTAACTAAGTTATAGGAAATGATTCTGTTTGCCAAGCACTTATTGCATATTTTTTCTGCAGACGTATTATTCACTCGTTAGATAGAAATAGAGATACAAACCATGACATTCAAACCTGAACTGGCAACCCATACTTTAGAAGCTGAAGGCCTACGTTGCCCGGAACCAGTAATGATGGTCAGGAAGACAATTAGAAACATGCAGGATGGCGATGTGTTACTGGTAAAAGCTGACGATCCTTCGACAACTCGAGATATCCCGAGCTTTTGTCGATTCATGGATCACCAGTTGGTAGGTCAAGCGACAGAAACGTTGCCTTACCAGTATTTGATCAGAAAGGGATTGGAGGCATAACGCCCCACCGAGTATCAAGCATCAAAAAAGCCGCTCGTACCTTATGTTCTTCAACAGAACTCAGAGTACGAGCGGCTTTTTGTTTATTCGTTTCTAGATTTATTTTGCAGATGCTCAAGCTGATGCTGAATTTCTCGGATATCTTTGCGCATAGGAATAATATGCGCCACTCGAATCCAGGCCTCTACCGCAAGCCCAGTCATGATCATCGAACCAGCCACCATTGGTAGCCACATGTCCGTCAACACCATGCCTAATAGTGTAAGTGCAAGACCAAAGGTAAATAGATAACTTTGGCTTTGTGGAGTAATACCCATATAACGCGTCAACATAATCATGCCCTCGTGTTCTTAACTCACAAGATTAAAATATCATGACAAGTATGACAGTTATATGTCCATTCGCTCGATAAACCCGACAATACTGTAAGAGTATGACCTACAACACATTACTCTACTGGTTGAGTATAATAAGACTCAATACCACCGCTTAATAGAAAGCCGCTGCGATAGCCAAACCCACGAATAACAAGGCGGTGATCTTGCGAATCAGATCAAGAGGCATCTTATCTGCCGATAACTTACCAATGATCACCACTGGCACATTCGCCAGCAACATACCAATGGTAGTACCCAGAATCACCCACGTTAATGCATCAGAATATTGAGCCCCTAGAATGGAGGTCGCAATCTGAGTCTTATCGCCAATCTCAGCAATAAAGAAAGCGATAAAGCTGGCGACAAATGGGCCTCGATTCGAGATCTGCTCATCGTCATCCAACTTATCCGGAATCAGAATCCAGCCCGCCATCGCAATGAAACTGACCACCAGCACCCATTTTAAGATTTCAGGAGATAAGTAATCTGCGATAACGACACCGAGCCATGCAGCAAGAGCATGATTGGCAATGGTGGCAAAAAAGATAGCCGCGATAATAGGTATCGGCTTGCGATATCGACTGGCTAATAAAAGGGATAGCAACTGAGTCTTATCACCGATCTCGGCTAAGGCGACAGTTGTAATTGAAATTGCTAAAACGCTCACGACATGCTCATTTGGGACGGAGATTATTATATTTAACCAAAGACAAACCTCGCGCCCCATCCCGGTTCACGATGCTTGTCTAAGGTCTTGCTAAGCGCCACCAAGGTGGTGGTTGCCTCGAACGCCATGATGATTTTGCATCAATTATGTTGACGGACGAACTCATTCAATAGGATATGAATAAGTAAGCTACTCCCCAAAGACCGCGAGATTTTAATCACCCACGCTTTCAAACACAAGTGTCAAAGTTATCAAAATATCCACTTGTGCCGAAAAACAAACATTAAAGGCAAAAAAATCCACTAAACGACATTTTAGACCACTAATTAAACAAGATTACCCCTACTCGCTTTACCAATATCTCGGTATACTCAGAGGTTATTTTTCTCATTCATTTAAAAGAATCGCGCGAACCTGACTATGCAAAAATACGATATCAAAACCTTCCAGGGAATGATCCTCGCGCTGCAGGATTACTGGGCACAAAACGGTTGTACCATTGTTCAACCACTAGATATGGAAGTAGGTGCTGGCACCTCTCACCCAATGACATGTCTACGTGCACTTGGCCCAGAGCCAATGTCTACGGCATACGTTCAACCTTCTCGTCGTCCGACCGATGGTCGTTACGGTGAAAACCCGAACCGCCTGCAGCACTACTATCAATTCCAAGTAGCTCTAAAACCTTCTCCAGATAACATCCAGGAGTTGTACTTAGGCTCGCTTGAAGTTCTTGGTGTCGATCCACTTGTTCACGATATTCGCTTCGTAGAAGACAACTGGGAAAACCCAACGCTAGGCGCATGGGGTCTTGGTTGGGAAGTATGGCTAAACGGTATGGAAGTGACTCAATTCACTTACTTCCAACAAGTTGGCGGTCTTGAGTGTAAGCCTGTAACGGGTGAGATCACTTACGGTATCGAGCGTCTAGCAATGTACATCCAAGAAGTAGACTCTGTTTACGACCTTGTATGGAACGTAGCACCAGACGGTTCTAACGTGACTTACGGTGACATCTTCCACCAAAACGAAGTTGAGCAATCAACGTACAACTTCGAGCACGCAGACGTAGATTTCCTATTCACTTTCTTCGACCAGTGCGAAAAAGAGTGTAAAGAGCTACTTGAGCTTGAGAAGCCACTGCCGCTTCCAGCTTACGAGCGCATTCTAAAAGCAGGTCACGCATTCAACATCCTTGATGCGCGTAAAGCTATCTCTGTAACAGAGCGTCAACGTTACATCCTTCGTATCCGCAACCTGACTAAAGCTGTTGCAGAAGCGTACTACGCGTCACGTGAAGCGCTTGGCTTCCCAATGTGTAAGAAGGATAAATAATCATGGCGAAGAATTTTCTAATTGAACTGGGTACGGAAGAGCTTCCACCAACGGCACTTCGTTCTCTAGCTGAAGCCTTTGCTTCTAACTTTGAAGCAGGTCTTAAAACGGCTGAGCTTTCTCACGAAGGCATCAAGTGGTACGCAGCACCTCGTCGTCTAGCACTTAAAGTAACGGCACTGGCTGAAGGCCAAGCAGACAAAGTCGTTGAGAAGCGCGGTCCTGCAATTTCTGTGGCATTCGATGCTGAAGGCAACGCGACGAAAGCTGCACAAGGTTGGGCGCGTGGTAACGGTATTACTGTTGAGCAAGCTGACCGTCTGAAAACAGACAAAGGCGAGTGGCTTCTTTTCAAACAAGAAGTGGCTGGCAAACCAGTTCAAGAATTGGTCATGGACATCGCTGCGAAAGCTCTCGCTGGCCTACCAATTCCTAAAGCAATGCGCTGGGGTAACTCAGACATTCAATTTATCCGTCCAGTGAAAACACTGACAGTACTACTAGGTGATGAGCTTGTTGAAGGCAAAATCCTAGGCGTAGCTTCTGCTCGTACTATCCGTGGCCACCGTTTCATGGGCGAACAAGAGTTCACAATCGATTCTGCTGACCAATACCCTGCGATCTTAGAAGAGCGCGGTAAAGTAATGGCAGATTACGATGCGCGTAAAGCGATCATCCTTGCTGATGCTAAAAAAGCAGCAGACGCGGTTGGCGGTATTGCTGACCTAGAAGATGACCTTGTTGAAGAAGTTACCTCTTTGGTTGAATGGCCAGTGGTGCTTACTGCTAAGTTTGAGCAAGAGTTCCTAAAAGTGCCTTCTGAAGCCTTGGTTTACACCATGAAAGGCGACCAGAAGTACTTCCCTGTTTATTCGCATGAGATTGGTGACGCTGAAAGAAGCCTTCTACCAAACTTCATCTTCGTTTCGAACATCGAGTCTAAAGAGCCTCGTCACGTAATCGAAGGTAACGAGAAGGTTGTACGTCCACGTCTTGCTGATGCTGAGTTCTTCTTCAACACAGACCGTAAGCGTCCGCTGATCGACCGTCTTGCTGAACTAGACCAAGCTATCTTCCAGAAGCAACTGGGTACGATCAAAGACAAAACAGACCGCATCACAGAACTTGCTGGCTACATTGCTGAGCAAATCGATGCTGACGTTGAAAAGTCTAAGCGTGCAGGCCTACTGGCTAAGTGTGACCTAATGACATCTATGGTATTCGAATTTACGGATACTCAAGGTGTGATGGGTATGCACTACGCAACGCACGATGGTGAAGACGAGCAAGTAGCACTAGCACTTTACGAGCAGTACATGCCTCGTTTCGCGGGTGACACATTGCCAAGCACTGGTATTTCATCAGCAGTAGCAATGGCAGACAAGCTAGACACTATCGTAGGTATCTTCGGTATTGGCCAAGCTCCAAAAGGTTCTGACCCATTCGCTCTACGTCGTGCATCACTAGGTGTGCTACGTATCATCGTTGAAAACGGCTACAACCTAGACCTAACCGATCTAATCGGTAAAGCGAAAGAATTACTAGGCGACAAGCTAACTAACGAAAACGTAGAAGCTGACGTTATCGACTTCATGTTAGGTCGTTTCCGCGCATGGTACCAAGATGCTGGTTTCAGTGTTGATATCATCCAAGCGGTACTAGCACGTCGTCCAACCAAGCCAGCTGACTTTGACCAACGTGTTAAAGCGGTTTCTCACTTCCGTGAACTGGAAGCAGCAGAAGCGCTAGCAGCAGCGAACAAGCGTGTAGGTAACATCCTCGCGAAATTCGATGGCGATCTACCCGCTGAAATCGATCTAGCGCTTCTTCAAGAAGACGCAGAGAAAGCGCTGGCTGAAAACGTTGAAGTAATGACGGAAGCACTAGAACCAGCATTCGCGACAGGCAACTACCAAGAAGCCCTAAGCAAGCTTGCTGATCTACGTGAACCCGTTGATGCATTCTTCGATAACGTGATGGTTATGGCTGATGACGAAGCGCTTAAGAAAAACCGTCTAACGCTACTGAACAACCTACGTAACCTGTTCCTACAGATTGCTGACATCTCTCTACTGCAAAAATAAGCACGAGTGAAACAGTTGCTCTAAATCATACTCTGAGTAACTAACGGTAAACACCCAAAGGGAAGCGAAAGCTTCCCTTTTTGTTTTTGTGAACCAAGCATTTGTTTGTAGAGGTATTATTGATTAACTGAATGAAACAGCACTCAGACTGTAGAGGGCATTGTTTGCTATAAATAACCTGTTTATTCAGGGGAAGGGAACAATGAAAAAGACAGTACTCGCGCTTTCAATGCTCGCACTCAGCGCATGCAGCCAAACCAGTGACAATAACCTATTACTGACAATTGATAACGACACTGTCGTATTTGAATCATCAGGTAAAGGCACCGTAATTGCAGAACAGGAACTCGCCAAAGGTAGCTATACCTTCTCTATCAGCGACGCTCAAAAGACCTGTGGTACTAACTATGCTTTGGCTGAAGAGAGTCGCATCAAATTCAATAAACCCCTTCGTCTAGACGACTGTGCCGAGAATTCTGAAATCGCCATCAAGGTCTTTCGCGCTAACACCTACCAGTTTACGCTCAACCCACAGACCAATGAACTCACGGTACAGATAAAGCCAAAGCAACAACAAGTTCAAAGCTTTGCCTGCCCAGTACTTAGTGACCAGCCAACCACCATCGATGTTACTCAAACCTTTGATGAAGGTACTCTAGTAAGAGATGCTCTTTCAGGTACACAAGTCACAGTTACCAATGGCAGCGTCACCATGCAGCCAGCAGAAAATAGCCAAGGCGTTCTGCTACTCGAGAAAGTAGAACCAGAAACCAAAGCCGATTTTAGTTGGGACAACGCCACGGTTTACTTCGTGATGACCGACCGCTTCCACAATGGCAACCCTGATAACGACAACAGTTACAATCGTAGCCAAGATGGACAAGATGAAATAGCCACCTTCCACGGTGGTGACTTAGCCGGGTTAACCGAAAAACTCGACTACATAGAATCACTCGGTGCCAATGCCATCTGGATTACCTCTCCACTAGAGCAGATCCATGGCTGGGTTGGCGGCGGTGATCGCGGTGACTTCAAACACTACGGCTACCACGGCTACTACCATCAAGATTGGACCAAGCTCGATGACAACATGGGCACCGAAGACGAGCTGAAAACCTTCATCGATACCGCGCACAGCAAAGGCATTCGCGTTGTTTGGGATGTGGTAATGAACCACACCGGTTATGCGACACTTGCCGACATGCAAGAGTTTGATTTTGGTAAGCTCAACCTCACGGATGAACAAGCTAAACAAACCCTTGGCGAAAACTGGACAGATTGGCAACCAGAAGCAGGCCAGAACTGGCACTACTTCAATAACTACATATCTTACAGTGACAAAGAAGCGTGGGAGAAATGGTGGGGTAAAGCTTGGTTACGCAGCGACATTGGTGCTTATGACTCTCCGGGTTACAACAACCTCACCATGTCTTTGGCACACCTACCCGATTTCAAAACAGAATCGACAGAGACAACTGGGCTACCGAACTTCTATCGCAACAAGTCCACCAGCGCTACAGATGAACTCCAAACTCCTCGTGAACACCTCATCACTTGGTTGTCTGACTGGGTACGTGAATATGGCGTTGATGGTTTTAGGGTCGATACCGCCAAGCACGTTGAGTTAGATGCGTGGGCAGAGCTTAAAGAGAGCACTAACCAAGCGCTTGCAGAATGGAAGCAAAACAACCCAGACAAAGCGTTGGATGACCTACCATTCTGGATGACGGGTGAAGTATGGGCACACAGCGTGGTGAAATCAGACTATTTCGCTAACGGGTTTGATTCGATCATCAACTTTGAATTCCAGAGTGATATCGCACCCAAAGCACTTAAGTGTCTATCCGATCTCGATGCTGACTACCTGCGCTACGCAGACAAGATCAACAGTGACAGCGAGTTCAACGTGTTGAGTTACCTTTCATCTCACGACACCTCGTTATTCTGGACACAACATGGCAGTGACTTTGCAAAACAAACCAAAGCTGCCAACGCGTTGATGCTGGCTCCCGGTGCGGTGCAGATCTATTACGGCGATGAAATCGCTCGTAATTTCGGCCCAACAGGCTCCGACCCAATGCAAGGCACTCGCTCTGACATGCCTTGGGATCAAATCACAGGTGAACGGGCAGAGTTGCTGGAACACTGGCAAGCGCTTGGCCAATTCCGCCAACGCCACCCAGCGGTAGCCCAAGGTAAGCACATCATTCGTAACAGCAAGGGCTACTATGCGTTCGAACGCCAATACCAAGATGACAAGGTATTAGTCGTTTATACCGGCTCGAAGTAAACGCTGATTGAAATAACCCGCACAAATTAAAAGGAGAAGCTTAGGCTTCTCCTTTTTTGATCACGAAACACTCGTTCAATAAGAAAGCAGACACTCATTAGTTAAACTTTATAGAAGTTTTTTTCACGTTAGAGCATTTGGCGCTATGCGTCGCAAAAACATTGCGGTATGTTCAAGGAACACACTGATGGTAGACATAAGGTCTGCCTTAATGACACATAACAAGCAATCACAATGAATTAGGTAAAATAAGTAATGCAGTTCTCTAAGTTTGGTGAAAAATTTAATCGATACTCTGGAATCACTCGTTTAATGGATGATTTGAATGATGGCCTGCGCACTCCTGGTGCAATCATGCTCGGAGGTGGCAACCCAGCCGCTATCCCAGCCATGCTCGATTACTTTAACCAAGCCAGTGCCGACATGCTCGCCAGTGGAGAACTCATCGCCGCCCTCGCCAACTACGATGGTCCGCAAGGCAAAGACAGCTTCATTAAGTCGTTAGCGGCAATGCTGAAAGAAACTTATGGTTGGGACATTAGCGAGAAGAACATCAGCCTGACCAACGGCAGTCAAAGTGGCTTCTTTTACCTATTCAATCTTTTAGCAGGCCAACAGCCAGACGGATCACACAAGAAAATATTGTTACCGATCGCGCCTGAATACATCGGCTACGGCGATGCTGGCATTGATGACGATATTTTTATCTCTTACCACCCAGAGATCGAACTGCTAGAAAACCGCCAGTTTAAATACCACGTTGATTTTGAAAAGCTCAAGGTTGATGACTCGGTTGCCGCTATCTGTGCCTCTCGCCCAACCAACCCAACCGGTAACGTGCTGACCGACGAAGAAGTACGTAAACTAGATAAACTGGCGCGTGAAAACAACATTCCGCTACTGATCGATAATGCTTACGGCCTGCCGTTTCCAAACATCATCTTTGAAGATGTCGAGCCGTTCTGGAATGAAAATACCATTCTGTGCATGAGCTTATCTAAGCTTGGTTTGCCTGGTGTGCGTTGCGGTATCGTGATTGCGAGCGAAGAAGTAACACAAGCTCTGACCAACATGAATGGCATCATCAGCCTAGCACCCAATAGTGTTGGTCCTGCGATTGCTAACCACATGATTGAAAAAGGCGATTTACTGCGCTTGAGTAGTGAGGTGATCAAACCTTTCTATAAAGATAAATCTCTACGTGCAGTTGAGCTTTTACAAGAAGCGATCGATGACCCTCGCTTCCGTATCCACAAGCCTGAAGGCGCGATTTTCTTATGGCTATGGTTTGATGAACTGCCGATTACCACCATGGAGCTGTACGACCGCCTCAAAGCTCGTGGCGTATTGATTGTTCCGGGTGAATATTTCTTTATCGGCCAAGAAGACGAGTGGGATCATGCCCATCAATGTCTACGCATGAACTACGTGCAAGATGATGAGGCGATGCAGAAAGGCATTTCAATCATTGCTGAAGAAGTGAAAAAGGCTTACTCAGAACAGTAATAAAACCTTTTAGGTTACTGTAACCTAAATACAAAAAGAGCACCGACCTTCTTCAAGGTACTGGTGCTCTTTCACTTTTACTTCCCGATATTTATTAGCTCAAATGAGCTAATAACGCTTAACCTTCTAGAAGACTATTACCATTAATAGCAATCTTACGCGGTTGCATCGCTTCTGGGATTTCGCGTTCTAGGTCGATGTGAAGAAGACCATTTTCCATGCTTGCGCCCACCACTTTTACGTAGTCAGCCAGTTGGAATTTACGTTCGAAATCGCGCTCTGCAATACCTTGATATACGAAGGTTTTCTCGGCTTCTGCTTTACGCTCACCTTTCACAATTAGCATGTTCTCTTTTTGAGTAAGATCTAATTGGTCATCTGCAAAACCAGCGACTGCCATAGTAATACGGTAGTTATTCTCGTCTTTTTGCTCGATGTTATACGGAGGGTAACCGCCAGAAGCATTTTTTGATGTGTTCGCTTCCATCATATTGAATAGACGATCGAAGCCGATTGCGTTGCGGTAAAGTGGAGTGAAATCTACAGTTCTCATAATGCTATCCTTTTAGTAAGCAATAGTCTTAGCTGTGATTTTTACTGAGATCGAACCTGTGAGTGATTCAGTAAACAGCTAAGGGATTCAGTTCGCATTCCTCGGGTTTCACCTCGTTTGGCGACAACGCTGGGACATGACAATGAATCAATTTTTAAATTGTGTGCTGCCAAAGTTATCCTCTATTGAGCGATACTCTAGCAACGATTATGAAGGTTCTGTTTCTTCTCTTGTAGAGCAAGACAGTCATCCTCTTCACAACTAGATATGTGGATTGAGCAAAATAGTTTCAAGGGATTATTTTCAATTATTTTTCCAATCCAATATTTTTCAATCACTTAAAAACAAAAAAAGACCGTCATTTCTGACAGTCTTTTCAATAAGATATTGAGTTTTTTGAGACGAAGCTATTTCGTTTTAGTTCAAGGAAGAGGCGCGGAGCATACGAATGTATGTGAGCACCTCTGACACAGAAATTAAGCGAAAGAGCGAAGTATCAAAGATACTAAACGTCTAGGTTTGCTACTTTCAATGCATTCTCTTCGATGAAGTTACGACGCGGTTCTACTTGGTCGCCCATCAACGTTGTAAACAACAGGTCAGCACCAACAGCATCTTCAATCGTTACTTGCATCATACGACGAGTTTCAGGATCCATCGTTGTTTCCCAAAGCTGATCAGGGTTCATCTCACCTAGACCTTTGTATCGTTGTAGGCTCAGGCCACGACGAGACTCTTTCACTAACCAGTTCAGAGCTTCAACAAAGCTAGAAACCGCTTGAGTACGCTCACCACGCTTGATGTAAGCGCCTTCTTCAATCAAGCCGTCAAGCGCTTCAGAAAGGTCTGCTAGCTTACCAAACTCTTTCGAGTTGATAAGGTCAATGCTGAGTACATGTTCGTGAGTAACACCGTGTGTACGCACTACAATCTTAGGAACGCTTAAACCTAGCTCTTCGTGTTTTTCAACTTCAAGAGAATATTGGCTCGCACCCGCTTCTTTGCCGTTTAGCTGCTCTACAAGCTGCTTACCCCAAGCTTCAACTGCCGCTTCATCATGACACTGCTCAGCGGTTAGGCGAGGTACATAAATCAGTTCGTGAATCAGTGCTCGTGGGTAACGACGGCTCATACGATCAACCAGCTTAATACCCGCATTATATTGATGAACAAGCTTCTCTAAGCCTTCACCAGTAAACGCAGGTGCTTCAGGGTTTACGTGCAATTCTGCATTATCTAAAGCCAAAGATACTTGATACTGGTTCATCGCATCTTCATCTTTGATGTACTGCTCTTGCTTACCCTTCTTCACTTTGTAAAGCGGTGGCTGAGCAATGTAGATGTAACCACGTTCAATCAGTTCAGGCATTTGACGGTAGAAGAACGTCAGTAGCAGAGTGCGGATGTGAGAACCATCGACATCGGCATCGGTCATGATGATGATGTTGTGGTAACGCAGTTTATCTGGGTTGTATTCGTCACGGCCAATACCACAACCAAGTGCTGTGATTAGCGTTGCGACTTCTTGAGAAGACAGCATTTTATCGAAACGTGCTTTCTCTACGTTAAGGATTTTACCTTTAAGCGGTAGGATTGCTTGGTTCTTACGGTTACGCCCCTGCTTAGCTGATCCGCCAGCAGAGTCTCCTTCCACAATATATAGTTCAGACAGTGCAGGATCTTTTTCCTGACAGTCAGCTAGTTTACCTGGAAGACCCGCTAAATCTAATGCGCCTTTACGACGTGTCATCTCACGAGCTTTACGCGCCGCATCACGAGCACGTGCTGCATCGATAATTTTAGAACAAACGATTTTCGCTTCACCTGGGTTCTCAATTAGGAACTCAGACAGTTTCTCACCCATCGTAGACTCAACGGCAGACTTCACTTCTGAAGAAACCAGCTTGTCTTTAGTTTGGCTTGAGAATTTAGGATCTGGCACTTTCACCGAAACAATCGCTGTCAAACCTTCACGGGCATCATCACCTGATGTTGAAGTCTTCGCTTTCTTCGAGAAGCCTTCTTTGTCCATGAAGCTGTTCAATGTACGAGTTAGTGCACCACGGAAACCCGCTAAGTGAGCACCACCATCACGTTGAGGGATGTTGTTGGTGAAGCAATAAATATTTTCTTGGTAACCGTCATTCCATTGCATAGCAACTTCAACGGTAATACCGTCTTCACGCTCATGATCGAAATGGAATATTTTCTGAATAATCGGTGTTTTGTTGGTGTTTAAGTGCTCAACAAACGCTTGGATACCGCCTTCGTATTCGAAGTGATCCATTTTGTCTTCTTCGCGCTTATCGATTAGCTTAATTGATACACCTGAGTTCAAGAATGATAGCTCGCGTAGACGCTTAGCTAAAATATCGTAATGGAACTCGATGTTATTGAAGGTTTCTTCACTCGGCCAGAAACGAATCTCTGTACCTGTTTTGTCCGTGTCACCCACAACCGCTAGTGGCGCTTGAGGCTCACCGTGGCAGTATGTTTGAGTGTGGATTTTGCCACCGCGATGGATAGTAAGAGTAACTTGCTTAGAAAGTGCGTTAACTACTGAAACACCAACACCGTGCAGACCACCAGATACTTTGTACGAGTTATCATCGAACTTACCACCAGCGTGAAGAACCGTCATGATTACTTCTGCTGCTGATACTTTTTCTTCTGGGTGCAATTCAGTTGGAATACCACGGCCGTCATCGCTTACTGACACAGAACTATCTTCATGGATAGTTACGATGATGTCATTACAGTGACCAGCGAGTGCTTCATCAATAGAGTTATCTACCACCTCAAAAACCATGTGGTGCAGACCGGTACCATCATCCGTGTCGCCAATGTACATTCCAGGACGCTTACGTACCGCATCCAGACCCTTCAGTACTTTAATACTCGATGAATCGTAATTATCTGACATAGTTACTCTCTGACTAATTATCCTTGCTCTATTTTGCCATGTTCCACATGAAACATCCTGCTATTTTCGTCATGCATATCTGCAATCTGATCAGCGGTAATAGAGCTTACAAAAACTTGAGCCTGGGTCGCCTTTAAACACTCAGCAAGACGAGCTCGGCGTTGGCTATCTAATTCGGAAGCAAAGTCATCTATCAAGTAGATGCACTGCTTACCTGTCATTTGAGTGAGGTGTTGCCCTTGTGCTACTCGTAGCGCGCACACCATCAACTTCAACTGACCTCGTGACAAGACATCTTCCACTGGAGTGCCGTTCACTTTTATCTTTAGATCCGCTTTGTTTGGTCCACTAAAGGTGTAACCAAGCTGCTGATCCCTTTCAAAATTCTTTTCTAATATCTCGGCGTATGGGGTGTCTTTATCCCAGCCTCGATAGTAGTTAATCTTTATCTCAAACTCAGGTAAGAAGGTTGCACAGATTTCTTCGGCGACTTCTTTAAGCTGTTCAACGTACGTGGCACGCCACTGGCTGATGCTTTCAGCTAAACGGGCTAATTCTTGATCCCAATAGCTCAGTTCTCGATAGTTCGTCGCCGTTTTCAATAATGCATTACGCTGTTTATTGAGGCGCTTTACCCTGCCCCAAGCATCATAAAAACCCGACTCACTGTGGAAGACTCCCCAATCAATGAATGCGCGGCGATGCTTAGGTCCATCGGTTAGTAAATCAAACCCTTCGGGGTGAATCAACTGCAAAGGTAAGACTTGAGCTAACTGAGCCAATTTTTGCCCAGTTTGACCGCTTATTTTAACCTCTGTGGTGCCATCGCGCTGCTTATTAATGCCAATTGGCAGCTCAAATTGATCCGAGGTCATAAAACGGCCATGGACAAACAGTTCGCTACACTCATTTTGAATGATACGACCGGTTAAGGAGCTTTTGAATGAGCGACCATGTCCGAGCAGATACACCGCTTCAAGGACACTGGTTTTGCCGCTTCCGTTAGCCCCTATAAGAAAGTTAAAGCCTGATGACGGTTGAATGTCACAGGCTTCAATATTTCTAAACTGCTTTACGATTAAGCGCGATAAAGGCATAACGTCTTCATATTAATCTTCAATCACGGCTCGATAGACAAACGTTGTTGATAAGCAAACATAATGTATAAATAAACACAGTTACAAACGAATCGGCATAACAACGTACATCGCGCTGTCATCTTGTGCGTTTTCAATCAAGGCACTCGCATTCGCGTCTGACATTGAGATTCGAACCTGCTCACAACGCAGTGTGTTCAATACATCCAATACGTAGCTTACGTTAAAGCCAATCTCTAGTGCGTCACCGTCGAAGGTGACGTCTAGTACTTCTTCCGCTTCTTCTTGTTCTGGGTTGTTCGCTGTAATACGCATCTCGGTATCGACAAGATTAACGCGAACACCACGGAATTTTTCATTCGACAGAATCGCAGCACGAGAAAACGCTGAACGTAACTCATCGCAGCCAGCTTCTAATGTCTTAGTGGTATTTTGTGGCATTACGCGGCGATAATCCGGGAAACGACCATCAACAAGCTTAGAAGTGAATACATAGTTGTTCACTTCAGCACGCACGTTAGAGTTACCAATCTGCAGCGTTACTGGCTGTTCAGGAGCATCCAGTAGCTTCACTAACTCTTGCACACCTTTACGAGGAACAATGATCTGCTTCTGAGCAAAATCAGCACCCAGTTGCGCTTGAGATACCGCCATACGGTGACCATCAGTTGCAACACTACGTAAGATAGAACCTTCAATCTCAAACAACATACCGTTGAGGTAGTAACGAACGTCTTGGTTCGCCATTGAGAATTGTGTTTTCTCGATAAGACCGCGCAATTCAGCTTGTGTCACTGACACTTCAACTTCACTGCTCCAATCTTCAATATTTGGAAAATCTGCCGCAGGTAATGTTGCCAATGAGAAACGGCTACGACCAGAACGAACCTGAACACGGTCACCATCCAATACCACAGTGATCACTGAGCTATCTGGCAAACCGCGACAGATATCTAGGAACTTACGTGAAGGTACGGTAATACTGCCCGCTTCGAAATCACCTTCAAGCGTTACACGGCTGATCAATTCAACTTCTAGATCCGTCGCTGTCATCGACAACACGTTATCTTCTACTTTAATCAGTAGGTTTCCTAGAATTGGAAGCGTTGGCCTGCCACCGAGTGCGCCAGATACTTGTTGTAATGGCTTTATCAGGTGACTACGTTCAATGGTAAATTTCATATCTTGCTCTTACGGTCTAAATGGCACTGCGTAATAGTACGTGGCCAAGATTCTGCTTATTAAGGTTAAGAATACTGTGTATTAAGAAGAAAGGGTACGAATCAAGTTCGAATAATCTTCTTTAATGTCGTGGCTCTCTTCACGCAGCTGAGCAATCTTACGACAAGCGTGCAGCACGGTCGTGTGGTCACGGCCACCGAATGCATCGCCAATCTCAGGCAAGCTGTGGTTAGTCAGCTCTTTAGCCAGTGCCATCGCCAATTGGCGCGGACGAGCAACAGAACGAGAACGACGTTTAGATAATAGATCAGCGACTTTGATTTTGTAGTATTCAGCGACTGTCTTTTGAATGTTATCAATGGTGACCAGTTTTTCTTGCAGGGCAAGTAAGTCACGCAGTGCTTCACGCACGAAATCGATCGTGATCGGACGGCCAGTAAAGTTTGCATTCGCAATAACACGGTTCAATGCGCCTTCTAGCTCACGAACGTTAGAGCGTAAACGCTTCGCAATAAAGAACGCCACTTCATCCGCAAGATGAATTTGGTGGTCTTCTGCTTTCTTCATCAAGATCGCCACACGAGTCTCAAGCTCAGGTGGCTCAATCGCAACCGTCAAACCCCAACCGAAGCGGGATTTAAGACGATCCTCTACCCCGTTGATCTCTTTTGGATAACGGTCAGACGTTAGGATGATCTGTTGATTGCCTTCAAGCAGTGCATTAAAGGTATGGAAGAACTCTTCTTGAGAGCGCTCTTTATTAGCAAAGAATTGGATATCATCGATAAGCAATGCATCAACACTACGGTAGTAGCGCTTAAATTCTTCAATCGCATTGTTTTGGAGCGCTTTCACCATGTCTTGAACAAAGCGCTCTGAGTGCATGTAAACCACTTTAGCATTCGGCTTATTATCAACAATGGCGTTACCCACCGCATGCAACAAGTGCGTTTTACCTAAACCAGTACCACCATACAAAAACAACGGGTTGTAAGCGGTTCCTGGGTTATCAGAAACCTGACGTGCCGCAGCCAAACCCAGTTGGTTCGACTTACCTTCAACAAAGTTATTGAACTTATGTTTTGGGTTCACGTTTGAACGGTGATTAAGATCAACCGCTACAGGTTCTTCATCACGCCAGATATTGTGTACTGGTTTACGTGCTTGTAGCTGCGCAGGTGCAGACGACTCAGCGGCTACATCAGCAGCGGTACGTGTACGAGCAGGGGCGATAACCTCAGACCTTGGAGCAATGACTCGTTTACTTCCAATCTCAAAATGAAGATGTGGGATATCATTACCACAATATTCTTGTAGCAAACGGTTAATGCTATTTAGGTACTTATCGCGCACCCAATCGAGTACAAATCGGTTTGGTGCAAATAGAGTTAGAGTATTACCATTGAGCTCCGCTTGTAACGGACGTACCCACATACTGAATTCTGTAGCTGGTAACTCTTCTTGAAGCTGTTGCAAGCATTGCAACCAAAGCGAAGATGACAC